>CAYRXT010000015.1:49181-59143 GCA_964428315.1 uncultured Planctomycetales bacterium
CGATTCGGGGAGTAGCGCAGTTTGGCTAGCGCACCTGCTTTGGGAGCAGGGGGTCGACGGTTCAAATCCGTCCTCCCCGACAAAAATCAAGGAAGGGCTCTCCCGAGGCCCTTCATAGACCAAAACTTCAAAAACCGGAATATCCGGTCTTCAATCCCGTCCTACATCATGTCCGCGAAATCCAAAGACCATTCCCGGCTTATATGCGATATCGGCGAGATCAGCGGCCTCTTTGTCGATTCCGCGAGTCTGGACATCTTCCTCCAGCGCATCGTCCAGATGATCTCCAGGCACATGAACTCGGAAGTCTGCTCCGTTTATCTGTATTACGAAGAGAGCGACGAGCTGGTCCTTAAGGCTACCAAGGGCCTTCACGCGGACTCCATCGGTCGGGTGAGGATGAAGCTGGGCGAAGGCCTGACCGGTCTCGCCTTGAAAGAGCTCCGTCCCATCTGCGAGAAAAACGCGAGCCGCCATCCCCACTATAAATGGTTCTCGCATATCGGGGAGGAGCAGTACGAGTCCTTTCTGGCGGTCCCTATCCAGCGGGGGAACACGCGCATAGGCGTCATAGTCATCCAGAACACGATGAAGAATTACTTCGGACCCGCGGATGTCCGGGTCCTGCGGGCGATCACCTCACAGCTGGCGAACACCATCGAGACCGCCAAGATCCTAATGACGCTCCATGAACAACCCAAGAAAGACCCCGGGGTTGTCCTGCAGGAAGAGATCCGGTTCATCAAGGGGCGGGCCGCGGCGAAGGGGTTCGCCTGCGGTGAGGCCGTGATCTTTGAGCGCGGGCATCTGCTGAAACTGATCAACCGGGAGAATTTCAAAAAGAAGTATTCGCTGGATGAATTCGAAGAGGCCCTGGCGTTGACGGAAGAGCAGCTTGAGGCCTGTCAGTCCGAGATCGAGGAGAAGCTCTCCGACGTGGCCTCCCTGATCTTTACCGCCCAGATCCTCATGCTGAAGGACCGCGGTTTCATCCAGCCGATGGTCGACCTCATCAAGGACGGCATGAATCCTCCCAAGGCCATCCTGCATGTCGTGACCCGCTATGTCGAGAAGTTCCGGAAGATGCCTCAGCGGGTTCTGCGCGAGAAGGCGAACGACGTCGAGGATATCGGGCGCCGGATTATCGAAAATCTGACCGGGCTCGGCCGGGATGACGGGCGCCACCATGAGAGGATTGTCATCGCCCGGGAGATGCTGCCCTCCGACATCCTGAAGCTGTCTTCCTCGCGCATCAAAGGCGTTGTCCTGCTGAGCGGCGGTGTCACCTCCCACCTGGCGATACTGGCGCGTTCACTGGACATCCCGCTTGTGATCGTCGACTATCCGAGGCTCCTCAGGCTGCCGTCCGGGGCCAGGCTCCTTATCGACGGAGAGTTGGGCAATATCTATATCAGCCCGTCGGAGGAGATCCTCCGGTCTTTTCAGGATGCCCAGAAGACAAAGGGACAGATGACCGAGGTCAGGTCCGAAGAAAAGGTCGTGACACGTACCAGGGACGGCAGAAGCGTCAAGATACTGGCCAACATCAATCTCCTCAGCGATCTCAAGACCGCCGGGTCGCTGAGGGCCGAGGGCATAGGCCTTTACCGGTCGGAATTCCCCTTTATCGTCAGGCCGGATTTCCCCTCCGAGGAAGAGCAGTTTGTCATCTACAAAAAGCTCGTCGAAGGCATGCCGGGAGACGAGCTCGTGTTCCGCACGCTGGATATCGGGGGGGACAAGGTGCTTTCCTACTTCGCCAATGACCGGGAGGAGAACCCTTTCCTGGGCATGCGCTCTATCCGTTTTTCCCTGAGACACAAGGAGATCTTCGTTCAGCAGATCAGGGCGGTCCTGCGGGCCGGCGCGGGCGCGCCATTGAGGATCATGTTCCCCATGATCTCGTCGCTGGATGAATTTGTCGAGGCCAGGGATGTGGTGGAAGAATGCGTTAAACAATTGAAGAAAGAAGGCGTGCCGCATAACGGCCGTCCCGATGTCGGGATGATGGTGGAGCTCCCGGCCGTGATGGAGATTATCGGCGAACTGGCCCGCGAAGCGGACTTTTTTTCCATAGGGACGAATGACTTTATCCAGTACATGCTGGCCGTCGACAGGACGAACGAGAAGGTGGCGGATTTCTACCTCCCCCATCATCCGGCCGTTCTCAGGACATTAAAAAAAGTGGCCGATGCGGCCCGCACGCACGGCGTCGACGTTTCCGTATGCGGGGAGATGGCGCACCAGGCCCGGTTCCTGCCCTATCTGTTGGGGATCGGGATCAGGAAATTGAGCCTGGATCCGAGGTATATCGAGTCCATACGCGCGGCCGTCACGCATATTGAAATGAGAGAAGCCGAAAAGACAACGGAAGAACTCCTAAGACAGAGCTGGGTGCGCGGGACGGGGCGCATCATCCTCAAGGAGGATTAGCCCTTGTGCTTTGTCCGTTCATCCACTATAATCCTGTTATGAAAAACACAACCATTCTTCTTGTAAGCTTGGTGCTTCTTGCCGGCTGCGGCCCTTCCCCGTCTTCCGAGGCCACCTTGCCTGACCGCATGCCCCTATCTTCGGGTGTTTCTCAGGATCTGGAAGCCAGGGTCTATTCGCTTATGGAATCGGGCGACCCGTCCCGGGCCCTCGCGCTCCTGAACGAGGAGATGGGGGAGAACCCGGCCAACCCCGAGGCCTATCTTATCCTGGGCAAGATCATGATGAGCCGGAAGGAGTACGAGAACGCCGAGCGGTATTTCCTGGCGACGATCCAGCTTGATCCGGACAGCGGCGAGGCCTTCCTTCTTCTGGGCGGCTGTTATGATCTGATGGGCAAAAAGGAAGATGCCCTCGCGAGCATACGCCGGAGCCTTGTCATCTTCCGGATGAACAAGGACACGCGGAACTTCCAGCGGGCCCTGGCGATCCTGCGGGCCCTGCAGACACCCCAGGGCTGATACCGGAAAAAACCTCTCCTCGCGGGCCGAGCGTATGGTGTCCCGAGCTTCCTTTTTGTGGTATACTTATGGTATACGTAAGAGAGGGAACATGATGCGGACATTCCGAAAAAAGACGGCGCAGTCAACGATCCAGTATACTTTGGTCATCGTCCTGTTGGGGATGGCTGTTGTCCTGGCCGGCCCGTACGTAATCCGCGCGATCAACGCGCACTTCAAGGGGATGGAGGATTCGATCTACGACTCCTTCACCGACCCGCTCCTGCCTTCGGAAGACATGCCGCCGCTGAATTCGTGCGGTGACGGCGAATGTTGTGATGATGACGGCTGTTTACCCGGCCGTGAAGACATTTCGGATTCTCCCTATTATTGTTGTCTGGATTGCGGTTTCTGCGGTGACAATGAGTGCTGCGGTTATAATCAGGGCGGCAACGAAGACGTGATTAGCGATCCGGGAGACCCTTTTAGTGACTCGACGTATTGTGCCAGGGACTGCGGTCGTTGCGGAGACGGCAAGTGCTGTCAGGAATGCGGGGAGACCGAAGAGAACTGCTGTGTGGACTGCGCACTGGACATGACGGGGTCGGGATGCGGGAACGGGTATTGCTGTACCGGAGCTGGTGAAGAGAATTATATCGCGACATCCTCGATTACTGTCCCTCTGGCCGGGATCGGGGCTGATATAGGCTGTAACGATGACTGTGGTGTGCCGACGCTGTGCGTGGTGGACGAAGACTGCGATTCCGAAGCGGGCGAGACCATGGAGACGTGCCCCGAGGACTGCTGTGTATGCCGCAATGACTTCTGCGACCGCGGTCCCGGGTGCTATGAGGATCTTGAATTCGTGGACGGGGTGAAGAATAAGTATTTTTGTACCGAGGATTGTCCTCAGGGGCAATGTGTGGTTAAGGAGGGCGTATGGGATTATAAAAAATGCACGGGATGGATAGCAAGATGTGGCGGGGACTGTTGTCCGAAGAGTAAACCCGGAGCAGGCCGTTGCACGAAGGGCAGCGACGGAGTTTGTCTCGATCAGATTGTGAAAATTAATTGTGGTGATATCTGGGATGGCGTTAGATCCAGTAGATATGTTGTTTGGAACGATTATTCCAGTTGCGGGTGCACGTGTGTTTCCACTAACCCTTGTGAAGATTTTAGCGATTCCGTAAGTTGCGAAGAGGATGGGAAAGAATTGGGCTGCACGTGGCGGGAATGATTGCAGGGCCGGAAGTTTCGGAGTTTTAAGTTCAGTTTGATAAGCAGAGGATGGGAGTGATTGGGCCGGGCCCCCGCCGGAGGCGGGGGCCCGGCCCCTGTTTTTTCCTTCAAGAATATAACGCGCCCAGGACGATTCGAACGTCCGACCCACGGCTTAGAAGGCCGTTGCTCTATCCGGCTGAGCTATGGGCGCGTGATGTCAGATAACACAAATGTATCGTGAAACGCCTGATACCGGCTCTGGAACGGCTTTATTATATCAGCCCCGCGGGATTTATCAAGAACCCCGGGGCGGTTCACAGGAGAAAAGAAGGATCACCGGAATGGGGAAATGGATTTTGCATAATCTCCCATTAATGTTACAATAGGGCTCATCTTCCCGGACATGTCTGTCAGTTTTTCATAAGGAGAAGGCATTGAGAATTCTGTTAAAGATTGTGGTCGTAATTATCCTTGTCATCATTGTGCTGAGCGCGGGGCTTTTTCTTTATGTGAGGATGAAGGGCAGGGATATTATCACTGACAGGCTGAAGGATACTCTGCCGTGGCCAGTCGAGATCTCCGGGGCGGGTTTCTATCCGCCCCTGGGGCTTGTCCTGATCGACGTGCGTGTCGGCGGATTTTTCCAGGTCGAACGCGTCAAGCTGGGATTGGGCGCGCTGGAGCTCTTCGGCGACGATAAGGCGCTCCGTTTCTCTCAGATCAAGCTGACGGCACCCCGTATTTATTTGTACCGGGAAAAAGACGGCGGAATGCATCTGGGCAGGCCGCCTTCCCGCACGGGTAACGGCCGGACAAGTTTTCCGGGGGGGACGATGGATATGTCCGCCGGGGATCCGCCGGAGACGGAACGGACGGCATCAGGGATGCCGTCCGAGGATGATACCGGGCGGGGCGGTCCGGGCATGCATATCCTGGTCGATGCCGTCGTTATTGAAAAAGGCCGGATTCATTTCGTGAACGCGCCCTTGACGGAGGACGCGCTTTTGATGGTCCTTGAGCCGGTGGACGCGGACTTCCGCAGTGTCCAGTGGCCGCACCAAAAGGATAAGCTGCCCTTCCGCATCCACGGCTACGTCCACGATCTGCAGGGCCTCCCCCAGGGCGGCCGGTTTCACTGGGAGGGCTGGATGAACTGGTCCCGGAGAGACATGGACGCGACGCTGAGCATCCGGGATCTGGACGGCCGGCTTTTCGAGCCGTATTACCCCGACGCGATCAAGAGGACGGTCAAGAGTTATCTTGTCCATTTGCGGACCGACCTCGTCTCGCGCGAAAATAAGCTTAAAGTGGACGGCGCCCTGAGAATCCAGGACGTCATCTACACCCTGCCGGACGATGAGGGCGCGGGCGGGCGGACGTTCGAGGAATTCCTGGTCAGGGGCGTGAGGGAGCTGGGCAAAGAGATGGCCGTGGATTTCCATTTTACGACGCCCATGGATGATTTTCATATTGAATATCTTCCTTTTTCTGGTAGTATTCTGAAATAGTCATAAGGCATGAGCAGTCCGGCGGCGGACGCGCGTGTTCTTGCGCGGGTTCAGGACATATCCGTCGATTTTGCTCACATATAAATAGAAGTCTATGGTGGGTGTAGCTCAGGGGTTAGAGCACAAGATTGTGGATCTTGGGGCCGTGGGTTCAATTCCCATCACCCACCCCATATATTACCCTCATGCGAACCGAGGCTCTTGTGAGCCACAAGAGCATGAGGGTTTCTCATTTGCAGAGGCTTCTCCCTCTGAAATGGCTAAGTTTACGGCATATATCCAGAGATATGCTGAGGTAATGCCTCGGACGTACTCCTTTGAGCTTCCGTTTTACACTATCATCCGAAAGGCCAGGCAGAAATTCTGCTTAGGCTCACGTCCTGAAGATTTAGCAGATATTGAGACTATTGAAACCAAGACTTTAAAGAAGCACCAAGCTTATTTGAAGCGCTTAGAGAGGTTTCCTTTAGATAAGGCAGAATACTACCTAAGATTGCAAGAAACTCACGCGGTAAACAGCGTAAGGGGCCTTTCAAAGATAACGGGTGAAGATTGGTCGTATATTGCTCGAATACTCAAAACCTTGGATTTGTGTGATCCTATTAAGGAATTCCTTCAAAAGAATAAGGAGGATCCGGAAACATTAAGATACTTCCACCTTCGAAATCTTCTTGATATTGTACGGCAAGGAGAAGAAAGGCTGCAACTATCGCGATTTAGAGGGCTCATGGAAGAATTTGAAGGGCATCCCGTACTGGAAAGAGAATGATAGGGATGTGTATCGTTGATAAAAATACTTGACAAAAGTCAATACATGATATATATTCCCAATATGGGAATAAAAACTAAAGTAGAACATTACAAGACAACATATGAGATTATTAGGCAAGCAAATATTATACGATTTCAAAGAACAACATGCCGATGCTCGATCGCAAATTGAGTCATGGGAAGCTGAAGTCGAGGACGCACAATGGAGCACGCCTCATGCTCTTAAAAGTAGATATCCGAAGGCGAGTCTTATAGGAGACCAATGGGTGGTTTTTAATATTTGTGGCAATAAATATAGGTTGCTAGTGCAGGTTAGCTATAAAAATGGGATAGTGTTTGCGAAGAAAATTGGCACACATAAAGAATATGACAAGTGGAACATAAAGTAGGGGAAAGAAATGCGCAAAATAAAAGTTATTAAAACTGAACAAGATTACCAGGACGCTCTCATTTTACTTGGAGAATTAATGAGCTGTGATCCAGATCCTGATTCTGTTGAAGGAGAACAGCTCAGCCTTCTTAGTACGCTCATTCAAGATTACGAAGCACGAGTATTCCCAAAGAGTTTTCCGAACCCTATTGAGGCGATTAAATTCAGGATGGAGCAAGCTGACCTTAAACCAGCAGATTTGATTCCTTATATTGGTAGTAGGAGTAGAGTATCAGAAATACTTTCAGGTAAACGACAATTAACTCTTGATATGGTTAGAGCATTGTCTAATGGGCTTGGAATTCCTGCTGAGGTACTTATAAAGAAGCCGTGTATCGAGGAAGACTCCGAATACCAGAGCTGGGATAATCGTCTCATCTCGGAAATGGATGCGAGGGGTTATTTTGGCAAAGATTCAAAGAAATATAGTAAAGTTGAGCTCCTTGAAAATTTCTTTTCAATAATTGGTTCTCCTGCTCAGCTTGTTGGAATGGCACGAAAATCTAATTTTAGATCGTCGCCACTTACTGACAAGCACGCATTAGAGGCTTGGGCCGTTTGTGTAATAAGAAAAGCTAAAAAAATTACAGTTTCTAAGAAATACAAACAAGGCATTATTGATATCAAATTTATGCAAGAGTTGGCAAAATTGAGTGTAAAAGAAAATAGTCCCGTATTAGCCCAAGAATACCTAAAAAAATATGGCATTATATTAGTGGTTGAACCTCACTTTTCGAAAACATATTTGGATGGTGCCGCCATTTTAATCAATAAAAATAACCCGATTATTGGTTTAACTCTTAGATATGATAGGTTAGATAATTTCTGGTTTACTTTAATGCATGAATTGGCGCATCTTGCTAAACATTATGATAGTGGAATTACTCTTTTTTATGATGAGCTCGAAGGGATAAAAGTAATTGATATAGATGAAAGGGAACAAGAAGCCGATTCATTAGCGGAAGAAGCCCTTTTGCCAAAAGCAAAATGGGAAGTCAGCCCTGCAAAACTCATTCCTTCTTCACTGGCAGCAAATAGCTTAGCTCAGGAGTTGGGAGTACACGTTACTATTATTGCTGGCCAGATACGACATAAAGGTAATCAATATGTTTATTTGAATAAAATTGTGAACGAGGCAAAAGTAAGAAAGTACTTTCCTAATGAAAAGTGGAATAAATAATATACCCAATTCCAAACATTATGTACCGATTTTAAAGTGGAAGCGTGCTGAGCAAGGCGCTCTATCGGCATTGGCAGAAAGATATCGGGAACTAATATCTCCGGTTATCGAGCTTGTTATGCCGAAGCCAAAATCATTGTTCAAGGATAAAGAAAAGACAATTAGAAAAAGTAGAGAGGAATTGTTTCAAGAATTAATTACCACATTTAGAACAAAAAGAATTTCTGAAATTCCAGAAGAGATAATTAAATCTTGGGGGACAAAGCCAGCATATATAGATTTTAGTTTACTGTACACTGTTGCTTTAAAGGTAGAAAGCATAAAGAGGATATTTGGCAAAGCTATAGATTCCGGTGCAAATTTAACACCCATACTGAATTTGAGCGACAACGATGAAGTAAAAAAAACAATCAGCAAAATTTTTAAGAAATGTACTAATCGAATATGCTTTCGGATTGTTTCCAGTGAGCTAGAAGATATAAGTAATCTCAATGATCAATTAGATGGCCTTCTGCAATATTTCGATACGACCAGAGGAAATATCGATTTATTAATCGACCTAAAAGATATTAAAGAAAATGACAGTTATTATCACAGATATTTTAACTTTAGTCAGGAAATCAAAGATTTGATTAAGTGGCAAAATTTCATTTTTGCGTGTGGTGTATTCCCAGAGAATTTATCAGAATGTACGATTGATGAACAAACGCTTATTCCTAGGATTGAATGGGGCAATTGGCTAGATGCAAGACAAAAGAGATTAAAAAGGATTCCGAGCTTTGCAGATTATACGGTAAGAAACCCTATCTATAATGAAACACTTCAGTTTTATCCTTCAACCGCCAGTATTAAATATTCTCTTGAAAATGATTGGGTTGTTCTCAAGGGTAAGGCTAAAAAATATGAAGATTATTTAGCCAACGCATCTTTACTGATACAAGATAAAAGATTTTTAGGGGAGCATTTCAGTGAAGGAGATAAATTTATTGCTGAAAAAGCAAAATATTTTCCTACTTATATGGCACAGAAGAAAAACGGGAAGAAACCAAAAGGAACAGGTAATACCGAGATGTGGCTTAAGGCATTTATAAACCACCACTTAACGCTAACAGCTTATCAGATCGCCAATCTCCCCTAGCTACGAGCAAGGCATGTCTTACTCGTTCTTTAAGATCATCTGTGTCCAATGCATCAGCTAATCTTTGATATATATGCTCACGAGGTTTAGATCGTACTCCTTGAGCGTTGTTGTGTTCTTCTAAAATTTGTAATGCTTCTTGTCGCCACAACAATCGTGCTATGGAAACTTTGATTTGATTTGGGTTATCTTCAGCTTCTCGGATGGTTTGAAAGAATATTTTATGATTAGGGGCAGCTTTTGCGATAGTAATGCCCCACCAGTCAGGTATAATGTTTATTGCGCGATATAAATGATGTTTTCCGACGATAAGAGTTAGCTTATCGAAGACCTTGTTGAATTCTTTTATCTGTTCTGGTAGTCGATCAAGCGTGTCGCGGTCGCTCTTTATTTCATATCCATGCATGGCGCCATTAATAACAGCGATATCTATTCTTGCAGTTCCATGTCGAACACCAAGCTCTTCGAAGATTTTTGCAGGGAGTCCGCTATGTGATTGATATTGCCTTAAATCTTTAGTTAAAATGTTTCGAAGGGCCAAACGTATATTTTTATCGTTTGTCAAACTCATTTGATTAAATGTGTTTAATTAATACGGTTTAAATTTTATTCTTTATACATATTTTACCATATAAGTAAATTAAAAAACAGCCTATTATGTTTATATTTCTGAGAAAGTTCTTAATTGATCGTAAAATTCATAGATCAATATGATGAGCATAATTATGTAAGCGTCCCACCAACCCATCTTGTCCCCCGGGAAAATTCTCGATATAATGAC
>CAYRXT010000016.1:0-57723 GCA_964428315.1 uncultured Planctomycetales bacterium
GCAACGAAGCCCTTTTGAAAATCCTTGGGTAACATTTTTTATGAGTCAATTCGCTAAACGAAAAAATCGTTGACTTTTTTATAAAAGATGGTATAGTTTTACAATTGTTTAACTTGAACAGTGTCAAGAAATTATGATTTCCCGGAGTTCCTGATGGTTCAGAAAACCTATATGGCCAAACCCGCGGATTTGACGCGTCAATGCTATCTCATTGATGCCAAGGATAAAATCCTCGGCCGTCTGGCGACCCGCATTGCCACTCTCCTTTGCGGAAAACATAAAGCGGTCTACACTCCCAACGTGGATACCGGCGACACGGTCGTTGTCATCAATGCCGGTAAAATCCGGGTCACGGGAGGCAAACTGAAGAAAAAGGAATATCAGCGTTATTCAGGCTACCCTTCCGGTCAAAAACGCGTGTCTCTGGAAACACTATTGGGCAACAAACCCGAGACTGTCATCCGTCTGGCCGTTTCCCGCATGATGCCCAAAGGCCGGCTGGGAGACAAAATGCAAAAGAAGCTTAAAGTCTACGCGGGAGAGAAACACCCGCATCAGGCGCAAAAACCGATCGTCTTGGAGGTCTAAAATCCTATGGTGGAAGTTGTCCGTTATACCGCAACAGGCCGTCGCAAAACTTCCGTTGCCCGGGTTTTCTTAAGTCCGGGGACAGGAAAGATCCGCGTCAATCACCGAGGTTTCGAGGAATACTTTCCCAACGAGGTCGACCGTATTCTTATCCTTGAGCCGCTTAAACTGACGAGCAACACCTCAAAGTTTGATCTCAAGGTCAACGTGAACGGCGGGGGGAAAAACGGACAGGCGGGCGCCGTCCGTCTGGGTATCGCCCGGGCCTTGTCTAAATTCGATGGTGAAACCAAATCCGTTTTAAAGAAGGCCGAGTGCCTTAGACGGGATCCCAGAATGAAGGAAAGACAAAAGCCGGGGCAGAAGGGGGCAAGAAAGAAGTTTCAATGGGTTAAACGGTAATTTAAGTAAATAATTCTTGCGCATCAAACCTATCTCCTCGATAAAAAAGTTGACGAGATAGGTTTTTTATTTTAATATAAACCGCACTGTTCCATAAGGATAGAAAAATGAAAAACGTCGGCATCGTCGGTATCAGCGGTTATTCCGGGGGAGAGCTGCTCAGCCTCCTTTTGAATCATCCGCAGGCACGCGTGAATTATGTGAGCGCCAATAACACAATTGGCGCCGTGAACGCCATATGGCCCCATCTCAAAGGCCGGACACGCCTCAACTGTGAAAAGTACAGCTTGTCCCGGGTCCCGGAAAGCTGTGAGATCGTGTTCCTGGCGGTTCCCCACACCATCGCCATGCACATAGCGCCGGGTCTTTTGAAGGCAAAAAAGAAAGTCATCGATCTAAGCGCCGATTATCGCTTGAACTCCGCCCCGCAATTTAAAAAATGGTATAATGCGCCCCACCGGGATAAGAAAAACCTTGCCCGCGCGGTCTACGGCCTCCCGGAAATTTACCGGGAAGATATCAAAAAGGCGGATCTTGTCGCCAATCCGGGGTGTTATCCCACGGCCGCCCTGCTGGCACTTGCACCATTGGTGTCTACCCGGGGCAAGACAATTCTGTCCGTCATCATTGACGCCAAATCAGGCGTATCCGGGGCGGGCCGCAAGGCCGTCCTCAGGATGTCCTTCTGCGAGGTCAATGAAAACCTCCGGGCCTATAAAGTGTTCGAACATCAGCACGTCCCCGAAATCGAAGACCACCTAAGCAGCCTGGCGGATCGCGATATCGCTGTTGCGTTCGTGCCCCATTTGGTGCCCACCCAGCGCGGCATCTTGGAAACAATCTATATCCGAAGCAAGACTGTTTTGGAAGAAAAAAAGCTTGTTTCCCTCTATAGGAAATTCTACAAGCGAGAACCTTTTGTGCGTATCCTGGAGGGACAACAGCCCGAGCTGAAAAATGTCAATCATACGAATTATTGCGATATCGCCATAAAGGTTGGCGAAGGGAAAAACCTGACCGTCATCACAGCCGCCATTGATAATCTACGCAAAGGCGCGGCAGGACAAGCCGTTCAAAACATGAACATCATGTGCGGTTTTCCGGAACAATCCGGTTTGCATTAAAGAAAGTCGGGATAATGAAAAAACTTAAAGGCGGCATTACATTCCCCAAAGGATTCCTGGCCAACGGCCTGGCCTGCGGCATAAAGAAGTCCCGGAAACCGGACCTCGCGCTTATATTCAGCGAAGTACCGGCTGTCACAGCCGGCGTCTTCACGACAAACTCCATCAAGGCGGCTCCGGTGATCATCAGCCAAAAACACATAAAAAACAACACCGCCCAGGCCATTATCGTCAACAGCGGAAACGCCAACTGTTTCACCGGAGATTTCGGAAAACTCTACGCCCGGCGAACCACCGAACTCATCGGGCGATTGCTGAACATCACAAGCCGGGATGTCCTGGTGGCTTCCACAGGCATCATCGGGAAACCCCTGCCTTTCAAGAAGATTGAAAACGCGGCCGAACGGCTTGCGGCCGGACTGAACAAAAAAGGAAGCCAAAAGGCCGCCCGGGCCATCTTGACCACGGATACCGTCACCAAAGAATGCGCCGTCAAGACACAAGTGGGAGGCCAAACCGTTAGGATAGGGGGCATGGTCAAAGGCTCGGGAATGATCCAGCCCAACATGGCCACCATGCTCGCCTTTATTGCCACAGACGTCTCAATCAACAAGCTTATGCTTAAAACGGCCTTAAAAAGGGCGACGGAACAATCGTTCAACTGTCTCACAGTCGATGGATGCATGAGCACGAACGATATGGTGATCGTCATGGCCAACGGTGCCGCCTCAAATAAGAGCATCCATAAAACAGGACACGATTACAACGATTTCACCCAAGCCTTGACCTTTGTCTGTCAGGATCTGGCCAAACAGATTATCCTGGATGCCGAAGGGGGAACAAAATTCATCGAGATTGAAGTCCAGCGCGCGGCCACACGGAAACAGGCGCTAGCGGCGTGTTTTGCCATCGCAAATTCTAACCTCGTCAAGACGGCGGCCTTCGGGAACAATCCTAACTGGGGGCGCGTGGCCGCCGCCGTCGGATCGCTTGGCATCCCCGAGGTGACCGAAGAAAGGCTGAAGATCCATTTCAGTCCGTTTGAAAAAAAATGCATTCAAATTCTTGTCCAACTGAATATCGGCAAGGCCGGGGCAAGGGTCTACACGTCGGATCTGTCCTATGAATACGTCCGCATCAACGGAGAATACAACTGATGGAAAAATTTATCCAGAAAGCCGGCGTGCTGATTGAAGCGATCCCCTATATCCATGCCTTCCGGCGAAAAATTTTTGTCATCAAATACGGTGGAAGCATTCTCGAAGAGTCCAGTATCCGCCGCAACGTCCTTGAAGATCTTGTCTTCTTAAGTTATATAGGCATCCGTACGATCCTCGTTCACGGCGGCGGACCGCATATCAGTGCCCGTCTCAAAGAAACGGGTCGCAAGACCGAATTTCACGAAGGGATCCGCATCACAGACAAACATACGCTCGATATCGTCTGCGAGGAACTGGATAAACTGAACAATAGGATCGTGGAAGAGATCAAGGCGCTGAAAGGGGACGTCACTGGCCTGCGCGGCCATGAGAACATCATTCATGTCGCAAAGAAGAAAGCCAAAAAGGATCTCGGTTTCGTGGGAAGCATCACATCGATCGATAAACAAGCCGTCTTGAAACACTTGAAAAAAGGGAAAATCACGGTCCTGTCCCCGATGGGGATCAGCGTGCAAAGGCAACCGCACAATGTCAATGCGGACGAAGTGGCCAGTGCCATCGCAAGCAGTTTACAGGCCGAAAAGCTGGTGCTTCTGACCAATGTCGCGGGGGTCATGCGCCAGCAGGAGGAACCCGATTCCCTGATCTCGACCCTCACGCTGTCCACGATCACTCAAATGATCAAAAATAACGTCATCACCAGCGGCATGATACCCAAGGTCATGGCCTGCGTCGAGGCCCTCAACGGAGGCGTCAGTAAGACGCACATCATTGACGCCAGGATCCGCCACGCCCTGCTGTTAGAGATCTTCACCGACCGGGGTATCGGATCACAGATCCTTAAACAATAACCGGAAGCGACATGAAAAAAAGCGACATCCAGAACAATTACGCCTCCTTTATCATGCCGACATATTCCCGGCAGCCGGGATTCTTCGTCAAAGGCAAGGGGATGACCCTCACGGATATCCACGGGAAAAAATACCTGGATTTTTTCCCGGGGTGGGGTGTCAACAACGTCGGCCATTGTCATCCCAAGGTAATGGGAGGGGTCCGGGATCAGATCGGACGTCTAATTCATATCCCCAATAATTTTTATCACCCTCATCAAGGCAAACTGGCCAAAAAAATTATCGGTGCCAGTTTCTCCGGGAAAATCTTCTTCTGTAACAGCGGCGCCGAGGCCTGCGAATCAGCCATCAAATTCACCCGCATCTATGGACAGGGCCAACGCCATGAAATCATCACGATGCAGAATTCGTTTCACGGACGCACCATGGGGGCCCTCTCGGCAACCGGACAGAAGAAGTACCAGGAGGGGTTTTCTCCGCTTTTGCCCGCTTTCCGGACGGTCCCGTTTAATGATATCAGCGCCCTGAAATCGGCCGTCACGGATAAAACCGTGGCGATTATGCTCGAACCCGTCCAGGGCGAGGGGGGGATTCATGTCGCCGACAAAGATTATCTGGCAGGGGTCCGGGATTTCTGCGACGCAAAAGATCTCCTGCTGATTTTCGATGAAGTCCAGACCGGCATGGGACGAACAGGAGAGATGTTCGGTTTTCAGCATTTCGGTGTCACCCCGGACCTGATGACCCTGGCGAAATCCCTCGGCGGCGGACTACCCATCGGAGCCCTTGTCGTCAAAAAGGACATTGCCGACAAACTCCAAGCCGGCATGCATGCCTCCACTTTCGGCGGCAGCCCTCTGGTCTGCAAAGCGGCATTAGGCGTATTCAAGGCCATTGAGTCAGACAAGATGCTCCGCAACGCCAAAACGATGGGACGACATCTTATCGGGGAATTGGAAATCATGAGGGAAAGATACTCTTTCATTCAAGAGATCCGTGGGCTGGGTCTCATGATCGGCATCGATTTGAGCCTGGATGGCAAGGGCGTCGTCGAAGAATGTTTCCGGCAGGGCCTCATCATCAACTGCACGCAGGGCCATGTCCTGCGTCTGATGCCCGCCCTCAACGTAACGCGACGCCAGATCCATCGGGCCCTGTTTATCCTGAACAAGGTTTTTGAAAAGGTCAATAACAAAGGAACCCGCTCAACCTAAAAAATCAAACGAAGAAGGGAAGAGCATGAAAAAAGATCTCCTCAGCCTCGCGGAGTGCAGCAAAAACGACATCCTGATGATGCTTGATCTGACGGACAAAATCAAGTCGGATAAGGCGCGCTATGCCTGCTCCCTGAAGGGAAATTCGGTTGGATTGCTTTTCCAAAAACCGTCTAACCGGACGCGCGTGTCCTTTGATGTCGGCGTTTTCCAGATGGGAGGCAACTGCATTTATCTCGGGCCAAACGAGATTAATCTGGGCGTCCGTGAATCAACGCAGGACGTGGCCAAGACCCTGTCTCGCTACCTCGATCTTCTTGTCGCGCGCACTTTCGCCCATCAGGACGTGATCGAGCTGGCCACCCACGCCTCGATCCCGGTCATAAACGGTTTGTCGGATCTCTACCACCCGTGCCAGGCCCTGGCCGACATCTTTACGATTCGCGAAAAATTCTCTACTTTCGAGAATCTCAAACTGGCCTACATCGGTGACGGGAACAACGTCTGCCATTCGCTTCTACTGGCCTGCGCCCATGTCGGTCTCCACATCCATTGCGCCTCTCCGGAAGGCTATGGCCCCAGGGAGGATGTCCTGAAAACCGCCAATGCACTTGCGGCAAAGACAAAGACAGAGGTTTCCGTATCCCATTCTCCCCAGGATGCTGTCAAGGATGCTGACGTGATTTATACGGACGTCTGGGTCAGCATGGGACAAGAAGGAGAAGCCCAAAAACGCCTGAAGGATCTGAAGCATTTTCAGATAAACAACGCGCTCATGCGGCACGCCGAAAAAAATCATATCTTCATGCACTGCCTTCCGGCTCATCGCGGCCAGGAGGTAAGCGCGGAAGTCATAGACGGCATCCATTCCGTAGTCTTTGACCAGGCGGAAAACAGGATGCACACACAGAAAGCGGTCTTATTTTCTCTACTCGGCAATCCTGAATAAAGACATAACGAGCTGGTTTAAAAAAGGGGGCCGCACATGAACAAAGTAGTCTTGGCATATTCGGGAGGATTGGACACCTCCTGCTGTATCAAGTGGCTGGAAGATCATGGGTATGAGGTGATTGCTTTTATCGCCGATCTCGGCCAGGAAGACGATTACACCAAGATCCGTAAGCGCGCGCTAGCCACCGGAGCCCAAAAGGTCCATGTGCTTGATTTAAAGAAGGAATTCATCGAGGACTATATTTTTCCCGCCCTGAAGGCATCGGCGATTTATGAAGACAAGTACCTCTTGGCCACAGCACTTTCCCGTCCGCTGATCGCCCGGCATCAGGTCAGGATCGCCCGCCGGGAAAAGGCCTCGGCGATCGCGCACGGATGCACTGGCAAAGGAAACGATCAGGTCCGTTTTGAAGTCACCACCCGCATCCTGGACCCGAAACTGGAGACCTTGGCCCCGGTGCGCATATGGGAATTCAAGACGCGGGAAGCCGAAATCGAATATGCCAAAAAGAAAAAGATTCCCGTCGATGTAACAAAGAAAAGCCCGTACAGTATCGACAGAAACATCTTCGGCATCAGCATCGAATGCGGCGTCCTGGAAGATCCGTGGCACGAACCGCCGGAAGACATCTATCAGCTGACGGTCTCGCCACAAAAGGCCGTGGATAAGCCGGAATACATCTCGGTCGATTTCAAAAAAGGCATTCCCGTCAAACTCAATAACAGGGTTCTGGGCCCGGTGGCCCTGGTCAAGACACTGAACAAAATCGCGGGCAGGCACGGCGTCGGCCGCGTCGATCTTGTCGAAAACCGTCTCGTCGGCATCAAGTCACGGGAGATTTATGAATTTCCTGCCGGAACGGTTCTTCATGCGGCCCACAAAGAACTGGAGAGCCTCGTCCTTGACCGAGAGACCATGCATTTTAAGGCCCACATGTCCCTGAAATTCGCCGAATTGATCTACTACGGCCTGTGGGAGACACCCTTAAAGAAACAACTGGATGCCTATTTCGAAAAAACACAGGAGCACGTCACAGGGACCGTGCGTCTCAAGTTATACAAAGGCAGCTGCACGCCTGTCGGCCGTAAATCCCCGTTCAGCCGTTACAGCGAGGAGCTGGCCACTTACAGCGAAAAGGACACATTTGACCAATCCATGGCCGAAGGATTCATCAAACTCTACGGCCTTCCATTTTAGGACCAATAAAGGGAGAGGACCATGGCCAAACTCTGGGGAAGCCGCTTTAAAAAGAAGACCGACCCGTTGGCGGATATCTTCACGTTCAGCATCGATTACGACCGGAAACTCGCCCTCTACGACGTGCTGGGGAGTATGGCGCACGCCCTTATGCTGGGCAAAACCGGGATCATCAGCAAGAAAGACGCGGCCGCCATCGTCAAAGGGCTCGAACGTATTGCCGATCAGATTCGGAAGGACAGGTTCAGGATTGACGGTAAAGCCGAAGATATTCATACGCTGATCCAGTCGAGACTAAAGAAACTCATCGGACTGCCGGCCGACCGGCTCCATACCGCCCGGTCGCGCAATGACCAGGTCGTACTGGACACAAAGATGTACTGTCTTGACGAAAGCCTGGCCATTATTGCCTTGCTGGAAGATCTCCAAAAGGCCCTTGTGGCCTGCGCCCAAAAATACGAGACCTTAATCATTCCGGCATACACTCACCAGCAGGACGCCCAGCTGGTCTTGGCGGCGCATCACCTCCTGGCCTATGTCGAGATGGCCGATCGCGACAAGGGCCGGCTCCTGGACGCCCAGAAACGCATCGCGGTCCTGCCTCTGGGAAGCGGCGCCGTGTCAGGCACATCTCTTGCGATCGACCGGAAATTCACGGCAAGCCTCCTGGAGTTCGCTCAAGTCAGCGCCAACAGTATGGACGCCGTCAGCGACAGGGATTTTATCATCGAGATGCTGGCGGACCTCGCCATCATTGCCGTTCATCTCTCCCGGCTGGCACAGGACCTGATCCTCTGGTCGGACAGCGCGCACCAGTTTGTCGATATCGACTGGGCCTACTGTACAGGATCCTCGATTATGCCCCATAAAAAGAACCCGGATGTATGCGAACTGATCCGCGCGAACGCATCGACGGTATCCGGCAACCTAATGAAGGTCTTGAATCTGTTGAAAGGCCTTCCGCTGACATACCATCGTGACCTCCAGCTTGACAAACAGCCGCTTTTTGAATCCGTGCAACAAATCAGGCTCATGACGGCGCTGATGGCGAAAATGATGCAGACCCTGCGCTTTCGGGAGCAAGCCATTGCGGATAAATGCGGTAAGGAGCATTTTTATTCGGTTGATCTAATGGAATACCTTATCAAAAAAGGGTTGCCCTACCGCCAGTCGCATGACACGGTCGGCCGCATCGTCAAAGAATGCCTGGATAAGGGGAAAGGGTTCTCTTCCCTGACACTCAAAGAGTGGAGGAGGTATTCCGATCTTTTTTCGGAGGATGTGAAAAAACTTTTCAATCCTTTGATGTCTGTTAAAATAAAACGCTCCTTCGGCTCGACGAATCCAAAACTGGTACACAAACAGATTTCCCGGTGGAAGAATATCCTGCATGCATGATTTCAAGTTCAAGAACCGCGAGCTGTACTGCGAACAAGTAACGGTGCGCGACGTCGCCGAATCCGTCGGCACGCCGTTTTACCTTTACAGCCATCATACCCTTGTCGATCATTTCGCCAAGATCCGGAAGGCGTTCGCCGAGGTCCAGCCGCTGATCTGTTTCGCGATGAAATCTAACGGCAACATGGCCGTGTGCAAGACCCTGAAGGATCAGGGCGCCGGTTTTGACATTGTCTCGGGAGGCGAGCTGAAGAAAGCCCTGAAGATCCATGCCGACCCCAAAAAGATTGTCTTCGCGTCGGTTGGGAAGACCGAAGAGGAGATCGCCTCCGCCGTCCGCAGCGGCATACTCCTCTTTAACGTCGAATCGCAACAAGAGCTCGATGAGATCAACCGGATAGCATCCAGGATGAAAAGAACGGTTCAGGTGGCGCTGCGCGTCAATCCGGATGTCCAAGCGGCGACCCATGAGAAGATCGCTACAGGGACGTTGAAGAACAAGTTCGGCATCGATCTGGCGACGGCCAGAGGGATCCTTAAGGATTACCGTCATTATCCATATGTTCAAGTCAACGGTTTGCATATCCATATCGGCTCCCAGATCGTAACGGCAGACCCGTTTATCCGCGCGCTCACCAGGATTATGGCTTTTATTGATTCGATCCGTCGGGAAGGACTGGAAATCGATTATCTGGATATCGGCGGAGGCCTGGGCATCATCTACAAGGACGAAAAACCGCAAACCGCCAAGGCATTCGCCAAGGTCGTGATGCCGCATCTGAAAAAATCCGGCCTGAAGCTCATTATGGAACCAGGGCGATTTATCGCCGGTAATGCCGGAATTTTTGTCACCAGGATTCTTTATTATAAAAACAACGGCCGTAAAAATTTTTATATCGTGGACGGCGGCATGAACGATCT
This sequence comes from uncultured Planctomycetales bacterium, assembly GCA_964428315.1. GTDB lineage: Bacteria > Omnitrophota > Gorgyraeia > Zapsychrales > CAYRXT01 > CAYRXT01. The sequence continues at coordinate 9,808 of CAYRXT010000016.1, forward strand.
GATCCGTCCCGCGCTTTACAACGCCTATCATGAGATTGTCCCCGTGCGCAAGAAGAGAGGGAAGACGATCACGGCGGACATCGTGGGCCCGATATGCGAAAGCGGAGATTTTTTCGGGAAGGACAGGCGGCTGCCTCTTATGTCAAAGGGTGACCTGCTCGCGATCATGAGCGCCGGCGCCTATGGATTTGTCATGTCGAGCAACTACAACGTCCGTCCCCGCGCGGCCGAGGTCATGGTGAAAGAGAGACGGTTCGCGGTAACCAACAAACGCGAGACGTTCCGCGACCTGGTACGCAACGAAACAATTCCGGATTTCATCCGATGAACGAGATATCGTTTGTGAAAATGGCCGGCGCAGGCAACGACTTCATCGTTGTCGACGAAACCGCGGGAGTGAGCTACCCCCGTCTGTCGCGAAGGGTCTGTCATCGCACCGATGGCATCGGGGCCGACGGGCTTTTGGTCCTGGGGCCATCCCGAAAGGCCGATTACCGGATGCGCATCTACAATGCCGACGGTTCACAGGCGGAAATGTGCGGCAACGGCGCACGGTGCATGGTCCGCTATATCTCCCAGTTTAAGAAAGAAAAGCGTCCGTCCATCCACCTGCAGACAATGGCCGGCGTTATTCGCGGTTCCATCAAAGGCCCACGGGTGACGGTCACCTTAAGCCGGCCCCGGGATTTCCGGGAGTCTATCGGGATCAACATAAGCGGCCGGCCCATCGAGCTCTCTTACATGGACACAGGCGTGCCCCATGCCGTGATTTTTGTCGACGCTCTGGATAGGATCGATGTCAACGGCATCGCCCCCCAAATACGGCGCCATCCCGTCTTTCGTCCGCGCGGGGCAAACGTCAATTTTGTCGAAGAGCTCAAAGAAGGTCTCGTCCGCGTGCGGACCTTCGAACGCGGCGTCGAATCCGAGACCCGCGCCTGCGGGACCGGAGCCGTGGCCGCCGCGCTTGTCACCTACCTCAAAACGCATCCCGATAGGAAGGACACAAAGAACGCAGCAACCAGGGTCGTGACCGCCAGCGGAGAAACCTTGCGCGTCTCTTTTCGGATCAAAAACAAGACCGTTGACGAGGTGCGTTTGACCGGCCAGGCCCGTTTGATCGCCCGGGGTAAATATTTTATCAAATCCATTTAACGGGAAAGGAATAGTCAAAATGTTCCAAGGTTCTATCGTTGCCATTGTCACCCCGTTTCGTGACGGCCGAGTGGATGAAAAACAGCTGCGGCAACTGGTCGAGTTCCACATCGAGAACGGGACAAACGCCATTTTACCCTGCGGGACCACAGGTGAATCGCCGACGCTCGACTTCGGAGAACATGAACGCGTCATAGAGGTATGCATCAGCGCATCCCGCAAGCGTGTGCCTGTCCTGGCCGGAACGGGATCGAATTCGACGGCGGAGGCCATCACCCTGACGCAGCACGCGGCCAAGGCCGGGGCCGACGGCGCTTTATTAGTATCGCCCTATTATAATAAACCCACTCAGGAAGGCCTTTACCGGCATTTCAAGGCCATTGCCCAAAACGTCGGCATTCCGCTAATCCTCTACAACATACCGGGAAGGACAGCCGTCAATATTCTGCCTGAAACCATGGCCCGACTCGCTCATGACTGCAAGAATATCGTCGGGGTTAAAGAGGCCTCCGGTTCGCTTGACCAGATGCAGGCGGTCATAGAACAATGTCCCAAAGATTTCCTCCTGCTTTCCGGCGATGACGCCTTGACGCTCCCCTTGCTGAGCATCGGAGGGAAGGGGGTCATTTCTGTCGTGGCCAATATTGTCCCACGGGACGTCAGCGATCTCGTCAAGTCATTCTTAAACGGCAACCTGACTGAGGCACAGCGGCTTCACTTCCGGCTCCTGCCACTTGTCAAAGCGATGTTTTGCGAGACCAATCCCATCCCCGTTAAGGCGGCAATGGGACTGCTCGGCATGTGTTCTAACGAAGTCAGACTTCCGTTATGCGAGATGTCCGCTGCAAACAAAGACAAAGTGAAGGACGCGCTGAAAGACTATGGGCTATTGAAATAAGAGGAACAAACATTGCTGTCCAAATAATGGTGTCATTCCCGCATATAATGGTGTCATCCCCGCTTTAAGCATGCGGGGATGACAGTTTCTTAAAGGCATGTCCCAAAGGGGCCTGCCCGGCGGAGAGGGCATGATTCCTTATCTAACCTCCAATCCGCCGTCGAGAATTCGATCCTTATTTGGACGCGCAGGAGGAGCAACCATGATTAAGCTTGCGATCAGCGGCTGTCAGGGAAGAATGGGGCTCAGGATCATGCACCTGGCCCAGGAAGACAAGAACTTCTCGATCCATGCCTTGATGGAAAAACCGAACCACCCCGCAATTAAAGGCCTAGTGAATAACGTGTCGATTTCCGCCGACCCGAATTGCCTTAAAGGCAGCGACGTCCTGATAGAGTTCACGACACCTGACACGACTGTTCAGCATCTCGAATACTGCCGCAAATTCGGGATCAAGCTTGTCGTCGGGACTACGGGACTCGGCGAGGCCCAAATCAGGTTGCTGGAGGCCGCATCGGAAGAAATCCCCATCGTATTTTCCTCAAATATGTCGGTGGGGGTGAATCTCCTTTTTTCTCTACTGCGAGACCTCGCTGAAAGGACGGGGCCGGCGTATAAGGCCAGCATCGTTGAGGCGCACCATGTCCACAAAAAGGACGCCCCCTCCGGGACCGCCAAAACCCTGGCACGGATCATCCACGAGGTCACCGGCCAGGAGGTCGGCGATATTGAATCGATCCGTGAAGGCGAGATCATCGGAGATCACACCATAAAATTCGAAAGCCAGCTCGACACCCTGACGATCGGCCATCATGCCAAGACGCGCGACATTTTCGCGAGCGGAGCTCTCGTGGCCGCAAAGTTTGTTATCCGCAAAAAAAACGGCCTGTTCTCAATGGAAGACGTACTCAGGGACTGATCCCGGGCACAGATCATGTGTTCCATAACAATATACAGGAGTTCTCATGAATATTGAATTGGCCAATCGTTTGAAAGAACTGCCCCCGTATCTCTTCCTTGCCATCGACAAAGCGAAGAGGGAGGCCGTCGCGCAGGGACGTGACGTGATCAATCTGGGGATAGGCGACCCTGACCTGCCCACGCCCCCTCATATCATCGAGGCCATGAAGCGCGCCCTGGATGACCCCGGCAACCACCACTATGCCTTGGACGCGGGTCTGCCTTTATTAAGGGAAGCCATCGCGGAATGGTTCAGGCGACGCTTTAGCGTCGTTCTTGACCCGGCAAATGAGGTCTATCCCGTTATCGGCTCGAAAGAGGGCCTCGCGCATCTGCCCCTTGGGATCCTTAACCCCAAGGATAAGGTCCTTTTGACCAACCCGTGCTACCCCGCTTATCAGCCGGCCGTCCAATTCGCCGGGGGGAAGGTCGTCCATGTCCCCCTCAAAGCGAAGAATCATTTTCTTCCCGACATGGACAAAATCGCTAAGGCTAAAGACGTCAAGATGATCTTGATCAATTACCCCAACAATCCGACGGCCGGCACCGCCACCCGTGATTTCTATGCACAGCTGGTTGAACTGGCGAAACGGAAATCCATGATCATCGTATCCGACATGGCCTATTCCGAAGTCTATTACGACGGTGAAAAGCCGCCCAGCATTTTGGAAATTGACGATGCCAAGGACGTAGCCGTTGAATTTCATTCCTTTTCAAAGACTTTTTACATGACGGGGTGGAGGATAGGGTGGGCCTGCGGCAACCCCAGACTGATCACGGCCCTGGCCCAGGTCAAATCGAACTGCGATTCAGGCATATTCCAGGCCATACAGTTTGCCGGTCTCGCCGCTCTGAAAGGAGACCAATCTGTCTGCGAGGCGATGCGCAGCACTTTTCAAGAGCGGAGGGACTGCCTGATCAATGGACTGCGGGCGATCGGCTGGAAGATATCTCCGCCGAAAGCCACGTATTACGTCTGGGCCAAAATCCCCAAAGGTTTTGAAGACTCCATGGCTGCGGCGAAAACTTTCCTTGACAAGGCCGATATCGTGGTCACGCCCGGAATTGGGTTCGGTCCGGCGGGTGAAGGATATGTCCGGATGGCCTTAACCGTCGACAAAATCCGACTGACAGAGGCCACGTTACGCCTTAAAAAGATCCTTTGATCAGCCCGGGAGGGCGATATGGCCGTATGTTATCTTGGTCTGGGCTCCAATGTCGGAGACAGGGAAGGCAACCTGAAGGCGGCCCTGCAGGAACTCCGGGACAGGGGGATCGCCATCACGGCCTGTTCGTCCATCATCGAGACGGACCCGGTCGGGGGACCCCGCCAGGGCCGGTTCCTTAATGCCGTGGCCAAGGCCGAGACCTCCTTATCCCCCGAACAACTCTTGGAGCGGATCAAAGATGTCGAACTCGCCCTCGGGCGCGTCAGGACGGTCAGAAACGGTCCGCGGACGATCGACATCGACATCCTGATATTTAACGACATTGTTCTTAACTCTCCGAGCCTGCAGATTCCCCACCCGCGCATGCGCAGGCGCGATTTCGTCATGGCCCCCCTCGCCGAGATTGAACCCGACCTCGTCCGTAAAATTCTGGACAAGAAACCTTCTTGACATAAGACTTAAGATTTAATATTATCAAATATAAAGGTTCCCGACGAAAAAACCGGCTTTTCATGAAATCGATTCGTCATATTCGCCCCATGCAAACGGCTGTCCGCGGTCTTTCACGTCGGAACAAATGCATCGGATTTGTCCCGACGATGGGCGCCCTCCATGACGGCCACCTTTCCCTGATCCGACGATGCCGAAAAGAAAATGATGTCTGTGTCGTCAGCATTTTCGTTAATCCGACGCAGTTCGGCCCGCAGGAGGATTATCAACGGTATCCGCGAGACATCCGGCGCGACAGACGTCTTTTGAAAAAGGAAGGTGTGGATATCCTTTTTTTACCGGAGGCCCGCGCGATGTTCCCAAAACCTTTCCGGACGTGGATCACGGTCGAAAAACTCTCCGACGGACTCTGCGGGCGCTTCCGTCCGGGACATTTCCGGGGCGTAACCACTGTCGTGACAAAGCTCCTTCATATCGTTCGGCCGGATTCGCTTTATCTTGGCCAGAAAGACGCGCAACAGGCCGCGGTGATCAAGACGATGGTTGCTGACCTCAACTTTCCGCTGAAGGTAAGTGTTCTTCCTACGGTAAGAGAACCCGACGGTTTGGCCATGAGCTCCCGGAATCGATATCTTAGCGGAGCGGGAAGACGGCGCGCCCTGCTGCTTTCGCAAAGCCTGAAGCACGCCCGGCGCCGCGTGAGGGAAGGCTTACGGGAGACGCACCGTCTTAAGAACGAGATGCGCGCCATCATCCGACGGGGGCATCCGGACACCGTTGAATATATCGTCTTCGCTGATCCGAATTCGTTGAAACCCGTCAGCAAACTCGCCGGAAAAACCCTGATCGCCCTGGCCGTCCGTTTCGGCCGCATCCGGCTTATCGACAACACCATCGTGAACGCCCGATGACACTTCCCATAAAACGTAATCCTAAAACACGCATCGGGATCATCGGCTGCGGATCCATCGGTTCCCGGCTCGCCTGTTCGATCGAAAAAGAGATGGCATCTTTCTGCCGTTTGAACGCTTTGCATGATATCCTCTCCGAGAAAGCCAAAAGACTCGAAGTAAAATTAATGAGAAAAAAGATTGCAAAAAACTCTATAACTGATTTAATAAAATCAAGCGATCTGGTTATCGAGGCGATTGCATCGTCGGAAACTCAAAAGATTCTTTTCGATGTGGTTAAAGCGAAGAAGGATCTCCTGGTCATGAGTACCGGCCAGTTGCTTAATGCGCCGTCGCTATTCCGGCTTGCCCGTCGGAATAAATGCCGGATCCTGCTGCCTTCCGGCGCCATCTGCGGGGTCGACGCCTTGAAGGCGGCAAGACAGACCGGTTTTGATTCTATCATGCTCACTACACGTAAACCCCTAAAGGGGCTGTCCGATTCGGGTTTTATGAAACACAAAAATATTCATCCCCGGACGATTCGCTCAGAGACCATACTCTTCGAGGGATCGGTCGCCGAAGCCGTAAGACTTTTCCCGGCTAACATCAATGTCGCGGCTACTATCGCCCTGGCCACGCAAACGACATCCCAACTTAAGGTCCGCATCGTGACCTCTCCCGATTTCCAGACGAATTCCCACGAGATCACGGCCCGGGGCTCATTCGGGGCCATCAACTCCCGTGTTGAGAATATCCCTTGCCCGGATAACCCCCGGACAAGCTATCTGGCGGTCCTGTCCGCCACGCAGACGCTCCGGGATTATTTTGATGTTGTCAAAATAGGAACGTAGAAAGGAGGTGAGAACATGGCAAAAAAAGTCGCGAAGGTAGGGATCAAAAAGCAAAAAGGTTACCTTTACTTCATCGATAAAAAGGGTGACGTCTCCTGCGCTGTCATGGCACGCGGCAGCAAAAAAGGCGGTAAACCCAAAAAGGTAGCTAAGGTGGGCATCAAGAAGGAACCTGGTTATCTGTACTTTATCGATAAGAACGGCGACGTCGCCTGCGCCAAGATGGTTCGGGGCGGCAAGAAGAAAAAGGCGGCCAAAAAGAGACCAGCCAAGAGGAAAGCCGCAAAGAAGACCGCGAAAAAAAAGACAGCCAAGAAGAAGACAGTAAAAAGAAAAGCGGCCAAAAGGAAAAAGAAATGAGGCGTCGGGGTGTTTCTGGACAGCATCTTATGACGACTCGTCCCGAGTATCGGAGCGCCGAGGGATCTCTGAGATCCTTCACCCTTCGGGCTTCGGGATGAACCCTCGGGAAAGGCGATCTGGAAAAGCTCACCGAGGGCCAAAGACATAATCCTGCGTTAATTCTAGTTTTAGGCCTGTACAACATGGCTGGTTGACGCTAAAATAAGCCCCCGCGTTTACTGCGCGGGGGTTTGTTTTTTGGCATATTCCATCATCAGCAAAGTCTGAACATGCGGAACAGAAAAGACAATTTGATCATCATCCGCGGGGCGAAAGAACACAACCTCAAAAACATCGACCTGTGCATTCCCCGCGACAAACTCGTCGTCGTGACGGGATTAAGCGGATCAGGCAAGTCCACGCTGGCTTTCGACACCATCTACGCGGAAGGCCAGCGACGGTATGTGGAGAGTCTATCGGCCTACGCCCGACAATTCCTCGAACAACTGCAAAAGCCCAACGTCGAGTCTATCGAAGGCTTGTCCCCGACTATATCCATCGAGCAAAAGACGACCAGCCGGAACCCCCGTTCCACCGTCGCAACACAAACCGAAATTTATGATTATCTGCGGCTTTTATTCGCACGCGCGGGGACGCCTTACTGCCCTCAGTGCGGACGTAAAATCGAAAGACAATCCGCCCAGGAGATCACCCAACACATTCTCCGTTGGCCGCAGGGCACGAAGGTCAACATCCTGGCCCCCGTCATACGCGGCCGTAAGGGCGAATACCGCGGCATCGCTTCGCAGGTCGCCAAGGCGGGCTTCACCCGTGTCCGTGTTGACGGGACTATCCGCGATATTACGCAGAAACTGAAACTCGACCGCTACAAAGCCCATAACATCGAGGTGGTCGTCGACCGGCTGATCATTAAACCCTCCATCAAAAAACGCCTGACCGATTCGATCGAGACAGCTCTCGGAACGGGGAACGGCATCGTGATCATCGATTTTGACGGCAAGAAACAGGATAAGGTCTTCAGCGAGCATTACGCCTGCGCGGCATGCGGCACGAGCCTCGAGGAGATCGAACCGCGCATCTTTTCTTTCAATTCTCCGTACGGGGCTTGTCCGGTGTGTAACGGGCTGGGGACAAAGATGGAAATCGATCCTGAATTGATCGTCTCCAACCCTGAAAAGCCGTGGATTACAGCCGTCGTTCCGGCCAAACGGGGAAGAAGAAATTTCATGATGTATTATCGTGCCGTGATGCGTGAGATCGCGGATCTTTACGATATCGATACGGCCAAACCGTTCAAGGGCCTGACGAAAAGCGAGCGCACTCTGATCCTTTACGGGAGTGAAGACGAAGTCTGGGGGCGACGGTTCGAAGGCGTGTGTCGTTATCTGGAAAGACTCTTCCAGGAGACGGACAGCGACTGGCTGAAAGACGAGCTGACAAGATTCATGTCGTATCAGCCCTGTCCTTCATGCGGAGGCAAACGTCTAAAACAGACGTCTCTTTCCGTCAAGGTCTCCGAGAAAAGCATCGATGAGATAACAGCGATGTCGATCAAAGAGGCCCGTCATTTTTTTTCCCGTCTTGACCTCCCCAAGCCCCAAACCGTCATCAGCGAACAGATCCTGAAGGAGATAATTCGGCGGCTGGATTTCTGTATTAACGTCGGCTTGGATTATCTCACCTTGGACCGCCAAAGCTCGACGCTTTCGGGGGGCGAGGCGGAACGCATCCGTCTGGCGACGCAGGTGGGTTCCGGCCTGATCGGCGTCATCTACATACTTGATGAACCCAGCATCGGACTCCATCAGAAAGACAACGAGCGTCTGCTTTACACGCTCAGAATGCTCTGCGACTCCGGGAACACGCTTATCGTTGTGGAGCACGATGAGGCTACGATCCGTTCGGCGGATTACATCGTTGACCTTGGCCCCGGCGCCGGTGAACATGGCGGAAAAATCGTCTATGCCGGCCCTATCAAGGGCCTGCTCAAATCGCGCGCCTCCCTAACCGGTAAATATCTTCGCGGACACCTGCAGATCCCTTTGCCGCAGAAACGCCGGCCCATAATGGATAACCATTTTTTGAAAATCACAGGCGCCCGGGAGCACAATTTGAAAAATATCGATGTCGAAATCCCTTTGAGCAACTTTGTCTGCATCACGGGTGTCTCCGGGTCGGGGAAATCGACGCTGGTTTACGACGTCCTTTACAGGGCCCTGATCCAACGTTTGGGCCACTCCCGCACGAGACCCGGGCAACACAAAACCCTGACAGGCGTCGAGCTTCTGGACAAGGTTATCGTCGTCGACCAATCTCCCATCGGACGCACTCCTCGTTCTAATCCGGCAACTTATACGGGCGTCTTCGGTCCCATACGGGATATCTTCAGCCGCATGCCCGAGTCGCGCATGCGCGGATACAAACCGGGACGTTTCAGTTTTAACGTCAAAGGCGGGCGCTGTGAAGCCTGCCGGGGAGACGGAATACGGAAGATCGAGATGCATTTCCTTCCGGATGTCTATGTAGAATGCGAAGTCTGCAAAGGGCAACGGTTCAACGACCAGACGCTGGAGGTGCGTTTCAAAGGCCAAACGATCGCCGACGTATTGAACCTCTCGGTGTCGGAAGCCCTGTCTCTTTTCGCAAACATGCCCCGTATCCGCCGCATACTGCAAACCGTCAAGGATGTCGGCCTGGGATACATCAAACTGGGACAGCCGGCTACAACGCTCTCTGGTGGAGAAGCCCAGCGGGTGAAACTGGCCAGCGAACTCTGCAAACACGGAACCGGCAGGACTCTCTATATCCTAGACGAACCCACAACCGGACTTCACTTCGCTGATGTCGATAAGCTGCTCAATGTCTTACAGCGCCTGGTGGACAAGGGGAACACTGTCCTGGTCATAGAACACAACCTGGAAGTCATTAAAAACGCGGATTATATAATTGACCTTGGACCGGAAGGCGGGGACAGGGGAGGGGAGATTATTTTTTCCGGCAGACCGGAAGCCCTCATGTCTTGCCGGAGTTCGCATACGGGACGATATCTTAAAGAATTTCTTAAATCATAAATAAAATCATCGCTGTCCAAGGGAATGGAGTCATCACCGCTGAAACATGCAGGGATGACCGTATTTAAAGGTATACGGGACTGACAAAACCCCGTGTCATTCCCGCGAACCGTTTGCATGTTTATTGAAAACGGGTCTAAAACTGATATAATATTGTCCATGAATCACCGGTTTTCCCGCCTTTTGTGCATAATTGTGGGCCTCCTTTTTCTTTTGTCTGCGCCGTCGGCTGATGCCCTGGATGACGAAGCCGAGCTATTTCTCGTTGCCCAAAAGGCGTTCGATGACGGCTTCTACGACGTCGCGATACGGTACCTCAACCGATATCTCGAAACGTATCCTCACGCGCGCCGAACTCAGGCCAGACTTCTATTGGGACAATGCCTTTTTTTTAAGGCCCAGTATCTGGATGCCTTCCATATCTTTCAAGAACAGCTCGACGATCAGGAATTCGGGGATGTCGCGCTCTTCTGGCTCGGCGAAACCTATTTCAAAACAAAAGACTACACGAAGGCAGCCGAACAATACCGGCTTATCGTCAAAAATCATCCCGATTCCTATTATGCGCCCCAGGCGATGTATTCGTTAGGATGGACCCATTTCGAGCAGGAAAAGTTTGAGGCCTCCAAACAGGATTTCCGGGACTTCCTACAACTCTATCCCGCTCACGCGCTGGCAGAAGACGCCGTGTTCAAGCTGGGCGAATGCGATTATAATCTAAACAACTACAAAAAGGCGGTTGACGCTTTTCGGGAATACGTGCAGCGCTATCCCGACTCCCTCCGTCACGACCGCGCCTACTTTTATTTGGGCGAAAGCCACTATTATCTGGAAGAATTCGAGAAGGCTGAGGATTACTATAGGAAGACCCTAACGCTGTCTCATGATGACAAGCTCAGATTGATCACCCAGGTGTGTCTGGGCTGGTGCTATTACAAGCTTTCCGATTATGGACAGGCCCTCGAACGCTTCAGTGAGGCCCAGAAAAGTGCCGAGGAGAAGGGGCTTCCCTCGGACGACATCCTTCTGGGCAAGGCCAATGTCCTGTACGAACAGGAGATCTACGACGATTCCCTGACCGCCTACGACACCCTCCTCAAGGACTTCCCTGAAAGTCCCCGTCGGGCCGAAGCCTTGCTGGGCAAGGCAAACTTACTCTATGCGATGGAAGACTTTGAAAAGGCGATTCAACACTACCGGGCCATTCTCGAACAGTGGGCCGGGCAGGACTCTCACAGGGAGATTGTCGAAAAGGCGCATTTTGGTCTTGCGTGGACCCAACTCAAGCGGGGCCGCGTTGATGAGGCCATCGGCCATTTCGAAAAGATCATCGAAAACAGCCCCAGCAAAATGGTCAAGATCAGCGCCTTCACACAGATCGGAGACGCCTACCAGGATGTCGGCGAATACGATCAGGCCCTGGCGGTCTACGACAAGATCTTGAAAGATTTTCCTGACAGCCTCTATACCGATTATATTCAATACCGCCAAGGAGTCGCGCTTTTGAAAATGAACAAAATCGACGCGGCAACGCTTTCGTTCAACAGTCTGAAAAAGAATTTCCCCCAAAGCCGTTATCTGCCGGATATCAAATATTATCTCGGGCTGGCCTATTTCAAGAAAAACGAATGGACGGCCGCCAGACAGCAGCTGGAGAAATTCATCGCGGAAATCTCCCCGGCCAATGAATTCAAGGCTGACGCCCTGTACATTCTGGCCTCCTCGCACTTCAACCTGCGAGACTATGACAGGGCGCTGCATCTCTTCCGCGACATCGCAAAGAAATACCCCCACCGGACAAAGCTCGCACGGGATTCGGAAATCAGCATCGCCAAATGCCTGTACGGACTGGGACATGTCAAGGAGGCCTTGAAAAAATTCAAAATCATCGCCTATAAATATCCCGGCACGGGATCAGAAATGGAAGTCCTGTTATGGATCAGCGACTATTACACCAAGATCCTGGACTACGATAACGCCATCCTGTATTATGAACAAATCCTGGACCATTTTCCACAGACGGACAAGAAGGCTTTGGTGCGATATAAGCTCGGCTTGATTTACCAGGACAAGGCATCCTATGATGAGGCCCTGAACCAATTCAAGATGATAACGCCCGACATGAACAAAGAAGTGGCCGTGAAGGCCGAACTGGCCATCGCCGAGATATTTTCCAAACAATGGGACCCCGAAACGGCTATTGAAACGTATGAAAATATTGCCAGGAATTCACCCGATTTCAAACGCGACGCCTTCATTAAAATGGCGGAACTGCTGTCTAAACAAAACGAATTCGCCCAAGCGGTTGACATGTACCGCAAGGCCATCCGAGAAAGTCAAATCAACAGCGAGATTCCCGATGCCGAGCTTCAGTTCCGTATCGCCGATATGTATGAAAACATGCACAAACAGAACGCGGCGGTGGAGGCCTACCTGAAGATCCCGTATCTTTATCAGGAGAACAAGCCCTGGGTCGTCAAGGCGTACCTCCGCCTGGCCAGGATATTCGAAGACGAGGAGGACTGGGAGAATGCCCGTCTTGTCTATAACAAAATCATCGACTACGGAACCGACGAGGTTAAATTCGCCCAAGAACGCATCGAATGGATCAAAGAAAACGTCGACAAATCACAGGTCTATTAAGGGCGGAATTGCGTCATTCCGTCCGGATGACCTAAAGGAGGGCATATGTGGATTTTTGAGCTGCATCCGTGGGAACTCATAAAAGCCGGCGGACCGATAATGGCCCCGATCGTGCTGTGTTCGGTCTTTGCCTTGGCCATTATCATAACCAAACTCATCTTTTTTTCCATGATCAATGTGAACGTGAGACAGCTGAAATCCAAGATCTTTGAAATGCTTAAGAATAACAACATCAAGGAGGCTATCGTCTTGTGTGATGTGAACCGGTCTCCGACCGCCAAGGTGCTCCAGGCAGGCCTTGTCAAATTAACCGCACCGCGGCCGGAAATGAAAGAAAGCATGGAAGAGGCCTGTTCCTTTGAGATACCCCGTTTAGAGAAATTTTTGACGGCCCTCGCCACGATCGCGCACATCACACCGCTTCTCGGGCTGCTGGGAACAGTTACGGGGATGGCCGGGAGCTTCCATACCATCCAGGTCAGGGCAACCTCGCTCAACCCTGTCACCCCCGGCGATCTCGCCGGAAGCATTTGGGAGGCCTTGCTGACAACGGTCGCCGGCCTCGTTGTGGCCATACCTACTTTCGTGGCCTACAACTATTGCGTGAGCCGGGTTAATTTCTTCATCCTGGACATGGAAAGGGGGGCAAGCGATCTGACCAACATGGCAATGTATCTGTTCAAACCCCATCAGAGTCGAACTGAGGAAAAATGATGCGTCTGCGTACACGATTGAAACCGGCCAGCGGCCTGGAACAACTGAACATCGCTCCGCTTGTAGATGTCATATTCCAACTTCTGATTTTCTTCATGCTGTCTTCCACCTTCACGTTTCAGTCCGGCATTAAGGTCAAATTGCCCAAAGCCATTACAAGTGACATCATCAAGGAAGAGAATCTCGTCATACTTATCACGCGGGAAAACGTGATCTATGCGGACAGCGCACTGGTAACATTAAAGGAACTTGAAAACCAGCTGGCCCAACCGGCCAATAAACAGAGACCCATTCTCATCAAGGCCGACCGCCGGGCGTCTCTGGGGCGGGTCGTAGACATCTGGGATCTGTGCAGGGAGCTGGGCATTGAACGTGTGAATATCGCCACAGATCAAGAAAACTGACCGCCGATTCAAGGCGTTGAGCGCAACACCCGCATTGTCCATGGAAAACAGAATATTATTTATCCGCTGTCTCCTGGTCGCCGCCGCCTGCCATGCCCTGCTTTTCGGGCTCTTTACTTTCACAATAGTACCCGAGCCTGCTCCAGCCAAACCGGAAATGTCCTTTTTGGGATCGATCCTGCACAGGACAGAGGTGGGAATCGCTGAAGACCCGTCCCGACCTGTCTCTCTGCTCGAGGGCGCATCCGTGACCTTTCAGGATATACAAATGAACCGACATGCGACGAAAAACGCGAAGCCTCTTCGGAAACCGGATTTCTCCTCCCAATGCGGGATCCCGGATAAAATCACAAAGAAATCCTTTTTACTGAATTTTGCGGATGACATAGAGAAGCGGCGAAGACAGGATATCGAAGATGACAGCGGATCTCAAAAGCCCGCCGGCACCCCGCCGCCCTTCAAACCTCTCAAATTAAGGCTTTATGATTAAAATAGAATTGGGTCTGGCCATAGCCCTGTTTTTTGTTTTCACATTATCCCTTGTCCTGGCGAAATGGATATTCTATAATTGTAATGCGTCAAGCAAGACATTCGCTGACAGGGAAAATCTGATGCAGTGCCCTTATTGCTCGCATGTCTTTTGGGATAATGCCAAGGACGGGATAAGGACCTGTCCGCGATGTCATAGCCTCATCGATTCGGACGACTCATCATAAATGGTTATATGAGAAAAAGGGGAAGTCCTCGTGAAGAACCTGAAGAATGACAATTCCGGATTTGTGATCGTCGCGGTTATTGTTTTAAGCATCGTCATGATGATTTTCGCCATCGGCATCATTTCTTTAAATTCCAGCTCGGCCATTTCCACTCAACACCAAATTGACAGGCTCAAACTGGAACAGCTCGGGAAAGGCGCCCACTGGGCCAACTACATGAGCATGGCCACCTCGGGAAATCCCATCAGCAGTCTGAACGCCACTATGGACGGCAAATCGTATTCCGTGAGCGTCAACCCCGGCGGCACCGGACCCAATTCCACCACGACATATGACTACGATGTGAACACTCCCTAAGGCGCACCCCCTCCATCAACTCCAATTTAGATAATTTTTGATATTTCAATTTTTTCGTTTTTCTGATGATTGGGAAAATTTGGTCCTTTGGCGTTGACAGAGTAAATCCGTTATAGTCTAATTAAGTGTGGATAAAGTCATAAAACAATAATATAAAGCAAAATCAAATAAATAAGTCCGGGGAAAACTGGTTCTTCTGGATATCGCAAGCTTATGGCAAATCCAGTGGCATCCAGGACCTCGGAAAGCAGTTGACCCACAAAGGCTCTGCGGAAATGAAAAACAATCTTCTAGATGTCGAAGAGCTGGCCCAATACCTGAAATTACGCAAGCAAACTATTTACAACTGGTTAAATCAGCGTAAAATTTCCGGGATAAAAATAGGAGGGGTCTGGCGATTCGACAAGCGCGAAATCGACAAGTGGTTAAAGTCAAAGGCCCGCAACGCCCGATTGGACAAGTAACGACAGGGAACGCATTATATAAGGAAAGACAATGGCCTCCCGCAAACGACTCGGCATAAATTTCAGTGAAAAATGGATTCACTTGGTGGAAGTGGACAAGCAGAATATTGTGAATTCACTGGAAATCAATACGGAAGAAACCAAAAAAACAAACGAAGATGCCCTCATCCCCGAAAAGCTGAAGATCGGAGAAGCGATCCAGTCGGGAATGCAGAAGAACAATATAGAGACGAACGAAGTCAACGTATCCCTGCCCACCAAAGATATTATTTTGCGTTCCTTTTTTATACCCTGGATGTCCGCTAATGAGGTAAAGGGAGTAGTTGAATTCGAAGCCAAGCGTTATATCCCTTTTAAGCTGGAAAATCTTTCCCATACATATTATTCGCATACCATGTCAGCCAAGCAGACAAAAAAGATCCAGATCCTTTTTGTTGCTATCAGAAAAGAGACTCTCGAGAATTACATGCAGATCCTGAATCATTCGGGACTGCAGATCGCCTTTATAGAACCTGCCATTATCAGCATGTTAAGACTGTTGACTTATGCGAAGCACCTAGATCCGAAGCAGAAAACCGCCATTATCCAGCGAGAACGCAATGAGGGCGCCATCATTATTCTCGATCAAAGCATCCCGCAATTCGTGCGAGACTTTAAAATAGCGCCGCTAAGCGAGGAAACGTCATCGGAAGCGCTCAATATCAGTCTTGCCAGAGAAGTCAAGATTTCCCTGGATTACTTCGTCCGTCAGCATAAACAGGGCAATGTCGATCGGATCTTTATTGTCGCAACGGAAGACGGCCAGCAGTTGGCAGACAAACTGAAGAAGGATCTGGACATCGAGGCACAATCGGTTGATCCTCAATCGCTCATTAATATAAGCTTGAACCGCACTCTGGGATCCATCAATGCCTACGGGACAGCCGTGAAAAACGCCATCCCGTTTCCTGTTTCTGTCAACTTGGCCCCGAAAACGCCCGAACATCGTCTGGATCAGCTTTTCGATGAGTCTCCCATTAATTACAGGCTGACCGCAAAATTCGCCGCGGTCTGCGGCTTCATCCTGCTTCTCGTCTTCATTTTGTCGAGGCTCAATGTCAACAGCTATAAGAAAAGGGCGGATTCTCTCAAAAACCGTCTGGACTTTTATGAGACCATGACCGTGGAGGAGCTTGAAGCCAGAAAAAAAGATCTCCGGCTGCAGCTTGAATCCTATCAGCGGGTCCGCTTGAACAGCAATCTTACGTATTTTCTGAACCGCATACCCCAATTACTGCCCCAGGGAGTCTGGCTGAAGGATCTGCGTATCGCCTTTTCCGATGAGACCCTGGAGGACAGGCCCAGGGGAAGAGGGCGGGAAAAGGCCGGTGCCCAAAAAAGCGGAACCCGGATTTCCATTACTATGAGCGGTTATGCGTACAGCATCCAGGAACAACAACAAGTCGATCTGGTCTATCAGTTGATCCGAAGCCTGAAAATGGACGATTATTTTTCCGAGGCCTTCGGGAACATCAATCTCGTTTCGGTCAATAAGGCGACCTTGGAAGAATTTAACATCACCGAATTCCGGATCTCGCTGAATTGAACCACGAAAGATTCTTTTTATGCCAAACATAAAAGAAATTATTAACCAGCTCAACTCGATAGATGTCAAGAGCATCGACTTCTCCCGCATCAATGAAGAGGTCTTTCAGCGCAAGGATATCCTGGTCAATGCGGGCGTCATCTTGCTTTCGGTCTACTTTCTCTTCAATATCATGGGCGACAGGAAAGACAATATCAGCGCCCACCAGGAGGAGATCGAAGTCCTTCAGCGGAAGGTGTCGGTCGTTGAAGAGCTGGAAAACACTAAAGGGAAGATCCATCAGCTGCTCAACTCAGTTTCCGTCGGTCCGAGCGACGTCAGCAGCCTGATCAATTTAATCAATGATTTTGCTATCAAACATAAAGTCCAGATATTGTCCTTTGTTCCCAGCGGTGCAGAACAAACCGAATATTTTGAAAAAATCAATCTTGATTTGAGCATCGCTTCGGATTCCTACGCAAACATCGGCAGTTTTGTGTATGATATCGAAACGTCAAACAAAAATCTGCGCATAGAGACATGGTCGGTCGGGGGCGGAGCGACAAGACGCAGGGGGCGCTGGACGCAGGCCTCGCAGGGCAAGCAGGAAGGGGATATCCAGGTGTCACTGCGCATCGCCTCGGTCAATCTTAATAAGGAAAAACAACGGTAAGCGCCATGAAGATGGCTTGGGCTTTTATGCTGATTTTGATGTTTGTGTCGTCATCTTGGGCGGTCACGGATTCACTCCCTCTGCCGACAGATAACGAGCTGAATTTCAGGAATCCGTTTCTCGATTTCTTGCCGGAACCAAAAGTCGTTGAAGAACCGGAAACGCCACAGCCGGCGGTAACGCCGCGACCGGAACCTGCCAGGTCGGAACGTCGCGTTACCAGGGAAACCGCAACGCCGCAAGGAGCTGTGCCGCAGGAGAAGCCGGCCGTCGTCGCGCCCGAAATGGAGATTACCGGCCTTGTATGGAATTCTGAACGGCCGCAGGCCATTGTCAACGGCGAGGTCGTCAGCATCGGAGACATCGTCGAAGGTTCGGAGATTATTGATATCAACAAAACTCAGATAAAGGTTCTTCATCAAGGACAGGAATTCACGATCCAATACAATTAACGGGGACTTGCCAAAAGGAAAGGGCATCTCATGAAACCAAATCGGACATTAGACCTGGGAAAAATATTGCTCGCGGTTGCGCTGTTAGCGCTTTCTAACCGTGCCTTCGGCGCACCGATCGACATCGAAAACAGGTTCATCTATCCGGAATACTCAAAACGCATCTCTATGGATTTCAAAAATGCGTCGCTCAAGGACGTGCTCAAGATTTTCTCCCAGCAATCGGGAATGAATTTCATCGCGTCCGAAAACGTGACGGACAAACTGGTGACCCTGTATCTCGACAATGTGCCGGTGGAAGAGGCCCTCGAGAGAATACTCACCGCCAACAACTTGACCTATGAGATTGACCGGGCGAGCAATATTTTCATCGTCAAATCGGTCGGCCAGCCTGCTGTTGAACGAATGACGCGCGTCTATCAGCTCAAGCATGCGACTGTCGATTCCTCAAAACTGAAAAATACGCTCAAAATCGAGATGGAGGGGGCCGCTGAAGGGACAACGGAAACCGCGGATACCGGGATCACCGCCGCGGTGCGCAACGTCCTTTCCGGGGAGGGACGGCTGATTGAAGACCCGCGGACAAACAGCCTCATCATCTCTGATCTCCCTGGTCAATTTCCCCTTATAGAACAAACGATCTCGCGTCTGGACGTGCCCATCCCGCAGGTCCTGATCGAAGTGGAAATGCTTGATATCTCCGAAAACACCGCTGAGCTTCTGGGCATCAAAATGGGAGACACGCCGCTTTCCTTTTCGGGAGCTAAGAGGTCTCACGTCTATCCTTGGGATCAGAATGAGCTTCTGGCAAAGGGATACACCTTTGCCGGACCCGAGTACACGGCCGGCGTAATAGACGCCTCGGGTCTCACGGCCGCACTGCAGCTCCTTCGCACGCAGACGGACACCAAAAGCCTGGCACGGCCGCGCATCCTGACCTTAAACAACGAAACGGCCGAGATCAGGATTACCACCGATGAGGCCATCGGGATACAGACCCAGACAGGCGCCTCCGAGGGCGTGACAACCCAGTCCCTCGAGGCCGAACGCGTCGAGACCGGGGTCTCACTGAAGGTGACGCCACAGGTCAATCTCCTCTCGGACATGGTCACACTGGCCGTGGCCCCCAAGGTTATCGAGGCGCGGACGGGAGCCAGCTTTCAGGGTCAGTCCTTCAAGGATCCCGAAGAACGCGGCACACAGTCCATCCTCCGCGTCTTTGACGGCGAAACCGTAATCATCGGCGGACTTATCAGAAACGACGGGGAAAACATCCGCACCAAGGTCCCCTTCCTGGGCGATATACCGGTCATCGGCGCGGCATTCCGTCATAAAAACGATGATATCACGCAAAGGGAACTCGTCATCTTCTTAACACCGCATATCGTGCCTTATGAGGAACGGGCTGAACTGGCGAAAGGCAAGGCTCACAAAAATATAATCCGGGAACAATCCATCCCCCAAAGACGCAAGGCTGAAATCGAGAAGGCCATGGCTGCCTTTGAATCGCGAAGAAAATAAACATTTAATTGCAATTTGTTTTATACTTAATTTAAGGTATTATATATTCTTTCAAAGATATTCCATTTAAGGATTTCATCTCATGCCGCATTTGAAACTTGGGGATATGCTGATCCAAAAAGGCGTCATCACCCGGGAACAGCTCAGTAACGCCCTCAAAGCCCAAAAAAAAGGACAGGAACGTATCGGTGAAACTCTTATCCGGCTGGGTTTCATCAAGGAGGAGGATATAGTTTCGACTCTGGGAGAACAGCTCGGTTTTCCTTTTGCGATCAAAGGATCTGAACTCCTCAAGCCCAAACCCGAC
Organism: uncultured Planctomycetales bacterium; assembly: GCA_964428315.1. GTDB lineage: Bacteria > Omnitrophota > Gorgyraeia > Zapsychrales > CAYRXT01 > CAYRXT01. The sequence goes on from CAYRXT010000016.1 coordinate 29,433, forward strand.
CTCGGCCTGAAAGAGCTCATTCCCCGTGAATTCGCGCAAAAGAACATGATCCTTCCGATTTCCCGTGAGGGCAATGTCATCACGGTCGCTGTTTTCGATCCCCTGGATTTATTAATTCTCGACAACCTGAAAAAAATGACGGGCAACGAAATCAGCCTGATCATCGCGACCCGTTCCGACATCGCCAAGGCCATTGAGGAGTTCTACGGCGGTTCTCAGGGTTCCATGCTGGGAGAGGCCGTCCAGGATTCCTACAAGACGCCGGACTTGCCGACCATTCAAACCATCTCTTCCGATACCGACAGCGCGGAATTAAGCCTCGACAAGCTCATTGCTAGGGCGGAAGAAGCCCCCGTCGTCAAGCTTGTGGACTTGATTATCCGTCAGGCCATCGACGAACGGGCCAGTGATATACATATCGAGCCTTTCAAAGACAAAATCTGCCTGCGCTACAGGATCGACGGATCCCTGTATGAAATCCCGCCGCCGGCACGGCATCTGCACCTGGCCATCGTCTCGCGCATCAAAATCCTGGCCAAACTGGACATCGCGGAGAAACGCCTCCCACAGGACGGCGCCATCATGGTTAAACTGGAAGACCGGGCCGTGGACCTCAGGATCTCCACGACACCGACTATATGGGGAGAAAAGGTGGTCATGAGGATCCTCGATCAGACGGCAGTGCCTCTGGACCTTGCCCGGCTTGGATATGAGTCCAAACAACTTGAGACAATCCGCCGCGGCATCAAATCCCCGTACGGCTTAATGTTCGTCACGGGTCCCACCGGATCGGGTAAATCCACGACCCTGTACTCGGCGCTCCATGAAAGCATCGACCCCACAAAGAACATCATGACGATTGAAGATCCCGTGGAGTTCCGGATACAAAATATCAATCAGGTTAACGTCAAACCGGAAATCGGGCTGACGTTCGCCTCGGCGTTAAGGTCCTTCCTGCGCCAGGATCCGGATGTCATCATGGTCGGTGAGGTCAGGGACCTCGAAACCGCACAGATCTGCGTCCGGGCCGCGTTAACGGGCCACTTCGTGCTGAGCACGCTGCACACCAACGACGCCGCCTCGGCCATCTCGCGAATGCTCGATATCGGCATCGAACCGTACCTTCTTATGCCGTCGTTAACAGTAGTACTCGCCCAGCGTCTAGCCCGGAAACTCTGCCAAGAATGCAAGGAGCCCTACGAACCAACACCTCAACAACTTGGCAATATTAAGATCAAGACTGATTTGATTTACCGCGCCAAGGGCTGTGAAAAGTGCAACCATACTGGGTACCGCGGACGCGTATGTGTCGCCGAGGTCATGCCGATCGACGATGATATCCGCAAACTTATTTCCAATCGGTCCACTTATGTGGAGATAAAGGAGATTGCCCGTCGTAACGGCATGGACACGCTGTTCGAATCCGGCTTAAAAAAGGTCGAGGCCGGCGTGACCAGCCTGGAAGAAATACTTAGCGTAACCATCGTTTGATAAATGAGGTAGTCTTTAATGCCGCGATACACCTATACGGTCAAAGACGTCAACGGCAAGACGATCAGCAGCACAGATGAAGCCGCCAACCAGGAAACCCTCGTGGCCCGGCTGCAGCAACAGGGTTATTTCGTCGTGAATATCCAGACGTTCGCCCCGGCATCCGCAAAGAAGACCGTGCAAAAGTCGACGGGCCGGAAGTTCACTCATACGAAAGTCAAGCTCGAGGACCTCCTGGTCTTTTGCCGCCAGCTGGCGACAATGATTGAATCAGGTGTCACCCTGACCCGCGCCTTAAACATCATCGTCATGCAGGTAGACAGCAAACAAATGTTCGAGGTGCTCTCGACCGTTAAAAAGGATGTTGAACAGGGGATATCATTAAGCGCCGCCCTGGCCAAGCATCCCCGTCTTTTCAACCAGTTCTGGGTAAGCCTCATGGAAGTGGGAGAGGCCTCCGGGACAATGCCGATGGTCCTCGAAAAACTGGCGTTCTATCTCGAACAGCAGGCCGCCTTCCGCTCATCGGTCGTATCCGCCATGATCTACCCCGCGGTCCTGTTTGTGGTGGCCGTGGGCGCGATCCTGTGTTTCGCCTTGTTTGTCGGACCCCGCTTTAAGGGGATATTTGAATCATTCGACATCGAACTGCCCATAATCACCGTTCTCCTGCTGAATTCTTTCGATTTTATTAAGTCCAAATTTTTCCTAATCGCCTTAACTATCGGTGTTATAATTGTATTAGTAAAGAATTATGCCAAAACGCCGGTCGGCCGGAGGCAGATCGAAAATTTTATTTATGGCTTGCCTAAATTTGGCTACATATATAAGATATTTATAGTTGAAAGATTTACATCACAGATGTCGATACTTGTGGACAGCGGCGTCCCTATTTTGTATGCCCTGGATATCACCCAGAGGATGATCGGGAACAAGACTTGCGAGGAGATTGTCGGGCATATTAAGGACAGCGTCAGGGAAGGCAAACTGATCGCCGAACCGATGAACGAAAGCGGCTTTTTTCCGCCTATGGCTGTCCAGATGATCACCATAGGTGAGGAAACCGGCGAACTGGCCAAAATGCTTAAAAGGGTTTCGGATTATTACCAGTCGACGATCGAAACCTTTATGAAACGGTTCGCCACGATTATAGAGCCGATCATGCTGATTTTCATGGGTGGGACAATCGGCGTTCTGGTCATCGCGATGTTCCTGCCCATATTCAGCCTGGCAACAATGGGAATGTAACAGTCTTTTATCGTTATACACGAAAGGGGGGGTGCCTGGAACAATAATTCGTACGGAATAATACGCAAACTATCTTAAGGAGGCAATCAGATGAATAAACTTAAATCAAGAAGCGGTTTTACCCTGCTCGAAATTATTATCGTTATTATCATTGTCGGCGTCTTGGCCAGCCTGGCCCTGCCGCGCTTCTTCCGGACCATCGAGTATTCAGAAGCCCAGGAGGCGTTGAGCAATCTTGCCATCCTGCGTCGTTCCATGAACCGGTGCTACATGTTCGACGGGAGCTATGCGACCTGCAACCTTACGACATTGGATGTCGAAGACCCCGGAGATGAGACCAACGCGCTTTTCACGTATAGCGTCCAGGGCAGCGACGCATCAGGTTTTACGCTTAGAGCCGCACAAGATGCCGATAATTCAAACTATATCGACATCGACGAAGACGGCAACAAATCCGGCGCGGGTATATTCGGCAATATCCGCTAATCGTTGAATGCGCGTCATTACTGCGACACTCAGATTGTAAATCTGAGTGTCGCATTACCTTGGAGATTCGGTGATGCGATTATTTTCCAAACGGGCTTTTTCTCTGGCAGAAATCATTATTGTGGTCATCATTGTCGGTATCCTGGCGGGCCTGTCCATCCCCCATATGACCGTAACAGTTGAAAAACACCGCGCTGAAGAAGGCAAAAACATCCTTTTGACTCTCTACGGTTCTCAGAAACGTTATCATATGGATAACGACGCCTATTCAGGCAGTCTCGACACACTTGACGTCGAGATCCCTTCGGTCAGATACTTTTACAATCTAACGGTAAAGAATGATCCGACGGAACTGGCCTCGATCACCAGAAATGACGATTTATACCAGTTATCGATCGATGAAAACGGAGAGATAACCTGCACGGACCTCTCTCCGCATACCTACTGCAAACGATTAGGAATTGACAATATCGAAGAAGGGGGAGGCGGGCCTCCCGCAGCTCCATTTTAAAGGATCCCCTATGAAAAATGCAAATTCCGCGTTCACGCTGACTGAGATCATGGTCGTGATCATCATCATGAGCGTCATCGCCAGTTTTGCCATCCCGCAATACCGTAAGACCATCACACGGGCCTACGAGCGCGAAGGGCTCCAGAACCTCACCATGATCCATGCCTCGGAGAAGACCTACCGCGCCGAACACGGAGAAGTCTGGCCGACGGATGCCGGGGCGAAGGGCGTCAACGACATCAACACGAATTTGAATCTGAACATTATTGAAGACGGCATGACCTACAGTTGTTCAAGTTCCTCAACGACGGACTTTACGTGCACCGCTGCACGCGAAGGCGGCGGGTTTACATTAAGAGTCAATCAAAACGACCTTGGATCAAGCAACCCGTGCTGTTCCGACGGAGACTGCCCCACGGCCAACGACTGCTGATATGCTTCAGAATCTCAATCAAAAAAAAGAAGGTTTTTCGCTTGTGGAAGTCCTTGTCGCTTCCATCATCTTTCTTATAGCGACCGCCGGCCTGTTTGCCGCATTTTCCCGCTCCCGCGTCAACACCGAGAACGTCGACAAAAGGCTCCAGGCGGCCTACGTCGGGCGCCAGGTTCTTGACGAACTGCGCGCGAAAGTCGACCAGCGCAACTGGGGCGATGTCAGTTCAAACCTGGCTGTGGGATCGCACTCTTTCGTGCGCTCGACATCGGCGGGTGACTACACGATCAACTATATTGTGACCGAAAACGCCACTCTGGGCGGCCTTCGGAAAGTCACCATGACGGTCACCTGGTAGGCGATAAGGACCATGGCATTATTTCACGGGCGAAAAATAGGCTTCACACTACTCGAGATCGTTATCACCATTATCGTGGTAGGGACCCTGGCCGGATTTTCCATACCCTTTTTCGTGAACACCATCCAGGAAGCGCGGGAAAGAGACGCCGTTCTTCAGCTTGAGGCCATCAAGGGCATGGAAGAAAACCTCTTTGCGGCAAGCGGGCAGTATTGGCCGGCTGACGGTTCAACGCAGTCAACGGGAGGCATCAATACTAACCTCAAACTCAGTATCGTGGAAAACGAAATGGAGTTCCGCTGCTCGGGAGACGGCAGTTCCTTCACATGCACGGCCTATCACCCGAATGCTGGATCGCCGGATTGGGCCGTTGTAACAAGCGATTCGGCCGAGCCGCGATGCACCAATACGGCTTGTCCCAACTGCACACCGTCCGGCTGTCCGTACCGGACATATTAAACTTTGACAGGGGATTGCATAATGAGACATTTGTGCAGAGGTTTGTTCTCCCGAAAAGGGCTGACCTTGGCGGAACTTCTTATCGCCGCCATTATCGTCACCATCATCATGCTCGGCATCGTCTCCATCGATCTGGCGCTGAGGCAGTCGGAAAAGGGGACCAGCCGCAACGCCCTCGTGGCCCAGCGCACCTCGGCCATGATGCTGCATGTCGTGAAGCACGTCGAACAGGCCGCGCCCTACCAGACGGGAGGCGGCCTTTTTGACCCTGGCGTCTCGACCGGCGACCAGCAGCTGTGGGTGCGCATGCAAGGCGATCCGGACTCGGATCCGTCGACATGGAATCCCGATTCTTCGGATGACCAGTGGATATGCTACGACATCAGCTCTTCGAGCAAGCTTCGTTACTGTGAAGTCACGGGGCCGCCGACCGACTGCGCCTCTCCGAGCGGCACCCTTGAGACCCTGGGAGACATCGCCGATTTCCAGGCCTCACTGGTCAAAGACAGCGCCCAGGCGGCCCAGATGTTCCACGTTCAGGTGACCTTGACCAATCGATTCGATGTGACCGAGGAAACGGACCCGCTGGATAATCCGGAATACGTTCTGACGACGAATATCTATCCCAATACGTCAACGCCGTAATTCTCCCGGCGCACAAGTTTACGGTCAAAAAAACTTGTCTTGGAAATCGGCCTCTGTTATGATAGTGGTCAACTCGTCGATTTGATTGGCCCCTCCCATGTCCGGCATAATACCATGTATGTGAAAACTGACAATGGGTCGGTAGCTCAACTGGGAGAGCGCTTGGTTCGCAATCAAGAGGTTGGGAGTTCGATCCTCCTCCGATCCACTATCCTTTTTGTCTATGCACCGTTTTTTCCTTCCCATACAACCGATGCCTCATGAACACGTCAGCCTACTCGACCCCGGAGAAATTCATCATCTTAAAAACGTATTGCGCCTGAAAAGGGGGGCTCCACTCATCCTTTTCAACGGCAAAGGGCAGGAGGCCACAGGAACAATCGCCCATATACGCCGTCATTCGGTGGATATACGCATCGGCTCACTCACACATGCCCCGCCTAGGACTCTTTGTCTGACCCTGGCCTGCGCCGTTCCCAAGCGTTCAAAATTCGAACTCATTGTCGAAAAATGCACGGAACTCGGGGTTGACGAAATCATCCCCATGATTACGCGCAGGACGCAAATCCGCTGCCCACAGGAACGCGTTCATAAAAAACTCGAGAGATATCACAAAGTGGCCGTCAACGCTGCCAAACAGGCTCAAAGACCGACCGTCCCTCACATACGCGGCGTCACGGCTTTTTCGGAGGTCCTCCTGAATATTCAAAAAACCGACCAAGCCTTTCTTGCGCATCTGGGGGAAAAACAGAAATGCATGAGTGACTACTTCAGTGGAAAGCCAGTGCCGTCCGGCAGGATTATCTTTCTAATCGGGCCGGAGGGGGATTTCACGCCTGACGAAATCAGGGAGGCATCACGCGCGGGATGCCGACCTGTTTCTTTAGGCCAAACCGTTTTGCGGGTCGAGACGGCCGCTATGGCCGTCGTCGCTTCGATGCGGATCGCGTGGAATGCGGCGTAACACCGAGACCGTCTATTTGACTTTCCTATTTATCGCGGCCCTGATCCTGCGCGCGGGATACACGCTCTTTCTTCAACATCATTATCTCTTTTACGATCACCCCAGCAGTGATGTACTTTACTATCTCAACTGGGCCAATGCCCTCGTTACGGAAGACGGAGGGAGCGGAGGGATTTTTTTCGGTCTGCCGTTGTACCCGTATGTCCTGGCCTTTCTTCTCAAGCTGGGGGGAGGCCATCTTTGGGTGCCGAGGGCCTTTTTTCTGGTTCTGGGATCCTTGAACTGCCTGCTGATTTATCGCCTGGGAAAGCGAATCTTTTCGGTACCCGTTGCTGTCCTGGCCTCGCTGCTATCAGCCCTTAACTTCCATTTCATCTATTATGACTGGCTGTTGATGCCGGTGACCCTGCTCATCACGCTGGGATTGATCATTTTATTGGCCGTGACTGAACTCCGGGAAGATTCTCGATTGACGGAATTCGGGTTCCTTGGCACTGTCCTGGGGATCGCATCTCTGGGAGACGGTAAATTCGTCATCTTCGCGTCACTGCTCTTCACGTACTGGTTTTTTCGATTTCGCCGTTCGGACCGCCTGGGAAAAATCCTCCTTGTCTTCTTGACGGGCTTTGCCCTGATCCTCTTTGCCTCGGCACTGCGCAACCGAATGACCGGGCGGGAATGGGTCTTGATAGGCGCCCAAAAAGGGTACAACTTCTATGCCGGCAACAACCCTCATGCCGACGGGACATATAAAAATCCCGGATTCCTGAGGCCGTCTCATGGCGGACTGGACGCCGACCAGAAGGCCGTTGCCCAGCAGGTGACGGGAAGGCCTTTAAGTCCGCGGCAGGTTTCCGATTTCTGGATGAGACAAGGCCTGCGATTCATCCGGCAAAACCCCATGCGCTATGTTCAACTGCTTCTGAAGAAATTCGCTCTTTTCTGGACAGCTCACGAAAAGACATTCGACATCGACCTTATCCTTCAAGCGCGGTGGCGGCGCCTGCTTGATATCAACCCGTACCGCCTAGTGGTCGCCATGGCGGTCATCGGCTTCCTTGTTTGCGTCAAGCTTCACAGACAAACGGTTTTTCTGAACCTCCTGGTCCTCAGTCAGTTGATCTTTTCTTTGATCTTTTTTGTCTCACACCGGCACCGCATAACCGTTTGGCCGGTTTTTCTATTGTACGAATCCGCGGCACTGGTCCATCTTTGGAGATGGGCACGTGGCAGAAACTGGATCAGACTGTTTTCGGCCTCGATTGGACTGTGCGTCCTGCTTTTTCTTCTCAACCCCGTTGAGCTTACATGCGATGAGAGGCAGTTCCTGTATGACAGCAAGGCGGCGCCGGTTTGGGAAGCACGTGGGCGGTTCAAAAAGGCCGAGGCCTTGTACCGAAAGGCTCTTCGCGTTCATCCTCGCGATGTGAATAACCTCTATAATCTGGGGACACTGCTCGCGAAATCGGGGAAACTGAACGAAGCTGAACGCCTGTTCAACCGGGCATTAGCCATCAACCCCTATGACCCAAACCTTTATTACAACCTCGGCTACGTGAACAAGGCCCGGGGGCACATCCGGGAGGCAGTCAAAAACTATAACAAGACTCTTGCGCTTGAACCGCAAAGTCCTGATGCGTTATACCAATTGGCAGAGCTGTACCGTCAACAGGGAAGGTGTCATCTGGCCGTTCCCCTATACCGCAAAATAAGTGAAATCTCTCCCCGACTCCATCAGCACATGATCAAAATCATCCGTCGATGTCGCCTCATGTCGCCTCACCCCAGATAAATATTCATCTTCTTATTGGCTTACAAATTCTTTCATTACAACAGGTTATTAATCTTTCCAAGGGGTAGAAATCATTGACAATACGTGCATTATTCAGTATAATTGGCTCTTACGTTTGACTTAATATAGATGGCAATTGATGAAGTCCGCATAACGAACGGGGACAAAAAAAAGGAGTTTCAAACATGGCAGAAGTAAAAAAATCACCAGAGGTGACAAACAAACAAAAGGCGCTCGATCTGGCGCTTAGCCAAATAGAAAAACAGTTCGGGAAAGGGTCGATCATGAAACTGGGACACGGGATCGATCACAGCATTGCGGCTATCCCTACGGGATCAATGTCGCTGGATATCGCTCTGGGCGTGGGAGGCGTTCCCCGCGGCCGGGTCGTGGAGATCTACGGCCCGGAGGCATCGGGCAAAACGACCCTGACCCTCAGCATCATTCATCAGGTTCAAAAACAGGGAGGCGTGGCCGCTTTTATTGATGCCGAACATGCCTTCGACGCCACTTATGCCCGGACGATCGGGATTAACCTTGACGACCTTCTGATCTCGCAACCGGATACCGGGGAGCAGGGTTTGGAGATCGCTGAAACCCTTGTACGGTCAAATGCCGTGGATCTCATTGTCATCGATTCGGTTGCCGCCCTGACACCGCGCGCCGAGATCGAAGGGGAGATGGGCGACGCCCACATGGGCCTTCAGGCCAGGCTCATGTCCCAGGCCATGAGAAAGCTCACCGCCGCGATCAGCAAATCCAAAACCTGCGTTATCTTTATCAATCAAGTCCGCATGAAGATCGGCGTCATGTTCGGCAATCCGGAGACGACGACCGGCGGCAACGCGCTCAAATTTTACGCTTCGGTCCGCATCGATCTGCGCCGGATCGAAACCATCAAACGGGGTGACGAGATCCTCGGGAACAGAATCCGCGCCAAGATCATCAAAAACAAGGTGGCGCCGCCGTTCCGGGATGCCCAGTTCGAAATCCGCTTTAAGGAAGGGATATCCAGAATCAGCGATATCCTCGACCTGGGGATCAAAACGGAGGTTATCAACAAATCCGGATCCTGGTTGTCTTTCGAGGAAGAAAAACTCGGACAGGGAAGAGAAAGCGCTCGCATTTTCCTTCAGGAAAATCCAAAGGTTCTCAATAAACTCGAAAAGACCATCCTTCAGAACATCACTGAAAAAAACAAGGCGTGAATTTTAAGTCAACCGGATGTGCGATGAACGGAGAATCGCCATGAAACGTTTTGTCTACACATTAATAATAGCAGCCCTGGTCTTGATCTCATCAGAGTCTCGCTTGGGGGCAACGGAAGATCTCCAGTCCACAACCCCGCTTCTGGACGGCGCGAAATTTTCCACGGCCGTCCAGGCCGTGGCCGAGGAGGTGGGGCCGACCGTCGTGTCCATCAAGACGGTAAACATCCAGCGGTTCCGCAACCGCATGTTTTCGCGTGATCCAATGTATGACGAATTTCTTCGGGAGTTTTTCAAGGATTTTTTCGGTGAGCTCCCGGAACAGGAATTCCGGCGTTCGGGTTTGGGCTCAGGCGTCATCATCGACAAACGCGGGTACATCCTGACCAACGAACATGTCGTGGGCCATGCCGACAAAATTGAAGTGTCTCTGCCCGACGGGAGAGAACTTGAGGCCCGCTTAATGGGGACGGACCCGCGCTCCGATCTGGCCGTAATCAAAATCGACGCGCCGGATCTTCCCGCGGCGCTTCTGGGGGATTCCGATAGACTGCGCATCGGTCAATGGGCGGTCGCCATCGGCAACCCGTTCGGGAACATCCTCAGCAATCCGGAGCCCACCGTCACCGTGGGCGTGATCAGCGCGCTGAAGCGCGCCCTGCCGAGGACATCCCGCCGTGACACGGATTTGAGCGACCTTATTCAGACCGACGCCGCTATCAATCCGGGCAATTCCGGCGGTCCTCTCGTCGACCTTAAAGGCCAGGTTATCGGCATCAACGTGGCCATCTTCACCACGTCCGGAGGCAGCCAGGGAATCGGCTTTGCCATCCCCATCAACCGAGCCAAAAGGATCGTGCAGAGTCTTATCAAAGGCGAAAAGGTCTATTATGGGTGGATCGGGGTCAGTGTGCAGGATATCGATGAGGACCTGGCGGCCTATTTTGGCCTGCCCTCTTCCACCGGGGCCATGATTGTCCAGGTGCTCGATGACGGTCCGGCGCAGAAGGCCGGGCTCCAGGACGGCGACGTGATCCTTGCCGTCGACGGCCAAGAGGTCAACAATGTCAATGACCTGATCCGGACCATCAGTCAGATAACACCGGGCAGAACCGTGACGATCTCCTTGCTGCGGGATGAACAAAAAAAAGATCTCCCCATCGAGATCGGCAAAAGGCCCATGTTTGACGAGGCCGGGAGGATGATCGAAGACGAAGAGGAAGAGGAGCCAGAGGGCCTGGCGGCCGTTCCAAAACGCTGGCGTGGCATGCAGGTGAATGTGCTGACCTCTGACATTGTCAGGCGTTTCCGGCTGGGAGCTGTCGAGGGTGTTATCATTACGGATATCGAACAGGATTCACCGGCCGACAGGGCGAATCTGCGCGAAGGGGATATCATTCTGGCTATTAACCAGCGTCGCATAAAAGATGCGCGGGACTTTGACCAGGCGGTCGCGCAGGCACAGGGAGATTGTCTGATCAAGACCATCCGCGGATATTTTGTCATCAAATCCGAATAAATGGGCCCGGAAACAAGAGAACCTTGTCAGAAAGCCCGGAACATCGTTTACCGTTTACTGAAATTCCGTGCCCGAAGCGAACAGGAGATACGGCAAAGACTCCTTCGGCACCGGATTCCCAAGGATGTCATTGAAGAGACGGTAACATATTTGCGAAGTGTCGGCATCATTGACGACGAGGCCTTTGTCCGCTCCTGGATCAGGGCCCGTTCCCGTAAGCCTTTCGGTTACAAAAAAATCCTTGCGGAATTGAAACAAAAAGGCGTCGACGACTCGCTCATCAGGGGGATCATGGATCCCCAGACTCTATTTGAAGACGAAGAGGACGTCGTGCGCCATCTAGCCGCCGAACGCGCCAGGCGTTACCGCGGTCTGGACAGGACGACCCTTCAGAGGAGGATGTACGGCTACCTGACCCGGCGGGGATTCCGGTCCTCCGTGATTAAGAAAATCATTCGTGAATTATAAATTTGCATGATGTTCGATACCATGACGACGGATCAAATCCGAAAAAGGTTCCTCGACTTCTTCGCCGCAAAGGGCCATAAGGTCGTCAAGAGCGATACGCTCGTTCCTAAAGACGACCCGACGGTGCTTTTTACAACCGCCGGGATGCAGCAGTTTAAACGGCAGTTCCTTGGACAGCCTGAAGTGTATTCGCGGGCCGCATCTTCCCAGAAATGCCTCAGGACAGATGATCTCGAGGAGGTCGGCGTGACGCCCTATCATCACACTTTTTTCGAGATGCTGGGCAATTTCTCATTCGGCGACTATTTCAAAAAGGAGGCCATTGAATGGGCCTGGGAGTTCCTGACGCGAGAAATGGGGATACCGCCGGAAAAATTGTGGGTTTCCATATATCAGGACGACGAAGAGGCCGAAAAGATCTGGCTCGATCAAATCGGCATACCGCGCCGTCGTCTTGTCAAACTCGGCGATGAAAGCAATTTCTGGCCTGCCGAAGCCAGGCAGAAGGGGCCTAACGGCCCCTGCGGTCCGTGTTCCGAAATCTACTACGATTACGGCTTCGGCCCCGGAGGTGAAGGGACGGATACGGCGCCCGGTGCGGATCAAACGGGCCGGTTCTCGGAAGTCTGGAATCTTGTCTTCACCCAGTTTAACCGGAAGGACGGCGGCGAGCTCGCGCCTTTACCCAGCAAAAATATCGATACCGGCATGGGGCTCGAACGTCTGGCGGCTGTGGTTCAGGGCAAGCATTCCAATTTCGAAATTGACATCTTTGCGCCGATCCTGGAAGGCGTCAAAGATGAATTGAACAGACAAAAGGTTTCCGTTTTTCAGACGTGTGACCTTTTCCGTTACGCGGATCACGTCCGGGCGGTCGTTTTCGGCATCGCGGACGGGGTGGTCCCCTCTAATAAGGAAAGGGGTTCGGTGATCAAACGGCTCATCACCGATATTACGGATTTGACCGTTCAGCACAAGGCCCGGCCTTTCATGGACAAGATCGCCATGATCGTCGTCGACATCATGAAGTCGGCCTATCCCGAGCTTCCGGGGAAGGCGAACGAGATCCAGTTGTATATCAAAAAGATCCAGGACGATTATGAGAAGGTCTTTGCCCTGCGTCTCCCGGAGCTTAGGAAACAGCTGGAGACGGCAAAAGCATCATCCTCTCATCAGCAGGCCGAACGGATCGGCAGGATCATGTTTGAATTCCGGGACACCTTCGGATTAACACTTTCGACGATTGAAATGACCATGCGGCAAACGGGGATTGACTCCGGCCGGATCCGTTCGGCCGGAACTGTTTTCCGCAACCTCATGGAACGTCAGCAGGAACAATCCCGGGCCTCGTCAAAAATGACGGGCGAAGTCTTTACGGAAACGGACATTGACCTGGAGAACGTTCCCAAGACGCTCTTCACCGGTTACGACAGATTCCGCGATGAAGGCAAGATCTTGAAGGTCTTCCGGGACGGGCAGGAGGCGGACCAGGCCAGCGAAGGGGAGACCGTCAAGCTCATACTCGACCGGACGCCTTTTTACGCGGAAGCGGGCGGCCAGGTCGGGGACATCGGGACGATCCAGGGGGCCAGGGGACGCGTCCGTATCGAGGACACGCAAAAGACGGCGGATGTCTTTGTTCACCTTGGACGGATCGAATCCGGTTCCGTCAGTGTTTCAGAAACCGTGAACACCTTCGTTGACTCGAACCGACGCATGAATATCATGCGCAATCATACGGCAACGCACCTCCTGCAGGCTGGCCTACGCGAAATCCTCGGCTCCCATGTCCGTCAGCAAGGCTCCCTGGTGGCTGAAGACCGTCTGCGTTTTGATTTCACGCATCCCCGGGCCGTCACCGACGAGGAGTTGAAGAAGATCGAGGACTGCATCAACCAGCGGATACTAAGCGATGACGCCGTCCAAAAAGACGTCATGCCTATTGAAGAGGCTCAGAAAAAAGGCGCCCTGGCTTTCTTTGCAGAAAAATACGGTGAGAAGGTCCGGGTCATTACGATCGACGGCTATTCCAAAGAATTCTGCGGCGGAACACATCTGGATTCCACAGGCCGGATCGGATTGTTCAAGATAATTCAGGAAAGCGCCATCGCGCAGGGGATCCGCCGCCTTGAAGCGGTTACCGGCGCGGGGGCACTTCAATATGTCAATGACAATCTGGGGCAGATTCGCCGGATCCGGGAGATCCTCAAATCCGCTCCTCAAGAGGTCGTTGAGCGCGTCGCAGATCAAAGCAGTAGGATTAAACGTCTGGAAAAGGAGATCGGACTCTTGCGGCTAGAGTCCCTTCGGAATTCCCTCGACGAGCTCATTCGGACATCCTCCGAAAAAAACGGCACGAAAGTGATCTGCCACAGTTACCGGGATATCGGCCCTGAACTTCTCAGGAAAATCACAGATGAGATCCGGCAAAAGACCGCGTCGGCGGCCATCGCGATCGGCTCTCGTTGCGGGGGCAACGCCTTCCTGACCGTCAGCGTCACAGAGGATCTGATCCAAAGGGGGATCACGGCCAACGGGATCATCTCCAAGGTCGTCCCCGTTTTTGAAGGCAGCGGCGGCGGGAGGCCTCAAATGGCCCAGGCCGGGAGCCGGAATCCCGCCAGACTGGAAGACGCCCTGCGGAAATGCGCAGAAGAGTTTGATTCAAAAATCTAACTGATTCGGAGACGGTTTATGAAAATCTTGCAACAGAACGGAAAGGCCATCCAACGACTCTATGACAGAAATCTTCACTTCCGGAAAAAACATATCGAAGAAAAGGTCCGGCGGATCCTTGAGGATGTCAGGACGCAAGGGGACGAAGCCCTTATCATATATTCCAAACGTTTCGACCACTGCGCCCTGAGCGCCCGGCAGCTGAAAGTCGCAGAAAATGAGATCAGTGAAGCCTTTCAGAATATCACGGCCGATTTTGTAACTTCGCTCAAGTCGATTATTAACAATGTCTCGCTCTTTTACAAGAAACAGGTCCCCCGTTCTTTCAAGCTGAGAAACCCGGACGGCGTCGTTTTGCGGGAACAGATCCGTCCGCTGGATTCCGTAGGCATATATATCCCGGCCGGCACGGCTCCTCTGGTTTCGACGGTTTATATGACGGCGATCCCGGCCAAGGTGGCCGGTGTTAAACGAATCGTGATCGCAACACCGCCGGACAAAAACGGCATGGTCAATCCCTACATCCTTGCCGTTGCCAATCTGCTCAACGTGAGCGAGGTCTACCGCGTCGGCGGCGCCCAGGCGGTCGCCGCACTGGCCTTCGGGACGAAGGTCATCCAGAAAGTCGACAAGATCATCGGACCCGGCAATATGTACGTGACGGAGGCCAAACGTCAGCTCTTCGGGTACGCGGATATCGACATGCTGGCCGGCCCCAGCGAACTGGTCATCATAGCCAACCGTCACAGCAATCCCGACTACGTTGTCGCCGATCTAGAGGCCCAGGCCGAACACCTTGACGCCCTTGTCATCCTGGTCACGACATCGAAGAAGCTTATCCGGCAGGTGCGCAAACGCCTGGCCAAGGGGTATATCATCTACGCCAAAAACTTAAACGAGGCCGTGGCCATATCGGAACGGATCGCGCCGGAACACGTGCAGATCCTGACCAACAATCCCGCAAGCGTGGCGAAGAAAATCCGCAATGCCGGCGCCGTTTTCCTGGGCCCTCATAGTCCGACGGCAATCGGGGATTACATCGCCGGCCCGAGCCATGTCCTGCCCACACTCGGCACAGCGCGTTTCTTTTCGGGACTCAGCCTGGCGCACTTTCTCAAGCGGAGCCATATCATTTCGTTCACGAAAAGGGCGCTCGAAAAGGCCAGCGATCCTCTGGACAAAGTGGCCAGTCTCGAAGGAATGATCAAACACAGCGAATCCGTCAAGATCCGTTTCCAATAGGACCCGTTCCGTTAACCAAAAAGGGGAGAATAATGGAATCAAGAAAAGCCTCCTTTGAAAGAAAAAGCAAAGAGACAGAAATAGCCGTGACGCTTGATGTCGACGGCCAGGGGAAGACCCATATCGAAACGCATATCGGCATCCTGGACCACATGCTGGAATTATTCGCTTTTCACGGACTGTTCGACCTTGAACTGGATGTAAAAAAAGCGGATCTAAACATCGACATCCATCACACGAACGAGGATATCGGCATTGTCCTGGGAAAGACGTTCAAAAAGGCCCTCGGTGAAAAAGAAGGTATCCGCCGGTTCGGTCTGGCCAGCGCTCCCATGGAGGCAACGGTCGCAACGTTCGTCATCGACATCAGCGGAAGGGGATACTTCCGGCTTAACCTCGAAGAAGAGGGTTATCCGGCCGGATACCCTGAAGAAGGATACGCCTTCAGCTATCTCGAGCACTTTCTGGAATCCTTCGCCCACAGCATCGGTGCCACCATCAGCGTGACGATGAAGAACTTAAGCACGGACCTGCACACCAATCTGGAAACCGTCTTCAAGGCCTTCGGGCTGGCCCTTGACCAGGCGACCCAGGTCGACACAAGACGGAAGGGCGTCCCCTCAACCAAAGGAATTATTGACTGAAACCGGCTGGCCGGATAAATCGCTATGATCGCCATCATCGACTACGGCATGGGAAATATCCGAAGCGTGCAAAAGGCTCTCGAAAGGGTCGGGGCCCGCACCACCGTCACGAACAAACCGCCGGACATACTGAATGCCGATAAGGTTGTTTTACCCGGCGTGGGCGCCATAGGGCCGGCTGTCAAACGCCTGCAGGAACTCGGGCTGACCGGCGCCATAAAGGGATCCCTTGCCGCCGGGAAACCATTTTTGGGCATCTGTCTCGGGCTTCAGCTCCTTTTCGAAAAGAGCGACGAGGGAGGAGATGTCAGCGGGATGGGTGTACTGCCCGGACGCGTCATCCGATTCAAGGCCCTGAAGGTCCCCCACATGGGGTGGAACACGATCAGCCCAAACGGAAGCGACAATCCCCTCTTCGAGGGCATTCCACCGGACACCTATTTTTATTTCTGCCACTCCTATTATGTGGAACCCCAAGAGGACTCGTCCGTCGCATCGACGACGGATTATGGATTGCGTTTCGCTTCTTCGATAAGAGATGGCCATATATTCGGGGTCCAATTCCACCCGGAAAAAAGCCAGGAGGCCGGCCTTGGTCTTCTTAAAAACTTTGTGTCGCTGACGCCATGATCATTATTCCCGCCATCGATATCTGTCAGAATAAAGTCGTCCGTCTTAAACAAGGCCGATTCAATCAGGCTACGATTTATTCGGACGATCCCCTGGCCGTGGCCCTTAAGTGGCAGGCCCAAGGGGCCGAACGCATACACATTGTCGATCTAGACGGGGCACGGGAAGGCCGCCTGATCAACCTGGACATCATCCGCCGGATCACCGCAGAGCTCACAGTGCCGGTTGAATTCGGCGGCGGGATCCGGACGTTCGAAGATATCGAACAGTTCCTGGACTACGGCATAGACAGGGTCGTCCTGGGCACGCGTGCCGTTCAGGACAAGACCTTTCTGGAAAGGGTTGCCAGGCGATGGCCGGAGCGGATCATCGTCAGTGTCGATTGTCAAAACGGTCTCTTGACCCAGCAGGGCTGGACGGAAACAACCGATATTAAAGGGACCGATTTCAGCAGGCAGCTGCAGGACATCGGGATCAAAACACTCATTTATACCGACATATCCAAGGACGGGATGATGTCCGGGCCGAACTGCGCCCAGTTGAAAGAGGTCCTCACCGTCGTTGACATCCCGGTGATCGCGTCCGGCGGGATTTCTTCAACTGACCACATCCGGAGCCTTCTTGAACTGAAAAAAGACGGCTTGATGGGGTGCATCATCGGCCGGGCGCTTTATGAAAAGACGATAACCCTGGAAGAGGCGATCGCGATCGTCAAACAGGAGAAGGTACCCTGATATGCTGGCCAAACGGATTGTCCCATGTCTGGATGTCAAAGACGGCCGGGTCGTCAAGGGCGTCAATTTTATCGCCTTGCGCGACGCCGGAGACCCCGTCGAAATCGCCAAGGGTTACGATCAGGGCCGGGCGGATGAAATCGTCTTTCTCGATATAACGGCCAGTTATGAAAAGCGTGGCATCCTGCTGGACGTGATCAAGAAGACCGCCGAGGAGGTTTTCATGCCCCTGACGGTCGGTGGTGGAATCCGCGATATCCGGGACATCCGCGAACTCCTTAACGCCGGCGCCGACAAGGTCTCGATCAATACATCGGCGGTCCTCCAGCCGGGGCTCGTCACGGAGGCGGCTTCACGTTTCGGCAGCCAGTGTATCGTCGTCGCGATTGACGCCCGGATGAAAGACTCATCCTGGGAAGTCTACATTCACGGCGGACGCACCCCGACGAACAAAGACGCCGTCGCGTGGGCTAAAGAGGCTGAAGACCGGGGGGCCGGCGAGCTCCTCTTGACCAGCATGGACTACGACGGGACAAAGGACGGCTACGACATCGAGTTGACCCGGGCTGTCACGGATGCGGTCTCCATCCCCGTCATCGCCTCCGGCGGTGCGGGGAAGCTGCTGCATTTCAGCGAGGTTTTCAAGAAAACCGACGCGGACGCCGCGCTTGCGGCCTCCGTCTTCCACTACGGCGAACTGAGGATCCAGGACGTCAAAGAGCATTTAAAGGAAAATAACATCAACGTTCGGCTTTAACCTCGGAGCACAAATCTTTATGAATTCAAAAACACAACTGGAAAAGATCCGGGTCACTTCACGGACGTTAAACAGGCTGCGTTTCAATGAAGACGGACTTATACCCGCCATTGTCCAGGATGACAGGACCAAGGAAGTCCTGATGATGGCTTATATGAACCTGGAATCCCTGAAAAAGACGTTCCGTGAGGGCAAGGCCTGTTACTGGTCGCGCTCGCGCAGCGAACTCTGGACCAAAGGGATGACGTCCGGACATGTCCAGTTCGTCAAATCAGTCTATGTTGACTGCGACTGCGACACGCTGCTGGTCAAGGTCAGACAGGTCGGAGCGGCGTGTCACACACTTAACAAAAGCTGTTTTTACCGTAAAATCGAAAAGACATGATTCATCCCGTGCCATATCCTGACAAGGAAGGATTCCTTCGTCTCTCCCAAAAGGGCAATCTTATCCCTGTCTACCGGGAAATCCTCGGAGACCTGGAGACACCCGTCTCCGCATACCTGAAGCTCGCCCGAAAAGCGGATTATTCGTTTCTTCTTGAATCCGTGGAAGGAAAGGAGAAGGTGGCCCGTTTTTCCTTCCTCGCCAGGGATCCCCAGATGGTCTTCCGAAGCAAGCACCGAGAGGCCGAACTCATCTATTTCGAAAACGGCAAAAAGACCGTCAGCAAACTCAAGGTGCTGGAATCGCCGTTTGCCTTCCTTCGCGAGATACTGGGGCAGTACCGTTTTGTGGACCTGGAAGGCCTTCCGCCTTTTTGCGGAGGCATGGTCGGATACATCGGTTACGACGCCGTAAGGTTCATGGAAGATATCCCCGAATCCACCGAGGATAACCTGGCCCTGCCCGATATCCTGCTGATCCTGGCCAGGGACATCGTTATCTTCGATCACCTGAACCACACCATCAAGATCGTATCCTGCGTCCATGTCGATGAAAAGGCCTCCCGGCAGAAGAAGATGAACGCCTACAGACTGGCGCTGAAAAAGATTGAACAGACTGTCCGCCAGCTGGACGTCCCCCTGTCCGGCGGGTCACGGCGCCGGCGCACGCTCCGCCCGGCCAAGGTCGTCTCCAATTTTTCGGAAGCGCAGTTCAAGAAGATCGTAACAGCGGCAAAGCGACGGATCGCCGCCGGCGAAATCATTCAGGTTGTCCTCTCGCAAAGATTCGGCATCCGGTTGAATACGGATCCCTTCAACGTCTACAGGGCCCTGCGTTCGGTGAATCCGTCGCCTTATATGTATCATCTGCGCCTGGACGATATCCACATTATCGGATCGTCACCGGAACTGCTTGTCCGCTGTGAGGATCAGGTCATCGAGACCCGCCCGATCGCCGGGACGCGCCCGCGGGGCGCAACACCGCGCGAGGACGAGCGGAACATGGCCGATCTTCTTAATGACCCCAAAGAAAGAGCGGAACACATTATGCTCGTCGACCTGGGGCGTAACGACCTGGGTCGCGTCGCGCAGGAAGGGACCGTTCAGGTCTCCCAGTTCATGTCCATTGAAAAATATTCTCATGTCATGCATATCGTGAGCAACGTGAAAGGACTGCTCCGGAAGGACAAGGATATCTTTGATGTCCTGCAGGCCGCCTTTCCCGCCGGAACGGTCACCGGCGCCCCCAAAATCCGGGCCATGAAAATCATCGATAAACTGGAACGCCATCACCGCGGGCCTTACGCGGGGTGCATCGCCTATTTCAGTTTTTCCGGCAATCTCGATTCCTGCATCACGATCCGGACGGTCGTCATGAAAGGCCGCCGGGCCTTCGTGCAGGCCGGAGCGGGAATCGTCGCCGATTCAAAACCAAAGACGGAATATCAGGAAACCGTCAACAAGGCCAAGGCGCAAATCCGGGCCATTGAGATGGCCCATCAACTGAAGAGGAACTGAAGACAATCGGTAAAGTCAAGAAAGAGAGGTCACTCCCGATGGAAGTCAGAATCAGGTTACAAAAAGCCGGGAAATCGGCTAAAAAGCGTTACAATTACCGTATCGTGGCCATCAGCAAAAGCCGGGCCAGGCAAGGCCGTCACCTCGATATCCTTGGGTATTACGATCCGGCAAAAAAACCGGCGGCGGTCAAAATCGATCATGAAAAACTCGACCGCTGGCTGAGTCGGGGCGCGCAAATGAGCGATACGGTCCGTTCTCTGGCCAACAAAACCAAAGTCCGGTCAGCGTAAAACGTTTCCGAAACACACACCATAAAGAAAGGACGACGACCATGCCGACGGACGCAGGAGCGAATTCAATACTGGCTTCGCCGCTTATACCGCTTTTGTTGATTTTTTTCATATGGTATGTCCTGATCATCAAACCTCAGCGGCAGAAACAGGCGGAACACAAAAAATCTCTGGAGGCACTGAAAAAAAACGATGACGTC
Organism: uncultured Planctomycetales bacterium; assembly: GCA_964428315.1. GTDB lineage: Bacteria > Omnitrophota > Gorgyraeia > Zapsychrales > CAYRXT01 > CAYRXT01. The sequence continues at coordinate 50,093 of CAYRXT010000016.1, forward strand.
GTGACGGCCGGCGGGATACACGGCACTGTCGTGAACGTCAAGGAGAAAACCCTGATCGTAAGGATCGACGACAATGTCCGCATAGAAGTCGACAAAGAGGCTATATCTGCGATCAACAGAAAATCTGAATAACCGTTAACGCGGGGAAGGTGTTTCGATGACAAAAAATCTGCGAAACCGTATTGTGTTCATTCTGGTTGTGACGGCCCTGGCGGTGTTTTATGCCCTGCCGGTGGACCAGCGGATCAATCTGGGCCTTGATCTCAAGGGCGGGATGCATATCGTTTTGAACGTGGAAACACAAAACATGCCCACCGCCAAGGCCAAAAACGACGCCGTTGTCCGGGCGATGGAGATCCTGCGCAACCGCATCGACAGCATGGGCGTTGGGGAGACGGTGATCCAGCGCCAAGGAGACAACCATATCCTTGTCCAGTTGCCAGGAGTCACCGACCGCGAGGCCGCCCTGAAGATGATCGGCAAGGTGGCCCTTCTGGAATTCAAGCTGGTCAACCCCGATCCGACGGCCCTCAAGGAGGCCTTGGCCGGCAACGTCCCCGAAGGATTTGATCTCAAGACCATCAAGAAGGACGAGGAACCCGTCCTCGTCCAAGAGGAGGCCGTCCTGACCGGCGATCTGGTCGCCGACGCCAGAGTGGATTTTGACCAGACCGGTTTTAATCAGCCGAAGATATCGCTGGCCTTCAATGCGAAGGGCTCGAAGAGATTCGCAGAAGTGACCCGCAATAACGTCGGGGACCGCCTGGCCATTGTGGTCGACGGGGTCGTCCTTTCGGCGCCCAATATCCGTGAACCCATCCTCAGCGGTTCCGCCGAGATCACCGGCATCTTCAACTATGAGGAGGCCTCGTTGCTCGCCCTTCAACTGCGTTCCGGCGCCCTGCCGGCCCCGATGCACATTGAAGAAGAACGGACCATCGGGCCCCTGCTTGGACGGGATTCCATCCGGGCGGGGATCCAGGCCACCGTCATCGGCGGCATCGGGGTTCTGGTCTTCATGTTGATCTATTATCTGACCTCGGGATTCATCGCCGACATCGCCCTGGTTCTCAATCTTGTGATCATTGTCGGATCGATGGGATTTCTTAACGCCATGCTGCCGCAAAGCCAGGTCACGCTGACCCTGCCCGGCATAGCGGGCATCATCCTCACCCTGGGCATGGCCGTGGACGCCAATGTGCTTATCAACGAACGCGTGCGTGAAGAGATCGACAACGGCCGTCCCCTTCAGGCCGCCGTTAATAACGGTTACCACAAGGCCTTCAAGGCGATCTTCGATTCCAATATCACGACTTTGATCGCGGCCTTCATGCTGTTCCAATTCGGATCGGGCCCTATCAAAGGCTTCGCGGTGACCTTGACCATCGGACTTTTGGCCAGTTTATTCACCGCACTGGTAGTGACGCGCACGATCCTGGAGGTCCTGATCAACCTGCGCATTGTCAAGAAACTTCCCATGCTGAGGCTTCTGTCCAACACGCGAATCGACTTCGTCGCCAAACGCTATTTCTTTTACGCCGTTTCCGTCATCGTACTGGCGACCGGTCTTTATTTCTTCATCGCGAAAGGCGAAAGCGTTTACGGCATCGATTTCGCAGGAGGCCAGCTTCAGGAATACCGTTTCGAAGAACCCATTTCGGCCGAGGGCCTCCGGCAGTCCTTAAAAGACGTCGGGCTCGAGGACGCTGCCATCCAGCAGTTCGCCGAGCATCCGGAAAACGTCATTATCCGAACACCGGATGATACCTATGACGAAGTGACGGGCGTTTTCAAAAAAGAGATGCCCGGCAACGATTTCGAAATCCTCCGCGTGGAGAAGGTCGGGCCGGTGGTGGGAAAACTTCTCAGACAAAGGGCCGTCCTGGCGATCGTCTTCGCCCTCGGCGGCATCCTGATCTTCGTGGGCTTCCGGTTCAAACATTTTGATTTTGCCACCGCCGGAGTCATCGCACTCCTGCATGACGTCCTGATCACGACCGGGATACTGGTCATGGCGGGACGTCAGATCGATCTTCTCGTGGTGACCGCACTGCTGACCATCGCCGGTTATTCCATCAACGACACGATCGTTATCTATGACCGTGTCAGGGAGAACCTTGCCAAGATGCGCAAGATCGATATGCGCGAGGTCATCAATCTCAGCGTCAATCAGACGCTGGGACGGACCGTTCTGACGACGGTAACCACGCTCATCGTTGTGGTGGCCTTGTACATGCTCGGCGGGGAAGTCCTTAACACCTTTGCCTTCTGTCTCCTCATAGGGTTTGTCTCCGGGACGTATTCGACAGTCTTTATCGCTTCTCCTTTGGTCCTGGCCTGGCAGAAAAAGACAGCCAAATAAGGAGGGGGCCGACGCACAAAAAGGGATTACCCGGCATTCGAAAGCATGTTTAAATCGCTCAAGCTGTTCACGGGTCAAACCATTCCGATAGAGGACATCCTCTCCCAGCTGATCGCCCTGGGATACAAGAAGGGCAAGTCGGTACACGAAGAAGGTGACCTCGCCCAACGCGGCGGTGTCATCGATATCTTCCCCTCAAATTTCGATTCTCCCGTCCGGATCGATTTTGACGGAGAACGCATCCGTTCCATCTGCAGTTTCAGCCTCAAAACCGGTGAACCTTTTTGGGATCACAAGATCGTCATCGTCCTGGCCAAGAAAATCCGTCCGGGCGATATCTCCACCTCAGAGGCCCCGCTAAATAATTTCGTCGATATCGAGAAAGGCGACTATGTCGTTCATCATCACCACGGCATCGGCCGATTCCTGGGCATCAAGCGTCTGGACATCGATCCACAGAAAAGGGAACACCTGATCATCGAGTATCAGGGTGGGGACAGGCTCTATGTGCCCCAGAAGGACATGCACCTGATCCAGAAATATGTCGGTTTCACGAAAAAGCCCCCGCGCGTCTTCAAACTCGGCTCCCCCCAGTGGAAAAGGATGCGGACCAGGATTCAAAAGCGTATCCAGCGCTTTGCCGGAGAGATTTTGCACCTGCAGGCCCTGAGGCTGAGCCTGAAGGGCTTTTCCTTTCCGCCGGATAACGACTGGCAGGAACAATTCGAGAGTCGTTTTCCTTTTCAGGAGACACCTGACCAGATCCGCGCCTCGGTGGCCGTCAAGGAAGACATGACGGCGTCCTATCCCATGGACCGCCTCATCTGCGGGGACGTGGGCTACGGCAAAACCGAAGTCTCCATGCGGGCAAGCTTCAAGGCCGTCATGGGCAACAAACAGGTCGCCATACTTGTCCCCACGACGATCCTTGCCGAACAGCATTTTTACAATTTTTCTCTGCGCTTTAAGGACTTCCCCGTTAATATCGCCATGTTGAGCCGGTTCCGCACCAAGACCGAACAAATGAGGATCATCCGGGAACTGGGGGAGGGACGCGTCGACATCGTGATCGGAACGCACCGCCTCTTGTCCGACGATATCCACTTCAAAGACCTGGGGCTCATCATCATCGACGAAGAACAGCGGTTCGGCGTCAAGGCCAAAGAGAAACTAAAGCACCTGCGCCTCTTTTCCGATATCCTCACGATGACGGCCACCCCGATCCCGAGGACACTCTATATGGCCCTCTCGGGCGCCAAAGAGATGTCGGTCATCAACACGCCGCCGGATAACCGCATCCCGGTCACCACATATCTCGTGGAGTTCAACGAGGAACTGATTAAGGACGCCATCGACCGTGAGTTGAAACGTCACGGTCAGGTCTTTTTCCTCCACAACCGGGTTGAAGACATCGAGAAAGTCGGGGCCACGGTCCAACGCTTGGTGCCCCATGCCCGCCTGGCGGTCGCCCACGGTCAAATGCCCCCTCGCTTATTGGAGGAAATTATGTTAAAATTCCTCAAAGGCCAGCTCGACGTCCTGGTCTGTACGACCATCGTCGAATCGGGCATCGACATCCCCAACGCCAACACCCTGATCGTCAACCGGGCCGACCGATTCGGCCTGGCGGAACTGCATCAGCTTCGCGGCAGGGTGGGACGGTTCGACAAGAAGGCCTACGCCCATTTGATCACACCGCCCTGGAAGACGCTGTCAAGCCAGTCCAAGGCGAGGCTGAACGCCATCGTAAAGTTCAGCGGCCTGGGATCGGGGTTTTTCATCGCCTTCGAGGACCTGCAGATCAGAGGGGCGGGGAATCTCCTCGGCGAGGAACAGCATGGCTATATATCCTCGGTCGGTTTTGATCTGTACTGCCGTTTACTTAAAGAATCCGTTGAACACATTAAAAGGAGCTCGTCCAGTGAAGGGATTACTCAACGCATTTAAACGCCCGGCTGTCTTGGTCATCGTCATGGCGTTGTGGACATGTCTTGTGCCCGTGCAGACGCAGGCCATGGAAGACGCGATCCTTGCGGTCGTCAACAATGAGATCATCACGGTCAAGGACCTCCGGGAATATCTGGCCTCCGTCTACCTTCAGCTTTCCGCTTCCGGAAAAAGCGAAGAGGAAATCCAGGAGATCATCACAGAGTATGAAAAAGGCGGGCTGGACCGTTTAATCGACGACAAACTGATCATCACCGAAGCTGACCGCCGGGGAGTGGAGATCAGGGCGGAGGCCATCGACGAAAAGATCGCCGAGGTGAAAGACAAATTTAATTCGGAAAAGACATTCTTTCAGGCCCTCGAGGCTGACGGCATGAACATCACGCAGCTGCGGGATAAATTCGCCGACCAGCTGAAGGCCAAATTTCTTATCGAAAAAGAGGTGCGTTCGAAGATTTTTGTTAATCCCCAGGAGGTGACGGAATATTATCAAACCCACAAAGATGAATTTGTGAAACCTGACCGCCTGGATCTGGCCTCCATCTTCATCCCCTTCGCCGACGACGCGCAGGCCGCCCGTCAAACGGCTCAGGCGGCCCTCGAGGCGGTCCGCGGCGGCAGGGATTTCGCCTCCGTCAGAGAGGAATACTCCCAATCTTCCGACTTAGGTCTCGTCGTCAAAGGACAGCTTTTACCTGAAATCGAAGAGGAAGTCTTCGCCCTTGATAAAGGAGAGGTCTCCGATAGCGTCGAGACGGGATCCGGCATTTATATTTTTAAAGTCAAGGACATCCTTCCCGCCGAGCAGGCCACGCTGGAAGAAGTCAAGGATTACATCTACAATAAGGTGTTCGATATAAAATACCGGGAAAAGCTCAGGACGTGGCTCAGCGAACTGAAAGAGGACGCCTTCATCGACATTAAACAAAGGCCCTGAGGCGCCGCGTCATGAGAAAGACTGTAACCATCGGGATCACATTGGGAGACCCCGCCGGTATCGGGCCGGAGGTGGTCGCTGGATGCCTGAGCGACAAAAGGATCAGAAGCGCGGCCTCCCTGTGCCTCATCGGAGACCGATCCGTATTCTCCCTCTACCGCAAACGCCTGCCCGACAACTGCGTCCTTCTGGACCAGGAGATCCTCGCCCCGGGACAATGCAGACCCGGACGTCCTTCTCGGCTGAGCGCGCACGCCGCCCTGGCCTACCTTTCGGAATCTGTTTCACTTCTCAAAAAGGGCAGACTGGACGCCCTGGTAACGGCTCCCGTCTGCAAGGAAACCATCGACGAACTCGGGGACGAGTTTGTCGGTCACACGGAATTTTTGGCCCAAAATTTCCACGTCCGGCGCTACGCCATGATGTTCGTAGCGCCCGGCTGCAAAACTGTCATCCTCACTCGGCACATCCCTCTCAAAGATGTCCCTTCCGCCGTGACTCAGCGAAAAGTCCTGGACGCCATAGAACTGGTTCATACAGCCCTCAAAAATCAATTCCACATAACGTCCCCCAAGATCGCGGTCTGCGGGTTGAATCCTCATGCCGGGGAAAACGGTCTCATCGGGTCCGAGGACATGACACGGATCCTTCCCGCCGTGAAAAAGGCGCAAAAAAAGGGGTGGACCGTGCGGGGGCCCTTTGCCGCGGACACACTCTTTTGTCCTTCGAACGCTCGGAAATTTGACGCCCTGATCGCCATGTACCATGACCAGGGACTGATACCCGTTAAATCGCTCTATTTTGATAAACTCGTCAATCTTACCATCGGCCTTCCCTTTATCCGCACATCGCCCGCCCATGGAACGGCCTTCGATATCGCCGGACAAGGACTGGCCAAGCCCCATTCCATGCGCGCCGCCGTCCGCCTCGCGGCCGAACTGGCGAGATGAAAGACCGGTCTTCGTCCCACCGCCATCGGAAACCGACCGGGAGCGCGGAATTTCATCTTAAACCACGTCGAGGTCTGGGACAGAATTTCATGGTCCATGCCGGGAACGCCCGGAAGATCATCGGCCGTTGCGGCCTGACGCGTGATGATGTCATTCTTGAAATCGGTCCGGGCAAGGGCATCCTGACGCGGGAAATCGCCCCGCGCGTACACAAGGTAATCGCGGTTGAGAAAGACAGGCGGCTAACCCAACACCTCACCCATCTCTTGGAACGTTTCGATAATCTCGAAGTCTTCTGGGAAGACATTCTAAAGACCGACTGGACGTCTTTGCCTCAGGGTTTAAAGGTCATCGGGAATCTTCCTTATTATATCTCTTCGCCGATCATCGAGATCCTTATTCGCAACAGGGAGAAGATCAAAAGCGCCTATATCACCGTACAGCGCGAATTTGCCGAGCGCATGGTGTCCGGTCCGGGGACCAAACACTACAGCGCCTTAAGCGTGTTTGTCCAAATGTACGCGGTTCCGCGCGTCCTTTTAAGCATACCCAAAGGCGCGTTCCGTCCCGTCCCCAAAGTCAGTTCGTGCCTGGTCTCTCTCGAATTTCCCGGCCGGACCCCGTTCCCTTTGGACAGGCCGCAGGATTTCTTTGACCTGGTCCAGCGGGCCTTTCAGCAGAGGCGCAAGACCCTGCCCAACGCCCTGGGTCCTGTGATGGGAAAGACGCGTGCCGAAAACATCCTGAATTCACTAAAGTTGGCTAAAGATAATAGACCGGAAAATCTTTCGATCGAGGATTATGTCGCCCTTTACCGGCGATGGAAGGCAGAAGAAGGGGGGGATGAGGCGGCCGACTGTCCTTAAAAGCCGTCGTACCAGTGTTTGAGCAGTTCCTGTTTTTTGTATTCAAACGCGAAATTAAAGATCATGTCGCGGATCTCTTCGTCCATCATGTCAAAATGAAGCCCGACCAAAGACTTTTCCTGTGACATCTTCTTCCATAACACGGTCGCATCTATAGAAAAATAGTCCATATCGGAAAGATAAACCGTCATATTGAGCTTTTGGTTGGGCAAAAGCGCGTCATCCGTCAAGATTGAGAGACCCTTACAGTTGATGTCGCGGCTGACGCATTCATGGATGGAGTTGTCGTGCAATTTGCGATAGACGATCCGGCTTTGCGTGTTCCAGCGGGGAAGATAGCGTCTCTCTGATTGGGAAGATGATGCCGGCTGATCTTTGATCTCGGGAAGGTTCTGTAAATTCTTGTCGGTATAAAAAAACATAGCCACATTGCCTCCTTTTGAAGGTTCCGTGGCCTTTATTCGGTTAAACTATAGCATATTGTCCCGAAGGGCACAAGCAGTTTTTCCATTTTTGTCACTTACGATTCAAAAGTGGACACTTATTAAGGTTTTTTTGACTCAAAAGTG
>CAYRXT010000017.1:0-48204 GCA_964428315.1 uncultured Planctomycetales bacterium
CAAGCTTTTCCCGAGATTTTTCCCTCAAACTACCTCATTAAATCTTACACGAACACCTAGTGGAGTTTACCTATTTTTTACATTACCCCATGCGGATAGGATGCGCATTTTCTGACTGCGCAGGTTATCCGTTATTCTTCGAAATAGATTACGACGTTAAAGGATAGTTCCGGGAAATTCAAATCAGGGGGGAAATCAGGAAAAGGCGCTGATTCACGGACGCTGCGCTGGGCCACATCCTCCAAATAATCGCTGGCGCGGGAACGCTCATCAATCAGCTTGAGCTGCTGCAGCTCCCCTTTAGCCGATAAGACAAAGGTGATATAGACTTCACCCGTATCGTATCGGTCGTAATTGACCAAGGTCTCTTCCTTGATTTTTTGACGAACGATATGATAGTAGTTCAGATAGACAGGATTTTCGATATTCTCCGATTCAAGAGCTGGGACAAAGACTTTTCTTTTGTCTCGAATCTTGGCGATATCGGTCCTGGCCTTGTTAAAGGGTTTAAATATATCGCTCATCTTGTTAAGATCCTTGACCATTTCCGGAGAATCCACATGCTTTTGTTTCAGGGCCTTCATCATTTTGTCCCCTTTCCGGGCCTTCTCATCTCTCTGTTTTGCGATGATCGGGACCTTCCGCAAGAGACCCTGAGGTTTGTCATAGACCACCTCGACCTGTTTGACAGGGCGGTGTCTGTAATGGATATTCGAATAAGACAGTCTCACGAAAAAAACGATGTGAAGGATCAGAGAAACAATGATTGAGAAAAAAAATAATTTATTTTCCATCGGCCATCCCCGCACTGTATCGCAAGGCAACCAGCTCCAGGATCATCAAAATCGCATTATTTCCTGGGAAACAATACAACACGAATAAGGTACGCGCAAAATCGCCACGTATCGGCAAAGGGGTTAATCTTGCTGGTCTCATTGCGATAAATCGTCTGGACCGGAACGGAGACGATTCCGAATCCCCTTTGGCTTGCCTCAACGAGCATCTCCGTTTCAATCTCGAAATCGCTGCACGAGAGACGGAGCTTTTCCAAAACTTCCCGGCGGATCAGACGGTAACCGCACTGCGAATCCGGGACAGTCTGCCGGCAGATGCCAGAGATTACCCAAGACATGAATTTATTGGTCATCCATCTCAAAAAGGGCATCTCCCGGGCGTCACACATCCTCGTTCCCGTGATCATGCCGGCATTTGTTTGTTCGGCAACAACCATAAAGCGGCCGATATCCTCAACGGCATGCTGACCGTCGCCGTCCATGGTGACAACTGCTCTATAGTCCTTTTCCAACACCATCGCAAAACCGTCCCTCAAAGATTTTCCCTTGCCCTTCTTGGATTCATGAAAAAGGCATATTGCCCCCATATCCTGAGCTATCTTTCCTGATCCATCGACGGAACCGTCATCCACTACGATGACGTCCAAACCCTCGGCCCTCAGCCCGCTGACCAAAGCCCCGATTGTCTTGGCCTCGTTATGCACCGGGATCAGCACGCAAATTTCTTCTGTTTTCATATATGACGGTCGTTGATAGCCCAGGCCGCTCAATCAATCCAAAACTGCCGGAACATAAGCCACTGGGTGGGAACCCTACGGACTGTCCTCTCGATGATGGGGACATAGTATCGCATAATCGCCCTAATATTTTCGTTTTCTTCCCGGCCGGTGTCTGGATAAACCGGCTTTTCAAAATGCATCGTAAAGCTGTCGTCGGTATTCCGTTCAAAAAAGACCGGGATGAGGGGCGCTCCGGTCTTAACACAAAAAACGGCGGGCCCGCGGGGAAAGGCTGTCTTTTTCCCGAGAAAGTCCATAATCTCGCCGTTTAGAGAAAAATCCCGGTCGCCCAAAAGGGCCACTATCCCCTCGTTTTTGAGATTCTCTAAACATTTACGCACCGCCAGATTCGGGGGTACAACCGTAATTCCCTTGTCCTCCCGCTGGCTGTTAAATAAATCGTTTACCGGTCTCTCCCGATGGGGCAAAGCGATGACCACCAAGGGGTGCCCCATCTGGCTGAAGGCGACGCCGCCCAATTCCCAGTTCCCGATATGCGCGGTTAAAAAAATAGCGCCCTTCTTTTTTTGAATGGCCTCTTCGAAAAAATGAAAGTTTTCGATTTTGATGTTTTTCTGGATATACTCTTTGCCGACCATCTTCCTCATGCGGAAGAATTCTACAAGATATTTTCCGAAATTACGGAAGACTTCTTTGGCCATGGCATGAATTTCCTTTTGGGATTTTTCGGGAAACATGACGCGCAGGTTATTTTTAACGGCGCGGCGGTCGCGGGGACAAAAATAAAACTGCATTTCCGAGACGAACATGGCTAGCCGGTACGCTGTCGCCAGGGGCAGGCGCAAAACCCAAAACTGTCCGAATTTGTATAACCAGTATTTAAACATTAGCCGTTTGCCTCTGCAAAACAAGCCGGGCTATGTCTATGGACGAATTCGGCTTGCTTATAGCCTTCGCCCTCTCGCTCATCGCGCGAATTCTATCCGGCTCATCCAGCAACCCCATTATGATTTTGCCGATTCTATTGATGTGGTCGACGTGGACAGCGACCTGATGCTTCAGAAGGTACTGCATGTTATGCATTTCCTGACCGGGGATCGGCCGGATGATCACCATGGGCAATCCCTTGGTTAAGGCCTCGGTCGTGGTCATGCCTCCGGGTTTTGTGATTGCAAGCTCAGCCAATTCCATCAGCTCATCGACCTTGTCCGTATATTCGAAAAAGACCAGTTTTTTTAACTTGCGTTTTTGGACCCTGCGCAGAAAACGGATGAGCTTCCTGTTTGTCCCCGCCAAAACAACAATCTGGATATTCCGTGGTACACGAACGAGACCGGCCACGATCTTCTTGATCGGCCCCAAACCCTGGCCTCCACCCATCACCAATATGACAGGATTTTCCGGATCGAGACCAAGGTCTTCAGCTATGGCCACCCTGTCCAACGAACGGGAAAATTTGGGGTCAACGGGAATCCCGAACACCTTGATCATTTTTTCGTTGATTCCTTTAAGCACAAATCGCTCCTTGGCCTCCTGGGAGGGCACCACGTAATAATCAATGCCCTCGTGCACCCAATAGGCATGGGGCGCATAATCCGTTAATACACCGACAACGGTGATATCCAAACGGCGGGAAAGCTTATAATCAGCGACGAGGCCGCACGGAAACGCCTGGGTGCAAATCACGGCATCCGGCTGGAAATCGTCAAACAGACGACCGATCTTCTTATGGGTATTTTTGTGTATAAATTCCTTGATGCCTTTGGTCTTTCTGACAATACGGGGGTTATCATAGAGATAGTCCCACAATTGAGGTGTCGCCCTGATCACGCCCATATAAGTCTTGTTGACGATCTTTTCTATGACCGGATAGACATAGCCAAAGCCGTTAATCTTACGGATTTCGACATCCGGATAGATTTTCTCCAGGGCCTGGGATATCGCCACGCTGGCCCGGTGATGACCGGAAATTTCGGTGATATACATCAGGAGAATGCGTTTGACAGGCGTGTTATATTTCTTGCTATCCATGGGACATGACCTGTGGGGCAACCTGTTTGAGTATGCCGGCATATGCTTCTTATTCCAGCCTGGCAAGGACCTGCCCGACAGCGGCATCTTTGCCTTGCGCAACGAGAATCTCGCGGATTCTTCCGTTTGCGGGAGCCTGGATGGAAAAAGAGGCTTTATCGGTCACCACTTCCGCGACATCGTCATCTTCCTTGACCTCGTCTCCGGGTCTGGCGAACCAGCAGGCCACCGTTGCTTTGGTTATCCCTTCACCCAATTCAGGCAATCTGATCTCGTTCATGTAGATTGTCTCCAAATGTTTTCATATTAAGACCTGAAGATAAACAATTCAATAATTTTTCTTTCATCTCAGGCTGAGAGGGAAGCGGCCCGGTCAGTGCCTGTAGAGATGTCATCTTGACATCCAAACCGCAGGGACGGATCAAAGAAAACAGGCTCAAGTCCGTAGTGATATTGACGGCCAATCCATGAAAGCTGATCCACCGGCGCACCCCGATACCGATTGAGGCGATTTTGGCGTCTGACACAAAGACGCCTGTTTTGTCTTCCAGCCGTTTCCCCGTTACACCGAAGCATACTAGAAAGTCCATAATCACTGATTCCAGATCCCTGAGATAACGCCTCAAATCCCGCCCCCGCCGGCTTAAGTCCAGGATTACATAGACGACAAGCTGGCCGGGGGCATGAAGAGTGACCTCTCCGCCTCGGTCAATGCGATAAACCTTTATCCCTTTCCGGAGCAATTGGGCCTCCGTTAAGAAAATATGCCTGTCATCGGCCGCCCTGCCCATCGTGAGTACCGGAGGGTGTTCGCATAAGAACACCGCTTCCTCTTCTTCTTCGATGGCTCGCTGCACAGCCTGCCGCTGCATAGAGTAAGCCCGGTCAAATTCTATCAATCCAAGATCAACCACCCGGCAGGTCGCTCGCATTCCTTTCCCTCAAATGATCCGTCATCCTGTTTCGTATAAAAGTAATAACGGGCTTTGATTCCTTCTTGGAAATCATAAGCCCGTCGGTCTTCTTCGCGATCTCGTCTTCCTTTGTACTGCGTTTTTACAAATGTTTGAACTCCTCCGGATTCTTGGCCTTGCTCAAGGCCGTCTCATAACTGATCACACCGCTTTGATACAGCTCCTTTAATGATTTATCCATAGACTTCATCCCATACTGGCTTCCCGTCTGGATGATCGTCGGGATCTGTTCGATCTGCTGCTCCCGGATCAGATTGCGCACCCCCGGTGTGGCTACCATAATCTCCGTCGCCATTATCCGCCCAGATCCGCCCGCGCGAGGCAAAAGCAGCTGAGACACGACACCCTGCAGGCAGTCGGACAACTGCAGCTTCACCTGCTGCTGCTGATGAGGGGAGAAGACATCGATGATACGTTCAATGGTCTGGGGCGCATCAGGTGTATGCAAGGTCGCCAACACCAAATGCCCCGTTTCCGCGGCCGTCAGGGCGGTCGAGATCGTCTCGAGATCCCGCATCTCCCCGACTACAATCACGTCAGGGTCCTGACGCAAACACCTCTTCAAGGCCTCGGAAAAGGAATGCGTGTCCTTAAACACTTCTCTTTGTTTAATGATCGACTTCTTGTTGGTATGGACATATTCGATGGGGTCTTCGATGCTGACGATCAGATCAGCCTGTTCATTGTTAATCAGGTTGACCATGGCGGCCAAGGTCGTCGTCTTGCCCATCCCCGTCGGGCCGGTAACGAGAACCAATCCGTTGGGTTTTCGGGCAAGTTCCGTAATGATATTCGGCAATCCCAACTCCTGGATGTTGGGTATAAAAAGCGGGATCCTGCGAAAGGCGGCCTCCACACAGCCCTTCTGGATGTGGACATTAACACGGAAGCGGTCCAACCCTGTAAGGGCCAGGGAGAAATCCAGTTCGAGATCTCGTTCGAAGATCTCCTTTTGATGGTCTGTGAGCATGCTGTATATCATACGCTTAATATCGTCACGCTTTAACGGAGCACCCTTGGTGATGAGAAGATTCCCATCGATGCGGAGGATAGGCGGACATTTATCGGTAAGATGAAGATCCGAGGCCTTTTTCTCGATACACAATAAAAGCAGTTCACGTATGTCCACTTCAAATTCTCGCCGGTTTAAGGTTGCGGATCCATTGAGCGATCCTTTTCGTCCCCTCTTCAATGCGCTCCCGCGAGGTGGCAAAACTCATACGGATATAGGCATCGGCCCCGAAGCCAAATCCCGGGATTGTGGCCACCTTGACCTCTTCAAGAATCTTCTTGGCCAGGGTCGTTGAATCCATACCCAGCTGGGAAATATTGCAGAATACGTAAAAGGCTCCTTGCGGACGTATATAGGATATCTTCGGTATATTGTCAAGGCAGGTGGCAATCAGATCCCGGCGGGCTTTGAACTCATCCCGCATAGCGGGTATGCTTTGTTCGGCGTCCCTCAGGGCCGCAATGGCAGCCTTCTGGGCTACTGAATTCGGATTCGATGTCGAGTGGTCCTGATACTTTTTCACTGCAGAAGCGATCTCCTCGCTGGCGGCCAGATAACCGATCCGCCAACCCGTCATGGCAAATGCCTTGGAGACGCCGTTCACGGTCGCGGTCAGACGGTACACGTCATCGCCGAGGGAAGCGAAGGAGACATAATTGCCGTTGTCGTAAATCAACTTCTCATAGATCTCGTCGCTGATGACAAAAATATTCTTCTCTACACAGATCTCGGCGACATCCCGTAATTCTTCCCTCGAATACAACATTCCCGTCGGGTTTGACGGGGAATTAAGGATTAACAGTTTCGTCCTGTGTGTATGGGCCTGCGATAGAAGCTCCGGGGTAATCTTAAATTGGGTTCGTTCGTCCGTAGGGATAAATTTGGGTGTGGCGCCTGCTATCTTGACCATCTCTGGATAGCTGACCCAATAGGGCGCGGGGATCAAGACTTCGTCTCCCTCTTCGACCAGAACCTGGATAAGGTTGAACAGGGAATGCTTGGCCCCGCAAGAAACGACGATCTGGCCCGATGAATAGACGAGATGGTTGTCCTTTCTTAGTTTTTCGGAGATAGCTTCTTTTAAAGCGGGGATTCCCGTGCTCGGCGTATATTTAGTGAATCCTTGCTCAATGGCGTCCACCGCCGCTTTTTTAATAAAACCGGGCGTGTCGAAATCCGGTTCGCCACCGGCAAAATTGACGACATCGTGACCCTGCGCTTTTAATTCTTTGGCTTTTGCGTTGATGGCAAGGGTGGTGGATCCGACAATCCGCTGTATTCTCTTATTCACAGTCATCACTCCCGGCTCCTTTTCAAAGGATTGACCTAGGTCCACCCAAGTGGCCTGAAAGGGGGGATTTAACTTTTAGGGGGTTCTTTTTTAAAGAATTTTTTGAAACCGCCGGTAATCTTTTTAGAAGATTTTTCCTTCTTCGATCCCCTGTCCTTCTTTTTATGTTTGGGGATCTCTTGAGGTTGAGTCGAACTCTGCTCACCTTTCTGTGATTCCTTCGGCCCTTTCTTCTTGGGTTCGCCATGGCTTTCTGTGGCCGCAGAAGCCTCTGGAACAGCCGTCTTGGCCTTCGTCTTTTTTTTCTGCAGTTTCTTGGTCTCTATAACCGAACGCTGGGTCAGCTCCAGAAAGACCATCTGCGCGTTATCGCCGCGCCGCGTTCCGAAATGAACTATGCGCGTGTATCCGCCGGACCGCTCCCTAAACCTGACGGCGATATTCTTGAACAGATTGCTGACGAGTTTATGGTCGCACAAGATGGCAAAAGCCCGCCGCTTGGCAGCCAAGGTATCTTTCTTACCCAGGGTAATAAGTCGATCAACCATTTTCCTCGCTTCTTTGGCCTTGGCCTTGGTCGTCAGGATGCGTTCGGCATCGAGTGTTGCCTTGGCGATATCCCGAATGGTTGCCTTCCGCCAGCTTGAATTCCTTCCTAATTTGTTTCCAGCCATCCTATGACGCATGTCACATTCCTTTGTGTGCTATGAATCCCGCCCCTTATTCCCTTTGGCGGAGTTTCTTCACGTCCACCTTCATGCCCAGATGCAATCCCATGATCTTAAGCAACTCGTTTATTTCCGTTAAAGATTTCTTGCCGAAATTGCGGAAACCGAGCAACTCGGACTCGCTCTTTCTGACCAGATCCCAAATAGTCTTAATGTTCGCCTCTTTGAGACAGTTGGAACTTCGAACGGACAGCTCGAGTTCAGAGATGGGCAACCGGAGCTTTTCATAAAGGGCCTTCTCCTCGGCCGTTATTTCTTCTTCTTCTTCTTCCTCTTCGGGCAGTTGTCCGTAGCTGACAAAGACATCGAGATGCCTCTGAAAGATGTTAGCCCCATAGAGCAGGGCTTCTTTGGGATTAATCCCGCCGTTTGTCCATATCTCGAGAATCAGTTTGTCATAGTCGGTCCTCTGCCCCACGCGGGTGTTCTCAACGGCATAATTGACTTTGGCAATAGGCGTGAATATGGAATCCACCGCAATAGTACCGATGGGGTCGCCTTCCTTCTTATTCAGATCGGCGGGGACATAACCCCGTCCGCGCGAGATCTCCAGCTCGACACTGAATTTAATGTCTTCGGTTAACGTGGCGATGTGCAGATGTGGATTGACGATCTCTATCGTCTCGTCGCAGATGATATCTTTGGCCCGGACATCGCCTTTTTTATCCACCTTGATGTAGATGGATTTTGGGGTCTTGGAATGGGAACGCAAGACCAGGTTTTTTATGTTTAAAATGATGTCCATCACCGATTCCATGACCCCGGGAATGGTCGTGTATTCGTGCTGAACGCCTTCGATACGTATGGAGGTCACCGCGCTTCCTTCAATCGAGGACAAAAGAATGCGGCGCAGTGAATTTCCGAGGGTCACGCCGTATCCGCGTTCAAAGGGTTCGGCGATAAATTTGCCGTACTGGGTTGTGTACGTGGATTCATCGCAGTCGAGCCTCTTGGGCATTTGAAAATCTCTCCATTTAACCCCCATGTCATCCTCCTAAAATAATCTCTTCTATGGTTTCGATAAATGTTTAACGGGAATAAAGCTCAACAATCAATTGTTCGTTGACCGCGAACTGGATGTCTTCCCGTTCAGGCAAACGCAAAACCTTGGCCTTCAAATGGTGAGTGTCCACTTCAAGCCATGCGGGCACCGTCCGTTCCTTTGTGGCCTCCATGTTTTCTTTAACAAGCTTAAGTTCCTTCTCTTTGACCTTCAATGAAATTTCGTCATCCCTTTTTACGAGGCAGGATGGCACATCGACGCGCTTGTCGTTGAGGCAGACCATGCCATGATCGACAAACTGCCTGGCCTGATTCCTTGACGTGGCAAAACCGAGTTGATAAACGACATTGTCCAAACGTCGTTCCAAATACTGCAACAAAACGTACCCCGTCACGCCCTTGGAACGCGCGGCCCGAGCAAAATATCCCCGGAACTGCCTCTCCAAGACCCCGTAAATCCGTTTGACTTTTTGCTTCTCTCGCAGCTGCAAGCCAAAGTTGGAGAGCTTCGTCCTTCGGGATCCATGTTGGCCTGGGGCATAGGCCCTTTTCTCGACAGAACATTTAAAGGTGTTACAGCGGGTTCCTTTTAAGAAAAGCTTTTCGCCCTCTCTTCTGCATAATCGACAACTGGGACCTGTGTATCGAGCCATGAATAAACGTCTCCTCCTTATACTCTTCGTTTCTTGCGCGGACGGCAGCCGTTATGCGGCAACGGCGTAACATCTTTGATCGAGGTGACATTCAGGCCGGCCGCCTGGAGGGCGCGAATCGCCGACTCCCGTCCTGAACCCGGACCACGGACAAAGACCTCCACCGTTTGCAGACCTAGGTCTTTCGCCTTTCTTGCCGCATCCGTCGCCGCAACCTGGGCCGCAAAGGGGGTGGATTTCTTGGATCCGTTAAATCCGACCATGCCGGGAGACGACCAAACGATCGTGTTGCCCTCCCTGTCGGTAATGGTGATCATGGTGTTATTGAACGTGGCACGAATATGGACAGCGCCGCTTGAAACGCCTTTCAGTGCCTTTTTTTTGAGTTTAAACTGCTTCTTTCCTGATTTGGGTTTTGCGCACATAAATGGTGATCCTTATTTTCCTTTTTTCGGTTTACCGCCGATCCACGATTTGCGTCCTTTGCGCGTCCGGGCATTGGTCCGCGTCCGCTGGCCGCGTGTCGGCAAGCCCTTTTTGTGGCGCAGGCCGCGATATGAGCCGATCTCAATCAACCGTCGGATATTCTGATGGACATCCTGGCGCAACTCGCCCTCAACTATAAAATCCTTCTGGACGACGGCGGTAATCCTGGACACCTCTTCATCCGTCAGATCTTTCGTCCTCTTGTCAGGATTAATATCCGTTGATTTCAGAATATGCCGCGCCTTTGCAGGGCCGATCCCAAAAAGATACGGCAAGGCAGCCTCAATGCGCTTGTTTTTGGGTAAATCGATACCGAGAATCCTGGCCATAATGTTATCCTTGTCGTTGTTTATGTTTCGGATTGCTGCAGATGACGCGTACAACGCCTTTACGGCGTATGATCTTGCATTGACTGCAAATCCGTTTGACTGAAGATTTGACTTTCATTTTATTTCTTTCTGTAGGTTATGCGGCCCCTCGATAAATCATAAGGGGATAATTCCACAGTAACTTTATCACCGGGCAGGATACGTATAAAATGCATCCTGATTTTGCCTGAGACGTGAGCCAGAACCTTATGCCCGTTTTCCAGTTCGACACGGAACATGGCGTTCGGCAAGGCCTCAGCCACCGTTCCTTCCACCTCGATCAGGTCTTCTTTGGCCATCTTACTGCGTCAGGATTTTGGGACCATTCCGGGTAATTGCAACTGTATGCTCGAAATGAGCAGACGGCTGCCCGTCCCGTGTCACCACAGTCCATCCGTCCTCCAAAATCATTGTTTCCCAGGATCCCAGATTAACCATGGGTTCAATCGCGATAACCATGCCTTCCTTCAATACTGGACCGGAATGCGGCAAGCCGAAATTCGGGACTTCAGGCTCCTCGTGTAGCGACCGGCCTATACCGTGCCCAACAAAATCTCTGACAATCGACAACTGACGCGCTTCCACGTAATTCTGAATGGCAAAGGAGATATCTGAAACATTCCCTCCCGCCATGGCCTGATCAATTCCCCGATGAAGGGCATCATGCGTGACTTCGATGAGTTGCTGGAGCCTCGGATCAATGGACCCCACCCCAAACGTGAAAGCCGTATCTGAAAAATATTCGCGGTAAACGATCCCGATATCGATGCTGACAATATCGCCTTCTTGTATCTCTCTTTTTCCCGGAATCCCGTGCACGACCTCTTCATTAATGGAGATACACGCGCTGGCGGGAAATCCCCGGTATCCTTTAAAGGCGGGTCTGGCGTTTTTCTTCCGTATCAGTTCTTCCGCCAGTTTGTCGATATCCCGTGTTACCGCACCCGGTTTCAAAGAACGCTTAATCTCATTGATAATTCCGGCGAGCAGCCTCCCGGCCTCCTCCAGAATTTCAATTTCCTTGTTGGACTTGATCGGAATCAATTTTTCCTTCTTTTCCGAATATGTCCAGGATCTCATCCATAACGTCCTGGGCCTCCGCATCTCCATTGAGTTTTCTCAACACACCATGTTCCTCATAAAAGGCGATGACGGGTGCCGTTTTTTCTTGATAAACTTTTAGGCGGTGACGGACAGTCTCTTCTTTGTCATCGTCGCGCAGATAGAGCTCCCCGCCGCAATTGTCGCAGACGCCCTCTCTTTTGGGCGGCATATTGTCCACGTGAAATATTGCCCCGCAATTACGGCAAATACGCCGTCCCGTCAGCCGCTTAATAATGACGGGTTCCGAGGTGTCCATGTACAGGGCGTAATCAATAGGCCTGTCGATGGTCCCCGTTATCCTTGTCAAATCCTCGGCCTGTTGACGCGTGCGGGGAAACCCGTCCAAAACATAATGAGACTTCATTGTTTGGTCGTTTTTCAATTTATTTTCAACGATCTGCGTGACGATTTCATCAGGGACCAGTCCGCCGCTTTTCACAAATTCCTGTATCTTTTGACCAAGATCGGTCCCATTCTTCATCTCTTCACGGAGAATATCTCCGGTCGAAACATGAGCCAGCTTAAGCTTTTCTTTCAATAATTTGGCCTGGGTACCCTTTCCGGCTCCCGGTGGTCCTAAGAGAACTACCCTCATCGTCTCCCCCGCAATTGTCCCGACTTCATAAAACCGTCATAGTGACGCATCAGCAAATGTGATTCAATCTGTTTCAAGGTGTCCAGCATAACACCGACAATAATCAAGACGCCCGTACCTCCGAAAAACGAGGCCACCAGGTAAGGCACGCGGAACGTCGCCATGATGGCATCAGGCATAACGGCGATCGCGCAAATAAACAAAGCACCGGCCAGCGTGATCCGGGTCATGACAAAATCCAGATAATCGGCCGTAGGGGCGCCCGGCCTAACACCTGGTATGAATCCGCCGTGCTTTTTCATGTTTTCGGCTACATCAACAGGATTAAATACAATGGCCGTGTAAAAGTAGCAGAAAAATATGATCAAAAATCCGTAAATAACATAATAGGCCACACTGCCTCGAGAGAGATGACTCGCAAAAGTCTGAAAGGCCTGATTGGGAATAAAGGTCGCCAGTGTCGCCGGAAACAGTATCAACGACTGGGCAAAAATAATGGCGATGACACCGGCCGTGTCAACCTTCAGAGGAATATAAGTGCTTTGCCCGCCGTAAACCCGGCGACCGACAATCCGGCGCGCATACTGGACTGGGATCTTCCTCTGCCCCTGGGTTATTAGAGTCACGGAAAAGATGACGCCGACCAGAAAGGCGCACATCATGACCAATGTCAACGGCTGAATCTGGCTTGCCCCGGATGTCTGCGGGGACAATAACAGTATGAGGTTCTGGATCGCCGCAGGCCCGCTGGAGATAATGCCCGCCGTGATAATAAGCGATATCCCGTTGCCGATACCCCGCTCTTGGATCTGTTCTCCCAACCACATTAACAGGATT
Organism: uncultured Planctomycetales bacterium; assembly: GCA_964428315.1. Classification (GTDB taxonomy): domain Bacteria; phylum Omnitrophota; class Gorgyraeia; order Zapsychrales; family CAYRXT01; genus CAYRXT01. Next base: position 12,616 of record CAYRXT010000017.1, read on the forward strand.
GTCCCGGAAGTTAACGTGACCACCGTTGTGAACCGAAATGCCCAGCCGGGATTATTAACAATGGTGACACCGCCAAAGGCCTCAGGACTCTCCAGCCAAAGAGCGATAAAATACGACTGAACTGTTGCCAGAGCAACCGTTCCATAGCGGGTATACTGATTGATCTTGTGATATCCCGCCTGCCCTTCCTTGGACAGCTTTTCCAGGGCCGGGATGACGGCCGTCAAGAGCTGCATGATGATCGAACTGGAGATATAGGGCATGATCCCCAGAGAAAATACCGTCATCTTCTGCAAAGCGCCGCCCGAAAACAGATTTATCATTCCAAAGATCGTTCCGCCGCCGGCCGTGCTCATCTTCTCAAAAAAATCCGCCAACAGCGCCCCATTCACGCCTGGTGTGGGGATATAACAACCGACCCGGTAAGCTGCAATAAGGGCCAGCGTGAAAATGATCTTTTTTTTGAGCTCCGGAATCTTAAAGCAATTCGAAAATGCACTCAGCATGAATTGTCCGCTTTACGATGTGTCTTGCTTTTTGTTTACCAGGCTGATTTTCCCGCCGGCCCTTTCGATCTTTTCCCTGGCTGATCGTGAAAAACGACTTGCCTGAACCTCCAGCGCCTTTGAAATCTCACCCTCGCCGAGGATCTTGACGGGTTTATAAGCATTCTTAATCAACCTACTCTGTTTCAGAAGGCCGGCATTCACCTTAGTGCCTCTTTCGAATCGTTCCAGGTCTTTCAGATTGACCAATTGATAATTATGCTTGCGGTGAGACGTGAATCCGACCTTTGATAAACGGCGGATGAGCGGCATCTGTCCGCCCTCCAGACTGTTCAGGATTCCCCGCCCCGATCGCGATTTCTGCCCCTTGTGTCCGCGCCCGGAAGTCTTTCCGTGACCCGAACCAGGCCCCCGGCCGACGATCTTTTTCCGTTTCTTTGCGCCTTTTGGTCTTCCTAGTTCGTGTAACTGCATTAGCTCTTCCTCGATTATTCTGCCGGCTGCAGCTCTCCGCTTTTCAAATGCGTAAGACCATGCATCGTCGCCTTAATCACATTAACCGGGTTATTCGACCTGTGACATTTAGTCAAAATATTATGGATTCCGGCAGCTTCACAAACCGCGCGTACAGGTCCTGAGGCGATAACACCGGTTCCCTCCGAGGCCGGTTTAAGCAAAACTTCTGCGCCGCACCATTCTCCGATAATCTCATGGGTAATGGTCGTCCCCCGAAGTGGGATATCGACCATGTACTTCTTTGCCAGTGTCAGGGCTTTACGGATGGCATCAGCAACCTCCGGGGCCTTGGCCAGCGCAAATCCGACCCGGCCTTTCATATTGCCGACAACAACTAAAGCACTAAATGACAGTTTTTTACCGCCTTTCGTCACCTTCGTCACGCGGTTAATTTTTATCACTTTTTCAATAAATTCAGGCGGCTCCTCAGGTACTGCCGGTCTTCTTTCCGTTCGCTTCTGCTGGCGGCCAGGTCCTCGCCTCTCCTGCTCGCGAGGTTTGTCCTTCCCTGACTCTTCTCTCTTTGCCCCGGCCTCCTTTTCAATTCTCTCTTCGGTTTTCTCTACGGCTGTCTCACCTCCATTGCGTTCCTGCGCCGAAGCCTCTTCGACTGAGGAGGAGACTGCCTCTCGGGATTCCTGTCCCTCCGGCTGTTTCTCTTCTTGTTTCGTTTCTTCAGCCTTCTGAGACTTCTCATGGGAATCCGGGGAACCGTTATGATCTTGCGAATGCTTGTTTTCCATATCGTCCTTGTTGTTCTGTGGCTCGATTGTCTCTTCTTCTTTGTCCTGAAAGCTGCCCATACTTAAAACTCCAGTCCGCCCTTTCTGGCAGAATCGGCAAAGGCCTTTACCCGCCCGTGATAGGCATAGCCGCCCCTGTCAAAACGCATTTTCTTAAACCCTTTTCCGACAGCCATGGCCGCAAAGGCCTGACCGAGAAGTTCTGCGGCCCGCTTATTCCCACCGGATTTCAATTGTTCACGCAGTTTATTATCTGTCGTGGACATTCCCGCAAGCACCTTTCCCTCGCTGTCATCAATAATCTGCGCATGCAAGTTATTTAAACTCCGATGGACGCACAGACGAAGACGATCCTTCGTGCCGGCCAGCTTCTTGCGGATCCTGCGGTGACGGGTAATTCTCTGTCTTTCCTTGTTATCCAGCATAGTTCAAACAAATCCCTGAATTATTTGGTTACCGATTTCCCTTGTTTTCTTTTGACGAATTCATCGACATAGCGGATGCCTTTCCCCTTATATGGTTCCGGAGGCTTAAGACGGCGGATCCGCGCGGCGATCTCTCCCGCTAAACATTTATCCGCGCTTTCGATTTCAATCTCGGTTGGTTTTGGCATTTTGACCTGTACCTCGTCAGGGACCTTGAAAAGTACCGGATGGCTGAATCCCAGAGACAGTTCGACGTCTTTGCCCTTCATCTGGCCTCGGAATCCGACGCCGAGTATCTGCAGGCTCTTTTTATGGCCTTGTGTCACGCCGACGAGCATATTATTGATGAGGGCCCTGATAGTCCCGTGGTTGGCGCGGTTCTGTTTAACGTCATTCTGTCGGCTGACAAATATTTTATCCTCTTTATGTTCAAGCTTGATGCCCAAGGGAAGAGCAAGAGCCAGTTTACCCTTGGGCCCTTCAACGTGAAACGCACTCGGCGATATATTAAGCTTTACGCCTTTGGGGATATTTATCGGATTTCTTCCAATGCGAGACATTCTTTTCCTACCAAATATAGCAGAGGACCTCGCCTCCGATTCCAAGTTTCCGGGCTTCGCGATCCGGCAGGATTCCTCTGGACGTAGAAATAACCGCTGTTCCTAAACCGTTCAGCACCCGCGGCAGCCGTTCGTTCTTTGCGTAAATTCTCAAACTCGATTTGGAGATCCTCTTCAGTCCTGTAATGGCCGGTCGTTTGTTTTTTTCGTACTTCAAATAAATTTTCAGCATCCCCTGCTTATTATCCTCGATACGGCGATAATTCTCGATATAACCATCCTGTTTGAACAAGGCAAGGATGTGCTCATTCTGTTTCGAGGCCGGGACATCGACGGACTCTTTCTGCGCGCGGACGGCATTGCGGATCATCGTCAACATATTGCTAATGGGATCGTTCAAAGACATAAATGATTTCCCTTTCTTACCAGCTTGCTTTCTTAACGCCGGGGATTTCGCCCTTCCAGGCGAGTTCACGAAAACACAACCGGCACAAACCGAACCGCCTCAGATAACCTTTCGGACGTCCGCATAATTGACAGCGGTTATGTTTTCTGACCTGAAATTTCGGATCTTTTTTTGACTTGTTGATTAACGCTTTTCTAGCCATGATGTCCTTTTCAATCTTTGGTTACTTTGTGAAGGGCATTCCGAAGAGACGCAACAATTCATACGTCAACTCCTGTGGGCCGCGGTTAAAAACAAAGCTGACATCCAGACCCTGGACACGGTTAATCCTATCCATTTCTATCTCCGGAAAAATCGTCTGTTCCTTGATGCCCAAGCTGAAATTGCCCGCTTTATCAAAAGACCTTCGCGGCACACCATTAAAGTCGCGAATCCTGGGCAGGGCCACATTGATCAGCCTATCCATGAATTCGTACATCTTCACCCTTCGCAGGGTCACCCGGCATCCCACAGACATGCCCTTACGCAGTTTAAAATTTGAAATCGCCAGCTTCGCCTTACGTATCTGCGGTTTCTGCCCCGTGATCAACGCCATCTCCTCAATGGCTTTTTCCAATAATTTGATATCGGAGACGGCTTCCCCCACACCCATATTCACAACAATCTTCTCAAGTCTGGGAACAGCAAAACTGTTCCTGATATTGAACTTTTCCTTAATGGCAGGGACGATCTCTGTCCTGTATTGTTCCAGCAGTCTCGGCGTCATATCAAATCACAGCTCCGCTTTTCTTGCTAACCCGGACCCTAGAACCGTCCTTGAGGATCTTCATGCCGACCCGGGTCGGCTGATTGCTCCCCTTATCCACCAACATAAGATTGGAAATATGGATCGACGCCTCTATCTTGATGATCCCGCCCTGTTCGTCTTGACGTGTCCGTCGTCGTGCCTTTTTGACAACATTAACGTTCTCCACTATGGCGCGGTCTCCGGCCGGGAGCATGCGCAGAACCTTGCCCTTCTTCCCTTTGTCTTTTCCGGCAATGACCACCACCATATCATTCTTTTTTACCCGCAACATCTCACACAACCTCCGGCGCTAAGGATACGATCTTCATGAATTCCATATTCCTCAATTCCCTGGCAACAGGCCCAAAGACGCGCGTACCACGCGGATTACCCGTGTCATCGATGACAACAATAGCGTTATTATCGAATCGGATGTAGGTGCCGTCCGGGCGACGGATGGGAAATTTCGTTCTGACGATGACCCCTTTAACCACGCTACCCTTCTTAATGGCAGCCTGGGGGGCCGATTCTTTAACATTAACCCGAACGATATCTCCTATCTGAGCCCAGCGCCGCCCCTTGACGCCAAGCACGCCAATATAGGAAGCCTTTCTGGCACCCGAATTATCCGCGACATCAAGTATTGTTCTTGTTATTATCATTTGGACACCGGCTGATGGCTCTTGATGATTTCCGTAATGACCCAGCGTTTATCCTTTGATATAGGCCGGCATTCCTTGATGCGCACGATATCTCCGACCTTTGCCGCATTATCTTCATCATGGGCCTTAAATTTAACAAAGCGTTTGAAGGGTTTCTTATAAACCGGATCCTTGGACACCCACAGCATCTGGACAACACGGGTCTTGTCCATCCTGTCGCTGACTATGGTACCGGAAAAGATCTTCCGCCTACCTCTTGCTTGACTCATCTCGTTTTCTTTCATTCAATAAGGTTTCCATTCGGGCGAGGCTTCTTTTAAGCACCTTAAATCTACCCGGTTTTTCCACATTGCCGAATTTGCGCTGATAATTCAGCTCAAAAAGCTCTTTTTGAAAGGCCGTTTTCTTCTGATGCAATTCGTCTTCGCTTAATTCACGCAACTGTTTCATCTTCATGCAACAAATCCTTAATGTTCCGATCTCCGGGAAACGAATTTTGTCTTCACAGGCAGCTTAAAGGCTACCAGACGAAAGACGCTCTTTGCGAAATCTTCAGGCACGCCTCCGATCTCGAAAAGAATCGTCCCTCGTTTGACGACAGCTACCCAATGATCCAGATCTCCCTTGCCTTTGCCCATACGTGTTTCGGCCGGTTTTTTCGTGACGGGTTTATGGGGGAAAACCTTGATCCAGAGTTTTCCCGCGCCGCGCAATTTCCGGGCGCAGACAATACGACATGCCTCAAGATGATTGCCTCTGACAAGTCCGTTATCCATGGCCTTAAGGCCAAATTCACCGAAATTCAAATGGTTGCCCCGCGTCGCAAGCCCCCGGATCTTCCCTTTCTGGGCCTTGCGGTACTTGACTTTACGCGGCATCGTTAACATGGCTAGACTCCCTCAATCCGGTTAAATGCGCTGTTCGGCTTCCTGCTGTCTTTTACGGTCCAAAATAGCGTCCCCCTTATAAACCCACGTCTTCACCCCAAGAACGCCATAGGTGGTGAAAGACTCGGCAAAACCATAATCAATATCCGCCCTCAAGGTTTGCAGGGGCAGTTTCCCTCTCTTATAAGTTTCCGCCCTGGACATCTCGGCGCCGTTCAAGCGACCAGCACAGCGGATACGGATTCCCTGTCCGCCGCCCATCATGCACTGTTCCATCGCTCGCTTCATGGCCCGGCGGAAGGCCACGCGTTTTTCAAGCTGAAAGGCTACATTTTGGGCGATCAACTGGGCTTCAATGGCAGGATTTTTGATCTCCTCGATATCGATCATGATCTCCTTCGGCGTAATCTTTGTCAGTTCCTCCCGCAGGCGGTCAATATCGGCTCCCCGGCGTCCGATAATAACACCCGGTCTTGCGGAGCGAATCTTGACCTTGATCTGTCCTGCCAGTCGTTCAATCTCTATGGATGAGATGGCGCCCTGGACGAAACGTTTTCTGATAAAAGAGCGTATCTTTGCGTCTTCAACGACATTCGACGCAAATTCTCGCTTCGGCGCAAACCACCGGCTGCGCCAATTCTGAATGTACGGTATACGTAAAATGATCGGACTGACTTTCTGTCCCACAGAGATTACCTCACTTTGTTATAACGTCAAGTTCAATGGTTAAATGGGTTGTCTTTTTGTCGATGGGGGTGGCCCGGCCAAAGGGAGCAGACCGGTATCGCCGCCATGTCGGGCCCTGGTCAGCCGTAATCCGCGAGATAACAAGCTGATTCTCGTTCAGTCCCTTTTGCTTCGCATTGCTGACCGCCGACTTCAAGACTTTGGTTATATTCGAGGTCGATCGTTTCTGAACTTGAGCCAGAATAGCCAAAGAACTGACAACATCCTTGCCTCGGATCAAATCAATCACCTGGCGAACCTTCGTGGGAGAAACACGCAAATATTTATTTTTGGCCTTTGCGATCATGGTCTATCCGGGTTGCATTCAGTATGTCAAGTCTTATCTGGCGCCTTCTTGGCCTTGACGCCGCCGTGTTTTTTAAAGGTGCGGGTGGATGCAAATTCTCCAAACTTATAACCCACCATATTTTCCGTAATAAAGACGGGTATATGCCTGCGTCCGTCATGTACAGCCACCGTGTAACCGACAAATTCAGGGGTAATTGTCGACTGCCGCGACCACGTCTTAATCGGCTGCCGCGACCCGGATTCCTGCATCCGTTTCAGTTTTTTGAGCAACGTTTCTTCAATGAAAGGTCCTTTCTTAATTGATCGAGGCATAACCCTTTAACCCTTCTTTCCTTTTTTGCCTTTTCTTCTCCGCACGATAAATCGGTCTGAATATTTTTTCAATTTTCTTGTCTTGTAGCCCTTTGTTGGCTTGCCCCAAGGTGTGGCGGGATGGGGATTGCCCTGGGGGGCCTTTCCTTCTCCGCCGCCGTGCGGATGGTCAACCGGATTCATCGCAACACCCCTCGTTTTGCCCCGGCGCCCCAGCCATCTTGAACGGCCTGCCTTTCCAAACGAACGGGATTCATGTTCCACATTGCCCAGTTGTCCGATGGTCGCACGGCAGTCAACGCTCACCTTCCGCACTTCACTCGAGGGCAATCGGACATGGACAAATTCACCCTCTCTCGCCATAAGTTGGGCTGAGGTTCCGGCGGAACGGACAATCTTGCCTCCGCATCCCGGTTCCAATTCGATATTATGAATCGCGGTCCCCAGAGGGATGCGTCCAAGCGGCAGACAATTCCCCGCCTTAATCTCGACATCCTGGCTGATCGTGCTGACGACGGTTTCACCGACATTAAGTTCCCGTGGGGCAAGGATATAAGACTTTAGCCCGTCTCCGTAACGAACCAGGGCAATACGTGCGGACCGGTTAGGATCGTATTCAATAGATTCAACCCGCGCAGGCTTATCGAAAATCCGTCTCTTAAAATCGATGATCCGATATTGACGTTTGTGACCTCCGCCTCGTCCGCGCAGAGTAATGCGACCATAAGAATTCCGCCCTCCGCTCTTTTTCAATGGCTGTAACAAAGATTTTTCCGGCTTCGACTTGGTAATCTCCGCAAAGTCCGAAATCACAGTATGACGCAACGCGTTGGTCTTTGGCTTAAATTTTCGTAGTCCCATCAGGTGGCCTCGATCTTATGCCCTTCTTTAAGTTTCACAATAGCCTTCTTCCAATCCGAGGTATAGCCGTACTGCTGCCGCACACGCTTTCTCTTCGCAGGAACAATCATGGTGTTCACGTCATCAACTTCCACTTTATAAATTTCCTCTACAGCGTTTTTTATACCAATCTTGGTCGCATTCCTGGCAACCTGAAAGAGATAACGTCCCTTTGCCTCCATAAGGGTCCCCTTTTCGGTACGGATCAAGGCTATTAGAATTGCATAACTCGTCATCATTCGTCCTATGATTGATGAATTCGGCTGATTAAAGTCTGGTATGCCCTTTTCGTCATTAAGACTTTCTTAAACCGCAGGATATCGAAAGCGTTCGCATCGTTTGCCCGCAATATTTCCACAAAGGGGATGTTACGGGCCACCCTTCTGATATCGGGATCTTCTTTATCCGTCACGATCAAAACCTTGCTGTCAATCTTCAGTTTCGCAAGCGTTTTGGCAAAATCTTTTGTCTTCACCAAACCCGATGGATACGCGTTGATAACATAAAAGTCTTTATTAAGAAATTTATCGTTAAGGCTCTCGCGTAAAGCCGCTGTCCGGATTTTCCTGGGCAACGTGTAATGAAAATCTCGCGGCGAAGGACCGAACACAACGCCTCCCCCCCGCCACAAGGGCGAACGGTTTGAACCGGCACGGGCCATGCCCGTCCCTTTCTGGCGATAGGGTTTTTTGCCGCCGCCTCGAACAGAGCCGCGTTCCTTGGTAGACGCCGTTCCCTGACGTTGACTGGCGCGATATTTGTTGACCGCCTGATAAAGAATGTCTTTCTTGATGCGGCCGCCGAATATCACTTCAGGGAGTTTTAAATCCTCTACCTTCTTGCCTTCGCAATTGTATACGCTTACACTCGGCATTACTTTTTACCTTTGGCCTTGGCTTTGCTTTGTTTCATCGGATTGCGTTTTACGGCGACTGTGGCCGCCCGTTTTTCTTCTAGCGAACGCCAGTCCTTTTTCTTCGATTTTACAACAGTCACCAGAGATTTGCTTGCGCCTGGAATCGAACCCTGAATAAGAACTATGTTGTTCTCCGCATCGACTTCCATAACCCGCAGGTTCTGAATCGTTACCGTCTTGGCCCCCATATGGCCGGGCATGTGCGTGCCTTTGAAGACGCGCGACGGATCCGCACTGGCCCCGATTGAGCCCACCCGGCGGTGGTGCATAGAACCGTGACCCTTGGGACCACCGCTCCATCCCCACCGCTTCATACCGCCTTGGAATCCCTTTCCTATAGACCGGCCGGTCACGTTGACATAGTCGCCTGGCTTGAAAAGATCGGCCTTAACCGCCTGTCCGATCTTGTATTCCTTGTTGTCCGACGAAGAAAACTCCCTGATGACACGAAGCGGCTGAACTCCGATCTTTTTGAAGAAACCCTGCTGAGGTCTTTTCATACGGGACTCCTTGACAGGATCGAATCCAAGGGTGACCTTCGACGGCGTCTCCTGCATCTCCAGAATATAACAGGGCCCCATTTCAACGGCAGTCACAGGCACAACGGCACCTTCCGGGTTGAAGATCTGCGTCATCTTTATTTTGCGTCCTATCATTCCGCTAACCATGATGCCATCCCTTACTGCTTAATCTCGACATCGACGCCCGCTGGTAAATTCAATTTCCGCAAGGCCTCGACCGTCTTGGCCGTCGGGTCAACGAGATAAACCAGCCGCTTGTGGGTGGCCAGACGGAATTGTTCCCGGGATTTCTTATCAATGACAGGAGAACGAAGCACCGTATAGAGCTCCTTTTTTGTCGGCAAGGGGACGGGCCCGCGAACCTTGGCCCCTGTCCGTACTGCCGTATCCACAATCTCCTGGGCAGATTGATCAATCAACCGGTGATCGTACGCTTTTAATTTGATTCGTAATCGTTGCATGATCCAAACGGGTTATTCAATCACTTCCGAAACAACTCCGGCGCCAACGGTCCGACCGCCCTCGCGGATGGCGAAGCGAAGCTCTTTCTCGATGGCCACCGGGGTGATCAATTCGACGGTTAAAGAGACATTGTCTCCGGGCATGCACATTTCTACACCTTCAGGAAGAGCCGCGGTTCCCGTCACGTCCGTCGTGCGGAAATAAAACTGCGGGCGGTACCCCTTGAAGAACGGTGTGTGCCGTCCGCCCTCTTCCTTGGTCAGGGCATAGACCTCGGCCTTGAATTTTGTATGCGGAGTGATGCTCCCGGGTTTGGCCAGAACCATGCCGCGGGCAATCGCGTCCTTTTCCACACCTCTCAGAAGAAGGCCAACGTTATCGCCGGCCTGCCCCTCATCCAGCTCTTTTCGGAACATCTCAACCCCTGTAACAACGGTCTTCGTGACCTTGTCGGCCAATCCCACCATTTCAACCTCTTCCCCGACCTTGACGACCCCTCGTTCAATACGTCCTGTCGCGACGGTACCGCGGCCCTGTATCGAAAAGACGTCTTCCACAGCCATAGAGAAAGGCTTATCAAGATCACGCGCGGGAGCCGGAATAAATTCGTCGATCGCCTTCACCAGTTCAACGATGCACTTTGTCTTCTCCGCATCATCTATGCTATTCATGGCCTCCAGGGCGCTGCCTCTGATAACCGGCGTCTTGTCGCCCGGAAACTTGTATTTGGTCAGAAGATCACGCACCTCCAGCTCAACCAGATCAAGGAGTTCCTTGTCTTCGACCTGATCGCATTTGTTCATGAAGACGACAATGGAAGGCACGTTAACCTGGCGGGCCAAAAGGATATGTTCACGCGTCTGGGGCATCGGGCCGTCCGCCGCCGAGACAACCAGAATCGCCCCGTCCATCTGGGCGGCCCCGGTAATCATGTTCTTGATGTAGTCCGCGTGGCCCGGACAGTCGATATGGGCATAATGCCGGTTCTCCGTCTGATATTCCAAGTGGGCAATGTTAATGGTAACGCCTCGCTCTTTTTCTTCCGGGGCGTTGTCGATCTGATCGTAGGTCTTGGTTTCCGCCAATCCGCTCTTGTTAAGAAACATGGTTATGGCGGCACTCAAGGTTGTCTTACCGTGATCAACGTGTCCGATTGTCCCGATATTCAAGTGCGGTTTGTTTCTTACGAATTTTTCTTTGGCCATGGCGCATCCCCCTTTTTATAAATTGATGACGGCTACTTTTTTGAAGCCATTTCTTCTTGTCTTTTGCCTATAATTTTTTCCGCTATAAAAGAAGGAACCTGGTCATAAAAGGCCGGTTCCATCGTAAAAGTGGCCCGTCCCTGGGAAAGTGAGCGAACCGCATTGGCATAATTGAACATCTCGGCCAGCGGGACCTCACATCGGACGGTCTTCAATTTACCGCATGTTCCCATCGCGACGATCTTCGCGCGGCGCGTATTTAGATCGCCCACAATGGTACCCATAAATTCATCGGGAGAAGTCACTTCGACATCCATAATCGGCTCGAGAAAGACCGATTTGCCCTGGCGAAGGGCGGCATGAAGGGCGATTTTTGAAGCCATCTGAAAAGCCAGTTCGCTTGAATCGACCTCATGGTAAGAGCCGTCCACCAGCGTGATCGTCATATCGGTTACGGGATAGCCGGCAAGGATGCCGTTATTGGTACCCGCCCGGATACCCTCCTCGCACGCTTTGATATATTCACGGGGAATGACCCCCCCTTTGATTTTATCAATAAACTCGATCCCCTTTCCCGGTTCTTCGGACGGTTCGGCATTGATAACCACATGACCGTACTGTCCGCGGCCGCCGGTCTGGGAAATAAACTTTCCGACAATCCCAGTCACTTTTTGGGTGATGGTCTCTTTGTAAGCAACTTGCGGTCGGCCGACATTGGCCTCGAGATTATATTCCCGTCGCATACGATCCAAAATAACCTCCAGATGAAGCTCTCCCATGCCTGAAATAACCGTTTCGGCCGTTTCAGAATCATAGTCAACCCGGAATGAAGGGTCTTCCTCCATGAATTTTTTTAGCGTCAAGCCGAGCTTGTCCTGATCGGCTTTTGACTTCGGCTCAATAGCCATAGAGACTACCGGTTCGGGAATGTTCATGCTCTCAATGAGCATCGGTTCCTTCACGTCGCTGAAGGTATCTCCCGATTTTGTCTGTTTGGGGCCGACCAGGGCCACGATCTCACCGGCGCCAATGGATTCCACAATCTCCTGTTTGTTCGAGTGCATCACGACCAATTTCGATATGCGTTCCTTGACATCCTGGCTGACATTATAAATCGTGGATCCCGCGGTGATCTTACCGGAATAGATCCGGGTATAAAACAGCTTCCCCACATAAGGATCCAGAGCTATTTTGAACGTTAACGCACTTAAAGGGGCATCGCTTGAAGTCTTTCGGGTGATCTCTTCCCCGGTCTTTGGATGATGACCTTGAATCGGCGGGACTTCGAGGGGATTGGGAAGGTAATCGCAGATGCCATCGAGAACCATCTGAACACCCTTGTTCTTTAATGCCGTTCCAACGAGGACGGGGACAAACTGATTCTTCAGCACTGTCCTACGGATTCCCGCCCTCAATTCTTCATTGGAGATCGGCTTCTCCTCGAGGAATTGCTCCATCAAATCTTCATCAACCTCTGCGACCTTCTCCACCAACCTGTGCTTATACTCTTTCACTTTTTCTTGGAATTCTTCGGGGATTTCCGATCTCTTGAGTTTCAGCCCCAAGTCATCCTCATAGGTTACGTATTTTTCTTCGATAATGTCAATAATGGCCCGAAAATTATCTTCGGCACCGACCGGCATCTGTACGGCCGCGGCATGCGCCCCAAACCGCTCGCGCATCTGTTCAATAACCGAGTCGAAATCCGCTCCCATCCGATCCATCTTATTGACAAAGGCAATACGCGGGACCTTGTAGCGGTCGGCCTGGCGCCAGACAGTTTCGGTTTGAGGCTGGATGCCACTGCACGCGCAAATTACAACAACGGCCCCGTCCAGCACCTTCAGTGATCTCTCGACCTCAATTGTGAAATCGACGTGTCCCGGCGTGTCGATAATATTAATCTTATGATCTCTCCAATATGTTGTCGTGCTAGCAGAGGTAATGGTTATGCCCCGCTCCTGTTCCTGTTCCATCCAGTCCATGGTCGCGGTGCCTTCATCAACCCCACCCAGTTTATGGATTACGCCTGTATAATACAAGACCCTTTCGGTCGTTGTCGTCTTCCCCGCATCTATGTGGGCGATGATACCGATATTACGAACTTTTTCCAGGGGTATGTCGTGAAGCATGGCTACCACCTCAAATGGGCGAAGGCCTTGTTCGCCTCCGCCATCTTGTGTGTCTCATCCCGTTTTTTGATCGCCGGACCTTCTTCCTTGTAGGCCGCCATTATTTCGTCAGCGAGCTTGACCTGCATAGGTTTACCTTTTTTGGTACGGGCAAAATTTCTTAACCACCGGATGGCGATTGATGTCCCCCTGGCGGGTGAAACTTCGATGGGGATTTGATAGGTAGCGCCCCCCACCCGACGGGGCTTTAATTCAACGCGGGGCCGGACGTTATCGATCGCCCTAGTGAAAACCTTGAGGGCATCCTCTTCACCTGTTTTCTTTTTTACGATGTCAAAGGCCCCGTACAAAATTTTTTGCGCCGTGGATTTTTTTCCCTTCAGCATGAGAACATTAGTCATCCGGTGGACCAGCACGCTTCCGTACTTCGGATCGGGGGGGACTTCTCTCTTTTCTGCCCTTCGTCTTCTCATTGTTCTATCCTATCTATTTGCCGCTTTTCGTTCCGTATTTTGAACGGGATTTTTTTCTCTTCTCAACGCCCGCTGAATCCAAGGTCCCCCGTACAATATGATAACGCACGCCCGGCAGATCTTTGACCCGACCACCGCGGACCAGGACAATCGAGTGCTCCTGCAGGTTGTGTCCTTCACCAGGGATGTAAGCCGTGACCTCGTAACGGTTCGACAGGCGCACCCTTGCGATCTTACGCAGGGCCGAATTCGGCTTCTTCGGGGTCATTGTCTTCACCTGCAAACACACACCGCGCCGTTGCGGACAATTGGTGAGCGCCGGAGATTTACCCTTCTTGTGTTTCTGCTTTCTTCTCTTCCTGATCAGCTGAGCTATCGTCGGCATATTTCCCCATTTCGATATTCTCGTATCCCTTAAAACCGGTGCCGGCAGGGATAAGATGCCCTACTATTACGTTTTCTTTTAATCCAAGTAAAAAGTCATTTTTACCAGAAGAGGCCGCTTCTGTCAAGACTCTTGTTGTTTCCTGAAAACTGGCCGCAGAAATGAAACTCTCTGTGGTTAAAGATACTTTCGTAATTCCGAGCAAGAGCGGCGTCGCGGAAGCAGGCTTTTGTTTTTTCTTCAAAACCTCTTCATTGGCCCTTTTAAACAAGGCCTTGTCAACCTGCTGTCCAATCAGAAAATCCGTGTCACCCGGATCGTCAATCCGAACCTTTTTGAGCATCTGCGAGATGATGACCTCAATGTGCTTGTCATTGATCCGTACGCCCTGCAGACGATAGACCTCCTGGATCTCGTTCAGCAGGTATTCCTGCAGGACTTTATCACCGGACACCTTCAGGATATCCTGCGGGACAACCGGTCCTTCGGTGAGCTGCTGACCGGCAAAAACCCGGTCTCCCTTATAAATAGTAGGATGCTTTCCATGCGGGATGGTATATTCCTTGCTAATTCCGGTTTGGCTGCGCACAATGATCTTCCGCAAACCCTTACGGTCCTCGCCGAATTCCACAAAACCGTCAATTTCACTGATAATGGCGGGATCCTTGGGGCGCCGGGCTTCGAAAAGCTCAGCCACACGCGGCAATCCACCGGTAATATCACGCGTCTTACCGACGCTGCGGGGTATCTTGGCCAGCAACGTACCGGCCCCTATCTCCTGTTTGTCCTGAACCAAAATGTGCGCTCCGACCGGGATGGAATAGATCCCCAGCACTTCTTCTTTGTCGTCCGTTACGATGATCTGGGGATGAAATTCCGGTTTATGTTCAACAACCACGCGTTCAACGACACCTGTCACAGGATTCTGTTCCTGGCTGACAGTGACATCCTGGCGAATGTCCTCATAGTTCACGACGCCTTTGACTTCGGAGATAATCGGAATGGTGTACGGATCCCATGTAACAAAGATCGCCCCCTTATCAATCTCCGCACCGTCAGCGGTGGTGATCGCAGAGCCCTGGGGCAGGGGGTACCGTTCAAATTCCCGCCCGAGCTCGTCGTTGATGCTGATCGAACCGTTGCGGTTTAGGACAACGAACTCCTTGCCACGTTGGACAACGCGCAGTTTATGATATTTAACGATCCCCTTGTTTTTGCTGCGATAATAGGATTGCTCGATGGTTCGGCTAGCGGTCCCCCCGATGTGAAAGGTCCTCATCGTAAGCTGGGTCCCGGGCTCCCCAATACTCTGCGCCGCTATAATGCCTACGGATTCCCCTAGCTCCACCAGACGTTGTGTCGCGAGATTCCGCCCGTAACACTTGATGCACACGCCCCGGGATGCCTCGCAGGTCAACACACTGCGGATCCTGACCTTCTCGATGCCCAGTTGCTCGATAAACTCCGCCTTTTCTTCCGTAATCTGTTCGCCGGCCTCGACGACCTTTTGATCCGTAATGATATCCACGATATTGTCCAGGGCCACACGCCCAACAATGCGTTCTTTGAGGCTGACCACCACCTCATCGCCTTCGACGATTGCAGAGACGGTGATGCCGTTTAACGTTCCGCAATCCGCTTCGGTCACCACTATCTCTTGAGCCACATCCACCAAACGCCGCGTGAGATAGCCGGCATCGGCCGTTTTCAAGGCCGTGTCGGCCAGACCCTTACGGGCGCCGTGCGTCGAAATAAAATATTCCAAAACCGTGAGTCCCTCGCGGAAGCTGGCCGTAATCGGATTCTCGATAATCTCACCTGAGGGCTTGGCCATCAGACCACGCATACCAGACAATTGCCGAATCTGTAATCGGGAGCCGCGGGCTCCCGAATCCGCCATTATAAACACCGGGTTGAAGGCATCCATTTCCTTAAATACAAGATCAGAAAGCATCTCTGTCGTATGGGTCCAAACGTCGACGATTTTGTTATACCTTTCCCTTGCGGTGATAATCCCCTTGCGATACTGGTCCTCAACCTTGGCGACCTCCTGCCTGGCTGTTGTCGTGATGTCCTTCTTTTCCATCGGGATGGTCATATCTGTCATGGCAATGGATATACCCGCCAAGGTGGCATAACGGAAGCCCAAATCTTTCAGATCATCCAGGAGTTTGATGGCGGCATGATGGCCGAAATATTTGTAACAATGGGAAATGACCGCCCCGATTTTCTTTTTATTTAACGTCTCGTTAACGTAACCGAACCCGCCCGGCAACTGTTCATTGAAAATAACCCTTCCCACAGTCGTCTCGACAACCGATCCCGCGGGCGGCTGTTCCTGGACATTCTCCTGCGTCCCTTCGGCCCGGCCCATCTCTTCTTCGGCTATGATCAATGAAGGCTTCTCTTCTCCCCATAACTTCTCTTTCAGCCGGACCTTTATACGCGTATGCAGATCCAGTAAACCGTCATAATAGGCGATTAAGACTTCCTTCCGGTTGGAAAAAACCACATTCTCGCCTTTTTTCCCGATCTTGTCCTTCGTCAGATAATACAATCCGAGGACGATATCCTGGGTGGGCGACATAATGGGCCTGCCATCAGCTGGCGAAAAAATGTTGTTTATGGACAACAGGGCAATCCGGCATTCGATCTGGGCCTCCAAGGATAGAGGCACATGGACCGCCATCTGATCGCCGTCGAAATCGGCATTAAACGCTGCGCAGACCAAAGGATGTAGCTTGATGGCCTTGCCTTCAATCAAAAGCGGTTGGAAGGCTTGAACGCTTAAGCGGTGAAGCGTAGGGGCCCTGTTCAACATAATGGGATGGTCACATATCACCTCGTCGAGAATATCCCAAACCTCCACCTTGGCCTTTTCGACCATCCTCCGGGCTCCTTTGACCGTATGGACATATCCCTTCTCCCTTAGCTTTCGGATAATGAAGGGTTCAAACAGCTCCAAGGCCATCTGTTTGGGAAGACCGCATTGATGAAGTTTTAGTTCCGGGCCGACGACAATGACCGACCGGCCGGAATAGTCCACGCGTTTACCGAGAAGGTTCTGACGAAACCGTCCCTGCTTGCCTTTGAGCATGTCCGATAGCGACTTCAGCGGCCTGTTGCCCGATCCAAGAACGGCGCGGCCATGACGGCCGTTGTCGAGAAGCGCATCAACAGCTTCCTGGAGCATCCTCTTCTCGTTTCGGATAATGATCTCCGGGGCGTTGAGGTCCAAGAGCTTCTTCAGTCTGTTATTCCGGTTGATGACCCGCCGGTAAAGATCGTTCAGGTCCGAAGTCGCGAAACGCCCCCCTTCCAATGGCACGAGTGGCCGTAGATCGGGTGGGATAACAGGCAAGACCTCCAGGACCATCCATTCGGCCAGATTGCCGGAGCTGACAAAATCCTCGCAGACCTTCAGGGTCTTCGCCAATTTTTTGGCATTCGTTCCTGCCGGATTGGCCTTCTCGAGTTCCTTGCGCATTTTCTTGTTGAGGGTTTTAAGATCAATTTCCCTAAGAAGATCCCGGACAGCCTCGGCGCCGATCTTGGCCTTGAAGGCCCCGCCGTGCTTCACCAGCGCCTCCTGATATTTCTCTTCGGAAAGGAGTTCCTTTTTCTTTAAAGACGTGTCGCCGGGATCAATCACGACATATTCTTCGTAGTAAATGATCTTTTCCAGATCCTTAAGCGTCATCTGCAGGATCGCCGCCAAACGGCTGGGGACGGCCTTGTAGAACCAGATATGGGTGACAGGGCAGGCCAGTTCGATGTGGCCCATGCGTTCGCGCCTGACTGACGAACGTGTAACCAAGACCCCGCAGCGATCACACGTTATACCTTTGAATTTGATGCCCTTGTATTTTCCGCAGTTGCATTCCCAATCTCGCACAGGCCCGAAAATCTTTTCGCAAAAAAGACCGTCTTTTTCCGGTTTCAACGTCCGGTAGTTAAGCGTTTCCGCCTTTTTCACGATGCCGTTCGACCAGGAACGAATAACCTGGGGCGAGGCGATTTTGATAGTTATCCTATCGTACTGTCTGGCTCCATCCATGTATAATGTGTCCCTTGTTGGTTAGCTTTTCTTTTTTTCTTTCTTCTGGGAGGCGTCCGTTTCACCATCGCTTTCAACCCGCATATCCAGGCAAAGACCCTGCAATTCCTTAACTAACACGTTGAAAGACTCCGGGGTGCCGGACGCCAATTTCTGCTCGCCTTTGACTATGGCCTCATAGATTTGACTGCGGCCTTTGACATCATCGCTTTTGACCGTGAGCATCTCCTGAAGCGTGTAGGCTGCCCCGTATGCCTCCAAGGCCCAGACTTCCATCTCGCCGAACCGTTGTCCGCCAAAATGCGCCTTACCGCCTAACGGCTGCTGAGTGACCAATGAATAGGGGCCGATGGAACGGGCGTGAATTTTCTCATCGACAAGATGAATCAGTTTCAGCATATATATGTAGCCCACGGTCACCTTCTGGTCAAACGGCTCGCCGCTGAAACCGTCGAAAACGACGGCCTTCCCTCCATCCGGAAGATTGGCCTGCTTAAGTAGATCGTGGATTTCATCTTCAGATGCGCCGTTAAACACGGGGGTCTCGCAATAAAATCCAAGCACATGCGCGGCCCAACCCAAATGGGTCTCCAAGAGCTGTCCCACGTTCATACGGGAGGGCACCCCTAAGGGATTGAGGACGATCTCAACCGAAATGCCGTCCTCGAGAAACGGCATATCTTCTTCCGGAAGAATGCGGGCAACGACACCTTTATTCCCATGCCGTCCCGCCATCTTATCGCCTTCAGCCAATTTTCGTTTTGTCGCAATGTAAACGACGATCCGCTTCAACACCCCTGCCGGCAACTCGTCACCCCGTTTTATCCTTTGGATTTCCTGTTCTTCCTCATCGGCGAGCTCGTGAATTTTATCATTGAAAAACTGATTAACGGCCCGGGCATCATCATCCGTATTAATCTCGCTGTCGTCCATTTTTCTGACCGACGCCTTGCTCACTTTGAGAATTTCGCTGAGTTTCCGCTCCTTTTCTTCTTCGATAAACGCGATTTCCTGTTTATAGTACGCGCGGATTTTCTGCATAGCGGCGTTCTCTTTTGCCTTGTCCTCCTTGGACTTGCGTCCCCGCTCCGTGCGGGCAAAAACCTCGACGTTCACCACCACGCCTTCAATGCCCGGCGCCAAAGCGAGTGACGTATCTCGGATATCGGCCGCCTTCTCCCCGAAGATGGCCCGCATAAGCCGCTCTTCAGGCGACAATTCCTTTTCGCTCTTGGGAGTCACCTTGCCCACAAGAATGTCACCGGCCTTAACTTCAGCTCCGATGCGGACTATCCCTTCCTCCGTCAGATCCTTGAGAGCCTCCTCCCCGACATTGGGGATGTCCCGCGTAATCTCTTCATTGCCCAGACGGGTTTCACGGGCCTCAATCTCAAATCTCTCAACATGAATCGAGGTGAATTTGTCCTCACGGACAATTTTTTCGCTGATTAATATCGCATCCTCAAAGTTGTACCCTCGCCAAGGCATAAACGCCACCAGGACATTGCGACCTAGGGCCAGCTTCCCATGGCTGGTCCCCATCCCGTCGGCAATAACCTGACCCGCCTCCACATGATCTCCCAATTTAACCAGCGACCGCTGATGAATAGCCGTATTCGCATTTGAACGCAAATAATTCTTGAGCGGATGGGCCGTCTTGCCGATAACGATTTCCCTCCCGTCGACCTTTGTGACCTTTCCTGAAACAGTAGCCAAGACAACGACTCCTGAATCCCGGGCGACTTTGCCTTCCATGCCTGTCCCGACATAAGGAAATTCCGGGACCATCAGGGGAACGGCTTGACGCTGCATATTCGACCCCATAAGGGCCCGGTTCGCGTCGTCATGCTCTAAAAAAGGAATAAGGGACGCGGCCACCGAAACCACCTGTTTCGGCGAAACATCCATGTAATCGACCTTCTCCGGTGACATCCGCGGAAAATCCGTCTTGTAGCGGCAGGCAACGGCCTTGACCGTGAATTGTCCATGATCATCGAGAGGAGCGTTGGCCTGTGCGATATATTTGTCCTGGTCGATATCGGCCGTCAGATACTCCACCTTTCTTGATACACGGCCATCGACTACTTTCCGGTACGGGGCCTCGATAAAACCCAGATCATTGACACGCGCGCATGTTGTGAGAGACGAAATCAAACCGATATTGGGACCTTCCGGAGTTTCAATCGGACACACCCGCCCGTAATGGGTGTGGTGGACATCACGGACCTCGAAACCTGCCCTCTCCCGGGATAATCCTCCCGGCCCCAAAGCGCTCAGCCGCCGTTTATGGGTCATTTCCGCCAAAGGATTGACTTGATCCATAAATTGCGACAACTGACTGCGGGCAAAAAAATCCTGGATCTGATTCGAAAAAAGGCGGGAATTGATTAAATGATGCGCCGTCAGGTTTTCGAAGTTGCTCATGACAACCAGACGTTCCTTGATGGAGCGTTCCAAACGGGCCAGACCTATGCGCACCTGATTCTGGATGAGTTCGCCGACAGTCTTGATGCGGCGATTACCAAGATGATCGATATCATCGGTTTCCCCCCGACCTTCCCGCAGCGCCATCAAATAACGGATAACCTCGGCCACCGTTGCGATGTCAAGAATCCTGGTCTCCAGGGCCACCCCCATACCCAATTTTCGGTTGATGATATGCCGTCCGACCTTGCTCAAATCGTATCGTTTCGGATCAAAGAACAAACGGTAAAATAATGATTCGGCCACTTCAACGGTGGCCGGTTCAGTCGGCCGCATCTTCCGGTAGAAGTCCAGCAGGGCCTCCTCTTTTGAACTCGTATGATCTCTCTCCAATGTGTTCTTCAGTTTATCAAAATCTTCATCCAGCCATTTCTGCATATCCTCGTCACTGGATAGCCCCATAATGCGAAGGATCTGCGTGGCCGGGAAGTTCCTCCTGCGGTCTATATAAGCTGTCAGGATATCGTTCAGGTCAAATTTAATCTCAAACCATGCGCCCCGGGAAGGAATTATTCTGCCATGATAAAGGCTTTTTCCGGTGGGATGAATTTCCTCTTCAAAAGAAACTCCCGGCGGTCTTTGAAGCTGCGAGACAACCACGCGCTCATCACCGTTAATAATGAAGGTCCCGATCTCCGTCATAAGCGGGAAATCGCCGAAATAGACTTCCTGCTCCTTGATGTCGACCGGTGTTATCAAACGCAGTTTAACCTTCAGCGGAGCCGAATAGGTCATCCCCCGTCGTTGACATTCAAACCGCGAATATTTTTCCTTGCCGATGGTATAGCTTATGTATTCGAGACGAATCTGTCCGTCGTAACTCTCCATCGGGAACACTTCCCGGAAGACCTCTTCCAAACCCTGATCCTCGCGTTTCTCGGCATAGACGAACCGCTGAAGGAAGTACTCATAAGAACGGGTCTGAATGTCCAGGAGATTCGGCAGATCAAATTTGTCCGGAAACTTGCTGAAATCCCTAGTTTTTATCTTTTCCATATTCCATCCGGTCGTTAAGAAAGTTCGCTTTTATTTGACCTCGATGACGGCCCCGGTTTCCGAAAGTTTTTTCTTGAGTTCTTCGGCTTCTTCTTTCGTGACTCCCTCTTTGATGGCCTTAGGAGCCGCTTCCACCAGGTCTTTCGCCTCTTTAAGCCCAAGGCTGGTCACAGCACGCACTTCCTTGATGACGGCGATCTTGTTACCGCCTACCTCTTTAAGAACGACATCAAACGATGTCTTCTCTTCGGCCGCTTCTCCGCCTCCTGCGGCCGCACCGGCTCCCGGCATAGCGACTCCTGCCGCCATAACCGGAGCGGCAGCGGAAATCCCGAACCTTTCCTCCAAGCCCTTAACCAGCTCGGAAAGCTCCAGCGCGGTCAACTCTTCGATTTTTTTGGCGACTTCTTCGAGTTTCGGAGAGAGCTCCTGGGTCTCCTTAGCCTCGTCTTTCTCTTGCGTCTGCTGCTCTTCTTTTTTTTCATCAACGGTATTTTCAGACATATCACTTTCCTCCCTTTTTCTCGCTTAACTGTTTGAGAATCGATAATAACTCTCGGGTCTTCCCGTTCAATACGCCGGCCAGTCGCGTCAATGGTGATTGGATAACCCCCAGCAACATGGCCAGCAAGACTTCCCGGGAGGGGAGATCGGCCAGTTTCTGGACATCTTCTTCTTTGATGGCCGCGCCCTGCAGTATGCCTCCCCGGACAGAACATCCCTTGCATGCCTTTGTAAATTTCGTCAGAATCTTCGACACCTCGGCCGAATCCGAATCGCTCCAGACTAAAGCGGTCTGCCGGGCAACAGACTGGACCAGCGAATCGTAATCCAGATCCTTTAGAGCCATCCGCGCCATGGCGTTGCGCGTTACAAAAAGCCTCGCCCCAATCTGTTTCAGATCCTTTCTGAGATTGCTCATTTGAAGACCGGAGACCTGTGAAAAAGTCAAAAGAAACACCGCCTCCTGATGCTGGATCTCTTCTTTGACTGTTTGAATAAGTTTTTGTCGATAGACTTGACCGACTCTCATCACGCATTCACCTTTACGGAGGGCCCCATAGTGGTCGAGAGATACAAACTGCGGATAAACGCCCCCTTGAGGCCCGCAGGTTTACTGTGATTGATTGCCTCCAAAACCTTTTGTGCGTTTTGCACCAGTTTTTTCTTCTCAAACGAGCGCCTACCGACTGAGACATGTATTCCGCCCTGCTTATCAGACTTGAACTCAATACGGCCGGCCCTGATCTCTTTGACGGCGCTCTCGATGTCATTTGTCACCGTACCCGCCTTGGGGGTCGGCATAAGCCCACGCGGACCGAGGGTCTTTCCAAGTTTACTGAGATCCCTCATCATTTCCGGAGTGGCAATCACTTTATCGAAATCCAGAAACCCGTTTTGTATCTTTTCAATAAGATCGGCATCTCCCACATGGTCTGCGCCGAGTTCCTTGGCCTTTTGGGCATGCTCTCCTTTACAAACGGCGGCGATCCGAATTGTCTTGCCTGTTCCATGAGGCAAAACCACCGTTCCGCGTACCATCTGTTCACTTTTTTTCGGATCGATACTTAAATGAAAATGGACTTCAACCGACTCATCGAATTTCACCTTTGGAAATTTTTCCACCGCCTCCAAGGCCTCCTCCAGGGAAACCGGCTTTGTGCGGTCAACCGCCTCTTTGGCTTCCTTCATCCTCTTGCTTAAACGAACCATCGTTATCCTCTTCGCACTTCCAAAGGTTTTCGATTATTCAACCACTTCGATGCCCATGCTCCTGGCCGTACCCTTGATAACCTCGACCGCCTGCTGCATATCAGACGTGTTCAAGTCTTCCATCTTGACCTTGGCAATCTCTTCGATCTGATCTTTTGTAAGCGTCGCGATCTTTTCCTTCCCGGCCGTACCCGACGCCTTTGCCAAATTTGCGGCTTTCTTTATGAGTACAGAACTCGGCGGCGTCTTAATAATGAAATCAAAGGACTTGTCTTTATAAACGGTGATAACGGCAGGAAGGATCAACCCCTCGCGTCCCTTTGTGCGCTCATTAAACTGTTTGCAGAACATCATGATGTTCACGCCATGCTGACCGAGAGCCGGTCCGACGGGCGGAGCCGGATTGGCTTGACCCGCTGCGACGTAAAGCTTGATTTTTGCGATAACCTCTTTAGCCATAAATGAATTCCTTTATGGAAATCGTCGATCTGTCTTCTAAACTTTTTCGACCTGCCAATATTCCATTTCAACAAGGGTGGAGCGCCCGAATATAGAAACGCTTACCTTAAGCTTTCCCCGCTCAGGAAAGACCTCCATCACCGTCCCGCTGAAATTCGCAAACGGCCCCTGAGTTATGCGCACCGCTTCCCCCGACTCAAAGACAACCTTCGGGCTCGGTTTATCCTCCGTGTCCCTGGTCCTTTGCAAGATGTTGTCCACCTCGGTTTCCGACAACGGAGATGGCTTGCGGCCCGCACCGATAAAACCGGTAATTCCCGGCGTGGTCTTAACGAGGTACCAGCTTTCCTTCGTCAGATCCATCTTGATGAGGATGTATCCCGGAAAAAATTTCCTTGTGGTTATTTTTTTATTGCCGCCTCGGATCTCAGATACTTGTTCGGTAGGGACAACAATTTCTTCGATGTAATCTTTAAGCGGGGTCGTATGCATCCGGCTTTCCAAGCCGGCCTTGGCCTTTTCTTCCGATCCAGTCTGCGTATGGACAACGTACCACTTATAGCTCATTTTATCGAATGATTAACCTTAAGAATTTTGAAAGAGCGAAGTCGACGGCTCCGATATAGACCCCAAGCATCATCGAACTGATAAGCACGAGCCAGGTCGCATCCAGCAACTCTTTCCGGCTAGACCAGGCAACCTTCTTCAGTTCCGCACTGACTTCCGAAATAAATTTTCCGACTTTATTGAACATAATCTCAAATGCAGGCCTGGTAGGATTCGAACCTACAACCCACGGTTTTGGAGACCGTTGCTCTACCAATTAGAGCTACAGGCCTATATGTGCGCCGTGAATCGCAAGGCCGCCGATTTTGACCTATTTTTTTTCCTCTTTGTATTCGACGTGCTTACGCACGACTGGATCATATTTACGCAAGGCAAGACGCTCAGAGGTGTTGCGTTTATTCTTGGACACATAATAACAGTGTGGGCTTGCAGAACTCCGCAACCTTACATAAAGCCTGTTTTCTCCTTTGCCTGATTTCTTTGCCATGGCAATATTTATTATCTCGACGATAATGTCTCCGTTTATTGTTCAAGCTGTCAAGCTGTTGCAGGCGCCGAGTTCCCGGACATAAGCCCCCGACCGGTCTTGAACCGGCGACCTCGTCCTTACCAAGGACGTGCTCTACCGGCTGAGCTACAGGGGCTTGAAATTAAATAGTTAAGTGTACCAAGGGTTAATCTCCTTGTCAAGTTTTTTTATGCCTCTTTTTGAGATGCAATCGCTTCAAATCATTAATGTTATCGTCAAAACACCGGCTATTTCCTGGCCAGATTCAAGAAGCGTCGTTTGCCGATCTTGAGGACCCCTTCCTGAAGGGGCCAGAACTCGTCCTTAACCGGTTTACCCTTAAAACGAATAGCGTTTTGCTGCATCAGCCGACGCGCCTCGTTGCGCGAACTCACTACCCCGGTTTGCACAAGTATGTCAAATAGTGTTTTTCGTGCCTGCGGGTCAAAAGCAAAGACCGGCAGCCCTTCGGGTTCTTCCCTTCGGCAAAATGTCTTCTCAAATTCCCGGCATGCATCCATAGCCTTTCTCTTGCCATAGAGTTGGGTGACGATATCTTCAGCCAGTTTGAGTTTAGCTTCTTTGGGATGCATAGCCTTGACGGCCTCAATATCGTCATCACTAAGAATTTCGTAATACCTCAGCATCAACGTATCGCTCGTGGACATAACCTTTCCAACAATCTCCGCGGGTGTTTCAGTGATACCGATATAATTGCCAATTGACTTGCTCATCTTCTGGGCGCCGTCCAGTCCTTCCAGCAGAGGCGTCATCATAACTACCTGGGGAAATTGCTTAAAACTCTCTTGCAACTGGCGCCCCATGAGAAGATTGAACTTTTGATCCGTGCCGCCCAATTCCACATCGGCCTTCAGATGCACCGAATCATATCCTTGGAGCAACGGATATAGGAATTCCAGAATGCTGATTTCCTTTTGCTGCTCCATGCGCTTCTTGAAATCAGCACGGGCCAGCATCTGGGCGACAGTACAGCGTGAGGCTAAATCCATGATATCCTGGGCCGTTAGCCGTAAAAGCCATCGGCTGTTGAACACCACTTTCGTCTTTCCAGGGTCTAGGATCTTGAAGACCTGCTTCTTGTAGGTCCGTGCGTTGGCCCCGATCTCTTTCTGAGTCATCTTCGGACGCAATTGATCACGCCCGGAAGGATCGCCGATCTGCGCGGTGAAATCTCCGATCAGGAAATATACGCAATGACCCAGTTCTTGAAACTGCCGCAATTTTCTTAACAGGACCACATGACCCAAATGGATGTCCGGTGCGGTGGGGTCAAAACCTGCCTTGACGACAAGCGGCCTCTTTTTTCGCCGGGAATTTTCCATTTTTTTCTTGAGAGAATCGACATCGATAATCTCTGCCGTGCCCCGCACCAGTCGTTCGATGGCATGCCCAACGTTCATCAGGGGAATTCCGATGTAATGTTTTAAATGTTGGGGATAGGCTAATCGAAGTGAAACAGTGGCCTATTCGTCTATCCGGGCGCTTACGCCGATCTTCATCTGTTCGACATCCACCTTGATGATCTTCACACTGATCTTATCACCAGGTTTAATCTTTTCAGCATGGGATTTATCAATCTCGGAAGAATAGATCAAGGCCTCCAGCCCGTCTTCCAGCTTCACGAAGACGCCAAAGTTTGAATGCTGAACCACCTCGGCTTCGACGTTCTTTCCCACTGGATAACGCTCCGCGATCGTCGGCCAAGGATTCTCCTCAAGCTGCTTGAGTCCGAGAGTGATCTTGCGGCTGTCCGCGTCGACGGCCAATACGATCACTTCGATACCCTGCCCCTTTTTAAGGACCTCCTGGGGATGGCTAATCCTTTTTGTCCAAGACATGTCGGAAATATGGATCATCCCTTCTAGGCCGTTGCCCAATTCAACGAACGCGCCATAGTCGGCGAAGCCTCGAACCGTCCCTGGCACCTTTGATCCCACTGGATATTTTTCTCCGGCTTCCAGCCACGGATTCGCCTCCAGCTGTTTCATCGATAAAGAAATTCGTTTTGTGTCCTTCTCGATATTGAGAATCTGGACCTCAATGATATCGCCAATGGCAAACATTTCCTGGGGATTCACCATTTTTTTCTGCCAGCTTATTTCGGACGAATGGAGTAGGCCCTCGATCCCTTTTTCGATTTCAACGAAGACCCCGTAAGGCATAATGTTGACCACCTTCCCTTTGACCTTGGACCCGACGGGATACTTTTCTTCGATATCATCCCAGGGATTATGTTGAATCTGCTTCAAACCCAATGACACCTTGGAGGCTTCACGGTCATAATCGAGTATCAGGACTTCAATCTTGTCACCCACTCCGACGATTTCTGAAGGATGATTGATACGCGACCAGCTCATATCGGTGATATGCAAGAGGCCGTCCACTCCTCCTAAATCGATAAATGCTCCGAAATCCGTCACGCTCTTGACCCGTCCAACCCTCTTTTGGCCTCTATCAAGGTCGTCCCAAAGCCGGTTTCGGGCCTCTTCCCTTTCTTTGTAAACGACTTCCCTACGGGAAACGATAAGATTCCGCCTTTCCTTATTCATCTTGGCGACCGCAAATTTATACTTGTTGGCAAGGATTTCCTGGATGGGAACGCCTTTAAAGGCTGAAAGCGACAACGGCAGAAAGGCCTCAACTCCGAAGATATCGACGATAAAACCGCCTTTAACCTGCCGTACGACCCGGCCCTCGACGACATCTCCCTCGTTCATTGTGTCAGCTATCTTCTGCCAACCCTTGAGTTTTTGCGCCTTACTGTGGGAAAGGATGACCCGGCCCTCTTCGTCTTCACGGTTTTCCACCAAGACGTCGATGTCCTGTCCGACGGAAAGAGTCTCCTTATCTAAAAATTCCGTTATCGGCACAAACCCCTCGGACTTATACCCAATATCCACTATGACCTCTTTATCCGTCATCCCAACAACCTTTCCGGAAACAACGTCGCCGTCTTTCACATTCTGGAAAGTGCTGGAATACAAATCCATCATCGTCGACTCTCTGTTTTCTGCCATAACTCAGCGGCCTCTTTTCTTTTGGATTTTGACCCCGACCTCAGTTCGGAACCAAGGTTACACATTATCTTCAATTCCAATGATTTGTCAACGAAAATATTTATTACCGCAAGGATAGGAATATATAATAAAGCGTATCAAACGCTGCGGAGGGGCATGCGGCTCTAAAGAAAACGGGATCAATTCGCCTCATTGAGGATCTCTATCGCCTTCATGATCTGCCGGGCAATTTGAGGATACGGGGTCCCGCGGGAAAACGTCAGCGGCTCGCCGAAGGCCACTTTGACGAAAGAACGCCTCGGCCATTTGGACCCAGGCGGCATGACGTTATCAGATCCCTCAATAGAAGCGGGAACGACACAGGCCCCCGACTTAACAGACAAAAAACCAATACCGGATTGGATGTCGCTTCCGCGGGACATGTCCTTTCTCGTCCCCTCCGGAAATATCAAAAGGCGTTGTCCTTTGTTCAACCTCCTCAAGGCTTCTTTGACCGAACCGATATCCCTCTTCTCTCGATTAACGGGAAAGGCCCCGACCTGCCTGAGAAAATAACTGGCGACTGGATATCGGAAAAGCGAATGTTTGGCCATGTAGCTCATCCGCCTGCCCAAGGCAAGGCCGACAATCATGGGATCAAGATTGCTGACATGGTTGCTTGCGACAAGATAACCGCCCGTTTGCGGCAGATGACGACGGCCTTTCACCTTAAGAGGGAAATATATCCAACTGATAACCGACCACAGGTAGAAGGCGATCCAGTAAATCATGTCCGCCCCTATTTGATCAGAGAGTTACCATAATCAATTAATTTCTTCGCCCGGCCCGCTGACCGGGCCTCCGAATAGACGCGGACAAGAGGCTCGGTTCCGGATGGACGGAACATCAGCCAGCTTTCATCTTCACAGATCAACTTGACACCATCATAGGTCTTGACATCAACGACCTTTTTTCCCAAAAGCGTCCTGGTGGACTTTATCTTGTCTTTTTTGAAGGCCTTCTTCCCAAGAGGCAAATCCGAGCGCTCATAATAATATCTCCCGAATTCCTTTTCCATGTCCCGAATGATCTGCCGAATATTCTTTTTCTCGAAGACCATCATCTCCAGCAAAAGCAATCCCGCCAGCGTTCCGTCTCTCTCCGGGATATAATGCTGGACGCCCATGCCTCCCGCTTCCTCTCCTCCAACAAGGATGTCTTCGGTAATCATGAGGTCGGAAATGTATTTAAACCCGACGGGGGTTTCGTAGAGTTTCACCCCCAATGAGTTGGCGATATTATCGATCATCGTCGTCCCGCAGATCGTCTTGACGACACCGCCGCGTTGTCCGCGGTTGCGGTAAAGGTGCAGGGCCAAAAGTCCCAATATCTTCTGCGGATGGATAAATTCGCCTCCGGCAGCCACCGCCGCTATGCGGTCGGCATCTCCGTCGAGTACCAGGCCAAGGTCGAATTTCTCTTTCTTAACCCGCTCCATAACCTTATCCAGATATTCTACAACCGGTTCCGGTTTGCCCCCTTCAAATGAAGGATTAACATCATCCCGCATAAGCGTCAATTCTATTCCTGTCCCCCTAAGCACACGGGGAATAAGGCCGTCCCCGCTGCCATGCATGGCATCACATATAACCCTGAAACGCGAGCGTTTCATCTTTTTCAGATCAATATAATCTGCGATAAATGCCAGATAATCCTTTTTCAGGTCCTGAAGGTCGATCGTCTTTTTCTCCACACCCTTGGCGAAATCGATCATCTGCACTTCGCCTTTCCCCAGGTACGTTTCGACAAGGTCGGTCACCTCTTTCGAGGCCGCTCCCCCTTGAGCGCTCTTGATTTTGATACCATTGAATTTTCCAGGATTGTGGCTGGCCGTCAACATCAAGCCGGCCACGCAACCCTTTCGCGTAACGGCGTAGCTCAATGCCGGAGTCGGCACTGCCGAATCGGAAAGCAAAACCTGGATCCCATTGGCCGCCAGGACCCCGGCCACACACTCGGCAAACTCCTTGGACAAAAACCGCGTATCATAGCCGATAGCAACACGTTTGGCTTTTGTTTTATCGGCTTTACAGTCGCGTTTAACCCACTCGCTGATCGCCTGGCTGACAATCTTCACGTTCTTAAACGTAAAATTATCGGCGATCACGCCGCGCCATCCGTCGGTTCCGAATCTGATCTCATCCTGAATTCCGTTTGCCATCACTCACTCTCCCTCACGTTTTTGATACAATTTATGTTTTTCGATATAGCCGATCACTTGATCGGCGACAAAATACTTAACGGTTCTTCGCCGGCGGATCCGTGCTCGAAGGTACGAAGAGGAAATATCGATGCCCGGCATGGCGACAGAGATATAGGGAACGCCTGTCTTCCTGGTCTTTTGGCTAGGTCGGTTTACCGCGATGAATTGTGCGATCTTGAGTATTTCGTGGATGAATTTCCACTCCTTCAACTGAGAAAGAAGGTCTCCCCCTATAATGAAGAACATTTTCGTCTCTCGGGGATATTTCTTTCTGAAATGTCGAAGAGTGTCGATCGTATAGGAGGGCCCCTTTTTCTTAATCTCATAATCCGAAAGGCCGAAAGCGGGATTGCGGCCTATAGCGAGCTTGACCATCCGGTACCGATGTGACGAGGCAATCAGGATACTCGAATGCTTGTGGGGCGGCCAGTTCGATGGCACGAAGATCACCTTATCCAGCCCTTGCGCCTCTTTGGCCATCTGGGCGATAGCCAGATGTCCGATATGAACGGGATTAAACGTCCCGCCGAGAAAACCGATCCGTTTCATATGCGGACCTGCCCCTTCCCTTCGATCACATATTTATAGGTCGTCAGTTCTTCAAGGGCCATGGGCCCGCGGGCATGAAGTTTATCCGTACTGATACCGACCTCTGCTCCGAAACCGAACTGATAACCGTCGGTGAACCGGGTTGAGGCGTTCCAATAAAGGCAAGAGGAGTCCACCTCTTGAAGAAATCTCTGCGCCTCGCGCCTATCTCGAGATACGATAGCATCGGAATGTTTTGAACCATAGGTGTTGATATGCCGGATGGCATCCTGTGTGCTGTCCACTACTTTGACAGCAAGGATAAGAGCAAGATATTCTTCACTCCAGTCTTCTTCTTTCGCCTCCCGGCACTTCTCTTTAAGTATCCGGCGCGTTCGCGCACAGCCGCGCATCTCAACACCGGAATGAATCATGTCCTCGGCTATGAGAGGCAGAAATATTTTGGCTATATCTTTATGAACCAGCATTGTTTCCATAGCATTGCACACGCCGGGACGCTGCACCTTGGCGTTGAAACAGATGGATCTGGCCATCGGGATGTCGGCATTGTCGCTGACATAAGTATGGCACACGCCCTTATAATGCTTAACGACGGGTATACGGGAATGTTCGGTGACAAACCGAATCAATCCCTCGCCACCCCGCGGGATGATCAGGTCAACATATTCATTCATCTTCAGGAGGATCTTCACGGCGTCACGCTGGGTCGAGGTAATAAGGTGGATCGCGTCCGCCGGAACAGCGGAACCCGTCAGCGCATCTCTAAGCACCTTTAAAATAGCCCTATTGGAAAATATCGCCTCCTTGCCCCCCTTCAGGATTACTGCATTGCCCGATTTCAGACAAATTCCAATGCAGTCGCTGGTCACATTCGGCCTTGATTCATAGATGATCCCGATAACGCCGATGGGCGTGCGGACTTTGTTGATAACCATTCCGTTGGGTCTTTTCCACACACGGATCTTTGCTCCGACCGGATCTTCAAGCTTCGCTGTATCCTTCAGGCAATCCGCCATGTCCCGAATACGCGATGGATTCAAGGCCAATCGATCAACGAGGGCCTTGGCCAGACCGGACTTTGCGGCCTTCCGCAGATCCTTTTGATTCTCGCGCAACAGATAATCCTGTTTATCCATTAAGGCCCTGGCCATGCGCATAAGGGCTCTATTTTTAACTGAGGCGGAAAGCGCGGCCGTCCGGAGCGCGGCCTGTGCCGCGGCTTTGACCTTTTGCATAATGTTCCGCTCGAGGCTCATGATCTGTTTCCCTTCACCGTTTACACAGCACAAGATTGTCGCGATGGATAACTTCTGCCTTCCCTCTTTTGTCCTCGATTGTGTGCAGATCGCTCACGGAATAGGCGATCATGCCGCGCGCGATCTCTTGGTTCTGCTTATCCGTAACGATCACCACGTCATCTTTGTCAAAATGTCCCTCCCAGGAGATAATGCCGGGCAACAGCAGACTCTTTCCTTTCTCGAGGAGCGCTTTAACCGCCCCCTCGTCGATCGTCAGCCGGCCTTTCGGTTTGGCCCCGAAAGAAATCCAATGTTTGCGCGAGATAAGCCTCTCCTCTTTTTCCATGAACAGGGTGCCGATTCTCTCCCCCTGAAGGACGCGGCTCACGACGTCCTTCGTCTCGGCATTGGCGACAACACAGGGGATCCTCGCCTGGTTGGCCACTTTGACAGCCTGAAGTTTGGCAATCATGCCCCCCCTCGCCATGTTCTTTTTAGATGAGTCTTTCGCAACGCCTTCTATCTCGGCAGTGATTTCCTTAATCTCCTTGTAAAGCCGCCTCCGCCCGTCTTTCATTTCATAAAGCCCCTCAACATCGGATAATAAGAGCAGGAGATCCGCATCGACAAGGGTTGCCACAAGAGCCGACAGCCTGTCGTTGTCGCCGAAGCGGATCTCTTCGGTAGAAATGGTGTCATTTTCATTGATGATCGGAATGGCGTTCTGTTCGAGAATGGCCTTCAGGGTCTTTCGCGCATTGTTATAGCGCACGCGATCGTCGAAATCGTCCCACGTCAGCAAAACCTGAGCACATGATATCCGATACCGGCGAAAAAGGTCGGAATACAGTCGCATGAGGATGTTCTGCCCGATCGCCGCACTCGCTTGCAAAACGGCCAGATCATTGGGACGTTGCTTAGTCCGCAGCTCCCCCATCCCTAAAACAATGGCCCCCGATGAGACCAGCACAACTTCCACCCCCTTGCGGCGCAGATTGTGGATCTGTCTTAAAAGAGATCCGACGATTGCCCGCCGGGGACGCATGTGATCTGTAGCAATCACGCTGGAACCTAGCTTGATGACGATTCTTCTGATTGGTCTCGGGAACTTTCTTGACATAGCAATTCTCTGATTCTCCGGATCAAGAGGTCCAGACCCTTGTGTTCCAGCGCGGAACACGCGAGGATCTCCTCTGCGTATGTCTTTTTAAACCGGGAAAAATGTTCCTCCGCTTGTGGCAAATCCATCTTATTGGCCACGAGCAAAACTTTTTTATAGACAAGTGGCCCGCCGTAGGCATGCAACTCTTCCTTGATGGTCGCGTAATCGTCGAGGGGATCCCGTCCTTCGCTCGAACCCATGTCGATGACATGAACCAGCAATTTTGTCCGTTCGGCATGGCGTAAAAATCTGTCTCCCAAACCTCTTCCCTGGTGGGCCCCTTCAATCATTCCCGGAAGATCGGCCATAATAAAATCGAAATCCTCTCCCTGGACAAAACCCAAGACAGGACTTTTGGTCGTAAAGGGGTAGTTAGCCACTTTCGATTTGACACGGGAAACTCCAGAGACAAGCGTCGATTTTCCCGCATTGGGGAACCCCACGAGGCCCACATCGGCAATAAGTTTCAGTTCGAGCTTGATCTCGCGTTCTTCACCCGTCCCGGGAAGGGTCGGGGATTTGTGCGAGGCGTTGCCGTGCCCGCCTTTCCCGCCCCTTGCCACAACAACGCTTTGGCCTTCATGGGTAAGGTCTTTGATCAAAAGACGGGTTTGTTTATCACGGATTATGGTGCCCGGTGGAACCCGAAGCCGGCAATCCTCTCCGTGTCTTCCGGTCTTCCCTTTGCCCCGTCCCGGGATGCCGTTTTTCGCTTTATAATGTTGCTTGAAGCGAAAATCCAAGAGGGTCTGGATTCTTCCATCGGCCTCCAGGATGACATCCCCTCCGTGGCCGCCGTCACCTCCGTCAGGCCGCGAATAACGGCTAAGTTTTTCGGCATGAAAACTCTCGCAACCTTTCCCGCCGTTTCCGGCCTTCACGAATATCCGCGCTTCGTCAACAAAAACCATTAGTGTCTCAAGATGCGCTTATTTTCTCGATGGCCAGGCCGTTCAATTTCTGACGGTGTCCTTTTTTCCATTTGGAATTCTTACGTCGCCTAAATTTAAACAAAACGACCTTTTCCCCCAAATGCTCGTTCACCACTTTCGCCTTGACCTTAACGTCATCCAGGTACGGGCGGCCGATGCGAACCTGCTTGCCGTCATCAAAAAGCAGAACCTTATCGATCTCGACCTTCTCGTCCCTTTCTTTGCCGATAAGCTGCACGTCGATAACGTCCCCCTCGGAGACCCTGTACTGGTTTGACCCGATCTGCACAACAGCATACATGGAAAACCTTCCTTTCATCGTCCTGCCAACGTCATCCTGTCTCAGTCAATCCTGATCCGCCCACGACCGTGGCAATACGGACAGGAACCGAAAGACAGGGATTCAATGGTTTTTCCGGTCCGGGCCCGCGTCATCTCCACCAACCCCAAAGGGGAAAACCGCGAAACCTCTGTTTTGGCATAGTCTTTGGCCAACGTCTTTTTCAGCATGTCCAAGATCTGACGGCGGTGTGAATCCTTGACCATATCAATAAAATCAATAACGATAATCCCTCCGATGTCGCGCAGACGCAGCTGCCGGGCGATCTCGGGTGCAACCTCAAGATTCACCATAAAAGCGGCTTCCCCAGGCGAAGCATTGGCCCGAAATTTACCGCTATTGACATCCACGACCGTCAGTCCTTCCGTCGTCTCAATCACAATATAGGCCCCGGACTTGAGAACGACCTTGGAATGGTAGATTTTATCCAGTTCATTGGAAACCTTCTTCATGTCAAAAAGCGGGATATCGCCTTTATAGAGATTGATTTTATCGATCATCTGATGGCCGATAATGGTCTGTACCGATCGCCGGACACGCTGATATTCCTCTTCTGAGTCGATAATGACCCGCTCCACATCCTCGGTCAAGAAGTCCCGCACAATCCGCCATAGCAGATCATACTCCTGATAGATGAGATAAGGCGCCTTGTTCTGATCGGCGATTTTTTTAATCTTTTGCCAGAGATTAAAGAGGAATTTCGCATCGCGCACTATCTCTCTCTTCCCTTTATTTAATGCGGCGGTCCTTAATATGTACCCGCTGTTTTGTCCAGATTTCAGCTCTTTTAATATGTCCCTAAGGCGATCCCGTTCCTGCTGATTCTCAATCCTTTTGGAAACTCCCAGATGATGATTGTACGGCATGAACACGACAAAGCGTCCCGGCAGGCTGACATGGGTGGTTAACCGCGCCCCTTTTGTGCCGAAGGGTTCCTTGACGACCTGGACGATAATCTCGTCACCTTTATTGATCGCGGGTTCTTTGGATTTCGTTCCCTTGGAGGTTCTTTTTCCTGGTTTTCGTTTTAAAATTTTATTCATAAGCCTCTGGGAGACCGGGACATCTTCTTCCACCAAAGGATTCACTGTGTCGGTAAGATAAAGGAAACCGTTTTTTTCTTGTCCGATATTAACAAACACACCGTTAATCGATGGCATGACAGTTTCGACTTTTCCCTTATAGATATTGCCCAATATGGTGTTTTCCCTGGCAAATTCGATGTGAAAATCTTCAAGCTGGCTGTTGGCCAGTATCGCAACGCGTTTTTCGCCCTCCGCGACATGGATGAGAATTTCTTTAGACATAGGACTCCCTTAAATTAAGGCATTTTATGAACTAATATGCCAAACAATGGATTATTTGGATACAAATCATACATCATTTTGCGGAATGATGCAAATAAATACTCTCAAACGAATTGACTCATAAAAAATGTTACCCAAGGATTTTCAAAAGGGCTTCGTTGCCT
>CAYRXT010000018.1:0-39485 GCA_964428315.1 uncultured Planctomycetales bacterium
AGGCAACGAAGCCCTTTTGAAAATCCTTGGGTAACATTTTTTATGAGTTAATTCGGGCCGAGGGTTTCTTTTTATCGGAAGGCTGTTTTGTGTTATAATCCCAACCAAACGAAAACGGTGAAGACGTGATATTTTCATCCGACTTCGCAGGATACCACGGCTTTTAGCCGTGGATGAATGCGGACTAAAAGCCGTGGCGCTTCGTCGGATTGCGCCTGAAGATTTACGAAGTCGGATAACCGGGCTTGGCCGTGTGGCTCCATTGGCCGTGGTCCCCGCGTAAGACCACGAAACAGGATTTCATGAACCGACCTAAAGACTTCATCCGGGACATCATAGCCCGGGACACCGCGTCCGGGAAACACGGCGGACGCGTGCACACGCGTTTCCCGCCGGAGCCCAACGGCTATCTCCATATCGGCCACGCCAAGTCCATCTGCCTGAACTTCGGCGTGGCAAAGGAGTTCGGCGGGTTGTGCAACCTGCGCTTCGATGACACCAACCCGGAAAAAGAAGAGACGCGCTACATCGAGTCGATCAAGGATGATGTCCGCTGGCTGGGGTTTGACTGGGAGGACCGGCTTTATTACGCCTCCGATTATTTCGACCGGCTTTACGCCTTCGCCGAGGAGCTGATCAAAAAAGCCCGCGCCTACGTGGACAGCCTCTCGGCCGAAGAGATCCGCGCGTACCGGGGAACCTTGACCGAACCCGGCAAAGAGAGCCCCTTCCGCGGCCGTTGTGTGGAGGAAAACCTCGACCTCTTCCGGCGGATGCGCGACGGTGAGTTTCCCGACGGCGCCCACGTCCTGCGCGCGAAGATCGACATGGCCTCCCCCAACATAAGCCTGAGGGACCCCACGCTCTACCGAATCCGGAAGGTCCCGCACCACCGCACCGGCGATAAGTGGTGCGTCTATCCTCTTTACGATTTCACGCACTGTCTCTGCGACGCCCTCGAGGGCATCACCCATTCCCTGTGCACGCTGGAGTTTGAGAACAACCGTCCGCTTTATGACTGGGTCCTGGACAACGCGGACGCGCCCTGTCATCCCCGGCAGATCGAGTTCGCCCGCCTCAACCTCAGCCACACCGTCTTAAGCAAGCGGCGGCTCCTCGAACTCGTCGAGACGGGGGCGGTGCGCGGGTGGGATGACCCCCGCATGCCCACCATCGCCGGCCTAAGGCGGAGGGGGTACACCCCCGAGGCTGTCCGGAGATTCTGCGACGTGGTCGGCGTGGCCAAATTCAACAGCACCAACGAGACGGCCCTCCTGGAGCACTGCCTGCGCGAGGACCTGAACAGACGCGCCCCCAGGGCCATGGCGGTCCTGAACCCCCTGAAGGTGGTCATCGAAAATTATCCCGAAGGACTGACGGAAGAGATGCAGGCGGTCAACAACCCCGAAGACCCTTCCGCCGGAACGCGGTCCGTGCCCTTCTGCCGGGAGGTCTTTATCGAGAGGGAGGATTTCCGCGAGGTCCCGCCGCCCAAGTTCTTCCGCCTGGCGCCGGGCCGTGAGGTGCGCCTGCGCTACGCCTATTTCATCACCTGCGAAAAAGTGATCAAGGACAAGGAAAGCGGAGAGGTGATCGAACTGCGATGCAGGTACGACTCCGCCACCAGGGGAGGGGATTCCCCCGACGGACGGAAGGTCAAGGCCACGCTCCACTGGGTCCCGGCGTCATTGAGCGTCGCGGGCGAGGCGCGTCTGTACGAGCACCTGTTCGTCAAGGCCGATCCCTGCGACACCGGGGCAGGCGGCGACTTCAAGGATCATCTCAACCCGGAATCTCTCAGGGTAGTCAGGGGCTGCCGGCTGGAGCCTTCACTGGCCAAGGCCGCGCCGGGAGCGATATACCAGTTCGAGCGTCTGGGATATTTTTGCGCCGACCCGGATTCGTCGCCGGGCGCGCCTGTGTTCAACCGGACCGCGACCCTCCGTGACACCTGGGCGAAGATCCAAAAAAAACAATAGAGAGGCGCGGACCATGCGCGACCGCTGCGGCCTGATAATCCCGCCCGCCGTTTTTCTCCTCAGCCTTTGGCTCCGGCTGATCCTGATCAGCCGGGGGCCTTTCAGCGTCGACGCCCTGGCCCTGGCCGTCCAGAGCCGGCACACCCTGGACACCCTGCATCTGCACGGACTCACGCCCCTGGGATTTCCCCTGGTGATCATGTTAGGCGCTGCTACTTTATTTTTGACGCGCCTGGCCGGAGCGGCGGACCCGGTCTTCGCCGTCAACCTTATGAGTGCCGTGTTCGGCGCCCTGGCCGCCGGCGCGATGTACCTCGCCGCCAGGGAGCTGTTCGGCGAAAAAGCGGGCGTGTTTGCCGCCGCGCTTTTTTCTCTTTCCCCGATATTCCTGGGGCTGACGGTTTACGGTTCGGGGCACGCGGCGTGCATGTTTTTCCATCTTGCCGGCGTTTACTGTCTCTTGATTTATTTGAAAGAGGGAACGGGAAAGTCCCTGGCCTTCAGCGGCGTGTCTTTCGGCCTGATGGCGGCCTGCCGCCCGCAGGATTTTGTCCTGGTCCTTCCGGCGACCGCCTGGATATTCTTTGCCTGGGAAGACGGAACTCGGGATGGCGTCGGGGGGCGTAAGCGCTTCGCGGACGGTTTGAGGTGGCTGGCGTCCGCCGGGGGTGCGGCCGTCCTCTCCTATCTGCCCTTTGTCCTGGGGCAGAAAGGAAGTTTTGCCGGGCGGTTCCTGGACTACGTGCATTACTGCCTCGTCGAGAACTATATCGGGATATTTTCGCCGCGTCTGGTTTTGGTCGGGCAATGGCTGGGGCGGAACTTCACGCCGGCCGGGACGGCGGCGGTGGCCGGCGGGTTCCTGCTCCTGTGCGCGCGCAGGACGCGGCTGGCGGCGTTTCTCCTTCTCTGGTTCGCGGTCCCGGTCCTGTATTACGGAAATCTGTATATGACGGTCACCGCGCGGTATTTTGTCCTTGCCCTGCCGCCGATGTGCCTGGCGGCGGCCTATGTGTTTTCCGTTTTCGCCGGCTATAAGAAGCGGATCGCCCCGGTCGCGGCAGGCTGTTTCCTGCTGATCGCCGCGGGCATGTTCGCGCGCGTCTATCCCGTCCTGCAGTTCCGCTGCGAAAGGGCCGTCCTGCCGGAGTTCGCGCGCTGGATCGGTTCCAGGACGGAAGAGGACGCGCGTATCGTCGGGACGGACGAGAGGCTGTTTATCCGGTATTACGCGGGTCGCGCGACGGTGCCCCGGCCTCAGAAATGGCTGAGGATGTACACCGCGGAAGAGTTGGGACGTTTTCAGGAAGAGGTGGACCGGCTGTTGCGGGAGGGAACGCCGGTCTATATCACGTCCGTGGCCCTGTACTCCTATGACGAGGGCGCGCAGTTTTCTTCTTTCGTGAAAGCGCATTACCGGCTGGAGCCGCGCGGTTCGTATTTTTATGAGGACTGGCATTCCGGGCCGCTGCGTCTGGCTGTCCGGGACGAAAGTCTTTTCAGGGTGCTGGAAAAAAAGCTGGACTGACCCGCGGCCGCGGCGCGGGTGAGCCGGCCGCGAAAACACAAGGGGGCTGGCCCCCTTCGGGGGCTGGCCCCCTTGTGTTGCGGAAAACGGGAAAAAGTCAATCATTGGCGGAAGGAGACCATCATCAGAGATGACAATTTTTTATAGTATAAAGGGGGAACAAAAGAAGATAAATCGGTCAATGGATACGTGTTTCCCGGACCGGCGCCTTTCCGGACCATGGTTAGGATTATGAAAAGGCCGGGCCTGGATTAACCTGTTATCACATAGGGAGAAGGAAATGCGGATAAGCGTCTTTGAAGTCGAACCGTGGGAAAAGGAATACTTCCGGAAACTGGTGCCGGAGCACGACGTGCGGTTTTCGCCGGATGGGTTGACGCGGGACAACGCCGGATCCTTCGCCGGAACCGAGGTCCTTTCGACCTTCATTTATTCACAGATGGGACGCGCGGTCCTCGAACAGTTGCCGGACCTGAAACTGATCGCCACACGGTCGACGGGGTACGACCACATCGACCTGGATTACTGCCGGGAAAAAGGCGTCAAGGTGTGCAACGTGCCCTCTTACGGGGAAAACACCGTCGCCGAACATGTCTTCGGGCTCATCCTGACCATCAGCCACAACCTGAACGAGGCCATCAACCGGACACGGCGGGGGGATTTCTCCCTGCAGGGTCTCCGCGGCTTTGACCTGCAGGGCAAGACGCTGGGCGTCGTGGGGACGGGCCACATCGGGGCCTTCGTAATCCGGATGGCCCGGGGATTCGACATGCGGGTCGCGGCCTACGACGTGAAGCCGGACAAAAAACTCGCGGAACAACTGGGGTTCCGCTACGTCGCGTTCGACGAGCTTCTCGGGTCGGCTGACGTCATCAGCCTGCATGTCCCGGCCAACAAACACACCGTCAATCTTATTTCCGACAAAGAATTCGACAAAATGAAAAAGGGCGCGGTCCTTATCAACACCGCCCGCGGTCCGATCATCGACATCAACGCCCTGATCCGGGCCCTGGCCGAGGGAAAGGTGGCGGCGGTGGGGCTGGACGTCCTTCCGGAGGAGCCGACGATCCGGGAAGAGGCGGAACTCCTGCGCTCCGTCTACCGGAAAAGCCACAACATGGAGACGCTCCTGGCGGACCACGTCCTCCTGCGCCTGCGCAACGTCTTTATCACGCCGCACAGCGCGTTCAATACAAGAGAGGCGGTGGGGCGCATCCTCGAGACGACGCTGGACAACATCCAGTCGTTTATCCAGGACAGCCCCCGGAATATTGTCGTCGATGAAAAGAACACATAGACGCGCGAAGGTCTGTCTGGTCGCCGCGCTGGGACTGGCCGTGAGCCTGCGGGCCGGACCGGCGCCGGGCCAGGCCATAAACGACGCCCTGTTTTTGCGCGAGGCGGTCAATGAGACCGGACATCGCGGCGCCGGCGCGCGGGCCGGTTCTCCGGAACGTCCCGTTTCGACGGATCACGTCCGGACGCAGACAGAAAAGGGGGGGCCGTTTCCTTCTGGCGGCGGCGCTGACGGCGGCCGTTTTCTTTTTGCTCTTGATCCTGCGCCGCCGGGGCGCGCGGTCTTAAGGGGATCCATGTATCAGTCGTTAAAAGAAATCATCCGAAACATCCAGGACCTGGAGAAGGACTTCCGCCGTTTCCTGGACGGCGCCGAGAAGAACCTGGAAAACGAGCGGTCCCTGACGGCGCTCAGGACGCTCAGGGAAAGGCTCGCCGGAGAGCCTTCGGCCATTGAACGGATCAACCCCGACGAGCTTGGATCGACGGAATTCGTCAAGAACGTCCCCGTCGTCTCCTCAAGGGCGGTCCTGCCGGATTGTGAGGTCAGGCCCGGGGCGTCTCCGGAAGAGGTCTTCACCAGGATCCTGGAGCGCGAAGAACGCTTAAAAGAACTCTACACCAGGCTGAGGGATGTTGTCGTCTATTCTAAGTCGCGGGAGATCTGTGATATGATCGTCCAGGAAAAGATGAAACGGATCAAGGAGATCAAGGGATTTCTCGACGGACTTGACCTGGCCCTCTAGCACTTCGACACCATCGCGGTTGAGCGCGAACCTGATTTGAATCACGTGTGGTGAGCGAGAGAAACGGGCAAAAGACGCCGCCTTGTTGTCGAATCAATGAGGACGGCACACACTATGGAAAACAAGCACTACACCGAAGGCAGAAAAGAACAGCCGCGGTTATCCCGCGTGCGCCGTTACCTGCTGACGGGGCTCGCGCTTATCTTCCCCCTGTTCATCACGTTCTACCTGATCTATCTTCTGTTCCATTTCGCGGAGAAACTG
This sequence comes from uncultured Planctomycetales bacterium, assembly GCA_964428315.1. Taxonomy (GTDB): domain Bacteria; phylum Omnitrophota; class Gorgyraeia; order Zapsychrales; family CAYRXT01; genus CAYRXT01. Next base: position 5,814 of record CAYRXT010000018.1, read on the forward strand.
GCGGGGCAGCACGTGAACGCGTATTTGGCCGGGACCTACGGCATCATCATTCCGGGCCTGGGTTTTTTTCTCCTCTTCGGTATTGTCCTGGGCGTGGGGTTTGCCTATCACCATTTTTTCGGACAGAAGCTGCTGCCGGTCTTCGAGCGGCTCTTCCTCAAGATCCCCCTGGTCGCGCACATCTATCCATCCGCCAAGGAGCTGTCCGATTTCCTGTTCAGCGAGGAAAAACGGAAGAGGTTCAAAAAGGTGGTGCTGGTGCCCTATCCCAAGGAGGGTTCCTATACCCTGGGGCTGATCACCAACGAGCACCTGCGGGAGTTCAACGAGGCCAGCGGCAGCGACCTGGTGAGCGTCCTTGTGCCCCTGGCGCCGGCGCCGTTTTCCGGCCTGATCATCCTTGTCCCCCGCGGTCGCGTGAAGCCGACGGATATCTCCATCGAGCGCGCCGTCCGGTTCATTGTGTCCGGCGGGGTGGTCTTGAAGGGCAGGGCAGGGGAGGAGCCGCCGCCGTGAACATCGTGATGACGACCAATACCTACAAGCCTATCGTCGGCGGGCTTGAGCGGTCCGTCGAGGTCTTGAGCGGCGAATTAAGAAAGCGGGGGCACCGCGTCCTGATCATCGCGCCGGAGTCCAGGGGTCAGCCTGAAGAGGATGGCGTCTTCCGGGTGCCCGCCATCCAGAATTTCAACGGCACGGATTTTTCCGTCGAGGTCCCGATCTCTTTGAAGCTGAACCAGATCCTCAAACGTTTTGCGCCGGATATCGTCCATACCCATCACCCTTTTCTCATCGGGGACACCGCCCAGCGCATCTCGGCGCAATACCAGGCCCCCATTGTCTTCACGCACCACACCCTGTACGAAGAATACACCCATTATGTCCCCGGCGACGCGGACATGCTGAAAAACTTTGTCATCCGGTTGTCCACCGGCTACGCCAACCTCTGCGACCGCGTCCTTGTCCCCAGCCAAAGCGTGGAGCGGTTATTGAAAAAGCGCGGCGTCAGGTCGCCGGTGAGCGTGGCCCCCACCGGTATTTACACGCGGGAGTTCGAGCGCGGCGACGGGAAGGCCTTTCGGGAATCCCGCGGCATACCTCCTAAAGCCTTTGTGGTCGGATACGCCGGCCGCGTCGCCCCGGAAAAGAACATGGAATTCTGGGTCCGGGCGGCGGGCGGCGTGATGCGCGCCTCGGACGATGTCTATTGTCTTGTGGCGGGCGACGGCCCAACGCTCGGCGGGCTCAAAGAACGGTTTTGCGCGATGGGCCTTGAGGGCAGGGTGGCCCTGCCGGGGATCCTGAAAGGCAGGGACCTGGCCGACGCCTACCACGCGATGGATGTTTTTGCCTTCTGCTCGCACAGCGAGACGCAGGGGCTGGTGCTGGCCGAGGCGATGGCCGCCGGTGTGCCGGTGGCGGCCGTGGACGCCCCGGGTGTCCGGGAGGTTGTGCGCGATAAAGTCAACGGGAGGATGATCGCCCGGGACGACACGGATGATTTCGTCCGGGCGGTTCAATGGCTCAGGGATCTTCCCGCGGAAAGACTGGAGCAGGTCAAGGAAGAGGCCCGGCGGACGGCGGGAGATTTCGCTGTGGACAAGAGCGTAGAAAAAATACAGCGTCTGTACGAGGAGCTTATCGTCAAAGGCTATACCGTGCGCGAGATCAAGACAAGCCCGTGGCGTGAGGCCATGGGTCTGGTGAAAAGGGAAGCGGAGCTTGTCCTGAACATGACTAGGGCGACGGCCGAGGCGGTCGCGAATAATAAACCGAAGAAGAAGTAGCAGCAGCCCCCCTATGGTCCGGTTCCGCGTTGTCCAAAGCCGAAAACGGGCAGCCCCCACGGACCTTTAGCACTTGAAATTGGTTTCCCCTTTTGTTACTATAGTGCTATTCATTTTGCCGAAATGACCCGGTTTTTTCATTCGCCGCATTTCCTTAAAAACAATCGTCTATAACAAAAGGAGCAGACCATGGCTGAGCCGTCCACGACGATGAAATCCCTGATGATCGAGAAGCGCAAATTCCCGCCGCCTAGGGAACTGAAATCCAATGCCTACATCAAGAGCGAAGAAGAATACAAGAAGATGTGGGAGGCCTCGATCAACGACCCCGACAAATTCTGGCTGGAACAGGCCAGGGAGCTCCAATGGTTCAAGGACCCCTCCCAGAGCCTCCGGTACACATGGGATACCAAAGGCCGGAAGATCGAGCATACCTGGTTTGCCGACGGGAAACTGAATGTTTCCGCCAATTGTCTCGACAGGCACTTGGGCACGCCGGTGGCCCGGAAGACGGCCATTATCTGGCAGGGGGACGCGGACGCGCAAGTCAAAAAGTATTCTTATGAAGAACTCCACAAGGAGGTCTGCAGATTCGCCAACGTCCTGAAGAGCAAAGGCATCAAGAAGGGCGACAGGGTCGCCGTTTATATGGGCATGGTGCCGGAGCTGGCCGTCGTCATGCTGGCGTGCACCCGCATCGGGGCCGTCCATTCCATCATATTCGGGGGCTTCAGTTCTGACGCCATTTCCGGCCGGGTGAACGATTCCGACTGCAAGATGCTGATCACGTGCAACGTGTCCCGCCGGGCGGGCAAGGCGATCCCTCTCAAGAAGATCGCGGACGAGGCCCTGAAGGCGACGCCGTCGATCGAGAACGTCGTTGTCGTCAAGGTCACGGATGACGAATGCGCCATGCAGGATGGACGCGACACCTGGTACGGGGACGAGATGGCCGGGGCGCCGGAGGAATGCGCGGCGGAAGAAATGAACGCGGAGGACCCGCTGTTCATCCTCTATACGTCGGGTTCGACCGGCAAGCCCAAGGGCGTTGTCCATACCACCGGCGGGTACCTGCTCCACGCCAGCCTCACCCATAAACTGGTTTTTAATATCCACGACGACGATATCTTCTGGTGCACGGCGGACATCGGCTGGGTCACCGGACACAGCTACATCACCTACGGGCCCCTGGCCAACGGTTCGACCTCTCTGATGTTTGAAGGCGTGCCGACCTATCCGGATGCCGGCCGATTCTGGCAGATCTGCGACAAGTTCGGCGTGACGGCCTTTTACACGGCACCGACGGCGATCCGCGCGCTGATGCGTCAGGGAGACGAATGGCCGGCCAAGTACAAGCTGGATTCCCTGCGGATCCTGGGGTCCGTCGGCGAACCGATCAACCCGGAGGCCTGGATCTGGTATTACGAGAAGATCGGCCGCGGCCGGTGTCCCATCGTCGATACCTGGTGGCAGACCGAGACGGGGGGCTTCATGATCACACCCCTTCCGGGCGCGCACACACTGAAACCCGGCAGCGCCTCGCGTCCGTTTTTCGGCGTCGACCCCGTGGTTTTGCGCGACGACGGTTCCGAGTGCGATGTCAATGAAGGCGGAAAACTCTGTATCCGCAAGCCGTGGCCCGGCATGATGCGGACCATGTGGGGCGACCATGACCGGTTTGTCGACACCTATTTTACGATGTACCCCGACATCTACTTCACCGGTGACGGCTGCCGCATCGATGAAGAGGGGGATTACTGGCTCATGGGCCGGATCGACGACGTCGTCAACGTCTCCGGCCACCGCATCGGCACCGCGGAGGTCGAGAGCGCCCTGGTCAGCCACCCCAAGGTGGCGGAGACCGCGGTGACGCCCGTGCCCCATGAGGTGAAGGGCCAGGCCCTGTACGCCTACGTGACCCTGATCGAAGGCGTCGAGGCCACCGACGAGCTGAAGAAAGAGCTTGTCCGGCACGTGCGCAAGGAGATCGGGCCTATCGCCGCTCCCGAGGCCATCCAGTTCGCGCCGGCGCTCCCCAAGACGAGGTCCGGAAAGATCATGCGCCGCATCCTGCGCAAGATCGCCGAGAAGAGCACGGACAATCTGGGCGACATCACGACGCTGGCGGACCCAAGCGTCGTCGAGAAGCTCATCGAGGAACGGAAGAACATAGGATAACCGGGAAAAAACAAGAGGCCCTGGACCGTGCGGTCCAGGGCCTCTTCTTCATTTTAACCTGACCTTAAAAGGAAAGAAAATGTCTTCGGAAAAACTCATGAACAGATGGCGGGTGGTCGCCGGAGCGATACTGATCCAGCTGTGTCTGGGGGCCATCTACGCCTGGAGCGTTTTTACTAAAAAGATCACCGTCCCGGCAGAGGCGGGAGGGGAATACGGTTTCAGCGCGACCCAGGCCGCTTGGATCTTTTCCGCGGGCCTGGCGACCTTCGCGGTGGTCATGGTGCTCGCCGGGCCCTGGGCCAAAAAACAGCCGCGCAGGGCGGCGATGCTCGGCGGCCTCGTACTCGGCGCGGGATACATCCTGGGAGGGTTTTTCGGGCGGTCCTTTGTGATGCAGCTTGTCTGCATCGGCCTGATCGGCGGGGCCGGGATTGGCCTGGCCTATGTCGTGCCGATCGCCGTGGGCGTGAAATGGTTCCCGGACAAAAAGGGCCTGATCGCCGGGCTGGGTGTGGCCGGCTTCGGTTTCGGCGCGACGCTGTGGGTCAAACTGGCGGGCAGCTGGTTCGGCGGGCTTTTGAATACCGCTAACCTTTTCGGCCTTCCGGGGGTCCAGAGTGTTTTCATTATTTACGGAGTTATCTTTCTGGCAGGCGTCATGCTGGGGAGCCTGGTGATGGTGGACCCGCCCGAGGGCTATGTCCCCCGGGGGTGGTCGCCGCCCGAAGCCATAGGCGGGGAGCCCTTCGGCGCCGTCGATATGACCAGCCGGGAGATGCTGCGCACGCCGCAGTATTATCTGCTGCTCTTTATCTTCATCGGATCGGCGCTGGCCGGCCTGATGGTGATCTACTGCGTCCGCCTTTTCGGGATCGACGCCCTGCAGGCCGGCCGGGTTGCTGAATCGGCCGAGGCGGCCGGCGTCATCGCCGGGACGGCCATGGCCTTTTACGCCATCTTTAACGGGCTGGGCCGGATCGCCTGGGGGACGGTCTCGGACAAGATCGGACGCAAGGCGGCCCTGTTCCTGATGTGTCTCATCCAGGGGCTCATTATGCTGGCCTTTCTTAAACTGGGAGCCTCCGAATGGGGCCTGATCGCCGGGGCGAGCATCATCGGATTCAATTTCGGAGGCAACTTCGCACTGTTCCCGACGGCGACCGCCGATTATTTCGGCAGCAAAAATCTCGGCCCCAACTACGGCTGGGTCTTTCTGGCCTACGGGGTCGCCGGCGTAGCCGGGCCGCAGGTGGCAGGGTTCTTCAAGGACGCCGCCGCGCGGTCGGGCGCGGGCGTGGACGTATGGACGGCGCCCTTCCTCATCGCGGCCGTCTCATGCCTTGCCGCGGCGGCGCTTGTCCTCGCGCTGAAAAAACCGCTCCAGGCGAAGGCGGAGGCTTAAAGTTTTTTCCGCAGGCCTGTTGAATGACGGGAGGGTTCTTCAGGGAACCCTCCCGTTTTTTTGCGCCGTATCCCGTGTACAGGGAACTGACATTTTAGGCAAGGCGGAATCTATTCCGGGATGACCTGGGATCCTCTCGATGACAGCCATTTGGACGGCAATGGAGCCGCCCTCCTGCCCGCCAAACATGGTGACTCACAATGACTGCAGTTTGAACAGCAAAGACGCGCGATAACATTCATGACAAGCCGTGCAGGGGGAAGACCGCCGTCTTAATCCGCCTGATCGTCTCCTCCACGACGGGTTCGAGGGACCGCCGCTCATCGCCGGTGACGGGAAGCTCGCGGTCCTGCAGGCCGCCGGACCAGTCGGTCGTCTCCAGCATGACCCCTCCCAGTCCCAGATTCGCCTTGTCCAGCTCCTGATCCCCTCCGGTCAAGACGTTCCAGCCCAGGGCCCAGGCCCTCACGGTGTTGGACACGTTGTAGCCCCCGCCGCCGGTTACGAGCAGGGGCGTGTCGAGGCCCAGAAGGAATCTTAGTATCTTGACGTAGACGGTGTTGGTCAGCCTGAGGTGGGCGAGGGGATCACCGGCGAGGGCGTCGGCGCCGAATTCCAGGACGACGACGTCGGGAGCGAAGGCCTCGGCCAGGGGGATCATGACCCGCGTAAAACATGTCCAGTAAAGGTCGTTGTACGTGCCGGCAGGGAGGGGGACGTTGACCGAAAAGCCCCTGCCTTTGCCCTCTCCGGTTTCGGCGACGGTCCCGGTCCCGGGATAAAGGGAATCGCCGCTTTCGTGCAGGGAAACCGTCATGACGTCGTCCCTGTCGTAAAAGGCGTTCTGCACGCCGTCCCCGTGGTGCACGTCGATATCCAGGTACAGGACTTTGCGGCCGTTGTGCGCCAGATGCCGGCAGGCCAGGGCGACGTCGTTGATGTAACAGAAGCCCGCGGCCAGCCCGGGCCCGGCGTGATGCAGGCCGCCGGAGGGGCTGAAGACGACGTCCGCTTCCTCGGACAGCAGGATGTCGGCGCCGAGCCGTGTGGCCCCGGCGGCAAGCGCGCCGTAACCGTACATCCCCTTGAAAACGGGGGTGTCCGGCCCGCCGATCCCGCTGTGCAGGGCGTCCATGGGCCATCGGCCCCCGTCACACTCTTTCAGCGTGTCCAGGTATCCGGCCGTGTGGAAGGTCTCCAGGTACTCTCTGCCGGCGGGTTCGGGCCGCGCTTCTTTTTTCCCGGGCCCGGCCAGGAGCCCCATGGATTCCAGCGTCTTTCGCGTCTGGACGACGCGCTCGGTTTTAAAGGGACAATCGGCGGGGTAAGGGAACCGTTCGACGTCCCGGGAATAAATAAAGACGGATGACCTGCCTGTCAAGACGCACCTCGCATTTCCGCGTTATGACCGTTATTCCGGATGAGGATAAACGGCTGACCCTATTCATTGAGATCGTAGACGACATCGTAGACTTCGCCGTCGAATTCGGTCCTGACGTTAAAACCGGAATTGTGGAAGACCGCGAGCATGGCCTTGTTCTGGGGCAGGACCTTGGCGTGGAACCTGCTGACCTCCCTGGACCGGGCCACCTCGCTCAAGAACCGGAGAAGAAGGGTCCCCATGCCCTTTTGCTGCCACTCGTCCTGGACGATGAAGGCCACCTCGGCGGTGTTTTGCCCCGGGTCCAGGAAATACTGACCGATGGCGACGATCTCCTCCCCCGAGAGGCTGGGGACGACGCCCACGATGGCGAGGTTGTTCCGGTAATCGATGTTCGTCAACTGCTGGACGTCGCGGTGGGGAAAGGAGACGGTACGCGACATGTAGCGTTTGCGGACGGATTCCTCACTCAATGAATAGAGCATGCCCGCGAGGGCCGATTCGTCGGCCGGTTTTACCGGACGGAAAAAGATCTCGGTCCCGTCCTGCAGGGTCTCGTATTTTTCCAGGTCCTGGGGATAGTCGATGTTTTCCCACGCGAGTTCTATCTGGTCTTCGTAAATATAGTTGTGTTTTTTGGCCGCCTGCAGGAGCCCTTTGCGGAACTTGGGATGGGCGATGTTGATCAGATCTAGGGCCCTCTGCCGGATGCTCTTCCCGTGGAGATAGGCCGTGCCGTACTCTGTCACGACGTAATGAACGTCGCCCCGCGTGGTGACGACACCCGCGCCCTCGGTGAGGTGGGGCACGACGCGCGAGACGCTTTCGTCCTTCGCCGTTGAGGGCATGGCGATGATCGGTTTTCCCCCGCGGCTCCGCGCGCATCCGCGGATAAAGTCCACCTGGCCGCCGATGCCGCTGTAGAATTGATAGCCCAGCGAGTCGGCGCAGACCTGCCCGGTCAGGTCGACCTCGAGCCCCACGTTGATCCCCACCATGCGCTCGTGCCGGCTGATGACGTCGATGTCGTTGACGTATTCGGTGGGGTGGAACGCGAAGAACGGATTCTCGTTGATGTAATCGTAGAGGCGTTTGGTGCCCATGCAGAAACTCGCCACCACCTTCCCGCGGTTGATCGTCTTTTTCGCGCAGGTGATGGCCCCGCACTCGATGAGGTCGATGATCCAGTCGCTGAACATCTCGGTGTGCACGCCCAGGTCCTTCTTGTCCTTGAGATACTCGGCCAGCACCTGGGGGATGCGGCCGATCCCGCATTCGATGGTGCTGCCGTCGTCGATCAGCCGGGCGATGTTGCGGCCGATCTTCCGAAGGGCCTCGTCCGATTCCGGGAGCGGGATTTCCACGACCGGTTCGTCGGCGGAGACCAGCATATCGATGGAACTGACGTGTACGGCACTGTCGCCGAAGGTGCGGGGCATCTGGCCGTTGACCTGGGCGATGACGAGCCGCGCGTTGGCGACGGCCGCTTTGACGATGTCGACCGAAACCCCGAGACTGCACATGCCGCTGGCGTCCGGGGGGGTGACGCTGATCAGCGCCGCGTCCAGGGGGATGCGCCCGCTTTCGAATTCCGCCGGGATCTCGGAAAGGAAGATCGGCGTGTAGTTGCCTATGCCGCGGGCGAGGGCGTGGCGGACGTTATCGGCGACGAAAAAGGTGTTCATCTTGAACTTCTCGGCCAGTTTCTCGTCCGTGTAAGGGGCCTCACCGGCCGTGAGGAGGTGGACGATCCGCGCGTCGTAAATGGACTGGGAGTGTTCGACCAGCGCCCTCACCAGGTGCCGGGGCTGGGCGCAGCCCGTGCCGATAAAGATGCTGTCGCCGGGCTTCACGGCCTTGATCGCGAAGGGCGCCTCCACGACCTTGTCCCTGTACCTGTCTTCCCAGCCTGCGTCATTCGGCATAGTTAGCTCCGCGCGGTTATTTCGCGTCTTCTACGCTCATTCTGGCGTCGACGGCGATCGGGGTTGTTCCCGCCGGACCCACCACGTAGGGGTTGATGTCCAGCTCCTTGATCTGCGGAAATTCGGTGACAAGCTGTGAGAGCCGCTGTATGCCCTCCGCCAGGGCCTCGATGTCCACGCCTTCCTCGCCCCGGAACCCCTCAAGCACGCGGTAGGTGCGCGTGCTTTTGAGCATCAGTCTGGCCTCGTCCGCGGTGACCGGCGCCAGGTAGAAGGAGACGTCCTTGAGGACCTCCACCATCGTCCCGCCCATGCCGAACATCATCAGCGGGCCGAAATGGGGGTCCCGGTTCATCCCCAGGATCACCTCTTTTCCGCCCGTCGACATCTTTTCGACCAGCACGCCCAGGATGTCGGCATCCGGCTGTTTCCTGGGGATGCGGTACATCATCAGGTCGAAGGCGTCCTTGACCTCGCTGAGGGAGCGCAGGCCGATCCTCACGCCGCCCACGTCGGATTTATGGATGATATCCGGCGACCATATTTTCATCACGACGGGGAAGCCTATCTGCTGGGCGATGGCGGCGGCGTTGTCCGGGCTCGTGGCGATGGCCCCCTGGGGCGTGGCGAACCCGTAGGCCTCCAGGATGTCCTTGGCCTCGGTCTCGCCGATCTCGCGTTTGTGTTCACGCAGGTGCTTTTCGATGACCTTTTCGACCTTGTGTCTGTTGACGGGGAAAAGTTTGACGACGCGTTTGGGCCTGGACCGCCACCGCCTGGCCTCGACCATGACCCGAAGGGTTTCGACGGCGTCTTCGAGGGACGCGTACTGCGGGATGCTGCCTTCCTGCAGGATCCGGATGCCGTCCAGCACTTTGGACGCGCCGAGAAAACACGCCAGGACCGTGATGTCCGGTTTTTGTTTTGATATCCTTACGACCGCCTCCGCCGTTTTCGCGGCCCGGGTCATGGCCTGGGGCGTCAGGATGACGATGACCGCGTCGATGTCCCCGTCGTCCATAACGGTCTCCAGGGCGTACGCGTACCGGTCCGTCAGTGCGTCGCCGAGGATGTCGATCGGGTTGTTGATGTTGCACGCGGGCGGGAGTTTGTCGGACAGCTTTTTCCTGGTCTGTTCGCCGAGGGACGCGAAGTCCAGCCCGTGGGACTCGATGGCGTCGGCGGTCATGATCCCGGCGCCCCCGGCATTGGTGATGACGGCGACGCGGGGGCCGCGGGGCAGCGGCTGGCTGACGAACGCCCGCGCATAATTGAACTGCTGGGTGAGGGACTGGCACCGGATGATGCCGGCCTTTTTGAACACGGCGTCGTAGGCCGCTTCCCCGCCGGCGAGGCTCCCGGTATGGGAGGAGGCCGCCTGCGCGCCCGCGGCGGAACCGCCGGACTTGATCAGCAGAACGGGTTTGCGGCGGGAGATCCTCTCCGCCGTCCGCTCGAATTCCCTGCCCACGGAGATGCTCTCCAGGTAGCCGGCGATGACTCTTGTCTCGTTGTCCTTCTCCAGGGCCTCAATGAGGTCCTGTTCGTTGACGTCCGACTTGTTGCCCATGCTGACGAGCTTGCTGAAGCCTAGTCCCTGCGCGTTGGCCATGTCGAGGATGGCCGCCACGAGCGCGCCGGATTGCGAGATGTAGGCCGTGGCGCCCTTCATGGGCAGGTCGCCGGCAAAACTGGCGTTGAGCCTGTTCGGGGTGGAGATGACGCCTAGGCAGTTCGGTCCGAGTACGCGGATGTTCCCCCGCCGGGCGATATGGACGACCCTGTCCTCGAGCTCCTTGCCCTCTTTGCCGGTCTCCTTGAAGCCGGCCGTGATAATGACCACCGATTTGACGCGGACCTTCACGCATTCCTCCATGATGGAAGGCACGATTTTGGCCGGGACGATGATAAGGACAAGGTCGGGCGTCTTTGGGAGGGAGCTTAAGTCGGGAAAACACGGTCTGTCGAGGATCTTGTCGGCCTTGGGATTGACCGGGAAGACGTCTCCTTTGAACCCGCAGCGGATGATGTTGGCCAGGATCTCATGGCCGACCTTGCCTTTCTGCTGGGAGGCCCCCACGACGGCGACAGATTCGGGATTGAAGAATGTATCCAGCGGCATGCGAGACAGCCTGATTCGGGTTGACGGAAGTTAAAGACTTCAGAATTGAATCATAATGAAAGTTAGACGAAATATCAAGGAAAAACAAAAGCGGAGTTTCCCCGGTTTTCCAGGGCTGTCATCGCGAGCCCCACGCCGAGGGCCGGGGACGAGGCAATCTTTTAAAAACGCGGTTGCCTGCCGTCAGGCAGGCATCGCCCCTTCGGGATTCGACATCCATCCAGGGGTATGCCCGCGGGGATCCGGTTTGACAAATCCGAAATTAATAATATAATCACATGCGATTAGTTGGAATAGGAGGCGGGAGTCATGTTGAACAAAACCAGTATTCAGGCGATCAAGGCCTTCCTCGAACTGGCCAGACTGCCGGAGGGAGAATGCGCCGGGGTGGGCGATGTGGCGCGGACGATCAACGCCCCGAAGAACTACCTGGGCAAATTGCTGCAGAGCCTGACCGGCGAAGGGCTGGTCACTTCTCAAAAGGGCCTGGGCGGTGGGTTCCGTTTGTCGCGCCCGCCCGAAAAGATCCGGCTGATGGATATCGTCGAACCCATAGAGCGCGTCAGCCGCTGGTCGGGATGTCTTTTAAGGGAAGGGAAATGCTCGTCAAGCCGTCCCTGCAGCGTGCATGATCACTGGAAGGCCGTGCGCGACGCTTATTTTCATTTTCTGGAGCAGACCAGTCTGGCGGACCTGACGGACGATAAATAGGGTCTCTCACAATTTATTCAATGCTGGATACGCGTTTAACGAAGGGTGAATTCATTTGCGCCCTGCCCGGGAATTTCTTATAATACCTGAGCTCTCGGGGAGTTCTTTGAGATTACCTTTCCCGAGAGCTCATCCTGAAGCCCGAAGGGCGAAGGATCTTATCCGACTTCGCAGAATACCACGGCTTTTAGCCGTGGATGAATGCGGACTAAAAGCCGTGGCGCTTCGTCGGATTGCGCCTGAAGATTTACGAAGTCGGATAACCGGGCTTGCCCGCGGGGCTCCATAGATCCATTATCGCTCCGCTCCCCGGGATGAGGCGTCGGGAGATGTAGTCCAGAATCTCCCCGACTCCTCATAATACCTTTCATCGCTGAACCCGTTTGACCGGATAAACCGCTTTACGTGGATTGAGGCATGACGCGCTTTCTCAAAAACCTGGCCAAAAGAAAAGGGGTCCCGCCCGGCACGATCACCGGCGACGGCGCCGCGCCTCCCGCCTCTCTCCGGATAACCTGTTTCGAGTATGACGCAGACCAGTTCGAGGAGAAAGAGCTCCATGCCCTCGGGCAGGGATCTTTCAGGGCCGCGAGGGGCAGGGTGACCTGGGTCAATATCGAAGGGGTGACCGGAGGGGTGCTTGAGCAGATCAGCCGGCAGCTGGGCGTCCACCCGCTGGTGCTGGAGGATGTCCTGCACACCGGCCAGCGGCCCAAGGTCGAGGACTACGGGGATTACCTGTTCGTCATCCTCAAGATGCTATATGAAGATGAGGACGGAGACATGCTCGCCGAGCAGGTCAGCCTTATCTTCGGGGCGGACTATGTCATTTCTTTCCAGGAGACCCGCGGCGACGTTTTTGACCCGATCCGGGACCGCATCCGGAACAACAGGGGCCAGGTCCGCAAGAGCGGGGCGGATTACCTCGCCTATACCCTTCTGGACGCCGTGGTCGACAATTATTTCGTCATCCTGGAAAAACTCGACGATGAGATCGAAGACATGGACAACGCCCTGACGGGGGAGGACGTCGATCCGGACATGGTCCGCGGCCTCCATGACATGAAAAGGGACGTGATCTTCCTGCGCAGGCAGATCTGGCCCCTGCGCGAGGTCATCAACGGTCTCCAGCGCAACGAGGGCACGAGACTTATCAGGAAGGCCACGCGGTTTTATCTCAGGGACGTCTACGACAACACCATCCAGGTGATCGATACCATCGAGGGATTCCGGGACATGGTCTCCGGCATGCACGATGTCTATCTCTCCATGATGAGCAACCGGATGAACGAGATCATGAAGGTCCTGACCATGTTCGCCAGCATCTTCATCCCCCTGACTTTTATCGCCGGGATATACGGGATGAATTTCCGGCACATGCCGGAACTGGACTGGAAGTTGGGGTACTTCGCCGTCCTGGGGGTCATGGCCGTCCTCGGACTCTCCATGCTGGCCTACTTCAAAAGGAAGAAATGGTTTTAAAAGGGTCCGGCCGCGGGGAAAGATTATTCACGCGGACGGACGGAACGCGGTTTAGACTGTTATGAACATCACTCTGGATCAAATGGACGTGAACGAGCGCGGCCGCGTGACCGGTTACCGCCCCATGGAGCGTGCTTACCGTCAAAAACTTTTGACGATGGGACTGACGAAAGGGGCGGAGTTTTCCATAACCCGCCGGGCGCCACTGGGCGATCCGGTCGAGATCGTCGTCAAGGATTATCACCTGACCCTGCGCCAGGAAGAGGCCCGTTCGGTCATTGTGGAAAGGCTGTAATGATCCCCCCCGCCGCGGGGGGGGTCGGATTCATCATGCAACCCGGTCAGGACAATATCATCATAGGCATTGCGGGCAATCCCAACAGCGGGAAGACGAGCCTCTTCAACGCTCTCACCGGCGGCCGGCAGAAGATAGGGAACTGGCCGGGCGTGACCGTCGAACGCAAGAGCGGCCGGCTCTCTTTACCGGGTAAAGAAGCGGAGGTCGTGGACCTGCCGGGCATTTATTCCCTGTCCACCTCGTCGCTGGACGAGGCGATCGCCCGCGATTTCATCCTGCATGAAAAACCTTCCCTGATCATCAACATTGTCGACGCCTCGAATATCGAACGCAACCTTTATCTTACGGTCCTGCTCCTGGAGATGAAGGTGCCGATGATCGTCGTCCTCAACAAGATGGACCGCGTCAGGCAGCAGAAGGTCAGGATAGATACCGCGCAGCTTGAGAAGATTTTCGATTGTCCCGTCGTCCCCATGGTGGCCAACAAGAGCGTGGGACTCGAGGCCCTCGGGGAGTGTATCCGCAGGGCCGGCGGCAACGGCAGGAGACCCCGGGCCAAGCTCTATTTTCCTCCGGAGGTCGAGGACAATCTGAGGACCATCCAGGAGCATCTCAAGGCCCATTGTCCGCTGTTAAACGGCGACCCCCGCTGGGCGGCCATCAAACTGCTGGAGGGGGATATACGGCTGGCCGAATGCGCTTGCGACGAAAAGCTGGAAAGGATCGTGCGCGGGGCCTCGTCCGAGATCCGCGGTATACGGGGAGAGGACCCGGATATCATCATCGCCGACACGCGTTACGGATTTATCAACTCTGTGTGCAAGAAGGTCGTCGACAAGCGAGACCTTGTCCGGCGGGACGTCTCCGACGCCATCGACAGGATCGTCCTCAACCGGTTCCTGGGCATCCCCCTGTTCCTTCTGGCCATGTACCTGACGTTCTGGATATCGGTCAATCTGGGTGGAAGCTTTATCGACTTTTTCGACATCCTGTTCGGCACGGTCTTCGTGGAGGGGACCCGGAAGATGATTACCGCCGCGGGAGCCCCGCTCTTTCTCGAAACGCTGTTGGCCGACGGGATCGGCAGCGGGATCCAGACCGTCGCGACATTTATCCCGCCGATCTTTTTCGTGTTTCTGTGCCTGGCCTTCCTGGAGGATTCGGGGTACATGGCCCGGGCGGCCTTTGTCATGGACCGGATGATGCGCGCCGTGGGCCTGCCCGGCAAGGCGTTCGTCCCGATGCTCCTGGGGTTCGGGTGCAACGTGCCCGCGATCATGGCCACCCGCACGCTCGAACAGGAAAAGGACCGCATCCTGGCCATACTGATGAACCCCATGATGTCCTGCGGGGCGAGGCTCCCGGTGTACACGCTGTTCGCGGCCGCCTTTTTTCCGGACAACGGGGGGTTCATCGTTTTCGCGCTTTACATGATCGGGATCGCCATGGCCGTCTTTACGGCGGTCATCCTGAAGAAGACGATCCTCAAGGGCGAGGCCGCGACCTTTCTCATGGAGCTCCCGCCTTACCACGTCCCGACCCTGCGGGGGATTTTCATCCATACCTGGGGGAGGCTCAGCGCCTTTATCCTTAAGGCCGGCCAGATCATTATCCTGATCGTCGTCATTTTGACAGTCTTGAACGCCGTCCGCGTCGGGGGAACGGCGGGGAGCGGCCGGGCCGCGGATTCCGTCCTCAGCCGGACCGGCAAGGTGATCGTCCCCGTGTTCGCGCCGATGGGGATCCGCCGCGAGAACTGGCCGGCCGCGATGGGGATATTCACGGGCGTCTTTGCCAAGGAGTCCGTGATCGGCACGCTCGACGCCCTTTACAGCCAAATGGAGGGAGACGGGGAAGTCGTTCCGTCCGGGGATGACCGGGCGGGCATTGTGAGCGGTGTCCAGAGGGCCTTCGCCTCGGTTCCCGGGAATATCAAGGATTTGTCCATGCCTTTCGCCCTGGGCAGTTTTTTCGACCGGTCACGGGAAGATGTTTCCGTCGAGGTGGAGGTGCGGGACTCCACGTACACCGCCTTGCGCGAATATTTTGACGGGCCGGCCGGAGGCTTCGCGTACCTGCTCTTCATCCTTCTGTATATGCCCTGCCTGTCGGCCTCGGCGGCCATCTGCCGGGAACTGAACCGCAACTGGATGCTGTTCAGCACGGCGTATCTGACCTTCCTGGCCTGGGCGGCGGCGACGGTGTTTTACCAGGCCGCGACCTTCTGGCGGCACCCCGCCGCTTCGTCGGGGTGGCTTGCCTTTGTGGCCGCGGTGTTTTGTGTTTTCTATTTCGCGCTCAAGATGAAGGCGCGCGGGCGGGGAGGTGTACGGGGGTGTTAGGCGAGATCCAGGAGTATGTCAATAAAAACGGGGCCGTGTCCCTTTACGACCTGTCGGTACGATTTTCCGTCGAGGAGACGGCCATGGAGAAGATGATGGACCTGCTGGTGAGAAAAGGGAAGGTGAACAGGAGGGAATGCCCATTCTGCGACATGGCCTGTTCGGCCTGCCCGGAGAAAGACTGCCATCCGGCGAAGGTGGTGATTTACCGGAAGCCATGACAGGCCTGCCGGGCCGCCCCGCGTGGCGCCCCTTTGTTTTTCCATTTCCGTTTTGTGATTCCCCCCCTCCGGCGGTACAATAAAGACAGCGAGGCCGGCCGATGAACAGAAAGAAAGTCCTTATTGTTGATGACGAGCTCGACGCGCGGGAGATGATGCGGCGCAAGCTGGAACGCGGCGGATTCGACGTGCGCGCGGCCGCGGACGGTCTTCATGCCCTGGAGCTGATCGCCCGGGAGGCGCCGGACGTGATCGTCCTCGACGTCGTCATGCCCCGGATGGACGGATTTGCCTTTTACAAGGAGATCAAGCAGTACGAGGGCCTGCGGCATATCCCCGTTATTGTTCTCACCGCGCGCGCCGGCATGAAAGATACATTCCTGGCGATGGGCACCGATGAGTTTTTAACCAAGCCCTTTGAGGCCCAGGATCTTCTCGAAAAGATCGAAAAAGTTCTCGGCGTGAAAGCGAAGCTGTCCGAAGAGGAGAAAGCGTCTGCGGGCCCGATGATGATCGCGGCCGGCAATCCCGAGACCGGACGCCGGATGGCCGAAGACCTTAAAGAACAGGCCGAGGACGCGGTCTGGGTGCGTGACGGGAAAGAGCTTTTACGCGAAGCCGTACGCGCCAATCCCGGGGTCCTGGTGATCGACGTGGCGCTTGAGGACATCCCCTCCGACGAAATCATCAGGGCCCTGCGCAGCATCTCGATCCTTAAGGACCTCTTCATCCTGACGTACAGCCTTCACGTCCTGTCACCGCAGACGCCCGGAAAGGACGCGTCCTCATCCGGAACCGACAGAAAGATCCGCCTCTGCCGCCTGGCCGGGGCCGATGACTACCTCGGCGAGGTCACCGAGGCGGACTTCGCCCAGCTCCTCCTGGACTACCTCAACGCCCCCAAAAAAGAGGAATGAGATGGTTCGTAAAGGATTTGTATCCGCCGTACTGATGACTGGTTTGCTCGTTTCGGCGGCGTGGGGGGTCTATCATGTCTCCGTGCGCCATCTGCGGGAGAACGCCGTCCTTAAAAAAATGATCGAGCGACTGGAGGCCGAGACGCGCGTCGCCGAGGTCCTCGTCACAGGAGTCCGCCGCGACGAGAAGAGGGACAAGACATGCACAACCGTCAAATTCCTGGAATACGACACCATGGGCCGGCCGCTGTCTCCGCGGTATTTCACCTTCACCGGCAACATCATCCAGTTTCAGTCGCTGGTTGTCCGGTTCGACGACATGCATGTCCGGGAGGCCGACCGCTGGAAGGGCAAGAGCGCCTATCTCTTCTGGAAGGTCTTTTTCCTGGACGGGGAAGACACCGAGGAATTCGTCATCACGCCGGTGAACGAGATCCCGGCCGGGTACAAGCTCAAAGAGGCCTCCGGCCCCTTTGAGGAAGAACTCTGGTCGCGGTTCTGGGAGCACGCCCTGAAAAGCGGCCGCGCCGGCGGAGGCATCAAGAACGCCCAGATCGAGGCCCCGGGCGCGAAGTTCGTCCCCGGCTATCTCTACACGATCAGGATCGAGCACGACGGCGGCCTGCGCATCGACGCCAGCCCCCTGTCCCCCATCCTCCGCGGCGAAAAGATCCCGGGGTAGGTCCATGGGCATCTTGACAATATGATATCAAAATGATATCATTAATGTGTGCCAAGGAAAATCCGCCAGTTGATCGCTGATCTTAAGAAGGCCGGGTTTAAAGACCGCGGGGGCAAAGGGAACCATAGAAATTTTACGCATCCCGGATGTCGTTATCCGGTGGTGATTTCAGGCAACCCCGGGGACGATGCCCTGCGTTATCAGGAGAAGGCCGTTCAAGCGGCCTTGAAGGAGGTGGCCCAATGAGCCGAAAATTGTCCGACAAATATCTGAAGGTGGTTGAATGGTCCGAGGAAGACGGCTGTTATGTCGGGACCGCGCCCGGATTGATTCTTGGCGGCGTGCACGGAAAGGATCAGTCAAAAGTTTTCCGGGACTTATGCGCGGCGGTTGAAGAGGCGGTCGCGACTCTTCGGAAGGAAGGGCGGCCCTTGCCGCCGGAAACCGCGAACAAAAAATTTTCAGGCAGGATCGCCTTGAGGATTCCCGCGTCCCTCCATAAAAAACTGGCCATCAAGGCCAAACAAAACGGCGAAAGCATCAATAAATTGATCCAGGACCAGCTCCGTTCCGGACCGCAGACCGGTTAAGGACCCGCGGCGAAAAGATCCCGGGATGTCTTCTCCGACTTGTCAAAAATCCCAAGCAGGAAAGCCCCGCCATTTTCTATCTCATAGATTATTTCACATACAATAAACGACTTTGGGGAAAATGAGCATAATAGATTGCCTTGGCTAATCTTTCTCATCAATTTTAAAACATACCTGTTTTTATAATTTCATCTAATAATTGGTGGAAAACGACTTATAGATCAACCAAGCCTCAGAAAGAAATCGCTTTCTTTATCCCTCCAATATTTATAATGATTCAGTTTATAATATAAGTAGAAGAATTATTCATGTTCCGATAATCAATAGGGTAATCATTTAATAGTGATGAAAGGATCAGCGCGTGTATTGCTATGAAAGAATCAAACGATACTGTCTTTTTCGTTCATTTATCTTTTTTCTGATTCTTTCACTGACATCCGCAAGCATCTTTCCTCAAAGCATATCGGCCCAGACCCTCCTGGGACTCCCGCCTCCGGGCACAATGGTGACGCCTACCGCCGGATTCATTCCGCCGAGACTGATTGGCATCAAGATTTTTCCCGACGAACCCTTCCGCTTTGATTTTATTATGGATACAGGCCAGGCGGACACTAAGAAAGAAGACTTGGAAAAGGAAGGTGCAAAGCTGATCAAATATTTTTTGGCCGCGCTGACCGTGCCGGAAGAAGACATCTGGGTCAATTTGTCGCCCTATGAATCGGAGAGAATCATTCCCAAAGAATTCGGCATGACGGGGATGGGCAGAGATCTTCTGGCCCAGGATTATATGCTTAAACAGCTTACGGCATCGCTGATGTATCCTGACGAAAAGCTTGGGAAAGAATTCTGGGATAAAGTCTACCAAAAGGCCTACGAACTTTACGGGACGACGGAAATCCCGGTTAATACTTTCAACAAGGTCTGGATTGTCCCCGGCCGCGCGGTCATTTATGAAGACAAAAATGGAGCTATTATAGGTGAAAGCAGAATGGAAGTCATGCTGGAAGAGGACTACCTGGCACTGGAGGCCAATCTTCAAAATGAACGCCTGAAGACGGAAGAACTCAAGGAATCTGATGTCAAAGAATTAAGCGGGGTCTCGTCAAAAATAGTCAAAGAAGTTATTATCCCCGCCATCGAGAAGGAAGTGAACGAGGGCGAAAATTTCGCCAGCCTCAGGCAGGTTCATTATTCACTGCTTCTGGCCGCGTGGTTTAAAAGACGGCTTAAAGAGAGCCTGTTGGGAAAGGCGTACATGGACCGTAAAAAGGTCGCCGGCATTGAACTTGAAGACAAGCACGTCAAAGAAAAAATTTACGCCCAGTATATCGAATCCTTTAAACGCGGGGTATACGATTACATACGCGAGGACTATGATCCGCACACACAACAGTTGATACCTAAAAAATATTTTTCCGGGGGATATTCGTTAAACGGCCCCGAGGGCAATTATATCTCTCAGAGAACATCTTTTATCCCCGCCGCAAATTTTGAGGGAGTTCCCGTTCATGATATCGTTGACGGAAAGATTTTCACCCTTCCGACTTTTACGGTCGCGGCGCATAAAGGGTTTAAGGAGAGTGCAAAGATATCAGACAGCATAAGATATATCCTCGCAACGCGGCAAAGGCCTGATTCGGATCAATACGAAAAGCCAGATCAAAACAAGGACAACGCGATGACGGAGCCGGGGGATGGAGACGGGCCCGCCGGTATGGACCGCAGGGATTTTCTGAAGAAAACAGGGAAAGGCAGCTTGGCGTTAGCCTTGTTGGGATTGCTGGGTTCGCCCGGATCGGCCCGGTCGCAGGAAAAAGAAGGAGACATGGAAATTGATTACACGGCAGGGGATGTCAGGATTGTTATGAGCGACGAAGACTGGACATTGCTGTCGTTGTTTTATTCTCTCGAGACCGCCTGCTCCGATATCCCTGGAGGAGAAGAACATTTTAATGAGATAGGAAAAAGCGATGTATTAGGACAGCTCTCGGAGATTTTTAAAAGCCGGAATTACATGAAGCAGCAGTACTATCTTGCGGCGACGATTCTTATTGACATAGCGAACGCTTCTAAAGCGCCGCCGCGTTTGAGGGCGAGGGCCCTGGAAATATACAAAACGGATTATAAGTCTTGGCTCAAGACACGGGAGAAGGATTTCAGCCCGGAGATCATGAGAGTCGCCTATAATGCTGTTGAGCTCAGAGGGATAAAAAAGGATGAAGAGATCAGGGAGGAGATAAAAGGAAAGTTCGGACGGTATCCGCAGGGGATAACATTTTATCTTTCTGTGCCCGAGGTAGTAGCGCCCCTGGTGGAGGCTTACAGGGAGCTGGAAGAAAACGGCGTTAAGGAAAAGGTGGATTTTTATTTTTTTGTCGGGGCGGCCTTTGCTGAGGGGTATATCGTACGGGTGCGGGATTTTATCAAGGGGTTTGCGGACATTCAGGGGAAGACCTCGACTCTCGCCCCTATGGGGCTGGACCGTTTCCTGGATAAAGAAAAGGAGCTAAAGAAGGGAGGCCTTTTGCCCGAAAAATATAACGGCTGTAAACAGGATAAGGATCGGCCATTGTATAGAAACGAAGCGGGTGATATTTTTGAAAGGGGAGAATTCCGGAATATGACTCAGACCTTGGTCGCGTTAGCGGCCCTGCTGAAGAAGGACGAAAGGAATTTCCTTGATTATGTCAGAGGGAGATTTGAAGGAGAAGGCTTTTCCGTTGAGGATTTGACGGAGGATGAGGTCCGTGTCGGCACGTATTTGTATTATGTGGCGAATAACGCGCCAGAGTATATCGACAGGAAAGGGCCGCGTCTTGTGGGGAAGTTCAACTTGGCGAAACACGGAAATCCTTACTATAATGCGCAATGGCCTGCGGCGACGGCCCAGTATTTAAGTAATAATTTTTCTGATGAATTTACAGAGGTGGCGGACGGGAGCGGAAGAATTCGAGCAACGAAAGTAGAATGGCAAAAAGAAAATGGTAAGCCGACCGTAGATTTGAATATTCCATATGAAATTGCGTCTTCCGAAGGAGTTAAGAAAGGCCATGGCGTGGGATCTTTAATAGGATCAATGTTTACCCATTCGTTTGGGTTGGCTGCTTTAGCCGTGGGCATATTCAAGTTAGCAGGTATTGAGGTTTGGGAAATGCGTAATGCCGGTGAGGATGAAAAGCCCGAACAACCTAAGGACAACGCGATGGCGGAGCCGGGGGATGGAGACGGGCCCGCCGGTATGGACCGCAGGGATTTTTTGAAGAAAACAGGGAAAGGCAGCTTGGCGTTAGCCTTGTTGGGATTGCTGGGTTCGCCCGGATCGGCCAATTCGCGGGGATCTCCAGATGTAGAAGGCGCCGGCAGTGACTCGCTGAAATATAACATGGAGGAGCGGGAAATTAATTTGGCTACTTTAATAAAAAAGTTATCCGTGGAAGAAACCGAAGAGACTTTTGAAATGATCGCAAGAAGTGATGTGTTAGGGCAGTTATCAGAAATATTAAAAGATAGCGCAAAATATAATGTCCGTGAGTATTACAGGGCGGCTGACATTTTGTTCTCCATTGCCATGTCTTCTGTTGCGTCTGAACATTTACAAGAGGAGGCCCTGAGGATTTACAAGAAAGATTATAAGAATTATCTCAAGACGAAAGCAGCAGATTTTAGTCCCGAAATAATGAATCTCGTTTATAGAACTGTTGAGCTTGTGGGGACGAAGAAAGACGCTGAGGCGAGAGAGGCCATTAAAGATAAGTTCAAGCGCGCTCCGCAGGGGATATTGTATTGGCTTTCTGTCCCCGAAGTAGTCGCGCCTCTTGTACAGGCGTATAATGCGTTAAAGAAACATGGAGTCGAAAAGAAGGTTGATTTTGATTTCTTTGTCGGGGCGGCTTTGGCCGAAGGCTATAATATTTATGCCCGGGAGATTATAAGATATCCGTATGTCTTTTTGACTACAGGTTATCCTATTGGTCAGGATCGTTTTCTCGCGGTTGAAGCTGAGTTAAAAAAAGACGGATTTTTACCCGAAGGATACAACGGCTGCAAGCTGGATGAGCGCAGGCCGGAAATGATAAATGAAGCAATGGAACAGTACCCTTTTGGAAAATTCAGGAATATTACGCAACTGCTTATAGCCTTCGCGGCCCTGCTGAAGCAGGACGAAAGGAATTTCCTTGATTATGTCAGAGGGAGATTTGAAGGAGAAGGCTTTTCCGTTGAGGATTTGACGGAGGATGAGGTCCGTGTCGGCACGTATTTGTATTATGTGGCGAATAACGCGCCAGAGTATATCGACAGGAAAGGGCCGCGTCTTGTGGGGAAGTTCACCTTGGCGAAACACGGAAATCCTTACTATAATGCGCAATGGCCTGTGGCGACGGCCCAGTATTTAAGAAGAAGCTTTCCGGATGACATGAGGGTTTTGTCAGAAATGGGAGAGAATATTGAGGCAGAGGGGATGACTCATGAGGGGGGAGCTGTTCATCTGACTTTGAAGGTGAAAACCAAATCGCCTGAGGAAACAGCTCAAAATTCGCAAAAATATTCCAAGGATAGCGGAGGATGGATGACCAAGTTCTTTTCGTCTGGACCTTTTCTAATCGGGGGCGGGATCATTGCAATTGCATGGGGGGCCTCTATATTGATAAGAGATTTCCTTGCAGGATACCCTGAAGAGAAAAAAGAGGGAGACAGCGGCGTAAACCGTGAAGGAAAAATTCTGCGAATGCAGGATAATAATATGATGGACAGCGAAGGGAATGAATCAGGTGTGAAAAACGTTGCCTCTTCTGAAATTCGCGGACAAGCGGATGCGATTGGTCATCCCCAGACGAATCCGGATGGGATGGACCGGTCAGCCAAAGGCGGCATTGATTTTGACCCGGCCAAAATCGATATGGAAATCAGGAATCGGACGGAAGAATTTACCACCCCCTTTGATGTCGAAAATGAAAAGAATATAGACTTTGACGGACTTTATCCGATAATTTTGGATGTCATTGGTGTGCCGGTAAACAATATTCCCCTGATTATGGGGAGCGGAGTGGATGTCCTCAAAAAGTCTGTGCAGTATGCCTTCGGACCTGCAGGAATCGCGGAATAAACGACGAATAGCATTAACGCTGAATGCATCAAAATCAGTTTGAAAAAAATATCCCCATCGACGCCAGCCCTCCTGTCCCCCATCCTCCGCGGCGAAAAGATCCCGGGGTGAGGCCGGAGACGGACCTCAATCGTTTTCTCTTTTGGCCCGGAACGAGACGAGGGAGCTGCCGGCAAGCTCCCATTCAACCGCTATCGGCCGGCAGCAGACAGCGCAGTCCGTGATGAGGCTCGCGCGGCTTTGCGCGGGTTCCATGAGGATGGTGTTGGCCTGCCCGCAGTAGGGACAGGGGAACGCGTGTTCAATCATCGCGGGACCTCCCGGAAAAAAGTGAAAAAAGAGGCGATATGGAAGACAAGATCAAGGTCCTGATGATAAACCCCAAATAGGACACCAATACGAAATCATTGCTGTCCAAATTAGCTGTCATTGCGAGGATTCCGCCGGAGGCGGAAGACGAAGCAATCTCTTCCCGGCGGTAAAGATTGCTTCGCTCCTAAGAAGAGAAAACCTTTAGTCGCTCGCAATGACTTCGGATTTTATGTCTTTAAGACGAGTTCTCCTCGACATTGTATTTCTAATTTGGACACGCATGATACGAAATAGGAAAGCGTCTAAAGCCCTGTTTCGAGTATCGTCGGAGCAGGGCTTTTTAGTGATTTTATCAATATGATAATTGAAATTGACATTTTCATATTTCATAGTATACTTAAGGCATGATAGAACGTACCTATTATAAGAAATATATAGAAAGAGCGCTTGATCGAAGCAGGGCTGTGGCTTTGTTGGGTCCACGCCAGTGTGGCAAGACGACACTGGCAAGGCAGTTTGTGGACATCCGCTCGCCTAATTATTTTGACCTGGAAGATCCTTCCACGCTTATTGGATTTGAGGATCCCAAAACCACCCTTGAACATTTAAAAGGAATAGTTGTCATCGATGAGGTCCAGCGTCGTCCTGATGTTTTTCCGGTATTTCGTGTACTGTTGGATCGCGTGCCTTTGCCTGCCAAATTTCTGATTTTGGGAAGCGCTTCACCGGATTTGTTAAAACAATCCTCTGAATCATTGGCTGGTCGGCTTGAGCTGATTGAAATGGAAGGGTTTGCTTTGTCCGAAGTAGGGGGAAAGAAGCAAATGCGCCTTTGGAACAGGGGAGGTTTTCCATTATCGTTTCTTGCTAAAAATGATGAGGATAGCTTAACCTGGCGGGTCAATTTTATCCGAACATTTCTTGAACGTGATCTTCGTGAAGCGCAGGGGCTTGATGTGCCGGTCGTGACCCTTCACAAGTTTTGGATTATGCTGGCACATAGTCATGGTAAAATTTGGAATGCTTCGCCATTTGGCTCATCGCTTGGGCTCACTCATCCCACAATCCGTAAGTATTTAGATATTTTGACGGGATTGTTTATGGTTCGTCAGCTTCAGCCGTGGTATGCCAATATTAAAAAACGTCAGGTGAAGTCTCCTAAAATTTATATTCGAGATACAGGGCTTTTGCATGCTTTGATTGGAATTAATACCGAGCAAGAGCTTCCACGTCATCCTATTTGCGGGTCATCGTGGGAAGGGTTTGTGATTGAGGAGATTATTCGCTCTGTTGAGCCGCATGATGTGTATTATTGGGCAACGCATCAGGGAGCGGAGATCGATTTAGTATTTTTTAAAGGCGGAAAGATGTATGGTGTTGAAGTTAAACGGGCTGATGCGCCGACTATGACTAAATCGATTGAAACGGCACTTGAATGTTTGGATATGGAGCGTATTGCTGTTATATATCCTGGCAAACGCCGTTATTCGGTTCATAAAAAAGTCGATGTCGTTCCGTTTGATGAAATTCAAGGCGGGATGAAGGGATTGTTTGGAGAAAAGGTATGAAGTTTGAACTTGAGCCATACAAGTTAAAGATTTCTAAAAAAGATTTTAGGCTTATCCGGTTGATTGCCCTTGATCAAATATATCGCCGGAATATGCGGATAAATTCTAAATTACCCCAAGATATGGTGGCTGGGGCAATGAACCGGATAAGCCTAAAAGATTTAATTGCAGATTTAAAGAGGTTCGCGAAATTAAAGAAATCTTCAAAGTTGAGTAAATTGGTTTATGATCAGGAAGGAAAGTATTGCAGTGCTAATTATTTAAAAAAGTTTGGTTTATGGCATGATGCTCTGAAAGCAGCTAGTCTAGAAATATCATCTTAGACTCAGCGAGAACCCCCCGCCTTTATTTAAGGCGGGGATGAGAGCAAATCCTGAATCGGGGTGGGCTTGTGGTAGAATGTCGGCATGAGAGTGAAAAAAAGTAGTCATGCGGCATATCGAGTCCAATATCATGTAGTGTGGGAAGATTCAGGACAAGCGGAGCTTGAATTTTAAGAATGTATAAAGTCCCCTGGGTGTGAACCCAGGGATATCTAGCAAGTTCCATAACTAATTGAAAATATGATGGATCCGAAACTCGTCTGGCGTCAGATTTGCGACCCCAGTTTTGCCCCCCCCAGGCGAAATAGGGGGATTAAACTAAAGCCCTCATTTCAATTTGAGCCTCGTTAATAAAATCTGTGGGTGCCTAAATAGCCAAACATGGCTTAAGTCATTGATAATAAATAACTTGCCAATAAATAAACCTCTGAATTTTTTGAGTTCAGATTCAAGAATAGCCGTAGGGGCCGTGGGATCTGTGGGAAACCTTCGAGAGTTTCGGTTTTCCACAGATTCCATGGCCCATTTTAGTCGATTATTACCCACAGATTCTGAGAAAGAGCCCAATTTGAGGGCTTTTATTCTATCCTATTTGTCTACAAAAACATCTTGACAGTCCATTGTTTACAATGTATACTTTGTGTAATTAAAGGAGGTAGATCAAAATGTCAAATAAAGTCATGTCATTAAGATTAGATGAAAAGAAAATTACGGCGCTAAAGCAAATTACAGAGGCAACTAAAATTCCAATGGCAGAATTGGTAAAGCAGGGTGTAGATAGAGTTATTGAGACTTATCAAGTTTATATACCAGATGCCCAATTTAAGAAGGAATTGAATCTGATTTTCGATGATAGCGCAGAGTACTTAAGGAGGTTAGCTAAGGATGAGTAAGATTAGATATTTGAGTTATAATGAAGTGCTAGATATTTATAGAGAAAATATTCGAAAATTCGGAGGCTATGGAGCTGTAAGAGACAACAATGCATTAATTTCATGTATCGTAAATCCTCATAGAACCTTTGCTGGTCAAGATTTGTATCCTGATATTTCTCAAAAGGCTGGAATTCTAACTTTTTCATTAATCAAGAATCACCCTTTTGTGGATGGCAATAAAAGAACGGCCTTTGTGTGCGGAAGGGCATTTTTAAGGCTTAATGGCTATGATGTCCAATCCATCGAGGACTACTATCATTTGATTTGCAAAATTGCTGACGGTTCTGCAGAAAAAGATGATGTGTTCGATTGGTTTTTGGTATCATTACGGCCTTTGAATGGGGCTCAAAAGGTAAGGAGAAAATAGATATGCGTTTAAGAAGCATTTTTCTTTGTGATGCTGCAACAGCAAATCCGGATAATACTTTTTCAGTTTTAAGGGGAGGGATTGACAATCTTAACATAGCTATTCCGGCTGGCAAGTCACTCAAGCAACTCCCTCCGACTAAGCTGGCACTTGTTGCAACTATCGAATTAGAAATTACAGAAATGGGACGGTTACATAATCTTGAACTATCTTTGATGGATGCGGATGGAAATCGAGTTATGCCAGAACTCAGAATGAACTTCCAGCCTCCACAGTCGAATCGAAAGGGGAAGCACAATTTAATATTAGATTTGATGATTAAATTCGAAAAACCAGGTGATTATTCGTTTTACATTAATGTTGATAGTCATGAATTAGGCGACTTCCCTTTTCAAGTCAACTTTCGGGATATTCTTCAAGGATAGAGAGCTTTTTTGAAAGCAATAAATAGTTCCAATTTTGTAGCGAAGCGGTTTTCTTGAAGTTTTAGAAAGTTTTATAACTAATTGATAATATTGGGGTTTCAAAACTCGACTGGCGTCTCGTTTGGGACCCCATTTTTTAAAGCTAACATTCACAATATGTTAGCGTAATTTTTGAAATGACCAGTTTGGACACCCACGAACAATTTGTATTCCTGCCGTTTTTTTCCGACGAGAAAATCAGTATAATCGAATGAAAAGAAGCTAGAACATCGGAATCCTCTCATCCTGCCCCGGTTCACCTTTCATCAGAAATCATTGTTGTCCAAATTAGCTGTCATTGCGAGGATTCCGCCGGAGGCGGAAGACGAAGCAATCTCTTCCCGGCGGTAAAGATTGCTTCGCTCCTAAGAAGAGAAAACCTTTAGTCGCTCGCAATGACTTCGGATTTTATGTCTTTAAGACGAGTTCTCCTCGACATTGCATTTCTAATTTGGACACGCATGGTAAAAATTTGTGCCTCGTTAATAAAATCTGTGGGTGCCTAAATAGCCAAACATGGATTAAGTCATTGATAATAAATAACTTGCCAATAAATAAACCTCTGAATTTTTTGAGTTCAGATTCAAGAATAGCCGTAGGGGCCGTGGGATCTGTGGGAAACCTTCGAGAGTTTCGGTTTTCCACAGATTCCATGGCCCATTTTAGTCGATTATTACCCACAGATTCTGAGAAAGAGCCAAATTTGTAAATTAATTCAGAAGTCCAAAATTTTGTTATACAAAAAGAGATAAAATGTCGGTCGCGCTGGCGACAAGCACTTCGATATCTTTATTCTTATGAAGCTTGAATATGTTTGGTTTAAGAATGACCTGAATACCTTTTTTGCAAGGGAGTTGTTTTAAAAAGGGAATCCAATTCGGAGAAGGATCAGTTTCATTAAGTTTAGCCTCGATCGGCAACCATGGTTTTCCGTCTTTGCAGATCAGAAAATCAATTTCACGCTTTTGTTTGTCACGTAAACAGAACAGTTTGAAGTCCCCTTCGCCGGTATCTGTCCATAGATGACAGGACTTCAGCAGATGACAGGCAATTAAATTTTCAAAACGAGTGGCTTCCGAGGCGATCTCAGAATAATCCCAGAGATACGACTTTCCTTCTTTCTTCAAGGATTGTTTAATTCTCTGGCTGTAAGGCTTGATTTCAAAGATGAAGTACAGTTCTCTGAGATATTCCAGCCAACGGCGAACAGTATCAAAGCTGACCTCTAAATCTTGTTTTAAGGCCGCTCTGCTCAAAAATGTCCCGATCCGTTCAGGTAAAAGGGAGACCAGCATCTCGATTTGGCTTAATTCGGGGATTCTTGTCAGATCGCGCAGATCTTCCCGAATGATTTTTTCAGTTCTGCCTTTGCGCCAAAGTCTGAGCATGTTATCTTTTTGGGCCAGGAATGGTTCCGGGAAGCCGCTAAACTTAAGAAGTAATTCAAGGTCTTTTTGTTTTCTTTTTGCTGATGAAGATGGTTTCTCGAATACGTGCTTCAATAATTGGTCAGGGTTCATTTGTTTCGAGTTTTGGAGTTCTCCCAGGGAAAAGGGATGAAGCCGGAAATGATAGTATCGGCCCATAAGACTATCGCTGCCTTTTTTGTAAACATTTAATCTTGCGCTGCCGGTGACGATAATATCGGGCTTAGGATCGAGAGTGTCATAGATGCCTTTGAGTGACCTTTTCCAGAGTTTGGCCTTATGGATTTCATCCAGAACGACAATGGGGGTTGCTTTTTCTTTGATGGGGACAACGGATTTCGGGTCTTTTGTCCACGCTCTTCGGAACTCGGTTTCATCGTAGTTATAGTAATTCCCATGGCCGCGATCTTTGAGAAGCATTTTAGCCAGCGTGGTTTTTCCGCTTTGGCGAGGACCGGAAATAAAAGACATTTTTCGGTTCCGAAAACAGAGGCCTTGGATATAAGGAGTCAGATAGCGGCTTCTCATATAACCATACTACGATAACAAGCGAGAAGAGTCAATAACCAAAATAAGAATATTTCTTAGTTTGGTTAGAACGCCTTAAACGGCACATTGAAAGAGGCCGCTAAACGAGTCATCATCGTAACGATAACCTTCATGTGGCGCTATTTCCAGACGCAATCAATTATTCCTGGATCAGCCCCCGTTTTCGATAGCGTTTCGCTTCTCTCTTTGTTATAATCTTGCCATTTGGAAGAAATTCGGGTTTTGGCCCAAAGTAGAGCATTTTGCTGGCATTGAGCCATCTGTAATATGCTGAGATTATTTCGGTTACGACCTTGTCGTTTGTTCGTTGAGCGGTGCAACCGAGACGACGAAGAGGACCTGAACCGGATGGTCAAGGAGAACCTCGAGTAAGCGGGCACTTTCGAGGTCGTCACTTCCACCGATGCCCTGCGGGCCGGGGAAACATGTCTCCGGGAAAGGCCCGATGTGGTCCTCCTGGACAACGTCATGCCCGGCAAGAAGGGTTCCGATATCGCCGGAGAACTCCGTGAGGACCCGGCTACCGGGGACTTTCCTGTCATTATGGTCAGCGGCAAGGGCGAGTTCATCTACTCGTTCAGGCGCGACCAGTTCCAGTGGAAGCCCAACCGGCCGATCGTGAAGGATCGCGGCGAAATTCCCGAGGGGCATAACGTGCATGAGCTCGCGCAGGCCTTCGGCACCGACGATTACATCTCCAAGCCCTTTTCGACCGCGATACTGATTGAGGTGATCCGGGACGTGGTGAAACGGCACAGAAAGAAGAAGCAGCATCAGGAAGAGGCCGGCGGAGGAGGGCCGGAGACGGACCTCAATCGTTTTCTCTTTTGGCCCGGAACGAGACGAGGGAACCGCCGGCCAGTTCCCATTCGACCGTTATCGGCCGGCAGCAGACCCCGCAGTCCGTGAGGAGGCTCGCGCGGCTTTGCGCGGGTTCGATAAGAATGGTATTGTCCTGCCCGCAGTACGGGCAGGGGAACACGTGTTCAATCATCGCGGGACCTTCCCGGAAAAAAGTGAAAGAGGAAACGGCCTGGAAAATCAGGGACGTTTATTTTATAATACCTCCGGACGGCCGGAACGCAAAGTGTTAGTTCGGCATTGAGGGAGCCGGCGGAAAAGGGCGGCGCGGCAAGTCACAATTCCCCTCCCTTGACGGGAGGGTGACACCCGGCGGCATGCATCCCCCTCCCTGACCCTCCCCACAAGGGGGAGGGAACCTTGTTAGATTTCCCTTTGCTTGCGGGAAGATCGTAATGCCAATTCCCCTCCCCACAAGGGGGAGGGAACCCGTTTGAGCTTCCCTCCAAGGGAAGGAAGAGCAAGCCGGCCCGCTGTCCGAAGAAGGAAACGGCCGTGGGGGCGTTGAATTTTTCTTAAAGGAAGAGGAAGAAGTCATGCGTCCGAGTCACCGCTTATCGTTCATGTTGCTGGCCGTCTTTCTCGCCGGGTGCGCCACGGTCCCTGTCACCGGACGGAGACAGCTGGCCCTGGTTTCCCAGAACGACCTGGTGTCGATGAGCGCGGACAGCTACCGCAAGCTCCTGTCGGAGAAGAAGCTTTCGCAGGATGCCGGAAAGATCGCGATGGTCAACCGTGTCGGGGACAGCATCGCCCGGGCGGCGGAGGACTTCATGCGCGGCCGGGGCATGGCGGACCGCGTCAAGGATTTTCAGTGGGAATTCAACCTCATCGAGGACGATGAGACCGTCAACGCCTTCGCCATGCCCGGGGGCAAGATCGCCGTCTATACCGGGATCCTGCCGGTTACCCGGGACGAGAACGGGCTGGCCACGGTGCTCTCGCACGAGGTGGCGCACGTCCTGGCCAACCATAGCGGCGAGCGTCTCAGCCATTACCTGCTCGTCCAGCTCGGCGGGCTGACCCTTTCGACCGCCTTGAGGGAAAAGAGCGACCAGACCCGGAAATGGTCGATGGTCGCCTACGGGCTGGGTTCGACGGTCGGCGTCATCCTCCCCTACAGCCGGACCCACGAGTCCGAGGCCGATCACATCGGCCTGGTAATCATGGCCAAGGCGGGATACGATCCCCGCCGGGCGGTCGATTTCTGGCAGAGGATGGCCGAAGAGGGCAAGGCCAGGCCGCCGGTGTTTTTGTCCACGCATCCTTCTCCGGAAAACCGCATTGAGGCTATCAAAAGGGAACTCCCGGAGGTCATGCCTTATTACCGGGAATAAAAGAAAAGAGGCGGCATGGAAGACAGGATCAAGGTCCTGATGATAGACGACGAAGAGGACCTGAACCGGATGGTCAAGGAGAACCTCGAGGACGCGGGCCCTTTCGAGGTCGTCACTTCCACCGATGCCCTGCGGGCCGGGGAAACATGTCTCCGGGAAAGGCCCGATGTGGTCCTCCTGGACAACGTCATGCCCGGCAAGAAGGGTTCCGATATCGCCGGAGAACTCCGTGAGGACCCGGCTACCGGGGACTTTCCTGTCATTATGGTCAGCGGCAAGGGCGAGTTCATCTACTCGTTCAGGCGCGACCAGTTCCAGTGGAAGCCCAACCGGCCGATCGTGAAGGATCGCGGCGAAATTCCCGAGGGGCATAACGTGCATGAGCTCGCGCAGGCCTTCGGCACCGACGATTACATCTCCAAGCCCTTTTCGACCGAGATACTGATCGAGGTGATCAGGGACGTGGTGGAACGGCACAGAAAGAAGAAGAGGCAGCAGGAAGAGGCCGGCGGAGGAGGGTCGGAGATCTGACCGGCGCATCATCCCGGTAAAAGAAAAAAATGATTCCCGTTCTTGCCGGGGGGAATGAAGATGCTATACTTGCAACGGAACAGAAAACAGCCTTTGTTACAGGATCGGTCATGAGCGAGACTTTCGAGCAGGACGAGCACCTGAAAGAAAAACAGCGCGAGGAGCTCCGCAAGGAAGAAGAGGCGCGCAGGCGTCTCCAGG
The DNA here is from genome assembly GCA_964428315.1 of uncultured Planctomycetales bacterium. Taxonomy (GTDB): domain Bacteria; phylum Omnitrophota; class Gorgyraeia; order Zapsychrales; family CAYRXT01; genus CAYRXT01. The sequence goes on from CAYRXT010000018.1 coordinate 37,837, forward strand.
AAAAAAAATCCGAGCGCGGCGTGACGCAGGTGAGTTTCAAGGAGTACGAGGACCTCCGGCTCAAGTCCCAGAAAAAAAACAAAAAGCCGTTCAAGGTCCCCGCCGCTGTCAAATGGGTCCTGGCTGTTCCTCTCGGCCTGTTGTGTCTGTTCGGTCTTTTCTACCTTCCCTATCTGGCCTTTCAGATGTTCTTTTCCCAATAAATTGGGACAGGCTGGCCCTGTTTCGCCGTGAGACCTCCAAAAAACGGGAAAAATCCAAAAGAGCAAAAATTCAAGGTCTGTCTCTACTAATAAAGGAGGACGGGAATGGACATGGTGATTCTCCTGCTGGGCATCTTTCTGCTGGTCATGGGGCGGCGTTTATTCTGGCTGTACGTCGGCATAGTCGGGTTCGCCTTTGGCCTTGAAGCGGCGGAAATGTTTTTTCGCGGTCAGCCCGAGTGGGTGGGCCTGCTGGCCGCGTGCCTGACCGGTCTTGTGTGCGCGGTCCTTGCGGTGGCCGTCCAGAAATTCGCCCTCGCCCTGGCCGGATTTTTCGCCGGGGGGTATCTTGTCCATTATTTTCTTACGGCCGTGAATCCGGGGCAGTTGCCGGGAAACGCCCTCTGGATCGCGGTCCTCGTCGGCGGCCTGATCGGCGGCGTCTGGGGCCTGGTGTTTTTCCAGTGGGCCCTGGTCATCCTGTCGTCGATGGTCGGCGCCGTCATGACGACGCAGGGGCTGGGCTTCGATCCTTCCCGTTTTGTGTGGATCACCGCCGGGCTGTTCCTCGCGGGCATCGTTATCCAGCTGACCCGGGGAAGCCGGTCCGAAACGGAAAGCCGCACGGAATAAGCCGGGCGGGAGCGGCACCGGCACCGGGCGGAGGGAGTTTTTTGAGTTGATGTGAAAAAATTTCTATGGTAATGTGACGGATAACCGCGTCCGCGGCCCGCAGAGAGGAACGAGTCATGCGTATAGTTTCAGCCCTTCTTCTGATCTTGTTTTTCCCCGCCTTGAGCCCGGCCGGGGACGCCGTCTATGTCAGGGACGGCCGGATCATCATCGAGAACGAAGGGGGCGCGAAGGTGATCGACTATTCCGCCGAAGACCGGTACCGCCCGGCATCCCCCGATGACTGGCGCGTCAGTGAGGAGAGGGATCCCGTTGACGAGGCGTTGAAGGTCTTCAAGGGCAGGGACGGCGGCGTGTTCCGGAAAAAGGTCCGGCTCTTTGAGAAGGCGGACGGGTCAAAACGTTTTGTGGTGGAGTACAGCACCGCGGAAAGATACGACAAGTTCCGGATAACGCCCGACGGGCGTTTCGCCTATTACCTGGCCCTGGACGACCAGGGCCGGCCCACGCTCCAGGGGCTGAATCTGTTGAGCCGGGAGACGGTGATTATCGGGCAGGCCGACAATTTTGAGATCGTCCAGTGCGGGGAGGACCAGCCGGGCTATGTCGTTATCGAGGATGACGGCGGCCCCCTGCGGTACCGGATTTATTCGGTCGAGGGTGTCCAGGAAGACATTGTCGGCGGCGTCGTGGGCTTTTCGGATTTGAAAAATTATGTGTGTTCAGTAGTGTCCCGTTAAGAAAATTTAGTTTCTTGCAATTTATTATTTTGAATATGGTTACAGCAAATATGTCATTTTTCGATTTGAATCG
>CAYRXT010000019.1:0-36354 GCA_964428315.1 uncultured Planctomycetales bacterium
ATTCGACATTAGACATTGATTTGACATTGGGGATTGGGAATTCTCTTGTCCCTGGGCGCGCTGGTTCCTCCCCCTTGACGGGGGAGGTCAGGAGGGGGTGAGTTTATTGCGATCTCCCCTCCCCCGGCCCCTCCCGCGAGGGGAGGGGAAATCTTCTTCTTGCCCATTATTCGACATTAGACATTGATTTGACATTTGCCATTTGCCATTCTTAATAAGTTATCCGGTTTGCCGGTTTGCCAGCTGCGGGGTGATGCCGCGAGCTTTTACGTGGGCTCTCTTCCCTGGCAAAGAATCCCAAAAAAACGGTCCACTTTTGAAATTTAACTGACCCCGCCGGATATTCGGCTTGTCAGAAGAAGGGATTATGCGTATAATGGAAGGGCCCTTTTTGGAATAATGGATATTTTTGACGAAAGGATAGCAAAAGATGGCGGAAAAAGCCGGCTGGCCCTTTGATACGGTTATCTTCGACCTCGACGGCGTGATCACCAAGACCGCCCGCGTTCACGCCGCGGCCTGGAAAGAGATGTTTGACGAATACCTGCGGCAGCGCGAGAAACGCGGCGGCGAACCCTTCAGGGAGTTCACCTACGAAGGAGACTATCTCACCTATGTTGACGGCAAGCCGCGTTACGAAGGCGTGCGCAGTTTCCTGGAATCCCGGAAGATTGATATCCCCTACGGCTCTCCCGAAGATCCAAACGACAAGGAGACAATATGCGGGCTCGGCAACAGGAAGAACGAAAAATTCCGGGAGGTCATCAAGCAGGTGGGCGTGGATATCTTTGAACCGGTCATCGCCTTTATCCGGGACCTGAAGGCCAGGGGCATCCGCGTCGGCGTCGCCTCATCAAGTAAAAACTGTCAGCTGATCCTGCAGACGGCGGGACTTGATGACCTTTTCGAGACGCGGGTGGACGGCGTTGTTTCCGCCGAGATGGGCCTGACGGGAAAGCCCGAACCCGACATCTTCGTGGCCGCCGCCAAAAATCTGGGAAGCTCGCCTCAGCGTTCGGTCGTCGTGGAAGACGCGGTCTCGGGCGTCCGGGCCGGAAAAAAAGGGGGCTTTCTTTTGACCCTGGGGGTGGCACGTGAAGGAAACGCCGAGGAACTGAAAAACCACGGGGCCGACACGGTGATCACCGGCTTTAAGGACGTGACAACCGAAAAGGTGGCGCAATGGATCCGGCAGAAAACACAACCGTAAGATTTTTTGACGACCTGGAAGGCGTCCGCGCCTTCATTCGGGACAAGCAGACCATCCTTTTTCTGGATTACGACGGGACCCTGACGCCGATCGTGGATACGCCCGACAAGGCGGTCCTCTCGGATGACATGCGCGAGACCGTGCGCGCCCTGGCCCGGGCCGTCAAGGTCGCCGTGGTCAGCGGTCGGGCGACCGGCGACGTGCGCGGCAAGGTCGGGCTGGAGGGATTGTATTACGCCGGGAGCCACGGCTTCGAGATCGTCGATCCCCGGGGGGAGACCACGATCAACGAAGATGTCAGGGGAATCCGGCCGGTCATCGACGAGGTCTACGGGCGCCTGCGCGAAACACTCGAGCCCGTCAAAGGGGCGCTTGTCGAACACGTCAAATACACCATATCCACCCATTACCGGCTGGTCTCCGACGAAGACTTTCCGCGCGTCAAAGACGCCGTCGAGAAGACACTTAAGGATTATCCCGCCCTGCGCAAAACGGAAGGCAAAAAGGTTTTCGAGATCCGCCCCAGGATCGACTGGCACAAGGGGAAGGCGGTGGAATGGATTCTCGCCCGCCTCGCCCCGGGCGGCGCTTCGGGTTACGTGCCGGTCTATATCGGTGACGACACGACCGACGAGGACGCGTTCCGTTTTATCAAGGACAAGGGGTTCGGGATCCTCGTGGCCGAGAAGCCCCGCCCCACGGCGGCCCGCTATATTATCCGCGACACCCCGGAGGTCAAGAAGACGCTGGAATTTTTCACCCGGGAAAAAAGGCCGCGATGAGCACCTGGAAACTCCTTTACAAGAATTTCGTTCCCGAAGAAGAGAACCTGCGGGAGGCCCTGTGCACGCTGGGCAACGGGTATTTCGGGACCCGGGGCGCCTCGCCCGAGACAGTGGCCACCAAGGTCCATTATCCAGGCACCTATATCGCCGGCGTCTACAACACGCTGGTCACCGAGATATCGGGGAAGAAGATCGCGAACGAGGATTTCGTCAACTGCCCCAACTGGCTCATCCTGAACTTCAACATCAACAACGGTCCGTGGTTCGACCGCCTCAAGGTCAGGATCCTCACCTGGAAGCAGGAACTGAACCTGCGCAAAGGCATGCTGTCCCGCCGGGTCCGCTGGCAGGACGAGGCGGGGCGGATCACCCTGGTGGAGAACCACCGGATCGTGTCCATGGCCGATCCCCATTACGGCGCCCTGCGCTGTACGATCACGCCCGAGAACTACGACGGGAAGATCACCGTGCGCAGCGGCCTGGACGGCCTCATCATCAACGCCGGCGTCGAACGCTACAAACAGCTGAACTCGAAACACCTCGAGGGCCTCGCCCTGGGGAAGACGGGGGACGACGGCGTTTTTCTGCAGATGCGCACCAACCAGTCCGGGATCCGGGTCAGCGAGGCCCTGCGGACGCTCGTTTACGCGGACGAGAAACGCCTGCGCCCCGCCATGAAGATCCTCACGACCGGCAAGGAGCGCATCGGACAGGAATTCACCCTCGACGTCAAGAGGCGCAAGAAATACACGGTCGAAAAGATCGTGGGCATCTTCACCTCCCGCGACCAGGGCGTCCCGGACGACGGCGAGGCGGCCAGGGAGGCGGTCGGCAAGGTCGGGGACTTTGAGGCCCTTTATAAACCGCATTGCGCGCGCTGGCGCGCCTTGTGGAACCGGTTCGATATCCAGGTCGAGGGCGATGATTTCACCCAGCTGGCCCTGCGTTTTCATATCTTCCATCTCCTCCAGGTGGCCTCCGCTTATAACGAAGAGATCGACGCCGGACTTCCCGCCAGGGGGCTCCACGGCGAGGCCTACCGGGGACACATCTTCTGGGACGAGCTTTTCGCCCTTCCCTTTTACAACTGGCGGGCCCCGGAGATCACGCGGGCGCTTTTGATGTACCGTTACCGGCGCCTGCCCGCGGCCAAGGAAAACGCCTCCCGGAACGGCTGCCGGGGCGCCATGTATCCCTGGCAGAGCGCGGGTAAAGGCGACGAGACATCGCAGGTCCTTCACCTCAATCCCATGTCCGGGAAGTGGGGCCCGGATTACAGCGCCCTGCAGAGGCACATCTCCATTGCCGTGGCCTACAACGTCTGGACGTATTTCGTCCTCTCGGGCGACAGGGAATTCCTCGAACATTACGGGGCGGAGATGCTCCTGGAGATCTCCCGTTTCTGGTCCGGCATCTGCGTCCTGAACGGAGACACAAAGAAATACGAGATCCGCGGCGTCATGGGCCCCGACGAGTTCCACGAGAAATATCCCGGCGCCGCGGAGGGCGGGCTCAACAACAACGCCTACACCAACGTCATGGTCGTCTGGCTTATGGACAAGGCCCTGCGGGCCCTGGACACGCTGACCGAAGAGGAAAGGGGCGCCCTCCTGGCCAAGACCGGGATCGGGGACGCCGAGCTGGACCGCTGGCGGGACGTCGCCGGGCGCATGTACGTGCCTGTCGACAAAAACGGCCTGATCCACCAGTTCGACGGGTATATGCGGTTGAAAGAACTCGACTGGGACCAGTACCGCGCGAAATACGGGGACATCCACCGCGTCGACCGCATCCTCAAGGCCGAAGGGCTCTCTCCCGACGCCTACAAGGCCTCGAAACAGGCCGACGCCCTGATGATCTTTTACGTGCTGAACGACGGGGAGATCAGGGATATCTTCCGCCGGCTCGGGCTCCCTTATTCCAAGAACATGCTCAGGAAAAATTTCGACTACTACATCCGCCGCACCTCCCACGGCTCGACCCTGAGCCGGGTTGTCCACGCCGCCATCGCCGAGAGGCTGGGCGATGAAGAGACGGCCTTCCGTTTCTTCCAGGACGCCCTGGCCAGCGACCTTCGCGACATCCAGGGCGGGACGACCCAGGAAGGCATCCACGTCGGCGTCATGGGAGGCTCCGTCGACCTTTTCCTCCGGTCTTACATGGACCTGGCCGTGCGCGGCGACTGCTTGTGCCTGGGGCCCAGGATACCGGCCCGCTGGAAGAAGGTCCGCCTCCAGGTCCGGTTCAAGAATATCTGGTTCCGCATCGAGGCCGACAAAAAGAAATTGAACGTTTCGGCCGAACCCATCAAGGGCGTGGCTATCCCTCCGCCGCGCGAGGTCCCCCTGACGGTCGGCGGGGACACGCGTTCTCTGAAGACCGGAAAGACCTACACGTTTTCCCTGTCCCGATGAAAATCCACGAATACCAGGCCGCTGAACTTTTCCGGCACTACGGCATACCCGTGCCCGACGGTGAACCGGCTGAAGACCTGCGCGGGGCCGCGGCGGCCGCAGGGAGGATCGGTTTTCCCGTGGTCCTCAAGGCCCAGGTTCTTTCCGGCGGCCGGGGCAGGGCCGGAGGGATCAAAACGGCACGCGACGCGCGCGCGCTAGAAAGAAATTTTGAGGCCTTAAAGGGGATGACGATCCGCGGTTACCCCGTCAAAAAAATTCTTGTGAGCCGCGCGTTGACCGTCAAGAGGGAATACTACCTTGCCGTGACGGTGGACGCCGCCCGGTCGGACGCCGTGATCCTCGCGAGCGCGGAGGGGGGCATGGATATCGAGGAGACGTCGCGCGTCAGGCCGCAGGCCGTGCATAAACTCTACCTTAAGGGCCGCAGGTCCCCCGATGAGACAGAGCTCAAGAGGCTGGCCGAAAGGGTGTTCTCAGGCGGCGGAGCGCGGACGCGGGCGCAGGACATCCTGCGGACGCTCTGCCGCCTTTTCTTTGAAGAGGACTGTCTCCTCGCCGAGATCAATCCCCTGGCCGAAGACGGTGAGGGGATGCTGTGGGCGCTCGACGCCAAGGTGGACTTTGACGACAACGCCGCCTTCCGGCACGGAGGCCGGCAGGCCGCGCGGGGGGGAGACCCTTCCGGCATCGAAGAGGATGAGGCCAGAGGCTACGGGCTGAGTTTTGTGAGGATGGAGGGCGGTATCGGGTGCATGGTCAACGGCGCGGGACTGGCCATGGCCACCATGGACGCCGTCACAATGGCGGGCGGAGCGCCGGCCAATTTCCTGGACGTGGGCGGGAGTTCGAGCCCGGAAAAGGTGGTCCGCGCCCTGGAGCTGATCCTGCGGGACGAGGGGGTGAAGGCGGTCCTGGTGAACATCTTCGGCGGGATCACCCGGTGCGACGACATCGCCGAGGGGCTCGTTACGGCCCTCGCTTCGCTCAAACCCCGCGTGCCCCTGGTGGTGAGGCTCACGGGGACCAATGAACAAGAGGCCCGCGCCGTGCTCGAAAAGAACGGGATCTCCCCGGAGACGTCCATGCGCGCGGCGGTGGAGAAAGCAATCTGTTTGGCGCAATGATAAAGCCGTGGCGCTTCGTCGGATTGCGTCTGAAGATTTGCGAAGTCGGATAACCGGGCTTGCCCGCGGGGCTTCATGACAGAAGCGGAAGCATAAAGAATTTTGACTTTTGACGAATCGCGGAGCACGCACCACGAAGCAAAGAAACGAAATGTCCATTCTCATAGATTCTAATACAAAAGTTCTTGTGCAGGGCATAACTGGCCGTGACGGGTCGTTCCACACGAAGCAGATGCTCGCGTACGGCACGAAGGTCGTCGCCGGCGTGACGCCCGGCAAGGGCGGGCGGGAGGTGGAAGGCGTGCCGGTCTTCGATTCGGTCGCGGAGGCCGTGGACATGACCGGCGCGACAGCCGCCGCGGTCTACGTGCCGGCGCGGTTCGCGAAGGACGCGCTCCTGGAGGACATCGCCGCCGGGATACCGCTGATCGTATGCATCACAGAAGGGATCCCCGTCCTGGACATGATCGAAGTTTTGCGCGAGGCCGACAAGGCGGGCGTCAGGATCGTCGGGCCCAACTGTCCGGGCGTCATCGTGCCGGGGCGGTGCAAGATCGGCATCATGCCCGACGATATCCATAAGCCGGGCAACACGGGTGTGGTGTCGCGCAGCGGGACGCTGACCTACGAGGTCGTGCGGCATCTGTCCGACGCCGGCATCGGTCAGTCCGCGTGCGTGGGGCTGGGCGGGGACCCTGTGGTGGGCCTGCGGTTCACCGATTATCTTAAGATGTTCATGGCCGACGGGGAGACCCGCGTTGTCGTCCTGGTCGGGGAGATCGGAGGCCACGACGAACAGGCCGCCGCGGAGTACATCAAAAAGGAGTTCCGCAAACCCGTAGTCGGGTTTATCGCCGGGCAAAGCGCCCCGCCGGGCAGGCGCATGGGCCACGCCGGAGCCGTCATCTCCTCGGGGGAAACCACCGCCGCGGCCAAGATCGAGGTCCTCAAAAACGCCGGCGTCCGCATGGCGGACATGCCCGACGATGTCCCGCGGCTTGTGAAGGCCTGCCTGAACAATACAGATGCACAATAGCAGTGTGAATATCTTTTGCCGGGGATTTATTATTGCGGCGAGGACCGGCCTGTCGGCGGCGACGAAGCCCCCGCAGGGGACCGAGCCCCCGCAGGGGACTCGCAACGACAAGATGTGTAAAAAATGGTAATAAAACAGTTACGCCAAATCGGACTCAAAATTCGGGGGAACTCCTGTAAAAACAGAAGCCGGGCGGCCTGCGGGCAGACGGGAAGACCTTTACCGCAGACGGGAACGGATCACGTCGAGCAAATTTCGCATCATCGAGGCGTAGCGGCCGGTGTTTTCGAAGATGGCTTGGGCCACCTTTTCCTTGTAGGTATGGGAGGTGTCGTTGCGGCGGTCGGTCATCTCTAGGCAATCGACGGTCTGCGCCTCGTTGAGGATGCCGGCGCGCAGCAATTCGCGGAAGACGCTTTTGGGAGAGGAGGCCACAAGGCCTTCCCTGGCCCGAAGGTATTCCCGGGCAAGTTTCCAGACCGCCTCAAAGGTATACTCGAATCGCTGGATGGCGGCGTCGCGGACGATGACCGAGAAGGGCTCTTTTAAAACGGCCTCGAGCGAAGCTAGGGCCCTAGTCGCGTCATCGAGCCTGAGCTTCAGTGTTTCCATATCACGGCTTCCTTGAGGACATGCTCTTTGAAGGAAGGGGAGGTCTCGTTGAGGTCAACGACGTCGACGGTATAAGGGATGTTGGACATTTCAAGCTTTTCTCTCAGAAGGGTGATCTTTTTTGTGTCGACGGGTTTTTCGGAAATAAGCCCTATGTCGACATCGGAGCCCGGCCGGTTATCACCGCGGGCGCGCGACCCGAAGACAAGGATGCGCACATTGTCATTTTCGAACAAAGAGAGCGCGGTTTCTTTCACGCGCCGCAGGGTATCTTGACTTGGGGGTATCCTGGTCATATCGGCTGTCCCGGGGTAATGCTGGAAAACCGGATTCTCTTTCAGCATACCATTGCCCCGGGAAAAGGCAAGAACAAAAGGAAGAAGACGGATATGAGGGATTGATTTGACATTCGGGATTCCAGCGCCCAAGCGACAAGAGACAAGAGACAAGCCTTGCAAATAATCAATGACAAATGACAAAATCCAAATCAACGCCAAATGAGCAATGTCCAATACGGGATGTGTTTATTGGGAATTTGACATTGGGAATTGATTTGACATTTGACATTGGGAATTGATTTGACATTCGACATTAGACATTGATTTGACATTTGCCATTTGCCATTCTTAATAAGTTATCCTGTTGCTGCCTTAACCCTTCCCTCTTTCAGGAAAACGTTTCCCCAAAAACCGTTTATTTTTGCCTTATCGTTAGTATTCTGTTAATGAATAGGATATATTTTAAAGAGAAAACCTTTCATTATTATGAATACTAATCAACACAAACCCTTTCTGCGCCTCACCGCCGCGCTGACGGCGGCCGTCTTCCTGTTTTCCGCGGTATTCCCTTACCCGGCCTTCGCCCAGCTGGTCCTCGGACTGCCCGCGCCGGGGACGATGGTCAGCCCGTCCCAGCCCTTTGTCCCGCCGATGCTGCGCGGGATCAGGATCGACCCCGACAAACCCTTCCAGATGGATTTCATCGTGGACACCGGACGGGCCGGGATGGGCGAGCTGGAGTTCAAGGAAGAGACGCTCCGCCTCATCCGCTATTTCCTCGCGGCCCTGACCGTGCCCGAGGAGGACATCTGGGTCAACCTCTCGCCTTACGAGAAAGAGCGTATCATCCCCGAGGCCTTCGGTATGACCGAGATGGGCCGGGACCTCCTGGCCCAGGATTATATCCTCAAACAGCTGACGGCCTCTCTCATGTACCCCAAAGAAGACATGGGCAGGGTGTTCTGGGACAAGGTGTTCAAGCAGGCCTACGAGCGCTACGGCACGACCAACATCCCGATCAACACCTTCAACAAGGTGTGGATCATGCCGGACAAGGCCGCCGTTTACGAGGACGGCGGCACCGCCTACATCGTCAAGAGCCGGCTCAAGGTCATGCTCGAGGAGGATTTCCTCTCCAGGGAGAACAACCTCAACGTCAGGGAGCGCGGCACCGACAGGCTGGAGGCGGACGACGTGGAGGTCCTCAGCAAGACCTCCTCGGAGGTGGTCCGCGAGGTCATCATCCCGGCGATCGAAAAAGAGGTCAACGAGTCCGTCCACTTCGCGGTGCTCAGGCAGATCTTCAACGCCCTCATCCTCTCGACCTGGTACAAAAAACGCCTGAAGGAAAGCATTCTCGGCAAGATTTACGTCGACGCCAACAAGGTCCGCGGGGTCGACATCGGGGACAAGACGCAAAAGCAGAAAATTTACGACCAGTACATCCAGGCCTTCAAGAAGGGCGTCTACGACTTCATCAAGCAGGATTATGACCCCTACATGAAACGCTACATCCCCCGGCGGTATTTCTCGGGCGGGTTCCTGTTCGCGTGGCCAGACCCCTCGTCGCTGGAATATTTCACCGATCTGGGCCGTTTCTCACCGGCCGACTACGCGTCGGCGGACGGCCAACTGCGCGTCGTCACCGCTTGGGAGAAGTTGGTCGGCGAAGAGATGCCGCCCGGCTGGCAGCCCCCGGACATGACCCTCGCCGGCGACGCGCCCGCCGTCTACACCACCGATTCCCTCGATTCCCTGAATATAACAGACCAGGCGCAATTCGAACCCACCGAGCCCACTCTTGACGCCGACCAGTTCATGGCGGAGGAGGGGGAGGAAACAGCCCCCCTGGAGTCTGTTATGTCCGGTAAGAAAGCTGAGAGCCGGTCTATCCCGACAAAAATCCCGGACCTTTCTAAACAGGAAAAAATTCACGTTGCAAAATCGTTAATCAAGGCAGGAAAGATTCAGGAGGCCGAGGATATTCTTTTGTCCCTGATCGGGAAAGACGCGGATAAATACTATGCCAATCGTAAACGTATTGTTTTAAAGGGGACCGGTAAGGAATTAAAGCTGGATGTGAACGATCTGCTGATTTTTGCCGGACTGAATTTTAGTGTCAATGATTTATTCATTTTGACGGACAAGCCTGTGTTGTTGATTCCTGTGCGTGAATCGGCAGGATGCATTAACCGGTTGGGGAAGTTTGCCAGAGATTATTTCCGTGCCTTGAAAGAAACCGGTGAAAAGTTTGACGGCTACGGCTATGAATTCAATCCCGAAAAGGTGCTGGGTTCCGTACTGATGAACAAGGATTTCTTGGAGATGCTGGCGCTGGTTTCCGAGAAAATACGCGCGATCAAATCGGAAGAAGAGAAGAGGGATTTTTCAATTTTTAAGCTTTGCAAGATCGGTGGCGGAGAAAAACACAGGATACCACCGGATTCAAAAGGGGCCGTATTTCTTTCTCAAAATAGGGAACTCCTAAGGGCTCTGGATGCAGGAGTCCTGAAATCCTACATTGACCGGGCTTATACGTTTAATGATCGGTATAATCTTATGTACTATCAGGAACAAGACGAATATGCTAATCCATTTCTGAGAAAGGACGTATTGGACCAGATGGTGTCATATGGGAAGCGGATTCAACGGACAGATAATTATTTGCGGATTGTCGGGCTGTACAATAAGGCCCCAGATATGATTAATGAAGAGGAAAACCTATCACAATTTGAAAGGCTGAGAACTTCCATAGGACGGCTGGTTTTGGAAAAAGAGGAGCGGAAGAAAATTGCCGGAGAATTATTTACCCTCGGCGTTGACGTCGAACTTGGGCCGGTCCTTTCACAGATGGATGACATTATTCTGAGCATGCACTCGGCAGCCTTAAAGGCACTTGTGGATGGTCTGAAAAAGAGAAGCGCGAGAGATCAGGATGCGGACGAAAAAGACAAGCGGATTATACAAAGCAGGCTCGAAGACCTACGCGATCAATGGCGCGCGCAGACGGCGATCGGTCAGCTTAAGAAAGAGATGCAAAGCCGAATAGAAACCGGCGAGGAGATCACAGAATCAATTGTGCAAGATATACTTTATGAGATCCTGACCGAACGCATGGGAATTTCTCTGGAGGAAGGCCTTAAAATGGATGTTGAGGCTTCTTCCGCAAAAGTCCATGAATTGCCCAAAAAGATCTCTCTGTCATTGAATCGCATGCTTGAGGAGTGCGGCCACATGTTTCAGGATACCCTTGTTCCTATTAACATTACGAAGGACGAGGAGCTTTTTGGCGAACATCTTCCCGCGAGACGGAAAATCGTTTCCAGTATGGAATTGTGGATCGACGAACATGGAAATGCCGAGTTGAAAGTCTCGCCGGAGAAAAGCGCCCTGCCGATCTACAATCAAAATAGTTTTCCGGAAGGGAAAAGCGTTATACAGATGAAAGTTTTTAGGCGGGGGGATGAAGTCACTATGGAAATAGTGGATGCCATATCAAAAAGAAATGCCGGCCAAAGCGTGAGGAGCTTTGCATTACTTGAAAGTATAGCCCAGCATCTGACCGACTCCATCGGTAAACCGATTGCCATGACGTCCGAGATAGCTCTTTTTAAAGTCAAAACTGTTTGGGACGGAAGCCGTTTTGTTGTCACACCCCGGCAGGCAGACATCGCTCCACGCTTTGGTTGGAATAGAGTGAAAAAGATGCAGACTTGGCTGAAATTGGCGTGGATTGGGGAGGTTCAACCCCTGTTGAATGCAATGGGAATATATTACGAAGATTTGCAAATTCGCGGCATTGACCAAAACAATTTTGGATATTATGTGAAAATAGTAGCCCCCGCCGACCACAACATGGCGGAGGGGAAAGCGGAGATGCCGGAGGGACCGCTTCGCGGCAGTTCGTATTTGAGCAACATGGAGCCCGGGGAGAGGTATCCCTCACAGGAGGCGGAGGAATTTTTCCGCGGGGAGGCAAAGCATCTGGACATGGCGCTTCCCGACGATCCGGACCTTGACACGAGGTTTGCTGAATACCTGCGGAACGGGCCCCTGGCCGGGTTTGATAATATTGCGCGGCTTTTCCGGGAAGATGACAGCGACGAGATCGGGGAGATCAAGGCCTTTCTGCTGAACTTCCCTAGCTGGCGGCCGGCCTTTCTGCAGGTCCTGCCTGAAAGCGCCAGTAAGGATTTCACGGAGGGTCCGCATTTTAACGAATTCGCTGATTATTTAGGAAAGGACTATGTCCGCGGGCACCGGGCGTTCACCGTGGGCAAGGATATCGAGGGGCAGGACAAGGCGGCCCTGGGGTTCCTTGATCGTCGGCTCGGGAAATATTTTGAGGCAAAAGAACAGGGAAAATCGCAAAAAGACCTTATTGAAGAAGGCCTGAAAGTCGTCGTCGGCGTGACGGCCAGAACCAGCGCGCGAAACATCCGGTTTCACACTCCGCATAACCGCCGGGTGTTTTTTCCTTTTGGAAACGGTTTATGGTTTACGGTGAAGGGGGTTGGGAAGCAGGAGGAGGGAGAGAGCAACCTGACGCCGGAGCCGGATAAGATGGGGCTGGTTACGGATCAGGAGCTTGCGGCTTTGGAGAATGGGGGTAGTTTTAAAGAGGAGGGGATGCTTTATGCCCAGAACGTGGGTTACGAAATGATTTCATCTGTCCCGAATAATATAAACGGCGGACTGGTATTATTGAAAAATTTAATAGAAAAAGACAAGGAACAAAGGGCGGGCCTGATCTATGAGCTTGTGATGTCGCCGTTCCGTCTGAGCCAGATCACGGCCCTGATGGATGATGAGGCGCAGTGGGACAGGGCCTGCTGGTATATCTCGCGAAGCCTCTATGCCGCGGGCCTGCTGGATGCGCCCTGCGTGTTGGCTGTCAGGGAGTTGCTGGAGAGGACCGCCCGTAACCTGGGCCTGGGTCTGGCCAATCTGGTCTCGCAGGATTATGTTATGGGATCATTGCACGTCCAGGATATCGGGCTGGGTACAGGGAGCCTCAGCGATACGGTTGAATTGAAACAGATTTTATCTGCCGCCAGTCCCGAGGAAAGAGAAGACTCCGATTCCCAAATTATAGACTTAATTCACTATGCGGCAGATGCCGTTAAGCAGAGTACTCCGCGGGATATTCAAGATCAGTTGATTCATTCAGCAGACCAAGATGTCAACTCAAGGGAACTCGAGCGGATATTTCTTAACTCTTTCTGGCAAGGCCTGTCCGGTGTCTGGCGGGGGGAGCGAGATATCCGCGAGACGCTGCTGTCCCTGGGGATGGACGAAGACCTCGTTAAGGATCTGACATCCGATTCCGACCACCACATGGCGGAGGAGGCGCAGGGGCAGCCGGGGATGAGCCGGAGGAACTTTTTAAAATTGACGGGTCTTGCCACAGCGGGGTTGGCGACCGTGGGTGTGCCATCGGAAAAGTCATCCGCGAAGCCGCCGGGGGCGCCGGTCTTGGACCGGGAACACCTTTACACGCTGTCCAGGGAGGCTGGGGAGAAGTATTTTGAGAGCATCTATGAAGGGGTGGAGGACGGCCGGATCAGGAAAGAGGACGCCGAACAATTTTTAAAGAACATTTTCGAGAATGAACAGCTCCTGTGGATGCGTGCCGGCGCGGTCAGGGTGAGGGTCGGGCTGGGGACGGTGGGGCTGGATGAGGCCGGGAGGATGATATGGGATATCCCGGACAGCGTTGTCCTGACCGGGATCGCGCGGGGCGCGGCGCTTTTAGGGAAGAAAGAGCCCGGCCGCGCGCTTGATTTTCTTGAGGAGTGGTTTGCGCGGGAGCCGGGTTCGATAGTGCGTGGGGATATCGCAGTGCGTGGGGATATCGCTTTGGCCGTGGGGAGTATCGGCGGCGACCGCGCCCTCGCAATACTAAGAAAATGTTATGCCAGGAACAAAGAAAATCGAAATGTGTGTTTGGATATCGCTTCGGCTCTGGTGCGTATCGGAGGTGACCGGGTGCTCGCGCTGCTTGAGGAAATGTTTCAGCTGGTTAAATTCGGAGAGAAGGAGATCGCCCTGGATATCGGGATGATCGGCACGCCGGCGGCCTTCAGGACCCTTCTGGATTTGCACAAAAAAACGGAGGGAACCAAAGAAAAACAGTCGATCGCCCGCGGCATTGCGAAGATCCGTGACCGGAGAGCTCTTTCCTTTCTTGAAAAAAGACTGAAAGAAGTAAGAGATGTCGATGTCGAGATTCCTATCATAGAGGCGATAGGGCATATCGGGAAGCAGTCAAGTCTTAAACAATTAACTGATTTATATGAAAAAAAAGAAGGCAGGTGGATAAGATCAGAATTACTTCGGGCCGTGGGGCGTATAGGCGGTCCCGCGGCGCTGGATTTTCTCAAGGATAAGCTGGAACACGCAGAGGATGATTTTCTCAAGAAGGTTGCGGTGGAATCCATCGGTTATGCCGGCAGCCCAAAGGCGTTTGCGGTCCTTAAGGAGCGGTTCGAAAGAGAGCAGGCCGAAAATAGTTTCGATAAAGAAAGCATAGAGTTAAGAGAGCGCATTGTTTCGGCCATGCAAAATTGGAAAGGGCCAGAAGTGATGGATTTGTTGGGTGAATGGTTAACGAAAGAAAGGGCCGCTGTTGTGAGCGCCAAGATTATCAAAGTTATGGGCGCGGTCGGAGGCCCGAAAGCTTTCACGATTCTAAAACGGTTCAGGGACGAGCTGTTGTCAAATTCGCAGAAAGAGGCTTTTTTCACTGCGATGGCTGACATGGGGACGCCGGAGTCCCTGGCGGTTTTTGAAGAGATGTTTTCTGCCGAAAAGGATCCTGGTCTTAAAACGGATATGATTTACCGGCTAAGAAAGGCCGGGAATCGGCGCGTTCTTGATATTCTGGAACGATTCTTAAAAAAGGAAGATAACGGGGATTTAAGGACCAGTGGCGAGGTGTCGCGTATAGAACTTATGGGCATGGGCATTGTTGATCAGGATTTTCCTTTAACTGAGGAGGCCGCCGACGTTTTAAGCCTAAACATTGATTTGTCCTTGAGGGAAAAAAACTTCGAAGTCAACCGGGACATCAGCGAAGGCGAGGCGCTGCTGGAGAGGTACATCGGCCGCCTCAAAGGATATCCGGAGATTCTGTATCTGATACTGAGCAAGTCGCAGGAGATCACGAGCCATAGCATTGACATGATATGGGAGCATTTCCGGGAACATGTGGACAAGCCGGTGGAGGTCCGAAAGCCGGAAAAAAGCGTGGCCCCCTGGATGCCGGGCGTCCTCTCGCAGGCCATGGAAAAGACGGCGCATAAAGACGAAGCGCCTTCCCCTGTCCGGGACGGCGCGCAGCGGACTTCCGCGGGCGACTTCCTGGCGTACATCGACGCGAAGATGGGGGGGCGGTGGGTGCCGGAGTTCCTGCTGACGGCGCTGTTGTTCGAGAAGCTGGAAGAAGTCCTGGAGAGCTCAACATTGTCTCCGCAGGGCCCGGTGGAGAAGATCTTCGGGACGGGCGCGGTCCAGGCGAAATTGGAGAACGACGTGGCGGTGGCGAAGGTGGCGGAAGGGATCATGGCGCTTGAAGGGGAATACCGTGAGGCCATGCTGAAGAAGCTGGTGGATATCGGGGACAAGGAAGAGGGCGTTAGGATCAAGTTCCTGGTGAAGACGATGGAGGAATACGGAGGCGTGGATCCGGGGGAGGACCTGAAGGCGCGGGTGGAGGCGTGGGGGATCAGGCTCCCGGATCTTTCGGAGGTATGGTCGAGGCCCTTAAAAAGCTGGCTTAAGAAGGGCTATGTGAGCATGGCGGTGCACCATGGCACGAAGAACAAGTGGGAGAAGGCGCATTACGAGCATTTTATCAAAGCGTTGCGGGGGTATGCCGAAGAAAAGATCTACCGCAATTTCAAAGAATACACGTATTACGGGAGGGATTCGAAGTACGCCAGGGAACTGGAGGAGAAGGGATTCGAGGCGGTGCTGATCAAGAAGTTTGCAAGTACGGAGAGAGAGAACCGGATCTACGTGGCGCCGGAACTGGGAGGCTTGTCTGCCAGTGAAGAGGATATTGAGGCCAGCCGCGGCCACGCGGGGACAGAGGGCATAACCGTGAACAGCCAAAGAGGAGATCAGCTGAGGATATTGTCGAACTGCCGCTCGATCAAAAATGCCAATGGGACGATCGCGGAGAATCCTTTGAACGCGCTGGTGGCGGTCCTGGGCACGGCGTACGGGGCGGACACGAACGTGGTGCTGTACTATCTGATGGAATATCTCGGAGAGATGGAGGAATGGCTCGGATGGGGGCATGTGAAGGCGTATATTGCGGAGCACCTGGAGAAAAACATCGAGAGGTATAATTTCCCGGCGGACGGGATCGGGTTTATCTACAAGGCCCTTTTGTCGGCGCATGAGGCCGGGGCGCGGGCGGCGGCGCGTACGTCTGATGGAGACGGGAGAGAGACGGAAGCCGCGGGGACCGCCGCGGGTGACCATACCATGCCCGCCGACCACCACATGGCGGAGGAGGCCCTGACCGGGCGGTACAGTGTAGATTTTTCGGAATTATCTCCGAATGTCATTGTGGTCCATGCGGTGAGCGATAAACGTAGCAGGTGGGTATACCAAGATATCCTTAATGGGAATTTTAAAAATTTATTATTATTAAAAAATGAGAGTGATGATGGCCCCCGCTCGCTGGATGATACGCCCGATTTTATTTTGCAGGACGAGTCATTTAAAAATGTTTCCAATCACTTCGGGGATTACAATGCTACGCAGTATTTGGTGGCAGATTCGGCTGTTTTCATCGGAGGTTCATGTGCCTCTTGTTTGGGCACGGCGATTGTTTCTCAGGCCAAGAGTGCTTTTCAACAAGGGAATCCATCATTCATAGCCTATTTGCCGAGTTCCGGGATTTGGCGATATGAGATTCGAGAGACAGAGGGGGATGAAGAAGGATCATTTTTTACTTTGGAAGATGAGCTTCGGCAAGTGGAAGAAGGACCGCGTCTCGGTTCCTTTTCGACGGGCATGGAGAGAGAGGATCCAACGTCATTTTTAAAGCGAATATTTAAGTCTGCTATTGTTGCTGCGCCCAATTTTGGCGAAGCCCCTACCCTGCCATCGGGTGTTTCCGTCCGGGAATTCCCGGAATCTTTGCAAAGGACTACGGAAGTCGAGGTGGACCTTAACGGCGAAACAATTTCTGTTTATAAACCAAAGGATGGGCGCGGTGATCCAAAGAAAATTTTGATTAAGATCATCCGGCCGGAAAAGGAGGGCCCGAAGCATGAAGCCGACCACCACATGGCGGAGGAGGGCGCTGCGTCCGAGACTGCAGTTTCATCGCCGAGTGTATTAGAGCATATTTCAGATCAAAAAATAAAAGAAAGGTACTTGCGCATTTATGATTTTCGTGATGCTGAAGTTCTGGCGAAGCATGTCCAGAAAGGTATGGATGGGAAAAAGATACTTAATATTGATGGAGGATATGAACTTGTGGCTGAAATAGTTGACACGGAAAAAACCGGACTGGAAAAGTTGGAGAGATTGCCTTTGGTAGAAGTAATGCTTAAGCGCAAAGATGAAAAAATATCCCGGCGCCCGGTCCTTTTCATTTTGATTGAACCTATTGATGAGAAGAGAGCAACTCAGGATTTTAATTTATGTACATTAATCAATTTGACTTCTGTTGGTTTCGACGGCAAAAAGATTAGCGATTTAACAAGGAAAGGATTGGCCGGAAAGATTTATGAGATTTTCGGCGGAGTCATCCCGCCAGGATTTTATAAAAAGAGCGATATATTACACGAACAATCGAGGTTGCGTCTTGCCGGAGAATATGGGCTTTCTGAAGATGGCCTTAGTGTTGTGAGGAAAAAAGACGGACTAAGGGTCGTTGATGAAGCGCCTGAAGAAATCAATCCCGAATATGACGTCAGTTTAGAGACTGTGGTCGGTGAAACGCGATTTGGTAAACTTTTGCTTAGAACGGGGATGGAGTTTGTTGACATTGAATATAAAGGATCAAGAGGTGTGGAAGCCTTTCGTAAGGCTCTGACTGAGCAGGATGAAGAGGGAGTGGCCAAATTTACGGTCATTCATCAGAAACCGAATATTTCAGATAGTATAGGGATATTCTCTGATCGGATTGAAGAGTCCCTCTCCGACCACAACATGGCGGAGGGGGGCGGGGTGGAGGTTCAAGCGAGGGTGAATGCTCCTGCCGCCACCGGCGGGATCGACCTCACCCCCGAGAACATCAACCTGCAGATCGAGGGCACGGGCGGGGCGTTCAACATCCCGGCCGGCCTGCCGGGGCTCGAGGACATCCGCTTTGAAGGTCTCTATCCGGTCATCATCAACGTCACCCCGGTGAGCGACATCATGTTCTTCCTTGGCGGCGGCGAAACGCCCGAAGACGAACCCCTGGCCGGGAGCCCTCCCGGCCGGCCGTCGGCCGCCGTGGTCCCAGTCCGCAGGGGCCCGCAGATCGCCGGCCTGCCGTCCGGGTGATCCCGGATCCGGGGACAGCCATCCGTTCCTTTCCCGTCTTCCGTCGTATCCTCTTCGTCTTTGCCGGTCCACCGCCCGTCTGTGTGTATTGTACTTATTTCATGCGTGTCCAAATGAGGAATGCCATGTCGAGGAGAACTCGTCTTAGAGACATAAAATCCGAAGTCATTGCGAGCGACTAAAGGTTTTCTCTTCTTAGGAGCGAAGCAATCTCCTCGAGAAATGAGATTGCTTCGCCCTGACGGGCTCGCAATGACGGCTCATTTGGACAGCAATGAATTTTTAAATAGTACAACCGGCATTTGTCCGCATGAAGGCGGGAACGAACGGAGTAAGGAAATGTTTAAGTGTTTATGCAAGGGGGCATTTGGAGAGGGACCGCGGGGTTGCCCGCGGGGCTCTACCTTAGTCAGGGTGGAAAACTCCACGTGATTACAAATTTATATTGACAATACAAATCTGTATGATACATTTCATGTATGGTCTACATCTCCCGCCATATTGAACCAACGCTGAGGGAATTTTTAAAAATATTTCCCGCCGTGAGTTTAACCGGTCCGAGGCAGTCAGGCAAGTCGACAACATTGAAGGAGATGTTCGGGGATGAGTACGCCTATGTTTCTTTTGACGATCCCCTGACCCGCGATTATTTTGACCGGGATCCGCGGGCCTTTATGAGGCAGTACGGCGGCCGCGCCATTTTCGACGAGGCCCAGAAGGCGCCCGCGCTGTTCGATTATCTGAAAGTCGCCATTGACGACGACCGCCGCAGTTACGGGAGGTTTATCCTGACCGGTTCCAGCCAATTCATCTTGATGCGAAGCATCACGGAAACACTCGCCGGACGCATCGGCTCCTTGTCCCTGCTGCCTTTTCACCTGGAAGAACTCCCGGAAAAATGGCGCGGCAGGCAGATGCTCAAGGGGAGCTATCCGGAACTGGTGCATTTGAAGTATGAACATACGGACAGATGGTACGGGGCGTATGTCACGCATTATATCGAACGCGACGTGCGCAATATCGCCAACGTGGGCAATCTTAATGATTTTCAGCGGTTGATCAAACTCCTGGCGGCCAGGGTTTCCCAGGAATTGAATATGAGCTCCCTGGCCAAAGACCTTGGCGTGACGGTACGGACCGTGCAGAACTGGATCTCCATCCTGGAGGCGAGCTACATCATTTTTTTACTGCCTTCTTATCATAATAATCTGGGTAAACGGATCGTTAAACGTCCGAAAATGTATTTTTATGACACCGGCCTGGCCTGTTATTTCACCGGGATCGAGGAAGAAAGGACGCTTCGCCGGGGACCGCTGGACGGTCCCGTTTTTGAAAACTACGTCGTCGCGGAGATCAAGAAATGGATTGCGCACAGAGGGATGAGGGAGCAGTTGTTCTATTTCCGCGCGAACTCGGGAATTGAGGCGGACCTGATTATCGAAAATCTTGCGGAAAAGACATTCCGGATCCTGGAGATCAAAAGCACGGGGACAGCCAGGCCGGAGATGTTTCGCAATATTTCACTGGTGAAAGAACTGAAGAACGCCGGGCGTTCAGGGAGAGTTAAAACCAGGGGGGTCCTGGTCTACCGGGGAGATACGATTCCCGATTTCCGTGAAGACTGCGCCTGCCTGAATTATTTTGATTGTTTTGATGACCGTGCCGGATTGTTCGCGTATTGACGGACCGCCGTCTCAGTGAAGTCACCATCGGGTGACAGGTCACCCGATTTTTGGTTACCGCGTGTTGTCGTGCAATCCGCGTGGGAGGCAAGGCGTATGAACACTTCAAACCATGATGTCTACATCCTCGACGCCGTGCGCACGCCGGTCGGCCGGACGTTCCGGGGCCTGAAGGATTTCACCGCGCCGCAGATGGCGGCGCTGGCCATCAGGGCGATGCTCGCGCGCGGCCGGGTCGACCCGGGCGCGGTCTCGGAGGTGATCCTCGGCAACACGGTGGCCGCGGGTATCGGCCAGAACATGGCCCGCCAGGCGGGATGCCTGGCCGGTCTGCCCTACGGGGTGCCCGCCTTCACCGTCAACAACGTCTGCGGGTCCGGACTGCAGTCGGTGATTCTCGCGGCGCAGGCCGCGGCCTGCGGCCATGCCCCGCTGGTGATTACCGGGGGGGCCGAGAGCGCCTCGCATTGTCCGCATCTCCTTTCCAGGGCGGAAGACAACGCGTGTCCCGTCGACAGTCTGGTCCATGACGGGTTATGGTGTCAGATAACCGGGAAGCACATGGGCGAGCTCGCCGAGGAAACCGCGGCGCGGGAAAAGATCTCCCGCCGCCGGCAGGACGAATACGCCCTGTCCAGCCACCGGAAGGCCTGCCGCGCCATGGAACAGGGATTTTTCGCGGCCGAGACCGCGCCCGTGGAATCGGCGGCGGGAAAGACCCTGTCCGCGGATGAGCGGCCGAGAAAGCATATCGACATGCGGAAACTCGCCGAACTGCCGCCCGCCTTCGTTGAGGGCGGTACCGTCACCTCGGGCAACGCGCCGGCCGCCGCCGACGGCGCGGCCGTGCTCCTCGTGGCCGGAGAAAAGACCGTCAAAGAAACGCGCGCCGATCCCCTGGCGCGCGTCGTTGCCTTCGATTCTTTCGCCGGCGATCCCCGGCATGTCTTCACGGCGGGGGCGCCCTCCATCAGGCGGTGCCTGGAGAAGGCGGGCTGTCCGATCAAAGAGGTCGACCTCTTCGAGGTGACCGAGGCCTTTGCCGTCCAGTCTGTCTATACCCAGAGGGCGCTGGATATACCCGACGAGAAATTCAATGTCTTCGGCGGGGACGTGGCCCTCGGGCACCCGCTGGGCGCGGCCGGCGCCCGGGCGATGGTGACGCTCCTCCACGCCCTGAGGACAAAAAAGAAACGCCGGGGACTCGTCTCGGTCTGCCTGGGCGGCGGCGGGGCGATATCTCTTCTGGTCGAGCGTGCCTCCTGAAGAGGCCGAGGCGCGAGGGACAGGCCTTGGGAATATCAATGACAAATGACAAAATCCAAATCAATGCCAAATGAACAATGTCCAATACGGTATGTGTTAATTGGAAATTTGACATTGAGAATTGATTTGACATTCGACATTAGACATTGATTTGACATTTGCCATTGGGAATTCTCTTGTCCCCGGGCGCTTGTGCAGCAATTTTGTCTTTTCAACGCTTTTTTTGCAAGGGTTCACGTCCCAATTTCTGTTGATTTCTCACCGGTGATATGTTAAGATTGCACCCAATTCAAATCACATGCCCAGATGTGTTTTGGGCGGCGCCTCTTTAGTATTCAAAAAAGTATTAATCAGAAATCAGTACGCAATCCATAATGAGCCACTTCACCATCCGTCAAGGCCGTGATTTGAGACTGAAAGGTGCTCCTGACCCGAAAGTCGTGGAACTGTCTTTGCCGGTCCGCGTCGCGGTCAGCCCTTCCGATTTTACGGGATTGCGCCCGCGTGTCCTTGTCCGCGAAGGCGACGAAGTGAGCGCCGGCACGCCCCTGCTGGAAGACAAGAACAACCCCGCCGTCCGCATCGTCTCGCCCGCCGGCGGGACAGTGGACGCGGTTGTGCGCGGAGAAAAGCGCTCCCTGCGGGCGATCGTGATCCATACCGGCGGCCGGCAGGGACCACCTCTCGAGTTCAGAAAATTTTCTCCCCAGGAGATCCAGTCGCTTGCCGCGGAAACTGTTATCGAGCATCTGCTGGAAACAGGCCTGTGGCCCTGTCTGCGCCGCCGGCCCTTTTCACGTGTCGCGGACCCCGGGATATTGCCCAAGGCCCTCTTTGTCCGGGCCGTGAATACCGAGCCCCTGGCGCCTTCGACGGATGTCATCCTTGAGGGCCGGGAGGAGCTTTTTCAGGTCGGACTGGATATCGTCCGGAAGCTGGCGGAAGGGCAGACGCACCTGTGTTATTCGGATTCCGCCTCGGCCAGGGCCCTGCTTGAGGCGCGCCATGTCCGGCGGCATACCTTCAGCGGACCGCATCCGGCGGGCAATGTCAGCACCCATATCCATTACATCGATCCCGTCCGCAAAGGCGAAACGGTCTGGTACATCCACGCCCGCGACGTCCTGCGCATCGCGTCGTGTTTTCTCGACGGCGTTTATCCTTCGCGGGTGACCGTGGCCCTGACGGGCGAAGGGCTTCGCGAGCCCTGCCATGTCCGCACCGTCCAGGGCGCGTCGATGAAAGACCTTGTCAGAGACAAGACGCGGGAGGGCCGCTGGCGTTTTATATCGGGAAGCGTCCTGAACGGCAGGGACGCCGGGGAGGACGGTTTTTTGTCCTTTTATGATTCTCAGGTGACGGTGATCCCCGAGGGCGGGAGGAGACGTTTTATGGGCTGGTTGTCGCCGGGACGGGACGTCTACAGCCTTTCACGGACATTTATTTCTTCTTTTGGTCCGCTGTCCGGCAAGCGGTTCGTGGATACCGATACCCACGGCGGACGCCGGGCCATCGTCCTGAACCATGTTTATGATTCCCTGGTACCCCTGGACATCATGACGTATTTTCTTATCCGGGCGGTCCTCGCCGGGGATATCGAGGAGGCCGAGCGTCTGGGCATCCTGGAATGCGACGAGGAGGATTTTGCCCTGTGCACCTTTGCCTGTCCTTCCAAGACGGACGTCGGGGGAATCGTCCGGCAGGGGCTGAACGTGATTGAGCGCGAAGGGTAGTGAAAGGCAGAGGATAGAGGACGGGAGGATATGGAAAGACTGCGGGAGTCAATGAAGAAATTCGGGCGTTATTTTGAAAAGGGCCGGCCGCTGGAAAAGCTCTATCCACTTTACGAGGCGGTGGACACCTTTCTCTTCACGCCGGGCCGCGTCACGCGCGGGTCGCCTCATATCCGCGACGCCTGGGACCTGAAACGCGTGATGAGTTTTGTCGTGATCGCGCTCGTCCCCTGCATCGCGATGGGGGTCTATAACACCGGGCTCCAGATAATCCGGGCCGGCGGGCAGGATTACAGTTTCTGGCTGGCGGTCGGGCTGGGCCTGCGTAAGGTCCTGCCGATTATACTCGTTTCGTATGCCGTCGGCGGGTTCTGGGAGGTCCTGTTCGCCGTGATCCGCAGGCATGAGATCAACGAGGGTTTTCTTGTGACGGGTATCCTTTTCGCCCTGATCATGCCGCCGACGATCCCTCTCTGGCAGGTCGCCGCCGGCATTTCCTTCGGCGTGGTGATCGGCAAGGAGATCTTCGGCGGGACGGGGATGAACATCCTGAATCCCGCCCTGCTGGGCCGCGCGTTTCTGTTCTTCGCATATCCCGTGCAGATATCCGGGGACAACGTGTGGGTGGCCCTCGACGGGGTGAGCCGCGCCACGCCCCTGGCGGTCGTGGCCGCGGCCGGACGCGGCGCGCCGGCCGTCGGCGCGCTTCATGAGGCGGGTTATTCTTTCTCAGAGATGTTCTGGGGTTTTATCCCCGGCTCCATCGGCGAGACGTCGGCGTTGGCCTGCCTTCTTGGGCTGGGCTTTCTGCTCCTGACGGGGGTGGCGAGCTGGCGGGTGGTGGCCGGATGCGTCATCGGCGGGACGGCCATGGGCCTTCTTTTCAGGGCGCTGTGCGGTCCGGAGAGCCCTAGCTTTTTTTCTCTCTGGCCGCACTGGCACATGGTGATGGGGGGCTTCGCGTTCGGCGCAGTCTTTATGGCAACCGACCCGGTCTCGGCCTGCGCCACCGACACGGGCCGCTGGATCTACGGGACCGCCATCGGCCTTCTGACGGTCCTGATACGCGTGATCAATCCGGCCTATCCCGAAGGCGTGATGCTGGCCATCCTGTTCATGAACGTCTTCGCGCCGCTCATCGATTACTTTGTCGTCGAAAACCATATGAACAAACGTGAGGCCCGGTTGAAGGTGAGGACATGAAGCTTTCGGATACCACCTACACATTTGTGTTCGCCGCGGTTGTCTGCGTCGTCTGCAGCGTCTCGCTGGCGGCCGTCTCGCAGGGATTGAAACGGAAACAGGAAACAAACGTCGCCCTGGACATCAAGAAGAATATCCTCAGGGCGGTCGGGCTGGCCGATGTCGTGCGGCGGACGGAATCACCGGAGGGTGTCCTGGCGCTCTACGAGGAAAAGATCGAGGAATTTGTCGTCGACGGTGAAGGGGCCTTCGTGGAGGGAGAAGACCCCACGGAGGTCGATCCCGAAACAACCGACGGGCTTTACCCCCTTTACGTGTACAAAGAGGGCGGCGAGGTCAGGGCGTACGCGTTCCCGGTCGTCGGCCAGGGCCTGTGGTCCACGCTCTACGGGTATTTCGCCCTTGGTCCCGACGGGAAGACGGTCAAGGGCATCACGTTCTACAAGCACGGCGAGACGCCCGGCCTGGGCGCCGAGATCGAATCGGAATGGTTCCGGGACGCATTCCGCGGAAAATCCATCTGGTCCGAGAGCAGGGACGAGGTGGTCCCTATCCGGGTCGTCAAGGGCGGGGTGGAGGGCCGTTTCCCCGAAGAGAAGGCCAGGCACCTTGTCGACGGCATCAGCGGGGCCACCATGACCAGCAGGGGCGTGACCGAGATGCTCGAACGCTGGATCCGCGTCTACAACCCGTTTTTCGAAAGGGTGAGAAATCATCAGGTGGGGATTTGAGGGGGTATTGAGACAGGAGCGGCATCATGGCCGAAGCGCTATTATCCAAAAAGAACAAAACGATCGTCAAGGACGCCTTCTGGGATAACAACCCGATCACCTTCCAGGTGCTGGGGATCTGTTCGGCCCTGGCCGTGACCGTCCAGCTGAAGACCGCGCTTGTCATGTGCGGCGCCCTGACCTTCGTCCTGACGATGTCGAACACGATCATTGCGATGCTGAGGAACTGGATCCCTTCGAAGATCCGCATCATCGTCCAGTTGTCGGTCATTTCGACGCTGGTCATCCTGGCCGACCAGTACCTCAAGGCGTACATGTACGACGTGAGCAAACAGCTGAGCGTCTTCGTGGGGCTGATCATCACCAACTGCATCATCATGGGGCGCGCCGAGGCCTTCGCCATGCAGAATCCGCCGTGGCGGTCTTTTCTCGACGGGCTCGGCAACGCCATGGGGTATAATATCATCCTGATCCTGGTCGCGGCGGGCCGGGAGTTTTTCGGCAGCGGGTCCATCCTCGGTTTCCGGCTGATCCCCGAGGCCGCCTACGAGGCGGGTTACGTGGACAACGGCATCATGGTCCTGGCGCCGGGGGCCTTTTTCCTTCTGGGGTTCATCATCTGGATCCAGCGGGCCGTGTCGGGGTTTGAGGAGAAGAACTGAAGGACGTGTTCCGTGATCCGTCAAAAGAAACATCATGAAGATAAGAAATTATAAGGAACTGAATGTCTGGCAGAAAGGAATAGAAATTACTGATAAAATATACGCTGTCACGAAAAATTTTCCATCTGAGGAAACCTATGGACTGACAAGTCAATTGCGCAGAGCAGCCGTTTCTATTCCTTCCAATATAGCGGAAGGATTTGTCCGTCAGCATACCAAGGAATACGTGCAGTTTCTTCATGTGGCGTTGGGTTCATGTGCGGAATTGGAAACACAGTTAATTATTGCGGGCAGAAGAAGTTATTTGCCCAAGGGACAACTGGAGGTCTTGCTGGAAAATGTTGATCATGAAACCAGGATGCTGGTTTCGTTGATTCGGAAATTATGACCGGCGAATCACGGATCACGAAGCACGAAACACGCAGCTAAGATATTTAGAGCTACAGCACATGGAACACTACATCAATCTCGCGTTAAAGAGCATTTTCGTCGAGAACATCCTCCTGGCGTATTTTCTGGGGATGTGTTCGTTCCTCGCCTGTTCGAAAAAGGTGGAGACGGCGATCGGGCTCGGCTTCGCGGTGGTCTTCGTCATGACCATGACCACGCCGATCAACTGGGCCGTGAAGAACTTCCTGCTGAAGGAGGGCGCCCTGGGCTGGGCCGGTCTGCCGCAGGCGGACCTGGGTTTCTTGAGCTTCGTCGCCTACATCGCGGTCATCGCGGCCATGGTGCAGATCGTCGAGATGGTCATCGACCGTTTCAGCCCGAAGCTGTATTCGGCGCTGGGGATCTTTCTCCCCCTCATCGCGGTGAACTGTTCGATTTTGGGGACCTCCCTTTTCATGGACGAGCGCAACTACACGCTGGGGGAGTCGGTTGTCTTCGGGATCGGCTCGGGCGTCGGGTGGGCCCTGGCCATCACGGCCATGGCCGCGATCCGGAAAAAACTCGGTTACTCCAATATCCCCGCCTCCCTGCGGGGCCTGGGGATCACCATGATCATGACGGGCCTCATGGCGATCGGATTCATGTGTTTCGCGGGTATTTCACTCTAAGGCGCTCTAAAGGAAGGACGCCTCTCATGACCCAGAAGAAAAAACGGTTCGGCCAGGAAGGCCTTGCGGAAAAAACGCTCCGGGGAGTCATCTTTTTATATCTTTTCTTCTTCTCGGTCCTCGCCGTTTTTCTTATCGTAAAATACGGACATGAATTCATAACATCGGGATAACCCGGGACGGGCCCATGTCTTTTGCCGTGATTGTCTTAACCAGTGTGGTTGTTTTTACGGGGCTGATCCTGCTCCTGGTGGCCCTTTTGTCTTTTGTCGAGTCCAGGGTCGCCAAGTCGGGAGAGCGCAGGATATTCATCAACGACGAGGAAGAACCCTTGAAGGTGCCGGCCGGGAAGAACCTCCTGGCCACCCTGTCGAACAACAGGATCTTTCTGCCCTCGGCCTGCGGGGGCGGCGGGACGTGCGCGATGTGCAAGTGCCAGGTGCTGGAAGGCGGGGGGGACATCCTGCCCACCGAAACCGGGCTGGTTTCCCGGCGGGAACAGAAAGAACATTACCGTCTGGCCTGCCAGGTGAAGATCCGGGAGGACATGAAGATCCGCATCCCCGACGAGATATTCAAGATTAAGAAATTCGAAGCCGCTGTCCGTTCCAACCGCAACGTGGCCACCTTCATCAAGGAGCTGGTCCTGGAACTGGAGGAGCCCATCGACTTCCGGGCCGGCGGGTATATCCAGATCGACATCCCGCCTTACAGGCTGAGCTTCAGGGATTTCGATATCCCCGAAGAATACCGCGCCGACTGGGACAGGTACGGGCTTTGGGACCTCAAGGCGGAAAACGACGAACCGGTTTTTCGCGCCTATTCGATGGCCAGCCATCCGGCCGAAAGAGGCATCGTCATGCTGAATGTCCGCATCGCGACGCCTCCGCCGGAGAATACGGCGTTCCCTCCGGGCAAGGCGTCGTCCTACATGTTCAATCTGAAACCCGGCGACAAGGCGACCTTAAGCGGCCCCTACGGAGAATTCTTCATCAAGGACACGGAGCGCGAGATGCTGTACATCGGCGGGGGGGCCGGGATGGCGCCCATGCGCAGCCACATCTTCCATCTGTTCCACACCCTCAAGACGAAACGCAGGGTCAGCTACTGGTACGGGGCGCGTTCACGCCGGGAGATGTTCTATGACGGGGATTTCAAGACGATCGAGAAGGATTTTTCGAATTTCCGCTATAACGTCGCCCTCTCGGCGCCGCTTCCGGAGGACAAATGGGACGGCCCCACGGGATTCATCCACCAGGTCGTCTTCGACCGTTACCTCAAAGAGCACGAGGAGCCGGAAGAGATCGAATATTATCTCTGCGGACCGCCGCTGATGATCGCGGCGGTGCGGCAGATGCTGGACTCCCTGGGCGTCCCGCCCGAGATGATCGCCTACGATTCGTTTGGATGATCCCGGGTCACCGGGACACCGGGTCACCTGTGATCTTGTGACCGGGTGTCTTTATGACTCATTTCTGCTCACATTCAGAAGGATCCCTGCCTTCCCGCCGGCAGGGACACGAGCCGGGGTCCGTCGAACAGCCCTTTTTGAGCATCTTTCCGGCGAAGATGAGCCCGACGGCCATGAGGAAGAAGAAGGCGCCGAAGGCGACAAGGGTGACGAGGTAATTCATGGCGTCTTCCAGTATAGGACAGACGCCGGACAATTGCAACTTTACCGGCGCGGGCGGACGCGATCTGTGTTACAATACACCCAGTCACCAAAGAGCGATGCCATGAAAAAGAAAACACCCCCCGGGGAGGCCTCCCTGAACATCAGCCGGGCCGAGGAGATCAAGGTCCTGCGGCGTATCGTGGACCTGACCTGTTCGGACCTGGACCTGAACGTGATCCTCGGCGAGGTCGTGAAGATCGTCAATGAGATGACCGGCGCGGATTCGGTCTTTATTTATCTTTTCGACGAAAAGAAAAAACACCTGACCCTGATGGCCTCCAAACTGCCGCACAAGAAGGAGCTGGGAAAGGTCACGCTGAAAGCCGGCGAAGGCATCACCGGCTGGGTCGCCCGGGAAAACAGGCCCGTTGCCATCAAAAAGAACGCTTACCAGGACCCGCGATTCAAACATTTCGACGTCCTTCCCGAAGACCGTTACGAGGCCTTCCTCTCGGTTCCCCTCATATATAAAGGGAAGTCGATCGGCGTCATCAACGTCCAGCACCGGAAGCCCTTCAACTACGCGGCGGCCATGGTCACCCTGCTCAAAACGATCGCCAAGCAGGTCGGCGGCGTGGTGGAGCACGCGGTCCTTTACGAGGCCTCGCGCAGGAAGGCTGCCCAGTTCGACAGCCTCGTCAAGGTCAGCGAGTCGATCACCTCGGAACGGTATCTCGACGAGATCCTGAACCTGATCGTCGTGGTCACCGCCGAGATGCTGGATTCCAAGGTCTGCTCGATCATGCTCCTCGACAAGAAGCGCAACGAGCTGGTGATCAAGGCCACCCAGAGCCTCAATGACGAATACAAGAAGAAGCCGAACATCCGGGCGGACGCCAGCCTCAGCGGCGAGGCCGTCCGCACGGGTAAGCCCATCACGGTCTTCGATGTGCGCGAGGAAGAGCGGTATTCTTACCGCGACCTGGCCAGGAAAGAGGGCCTTTCCTCCATGGTGGCGGTTCCGATGATCGTCAGACAGGAGGCCATCGGCGTGATTAACGTGTACACCCGGGCGCCCCGCACCTTCGACGAGGAAGAGCTCGAGGTCCTGCAGATGGTGGCGAACCAGGCGGCCGCGGCCGTGGAGAACACGAAACTGATGGAGGAATCCCTCAAGGCGAAGGAGGCTCTGGAGACCCGCAAGCTGGTCGAACGGGCCAAGGGGATCCTCATGCGCATGAACGGCCTGGGCGAGGATGCCGCCTACAAGCTCATCCACAAAAAGAGCATGGACGCCTGCCGCTCCATGAAAGAGATCGCCGAGTCGATTATTATCGTCGAGGAATTCCGGAGTTAGCGCGCTTCGCGTCGCGGCTGTCCCGCGCGCGAGGCTTGATGTGAAAACCCGGCAAACTCCACGAAAAAAAACACGAAAAAAAACGCCTTGACAAACATCCGGGGCGCGTGTATAGTTGAAACAGTTTCAGGGCGGTGATGTCCTGAACAAAGATTTTGGGCGAAGTTGTCCCCGTTAAGCCATGAGGCTCGGCGGGGATTTTTTATTGCGCCGGTGCGGATTGAAGGGCAAAGGGGTCCTTGGCCACCCGTTTGGGGTGGCCGAGGACCCCCTTTTTTGTTTAACCAAAGGAGGACACGATGAAAAACATTTTCCGTAAATACGGCATGGTCCCGGGCCTGGTCCTGGCGGCAACGCTTGGCCGCGCCCTGCCGGCCGCGGCCGGAGAGATCTCCGGGGCGCACGCCCTGTATGTGGCCAACAACACATGGATGCTGATCGCGGCCTTCCTGGTCTTTATCATGCACCTCGGGTTCGCCACCCTGGAATCCGGGCTGACCCGGGCCAAGAACACGGTGAACATCCTCTTCAAGAACGTCATGATCCTCGCCATCGGCCTTCTCACATACTCCGTCGTCGGCTTCAACCTGATGTATCCGGGGGAGGCCTGGGTATTCGGGAAATGGCTGGGGTTCGGAGGGTTCGGTGTGTCATCACCGGAGGGCGCGGCGGGCCTGATCGACTACGCCGGCGGGGCTTACACCTACTGGACGGATTTTCTCTTCCAGGCCATGTTCGCGGCGACCGCGGCCACCATCGTCTCGGGCGCGGTGGCCGAGCGTATCAAGCTCCACAGTTTCCTTGTCTTTTCCGTTTTCTTTGTCGGTCTGGTCTATCCCTTTCTGGGAAGCTGGAAATGGGGCGCCGGCTGGCTCGATCAGCTGGGCTTTTACGATTTTGCCGGATCGACACTGGTGCACTCGGTCGGCGGATGGGGAGCCCTCGCCGGCGCCGTACTTTTGGGGCCTCGCCTGGGCAAATACGTCAAGGGGAATATCAAGGCCATCCCGGGGCACAGCATGCCCCTGGCCACGATCGGCGTTTTTCTTCTATGGCTGGGATGGTTCGGTTTTAACGGCGGCTCCGTTCTCTCGGCGGATCCCGGCCTGGTGTCTTACGTGTGCGTGACCACCACCCTGGCCGCGGCGGCCGGTGTCGTGGGCGCCATGTTTGCATCGGAGATACTGCAGAAGAAACCGGACCTCTCGATGGTCCTCAACGGCTCCCTGGCCGGACTGGTGGGCATTACCGCCGGCGCCGATGTGGTTTCGGTGCTGTCGGCGGTCGTTATCGGGCTCATCGCCGGAGGGCTGGTCGTTGCCTCCGTCGTCTTTATCGATTCGAAACTGAAGATCGACGATCCCGTCGGCGCGCTTTCGGTGCACCTGGTCTGCGGCATTTGGGGCACGCTGGCCGTGGGGATATTCAGTCCGGACCATTCTTTGCTGACGCAGATGGCCGGCGTGGCGTCCTACGCGGCGGTGGCGTTCCCGGCGGCCTTTTTGATCTTTTCGGTGCTGAAGGCCACGATGGGCATCCGGGTGCCCGCCGAAGAGGAGCTCAAAGGCCTGGATATAGGCGAGCACGGGATGGAGTCCTATTCCGGATTTCAGATCTTCACTAACGAATAAACATCCAGTTGACGGACCCCGGAAGGTTTGGGGGACCGCCATTGCGGATATGACATTGAAGCAATGCCGAAAAACCTGGAGGACAAACAATGAAACTGATCATCGCCATGATTCAGCCGCATAAACTGCCCGACGTCAAGAAGGCGCTCTTTGACGCCGAGGTCCACAAGATGACGGTCACCAACGTCCTGGGGTGCGGACAGCAGAAGGGGTTCAGCGAGACGTACCGCGGCGTGGTCCACGAGGTGAACCTCCTGAAGAAGGTGCGCCTCGAGATCGCCGTGAACGAGGACTTCGTCCAGCCCACGATCGACGCCGTTGTCAGCGGCGCCAAGACGGGCAAGATCGGCGACGGCAAGATCTTTGTCCTGGACCTGCCCCGGTGCATCCGCATCCGCACCGGCGAAGAGGGCGGCGCGGCCGTCGGATAAAGGAACGGACATGCAAGGCCTCCTGACGCCGCTCATAACTGTTTTATGCCTTTCCGGCCTGTATTGGGCCGGCCGGTGTTTTCTCGAAAAGACCTTTCTCACCAGGAGGCAGATCATGCTCATGATGAGAGAACGCGAAGGGCGGCAGGGGAAACGGGTATAATCCCGAAAAGACAAAAAAGGAGGGGGACAAATGGGATTAGGGGAGACTAGGGGTAAGGGGTAGAGGGAGCCTGCTCGGCGTCTTAGTTGCCCTCCTGAAGGGAGGGGTTAGGGGAGTGGGGCGCTTACCCCTTCCGGCAGAACGCTTAGCACAAATAATTGGGGTGTCGGGGAGTTTTTGGACAACATCTCCCGACGACTCATCCCGAGGAGCGGAGCGACGAGGGATCTATAAGATCCTTCAGGATGAACCCTCGGGAAAGGTAATCTAAAAGACCTCCCCGAGGGCTCCAATAATTCAAATTGACCCTTGGGGGGGAAGTTGATAGAATAGGCCCAAAATTCGGGTTGCTCCAAAATCCTTGCCCCTTCTGGAAGGTCACACTAAAAAGAAAGGAAAATGCAATGCCCAAAACAACGGACAAGAAAAAACAGATCATCAAAATCGTGAAAGAAAAAGACGTGAAGTTCATCCGGCTGTGGTTTACGGACATCTACGGCCAGGTGAAGAGTTTCGCCATCACCTCCGAGGAACTGGAGAACGCCTTGGACAACGGCATGGGGTTCGACGGCTCATCCATTACCGGCTACCAGGACATCGAGGAAAGCGACATGATCGCTCTGCCGGACCCCGAGACGTTCCAGCTTCTTCCGTGGCGCCCGACGGAAAAGGCCGTGGCGCGGATGATCTGTGACGTGCTCACGCCGGACCGCAAACCCTACGAAGGCGACCCCCGTTACGTCCTCAAACGCGCCCTGAAACGCGCCGCCGGGATGGGGTACGACCATTTTTATCTGGGGCCGGAGCCCGAGTTTTTTTACATCAAGAACGAACTGTCCAAACCGGAAATCCTCGACAAAGGCGGCTACTTTGATTTGACGACGCTGGACGTCGCCAGCGATGTCCGGCGCGACACGGTCCTGGCCCTGGAGGACATGGGCATCAAGGTGGAATACAGCCACCACGAGGTCGGGCACAGCCAGCACGAGATCGACATGCGTTACGACGACGCGCTGAAGATGGCCGACCAGGTCATCACCTACCGGGTCGTGGTCAAGGAGATCGCCCAGAAATACGGCGTGTACGCGACCTTCATGCCCAAGCCGTTTTTCGGCCTTAACGGCAGCGGGATGCACACCCACCAATCGCTGTTCAAAGGCAGCAAGAACGCCTTTTTTGCGAAGGGCGACAAATACAGCCTCAGCGACGACGCCAAACATTTCGTCGCCGGCCAGCTGAAACACGCCCGTGAGATGAGCGCGGTCTTCGCCCAGTCGGTCAATTCCTACAAGCGCCTGGTCCCCGGCTACGAGGCCCCGGTGTACATCGCCTGGTCCCGGCGCAACCGTTCGGCCCTGATCCGCGTGCCTATGTACCACCCCGGCAAGGAAAAGGCCACCCGCGTGGAGCTCCGGTGCCCGGACCCGTGCTGCAACCCGTACCTGACCTTCGCCGTCATGCTCCAGGCCGGTCTCGACGGGATCGAGAAGAAATACGAGATCAAGGATCCCATGGAGACCAACCTGTATCATCTCTCCGACCAGGAGAGGAAAAAACGCGGCATCGAGTCGCTCCCGAACAACCTCGGCGAGGCCGTGACGGTCGCGGAAAAGAGCGCCCTGATCAAAGAGGCGCTCGGCGAACACATCTTCCCGCGTTACGTCGCCCTGAAAAAACAGGAGTGGGAGGACTACCGCATCCAGGTCACGCAGTACGAGATCGACCGGTATCTGCCGGTCATGTAAGGCAAACGCAAAGGCGCGTGACCCGCGCTTCGTGATTCGTCGAAAACGGAAATAAACGAGCGGGCTTTGTCGAATCACGAAGCGCGGGTCACTCTTCAAGAGCGATGGACCGCGGAGCGCGCGGGACATGCGATGACCGCCGCACGCGCAAACAAGATGCATGACCCTCATCCTTAAACACATCCCCGTCGAGGGGCCGGGAACGCTGGGCGCGTTCCTCGAAAGAAAGGGCTTCTCCCTGAAGACCGTCGAGCTTCAGGAGGAGCCTTTTTTTCCGGGAGATTTCGGCGGGATCGATGCCGTGGTATCGCTCGGCGGCCCGATGAACGTTTACGAAGAAGGCCGCTTCCCTTTTCTTAGGGAAGAGGACGCCTTCGCGCGCGCCCCGAGGGCCGGCACATGCTGGAGCAGTACGGTCAACAAAAAGAAACATTGAATCGAATCGCCGAAAGGGTGTATGATAATTTTGTTAAAATCATCACTGAGTGTTAAGTGTCAAGTGTTAAGTGTTAAGTGTCAAGGAGCAAGTGTTAAGGTTAGGAATAAAGGGATCCAATGATGTATCCAATCCATGTGAAAACCGGCATCAGGACAAGGAGACATCAATGGACTATTCAGGGTACAGGTTCGGTTTTGAGCGGTTGGAGGTTTACAGGAGGGCCCTGGGATTTTCATTTCGTGTTTTTGATTTGACTCTGGGTTTTAAGAAAGAAATTCAATATTCGCTCGGAGATCAATTTCGATGGGCGGCATTGTCGATCTGCAATAATATTGCCGATGGCAGTCGGAAATCGTTTAAAGGCAGAAAACAATTTTATGATTACGCATTGGATTCTGCGAGAGAATGTGATCCCATGATCAGCCTTGCCGCAAGGTTGAAACAGATTGATTCAGGGACAGAATCCATGCTGCGTTCCGAATGCGTTCAGATATGCAACATGGTCTATAAACTTGGAACACGCATTAACAGATAATCTGCAACCCCTTAACACTTAACACTTAATACATGACACCACCAAATGATCCGCGTCGCTTTAGCCCAGATCAACACGACCGTCGGCGACCTTGAGGGGAACCGCGCAAAGATCCTCGAAAACATCCTCCGCGCCAGGGAGAACAGCGCGGACATCGTGGTCTTCCCCGAACTGGCACTGACGGGTTACCCCCCCGAAGACCTTCTTCTGAAAAGACATTTTATAAGGGATAATCTCGCCGGGTTGAAGCGCGTGGCCGCGCGGGCCGCCAACATCGCGGCCGTGGTCGGGTTCGTCGACCGGGACAAAGAGGGCAGGCTCTACAACGCCGCCGCCGTCATCCACAACACAAGACTGGTCAGGGTCTACCGCAAACAGGAACTGCCCAACTACGGCGTCTTCGACGAAAAGAGGTACTTCGCGCCGGGGAAGGACAACTTCATCTTTTCCTGCCGGGAAGGGGCCTTCGGGGTGAGCGTCTGCGAGGATATATGGAGTGACAAGGGGCCCTGCCGGGAGCAGGCCCGGGCGGGCGCGGAGGGCCTGATCAATATCTCCGCCTCTCCCTATCACGCGGGCAGGATGAAAGAGAGGGAGCGCCTGCTCAAGAGACGGGCCAGGGAAAACGGGACGTATGTGTTTTACGTCAACCTCGTCGGGGGGCAGGACGAGCTGGTCTTCGACGGCTCGAGCCTGATCGTCGATCCCCGGGGGAGGGTCGCGGCCTCGGGCCGGGCCTTCGCCGAGGATTTTGTGGTCGCCGACCTGAAATGCCCGGATAAGAAATCCGGGCGCCGCCGGGGGAAGGTCAAGAATATTGTCCTTCGCCGGTGCCAGGAGTACGACGCCCGGATCTTTATTTCCGGCCATAAGGCCGCGAAGCTGACGGCCGTTGAGGAGATCTATCAGGCCCTGGTGCTGGGGACGCGGGATTATCTCGGCAAGAACGGTTTTCAGAAGGCGGTCGTGGGGCTGAGCGGGGGCGTGGATTCGTCCCTGGTCGCCGCCGTCGCCGTGGACGCCCTGGGCCGGGAGAATGTCGTCGGGCTGGTGATGCCCTCGGTGTATTCGTCCTCCGGTACCCGCGCTGACGCCGGCCGGCTGGCCGGGAACCTTGGGATCCGCTGCCTGGAGGTCCCCGTCCAGCCGGTCTTCGAAAGTTACAAACGCGTCCTGCGGGACGCCTTTGCCGGTGCCGCGGAGGACATCACCGAGGAGAATCTGCAGGCCCGTATCCGGGGCAACATATTGATGGCGTTCTCGAACAAGTTCGGGTGGATGGTCCTGGCCACGGGCAACAAGAGCGAGGTGGCGGTGGGGTACTGCACACTGTACGGGGACATGGCGGGCGGCTTTGCCGTGATCAAGGACGTGCCCAAGACCAGGGTCTATGACCTGGCCCGGTTTGTGAATGAAAAGGCCGGGAGGCCCGTTATTCCGGAGAGTGTGCTGGCCAGGGCCCCGAGCGCGGAACTGCGGCCGGACCAGACCGACCAGGACACCCTGCCGGCCTACGATGTGCTGGACGAGATCCTGGCGGCCTACGTGGAAAAGGACCAGGGTATGACTCTATTAAGGAAGAAAGGGATCGACGCGGAGTTGATCAACACAGTGATCAACATGGTCGACCGGAGCGAATACAAACGCCGCCAGGCGGCGCCCGGCGTGAGGATTACGCCCAAGGCGTTCGGGAAAGACCGGAGGCTTCCGGTTACGAACAGGTACAGGGAAGGTTAGTGGTAAGTGATAAGCGTTAAGGGATAAAGAATACAGGGCGGCGTGAGAGAGGTCCGGCGCTTTTTTAAAAAATTGAAAATAAAAAGATTTAAAAAGAGTTTCCTTGTTTGAAAATGCATCGCAACAGTTGATTCATAACAATTTGATATATAACAAGTTAATGACCAGTTGCGACTCGGCAAAAAAAAATTTGTCATACGCGCTTAATCATGATATTCTTGGTATAATTAAAGAAAACGGTTTCCCCGTTTGAAAAAAAGATCATTAATCAAAGGAGACAACACCCATGAGCCAGTTGACAAAAAAACCGGGCCCCCGTCTGTTAGTCAGGATATTTTCCCTGCTCACCTGCCTGTGCTTTCTCGGAACATCCGTCCTGCCGCCGGCGTACG
>CAYRXT010000019.1:36454-37634 GCA_964428315.1 uncultured Planctomycetales bacterium
TCCCTGCTCACCTGCCTGTGCTTTCTCGGAACATCCGTCCTGCCGCCGGCGTACGCGCAGACGCTCAACCTGCCGGCGCCCGGCGCCATGATCACGCCGAGCGCGGGTTACCTGCCCGTGACACTGCGGGCGGTCACCATCCACCCCGAAGACGCCCTGCGCTTCGACTTCATCATCGACCCCGGGCAGAGCGGCCTGGAGGGGGAGGAGCTGAAACAGGAGGCGGCGAGGCTGGTGAAGTATTTCATGGCCGCGGTGACGGTGCCGGACAGGGAACAGTGGGTGAACCTCTCGCCGTACGAGAAGGACCGGATCATCCCGGAGACGTTCGGGCTGACGGAGATGGGGCGGGACCTGCTGGCGCAGGACTACATCCTCAAACAGCTGACCGCGTCATTGATCTACCCGGAAGAGGAGCTGGGGAAGAAGTTTTGGGAAGGGGTGTACAGGGAGGCGTACGAGAAGTTCGGGACGACGAACATCCCGGTGAACACGTTCAACAAGGTGTGGATCGTTCCGGAGACGGCGGAGGTTTTGGAGGTTGGGGCGAGCGCGTTTGTGGCGAAGAGCCGGCTGAAGGTGATGCTGGAGGAGGACTACCTGGCGGTGAACGAGAATCTGGCCGATGAGGGGATCGGGACGGACCGGCTGGAAGAGGGGGATGTGAAGGAGGTCAACGCTTTGTCCTCGCGGGTGGTGAAGGAGGTGGTGATCCCGGCGATCGAGAAGGAGGTGAACGAGGGGAAACACTTCGCGAACCTGCGGCAGATCTTCGGGGCGATGATCCTGGCGACGTGGTTCAAGCAGAACCTGAAGGAGAGCCTGCTGGGACAGGTGTACGCGGACAAGAACAGGACGAAGGGGATCGACCTGGCGGACCCGGGGCAGAAGGAGGCGATCTACGAGCGGTACCTGGCGGCGTTCAGGAAGGGCGTGTTCGACTACATCCAGGAGGACTACGACAGGTACATGAACACCCTGATCCCCCGGCGGTATTTTTCGGGGGGGATTCAGAATCAGGTTAACGTGACAGGGGTTCCCTATGCCGGCCTGCCTCCGGAGGACAGGATGACATATGGGCCGACATTATTGCGACCCGGCCTGAATTATTTTACCGGGATAGCCCATGACATCCCGGGAAGTGAATTTTCCAATGTGTCCGTGGCATTTTTGGAAAATA
>CAYRXT010000020.1:0-35630 GCA_964428315.1 uncultured Planctomycetales bacterium
GTAGACACTTTTTCGACTCCAGAATAAAACTACCCACAAGAACTTGACACAGACTTTGACTCGTTTGAATTTGACTTTCCCGTAATGTTATGTTAGACTTTCAGCGCTATGACAAGTTTAACGCACAGGACATATACCTCCGTTTGTCACGCGACCCTTCAAAAGGGCGTCATGCTTTTTCCGATTTGGAGAAAGCCGTCAGCAGGGGGTGTGTTCTGATACGTTGATTTAAATATTCGCAGAGGTTATCCGAGCCACCGTCTCCTGAAAG
Source organism: uncultured Planctomycetales bacterium (assembly GCA_964428315.1). Taxonomy (GTDB): domain Bacteria; phylum Omnitrophota; class Gorgyraeia; order Zapsychrales; family CAYRXT01; genus CAYRXT01. The sequence continues at coordinate 272 of CAYRXT010000020.1, forward strand.
AAGACGGTGGCTTTTTTTGTGGCAGGGTTCACGAAACCGACGAAAGGAGCTGCCGTTATGAATCTAAGCATTATGTATGCTTGCCTGTTCATGGATTACTTCCTCGGCCAGCGGGCCCTGGAAAACGCGATACACAAAGAGAAAGGTTAAAGACGAAAATCATCAACCGCACAACGAATCACGGGGTGATAATCATGAACAATCAACTGCGATTTAACAATCCCAACAAGGACCGGCCTCTTTCCCATGAGATGCTTAAGATCACGGCGCTGGTTTACCTCACAGATGCCTTGAATGCCCAGCGGTTCGAGGAATGCCCTTCGCTTATCCGCAAGGCCAGGAAATTCGGGGCGCCGGAAAGCGAAATCCGCAGGGTCATTGCTGTCTATCTTGAAGGGATAAAGCCAAAGCCGCGCAAAGGGTCTTCTTACTTCAAAAAAGGCCGCCGGTTTTAATCAGGAAAGAATCCTACATGTCTTATCCATGGTAAAGGGGGCATTGGCCATCCCAACTTGCCCCCTTTCTTTTTGACTAAAACGCTAGATATTTGAATTAAGGTCAATTATACTTAAAGTGAATATGAGATTTATATGTAAAACATCAACTCAGACACGGCCTGATTCAAACCACAGGACACTCACTAGACGGGATCATGGCTTTACCTTACTGGAACTCACCGTTGTTATCCTGATCTTGGGGATATTGGCGAGTTTTATCCTTCCCAATTATTTTAAAACCGTTGAGCTTTCCCGCACCATGGAGGCGATAGCCACCATAAGACGGATCCAGGCCTCCCTGCACCGTTGTTATTACATGTCCCAGGACGATATGACACGCTGTCTTGACCTGGACCATCTGGACATCGACAATCCCAACGACGATCCCCGGTCCCACTTTGATTATTCCCTGGATGTCCTTTCTGCGACTGATTATGAGATCGCGGCCCAGCGCAACGAGCTGAACGGGGGAGACCCCCTCAATCAGATCATCTTCCGATACCAGATGGATTCAACGGCGCCAAAGGACAAAAGGGCTACGGGGCTATACACCGCGGTTTACAAATAACTGAAAGGGCGTTAAAAAGCTGCGCCCAACACCCAGGGCCAAGCAGGCCCCTTCGGGGCCTGGCCCTCAGTCTTCCACAGCTTCACACCGGACTTCAAAGAGGGGCTTCATCCGTCCTTAGAATTGGTCGGGAATGTTGAGACATTTGACGATGGAAGACGCTTCTTCAGAAGATTTTTCCAAAAAATAAAACCGCCCCCTTCCCTGATGGCCCCCAACCCCGCGGACAACAACATCGCCCGCTATTTTCCCCCATTTCGAGCGGGGATAAAAGCGACCCTTTTCGACCTCCAAAAAATAATAGGCCAAACCGCTCGTTTCGCCAAAAGCATCGATACGCGTCGAATGCGGTGAATAAGCGTCAGCCTGGCCCAAGACTCGATAAAATCTATGTCCTGATGCCGGGCCGGGTGGAACCTTGCAGTTGGGGATCATAAGAGGAGTCAATCGAATGGACTTTCTGTCAAAGTTGTTGAACAGAAGCAAATACCAAGCGTTGATCTGGACAGGCTGCCGGCCTTTGTTCTTTACACGGATATACGGAAGGAATCCGTAGCGTTCAAAAATCTTCCCGTCCCTCTTTTCGTCCGGGAAACGGAAGAACCAATGATAGTCCGTCATGGGAATCGGCGAAACCTTAAGGATCGGCCGTTCCCTGTAAAACGAACGGATGGCAAATACTGTCTGCAGAAAATTCAAAATATTGGCCCACACGGTCTTCTCTCCGGAACAATAATGCCCCTGCGGCGATCACAGCCCGCTGAGGGATTGAAGATAAGTTTATTTCTCTCCGGGTATCCTGACCAGCCTGATTCGCTATCCCGGACCCGAAGATACACGAGTGAACCCTATATGCATTATCGGGACCACTCTCTTGCCTCTCCCCGCGACCTTTCCCCGCGCAACTTTTGCCTCATGGTCATAATCAGGAATATCTTCCACATCCGCTCAATGCCAAAGCCCCCCTGAAAGACCGTCACGCGTTTGTTGCCCGACCATACTGTCTTAATAATTTTGTCCCGGGGATCGATCGGATACGGCACGTTCGCCAGGATCCGGTCACCGCGAAATCCCAGCCAGACCGTCTTTCGGATATTCAGCTCAGAAAGTCCCTGAAAATGGTCCAGCATCTGGCCGGAAAACTTTCTTCCGTAGACCAGGATGTCCAGTTCCCTGTCAACATAACCGAGTTGCGGGAAAGCGAACATGTGGGCCATGACCGACGGGACACCAACTGTGTAATCCCCGAATTGCCTCTCAACGAGGGATGCGGCTTTCCTGTGAAGATTGAGATCATTACGGTATTCCAGGCTTCGCTCAAGACGGTTATAACTAATATTGGAACTGTAAACCGGTTTTTTATAAAAAAGACCATGACTTCCCAGGAAGGCCAAAACGATAAACGCACTTAACAGGACATTCATTGTCCGCTCGCCGACGCCCCAGATCTTCAGAACCGAGATGACGCAGCCCAGCAGGAACGGCGCGATCAGTAATTTATAACGCGGGCCCATAACGGAAAAATTCAAATACATCAAAAACCACAGACCGGCAAGCAGGAAAAACATGCACGACACGGCGTGCTGAACGAAAAATCCGCTCAAAGACATCCTATTCTTGCGTGCCAGAAATATGGCCCGCGCAACGAACATCCCCGTACACAGCAGAAATGTCCAGGTTATGAACATGGCACCCACTTCCCGGGTGCCGATCAAGAATTCGACCCGATTGTGGGCCGGCTGGCTCCCCATCAAGGCTCTGCGCAAAAGCGACTTGCCGACCGCCAGGGCCAGGGCCAGCGCCCCCCAAATGACAGGCCAATAACGCTTTCGACCAGGCGGTTCTTTTAACAGATAAAAACATGCCATTACAAAGACAAAAACACAGGCGATAGCGCCGGGCAATTTGATCAAAACGCAAAGCCCGGCGAAAAGACAGGCGGCTCCCCACTTTTTTCGGGCAGTAAAATGCACCGCCAGGAGGGCAAACAGCAGGCACGGCATCTCCATATTAATTAATTCCACCATGGACTGAAACAACGGCAGGGCCAAAAGACCGAGCGCTGTCAAGAGGGCCGTTTGAGGGGATGCCCAGTATCGCACAAGCTCCCGGGTTAAAGCGATAGCTGCCGCGCCCATGGCGAAGACCGCAAGGTGAACGATGCAAAGAAAACTTGTGGCCCCGGGTGTGATCGCCATCATCCCGGCCAGTACACTGGGATAGATTGATGTCGCATAATGGATAGGCCCGCCTTCCGCGAAGCTGGCGGCCCGAAAAAATCCCGAATAATCGAAACCTCCCCGCACAAGCCAGATTGCATCCGAGAAATGCGCCGCCGCGGCTTCCCCGTACGGAGGAAAGAAAAGAACCTCCGGCCGGGTCAAGAGGATATAAGCAAAAACGGCCATGCCGAAGACCGCCGGACGGCTTCGCCGCAAAAGTTTCCAACTCACGACCAAAAAGGCCAGACCGCCGCACAACGACGATAATGGACCCCAGAGAATATCCCGGATGGCCCCGGTATAAAATGGAAGTGACCGGACCTCCCCCGGTCCGGTCAGACCATGAAGCATCCCGTACGCCCCGGCCTCATACATCCACTCTGTGATGAAATCTCCTGAATATCTGAATAAATAAAACAGGCAGGTTAACACGCCGAAGGCGATCAGCCAAAGGACCATCCGCCGTCCGTCAGTCTTTGTCCTTAAAATCACTCCTGAACTTCCCGTTTTTTTACAGCCTCTCTTAAAAAGCGGCGGAAACGGGGATGCATCCGGCATCCCAAGCGGGCGGCCTTGATCCCGTGAAAGACGGCCATATCCTCGTCTTTTGTGTACAGGTAATGGGCCAGCGCCGTGTTGTAATGCGCTTCGCAAAATTCCGGATCGACGGCAAGCGCCTTCCGGTATTCGGCCAGGGCACCGGCAATATCTCCTCGGCGCTCAAAGACATTGCCGCGGTTTGTCAGAAAAGGCGGGAAATCCGGAATCACCTGCAGGGCGGCGTCAAAAAAGCTGACCGCCCGTTCATAACGACCTGACATTTTGTACACATTGCCGAAATTGCTCAAAAGGACCGCCGCGACCTCCGCGTCGTTCAGATCTCTCAAGTAAACATTCGGTTTTGCTGGAATAGTGTAATGATCCCGGTAATATTTCTCGGAGAGGACTTCTCCCGAACGGGTCGTCTCAATATGTGCCGTGTTAGAACCGTCATCGTACCGGACAAAAAGATGCCCCGGGGCCATTACGCCGGACATGGGAATATCCAGTTCTCTCGCCAATATCAGATACAGCAGGCTCAAACTGAGACAGGAACCTTTTTTGTCCTTAAGAAGCGAATCCAAAAGGACCTCGTCGGGCTGAAGGCTGAACAGACCTTCCCGGCTGACCCTAAATCCCCCCTTTGTGAAAACAACCCGACGGAAGATTTTCGTGACCATCTCAGGCGGAGGGTCTTCCCCAAGACGCCCGCGGATATCCGCCACCATTGTTTCTATCTTCCGGCTGAGCTTGCGGGTATCCATTTCCCGGCCGCCTAGGTCTCGGTGATACTGTGCCGATACACCAATGTAGATATCCAAAAGACTGACAGTCTCTTCTTGCAGGGCCTTCCCGGCATCAAACTCCCCGGCATGGGCCGTTACCGCAATCATAAGACTCGAAAAGAGGAAAAATGCGGGACGCCTCATTCCACAGTGCCGATTCCAAATCCTTTGCCCTAGCGCTCAATGCTTGATGCCTTCTGCACCTCTCGCACGGCATCTTCCTTGCCGGGGCACTCCCCGTTCCAGCAGTACAGGCAGATCCGGTCCTTGGGAAGACCGATGGCCTTGACCATGTCGTCGATAGTTTGGTATCGCAGGGTCGTCACCTCCATGTCCCGGGCGATCCAGTCGATCATCTTGGCGTATTGAGGAGATGCGTCATCGAGATAGGCCGAGACATCATCAAGGTCTTCTCTCTCCAGGGCGCGGATGGCCTTGCGGGCAATGAGCTCACCCGTCGTACGGGTGGAGACGCAGAAGCGGCAGGGGAACATCAAGGGCGGACACGCCGGCCGGACATGGACCTCCCTGGCACCGGCCTTCCACAGTTTTTTGACCGTGAAATTTTTCAGCTGTGTCCCGCGGACAATGGAATCGTCGCAGATCACAATCTTTTTGTCCTTGATGATGTCCTGATTGGGGACCAGTTTCATGGTGGCGATGAGGTCCCTCTGAGACTGATCGGGCGGGGTGTAGCTCCGGCCGTATCCCGGGGTGTACTTGATGAGGGGCCTGCGGTAGGGCTTCCCGGATTCCATGGCGTATCCGAGAGCATGGGATGTCCCGGAATCCGGGACTCCAGCTACATAATCGGCGTCGATATCCCGGTCCTTTCGGGCCAAGGCCCGGCCGCAGCGTTCCCTTACCTTCTCAACATTAATGCCCTCATAATCCGAGGCGGGGAATCCGGTGTAGATCCAGAGAAAAGCGCAGATCTGGTTCACCGCGCCCCCATCCCTTTTGTTCTCCAGGCCGCTTTCGGCCAAAAGCACGATCTCTCCCGGCCCCAAAAATCTTTCGGTCTCGTAGCCGAGATTGGGCAGGGCGCTGCTTTCGGTGGAGACCGCCCACGACCCGTCTTTTTTGCCCAGGACCAACGGCGAATACCCCAGCCTGTCGCGGACCGCGTAAACACCGTCGGCGTTAAGAAGAAGAAGCGAACACGAACCCTCGATAGCCGCGAACATCTTCTCTATACCGTCGACAACACCGGCCCCCCGGCTGATGAGTTTGGCGACAAGCTCCGTCTGATTGACTCCTTTTCCATGCCGACCGAACTCGGCGAAGGAATGCCCTTCCTTAAACATCTTTTTCATCAGATCGTCTTTGTTGTCTATGGACCCGTTGGCCACCAGACAAAACGGACCGAAGGGGCAGTTCAGATAAATCGGCTGCTCGTTGCTGTCGCTGATAACGCCGATACCCTTGCCGCCTTCCATACTGCCGTAATCCTCGATGAACTTGGATTTGAACTGGTCCCGCGTGATGTTATGGATCTGTCTCGCAAACTCTTTTCCCAAAACGGCTATGCCCCCGTACTGGGTGCCTAAATGGGAATGATAATCCGTGCCGTGAAATAAAGTCAAGGCGCAGGGGCCCCTGCCCGCGACTCCGAAAATGCCGCTCATGGGTTGACTCCTCTCGCAGACGTTTCTGTTTCGTCGAATTCAATCGTCCGGTGGTATTCCTGCAGGGACTTAACGGCTGATCCCCCTCCCCTGATGGACGCGATGCCCTCGGCCGTGGCCACGGCCGCGGCCATGGAGGTAACATAAGGTATCTTTTTCTGGATCGCCATCATGCGGATGAAGCTGTCGTCCTCCTTGCTGTCCTTTCCGACGGGAGTATTGATGATAAGCTGGAGCTCCCGGTTCTTGATCGCGTCCGCGATATTGGGCCGGCCCTCGTGGATCTTTTTGATGAGGACACTTTCGATGTTGTTCCTTTTTAGAAAGTCGTAGTTGCCCCCGGTGGCGTAGATGGTGAACCCCATGTCCTTGAGGCTCCGGGCCACGCCGACAAGCGCCGGCTTATCCCGGTTGGCCACCGTCAGGAGCACGTTGCCCTTTAGGGGCAGTTTCAGCCCGACCGATTCCTGCGCCTTGTAAAACGCGAGTCCGAAGGTGTCAGCAATACCCATGACCTCGCCGGTGGCCCGCATCTCAGGCCCTAGGAGGGGATCCACCTCCGGGAACATGTTGAACGGGAAAACCGCTTCTTTGACGCCGAAGTAACGGACAGTCCTCTTTTTCCTGATTTCGGGAAAATCCGGCAGGGACTTGCCCAGCATGAGTAAGGTGGCAAGCCTGGCAAGCGGTATACCGGTAATCTTGGAGACGATCGGTACCGTGCGTGAAGCCCGCGGATTCGCTTCGAGGATGTACACCTTATCCTGATAGATGGCGTACTGGATATTGATAAGTCCCCTGACCTTAAGTTCGGAGGCAATCACGCGGGTGTATTCTTCGATCTGTTTGATATGATCTGCCGTAATCGTCCGCGCAGGCAATGAACAGGCGGAATCACCCGAATGGACGCCGGCCAGCTCGATGTGCTCCATAATCCCGGCGACAAAGGTTTGCCCCCCGTCACACAGCGCATCGACCTCGGCCTCGACGGCGTTGTCCAGGAAACTGTCGATAAGCATGGGGTGTTCCGGACTGACGTCGATGGCCTCAAGCGCGTAGCGTCTTAAGGATTCCTCCTCATAAATGATCTCCATCCCCCTTCCGCCCAAGACGTAGGAGGGGCGCACCATCAAGGGGTAGCCGATGGCCCGCGCGATGTTCACCGCTTCATCCAGCGAACGCGCGGTTCCGCTTTCGGGCTGAAGGATATCCAGCTTGATCATCTTCTCGCGGAACCGTTCACGGTCTTCGGCGAAATGGATGCTTTCCGGCGATGTGCCAAGAATCTTCACCCCGCTGCGCTTCAACTCCTGCGCGATATTCAGCGGCGTCTGGCCTCCGAACTGGACGATCGCACCGTCGGGTTTTTCCTTTTCATAGATCGCCAGGACATCCTCGACCGTCAAAGGTTCGAAATACAGTTTGTCGGAGGTGTCGTAATCGGTCGAAACGGTTTCCGGATTGCAGTTCACCATGATCGATTCGTAGCCCTCGTCTCTCAAGGCGAAGGCGGCGTGCACGCAGGTGTAATCGAACTCGATCCCCTGGCCAATGCGGTTGGGGCCTCCTCCGAGGATCATCACCTTCTTTCTCCGGGTGACCGGGACCTTGTCGTCGACCGCCTGATACGTCGAATAATAATACGCGGCACTTTCCACGCCGCTGACGGGTACGGGTTCAAAGCGTTTTGTCTTCTTCAGTTTTCTCCTGCGCCCGCGCACGTCTTGCTCCCGGACGCCATAAAGCCTCGCCAGATATTTGTCGGCAAATCCCCATTCCTTGGCCTTGATGAAGCGCTCGTCACTGAGCGACCCCCATTTTTCATTGAGGAGTTCCGATTCGCATTCCGCCAGTTCTTTCATCTCGTTGATGAACCAGCGGCCGATGCGGGTCATCTCGTAAAGCTCCTCGACGGCCATGCCCCTGCGCAGGGCCTCGTACATGCAAAAGGCCCTCTCGCTCGATGGAAAGACCATCTTCTGTTTGAGTTCATCGAGGGAGAGATCTCTGAAATTTTTCACCCCGCCCAGTCCGTATCGTCCGGTCTCAAGCGAGCGGATAGATTTTTGGAAGGCCTCTTTAAATGTCCGGCCTATGCTCATGACCTCGCCGACCGCACGCATCTGGGTGCCAAGGACATCCCTAGCCTTGGGGAATTTCTCGAAGGCCCAGCGAGCGAACTTAACAACGACGTATTCGCCGCTGGGTTCGTATTTGTCCAGTGTCCCCGACCTCCAGTATGGGATCTCGTCCATGGTGATCCCGGCGGCAAGTTTGGTGGAAATCCGCGCGATGGGAAAACCCGTGGCCTTGGACGCCAAAGCGGACGAACGGGAAGTCCGTGGATTGATCTCGATGACCACAACACGGCCGGATTGTGGATCGTGCGCGAACTGGATATTTGTCCCCCCGATGACGCCGATGGCGTCCACGATACGGTAAGAGTAGTCCTGCAGTTTCTTCTGAAGTTCAACGGGCACGGTCAACATGGGGGCGACGCAGAAACTGTCACCGGTGTGCACCCCCATGGGGTCGACGTTCTCTATGAAGCACACCGTGATCTTCTGTCCTTTCTTGTCCCTCACGACCTCCAGTTCCAGTTCCTCCCAGCCCAGAACGGATTCCTCGACCAGCACCTGATTAACGAGGCTGGCCGCCAGGCCCCGGGCCACGATCACCCGCAGCTCCTCGACATTATAGGCAAAACCGCCGCCTGTCCCGCCCAGGGTGTACGCCGGACGCAGGACGACAGGGTACCCGAGATCCTCCGCGACCTTTTCAGCCTCTTCGACGGAGAAGCACGGTTCAGAACGCGGGAGGTTCAATCCGAGCCTTTTCATCGTGTCCTTGAAAACGATCCTGTCCTCACCGCGTTCGATGGCGTCCAGGTTGACGCCGATGACCTCGACCCCGTACTTCTTCAAAACACCCGCCTTGTGCAGCCCGGTGGACAGGTTCAGTCCCGTCTGGCCGCCAAGGTTGGGCAGGAGTCCGTCAGGCCGTTCTTTGGCGATAATCAGCTCAAGAGACTCGACGGTCAAAGGTTCGATATACGTCTTGTCGGCCATGTCAGGATCCGTCATGATGGTAGCCGGGTTGGAATTGACAAGAATGATCTCGTAACCTTCCTCCCGGAGCGCCTTGCAGGCCTGGGTGCCGGAATAGTCGAACTCGCAGGCCTGGCCGATGATGATCGGACCTGATCCGATGATTATAATCTTGCGGATGTCGTCGCGTTTGGGCATAGGGAATCCTTTCCGATAGAAGTGTTGGATTGATAATCCATGACAATGTTGTCCTTGTTATTGGAGTATGAATGTTGCGCGGTGTGTTAAAGGCATTATAACCATCAAGTCCCTGGGCGGCAAATGAAAAATCCCGCCTTCACCCCATGCGTTACGGCCATTCACCCTTTTCTCAATCGTTCGCTTCCTCAATAGTGATCTCGGCACTGCGCTTGACGGGATCCGACTTATACGCGCGAGGGGTACGGACCTCCAGAGAAGAACCCCGGTAAAGACTGCCTGCCTCCTCGGAGACCACTTTGCCGTAACACTCACGCAGATGGATATCGTAAGAGAACATGAAATACTCCTCTTTGCGCGAAAGCCCGAAGGTGGCATCGGCAGGGACCCAGCCGTAAACGGGAAGATAAACCTCGGCCCATGCGTGCCCGGCATCCATCACCGACGTCTTTTCACCGGGATCGGGCTGATACACGACACCAACGACCTGACGTGCGGGGACGCCGTTCATGACCGCCAGGTCGACAAAGAGCCGGGTGATATCCGAACAGTTGCCCTTTTTGTACAACAGTGTCTCACTGACGCTCTGCCGGCCGGAGACACCTCGCTTATCTTCATAACGGAAATGATCAGCGATGTAATCATAAATCGCCCGCACCTTGTCATAGGGGTTTTCCAATCCTTCCATGATCTTCGTCGACAAGGCCTCAAGATCCGGGTTATCGACGTCTTCGCTCAAGACCAAAGCGGCCTCGGGCTCCAGCTGCCCGTATGCGTCGGGCACATGGGATCGCACGACGGATCTCGTCGGGTAACTCAAGGCGACATCATAATAGATATCGATGACGATGTCCCTGCCCGGCTGCCTCTTGCTAAAATAGAAGCTGGCGATTGTGTTTCCGTCCGGATCATCGACCAGCGCGTTGGCCTTGGGGGATGTCCGGATATGGGAGACCTTCTGGAAGGGGATATCCCTGCGCACCAGCGGATAGATAAATTGCAGGGTCAAAAGCTCGGCCCGGGGCGTAAGGATAAAACGCTTGTGTACTTTAAACCGCCGGATCCTCGCATCTGCCCTTCGGGGCCCGTCGTCCTCCTTTTCCCTTTTCTCATTCCGGTCATCAACAACCTCCTCAATCTCATCGGCATAATATTTAACTTCGATTCCGCCGATTTTGATCTTAAGGTATTCGTCCGTCTTTTCGATGACGTCCCCCTGGATCGTCGTCCCCGAGGTCAAACGTACGGTTTCGGCACTCGACAGAACCGGAGTAAAAAATAGAAATAAGAAAATGAAGGCGGGTATCTTCTTCCCTGCCGTCGGTCGGGGGTTCGCCGCACGCCCCCGTCGCAAGAGATAAACAGCAGGAAAGGTATTGTGGGAGGGCAAGACAAACGGTCATGGCCTATTCGGCTTCTTCGATTTTTCCTTCCTCCGTAACTAGAAAAACAGCCGAACCGGTCGATTTCATTCTGTCCGGCGTCGCCCTCACGTTATAGGAATAACTATTCAGATCTGCCGTGTAGGTAAAACCGGAATGGGTGCCGTCGAAGTAGTCCTTGTTGAGGTAAGGCGGGGTGTCGCCGATCAGGTCATCGGTCGAATCGGGGTAACGCGAGTGGACATTCATGTAATTCTGCAGGGAAGAATAGATCGTCCTCAGTGTGCTTTGGGCCACGGCGTCGTTCGCGCGAATGCGCATCGCCAGGATATTGGGGATAACGATGGCCGACAGGAGGGCGATGATGCCCACAACGGCCATAATCTCAAGGAGGGTGAATCCCTTTTTGTGAATGGAATGCTGTTTCAGATTCATAAGGCCCAATAAAAGTTGTTACGCCGTCTCGTCATTAAACTATAACGCCATCCGGTTATGCAAGTCGGCGTCATGCCCGTCTTGTGCAGAATTGTTTTATTTTATCATGCTTAGAGTGGTTTTAAAATATTAAATCGCCGATTTTTTCACGAAGAATCCTCCCCCCTCCGCTTGCATTTGGCTATCTGAAAAGGTACAATGGTGGCATGCGCGTAGCAGCCACCGCTCCACTCATTCTCTCCGGTTTGATCTTCGCCAGCTTCTCCCGGCCATATACGGCCGCGGCGCAGGAGTCGTTGATTGCCAGCGTTAACCGATCGCGGGGCTCTCTCGTCGAGATCATAGCTGAAAACGCCAACCTTTTCCGCTCCCCGGGATCCAAGGCCGTGATCGACCGGGAAACCGGGCGTCTTGTGGTCATGCGCAATATCCAATCAGCCGTGCACAAACGCTTCGGCGCAGGCGTCATCCTCAGCCCCGACGGATATATCGCAACCAATGCCCACACGGTCTACAAGGCTGACAGAATACTCGTCAAGCTTAACGACGGCACCGTCTTGCCCGCCGACGCGCTGAAACTGTTCCCGGATGACGATTTGTCCCTCCTGAAGGTCCGGGTATCCCGGTCTCTTGATCCCATATCACTTTCCGACTCTAGCACGCTCCGTCTGGGCGACGAAGTGGTAACCGTGGGCAATTCCGAACTCTTGAAACGAACGATATCCGGAGGCAAAGTCATCGGTCTTGGATCCAGCCGTTCCCGGAAAGGACAAGATCCTGGCGACGATACCGAAATCATCCAGACAAATATCACTCTTTACAAAGGCGACAGCGGTGGCCCTCTGCTGGATTCCAAGGGAAGGCTTATCGGCATGATGGTGGCCGGCCAGGTCCAGAGGCGCCGTTCAAGTTTTGCTGTGCCCTCCAACCGGATTTATCAGCATTACGTGACCTACAGAAAACAAGAAGAAAAGCCGTCTTCCCCATGAACGTCAAACGTAACGCGGCATTGACAGCCATTCTCTGTCTGCTTGTCCTGTGGGCCGGACTCTATTTTCGGGCCTATCCGCTTGTGAAGGTAGTCCCCGACGATGTCAAGGAAAAGGCCACGTCTCTCGTGCTCGCCCGTCTCAAACAGCACTCCGCCCGGATCGTGGACAGTCAGTATCCTGAGGCCAGCAGTTATGACAAAAGCAGGCTAATCAAACAGATCTTCGATGAAATTCTCAGAAAAGAAAGCCGCAAGGTTCGGCAGACCATCCGACGTATCGAAGATCAATGGCTTGAACAAGGCCCCCGCCAGAGGCGTTATCCCTACCTTCTCGCTTCTGATTCGTATTATTATCTTGGCCTGACCAAAAACATCCTCAGGGAAGGCCGTATCGCCGGAAAAATCAAAGGCAGCAAATACTTCAATCCCCTGATGCTCGCCCCTCTGGGCCACTGGGAACCTCTCAATCTGCATCCCTACATCGGTTACGGCCTTTATCGGACCCTTTCTGTTTCGGACAGGACCCTTCCGTTTAGAGCGGCGGCAGGGTACACGCCGATGGTGATTTTTACGGCATCTTTGGCCCTGTTCTTTCTTGTCGGACGACAACTACAGCTTTCCGCCTGCGCGTGGACGGCTGGAGCGGTCTATTTCAGCCTAGCCCCTGTCTACCTCCGGCGCAGCGCCTGGGGGTGGTATGACAACGATCCGTACAACATCCTGTTTCCGCTCTTGATCATCGCCGTTTTCTTCGCGGGGCTGCGCAGGACACATTCCTTCAAACAATCTCTGCCCTTTGCCGTTGCCGGATTCCTGATGACGGGTGTTTATTCCCTTTTCTGGCAGGGCTGGGTCTATCTTTTTTGTATCACCTTCACTGCCTGGATTCTGATAGGCCTTTATGCGCGTTTTTCCTTTCGGAATAATACGCGGGCAAAGGATATCCTCGTTTTCGGAGGGCTTTGGCACGCCGGCGGGTTCCTCTGTGTAAGCGTAATCTTCGGTCCAGGCGAATTCTTCACGCTCTTCCACGAAGGCTGGGAGGCGCTTAAGAATTTCATGACACCTCAGCTCGGGTTGTGGCCTGACCTTTTCATGAGCGTCGGCGAACTGAAAAAGCCTTCGCTTTGGAAATACATCGAGATCACCGGAGGCATCCCTTTCTTTAGCGGAACGGCCATCGGGTTTGCCGTCATGGTCCGCAGTCTCTGGAAAGACAAGGATTGGCCCCGGGCGGGCTACTATCTTACCTTCCTGCTCTTTTTTGCTGTCGCTTTTTTGATTACACTCGGGGCAGAGCGTTTCGCCCTTTTATCGGTTGTTCCCATGGCGTTTATCTTTTCGTGCGCAATGGAATGGATCAACCGCCGGATCATCGATAGAATTATGGAGAGGTCCTATCCTGGCCGCAAATCTCTTTTCTTAAAGAACTGTTTGAAATGGCTTTTGGCCGTGCTCCTCGTCCTGTTCCCTCTCTCACAGTCCGGCCGCATCATGTCGGCCTGGAGGCCCATCTTCAACGATACCTGGAAAAGCGTCCTGGAGGAAATCAAAAGGAAAACGCCGCCGGACACTATCGTCAACACCTGGTGGCCTCCCGGACATTTTATTACGTCAATCGCCGAGCGCCGGGTCACATTCGACGGGGCAACGATCAACACCCCCCAGGCCTACTGGCTGGCGAACGTTTTTTTGAGCGGCAGCGAACGCGAGGCGGCCGGCCTTCTGCGGATGCTCAACAACAGTGCCAACCGGGCGACAGAATATCTTACCCAAAAGGCGGATATCCCCCTGTCACAGGCCGTCAGGCTTTTAAAACACGTAACACCTAAGAATACGAAGCAGGCGCGCGCGGCTCTGGCCGGTGAACTTGACGAGAAACAGACTGATGAGCTTCTCGCCCTGACCCACGGCAATCCTCCCCCGAGTCTCCTCATGGTTTATAACGAGCTTATGGAAAAAAACTTGGAGCTTTCGTTTGTGGGTCGCTGGAATTTTGAGGCCGTCGAAAAACTCAATGCGAACCCTCAGGCCTTGGGGAAAATACCGCCGCGCGGTTCGAAAGACTACATCCGGTTCCTTTGGGACATGGTGGGTGGACCGCTTAATTACAGCCGGGAGCTGGCCCAGCTGAGCCGGGAAGGCCACATGTATTATTTTGAAGAGGGGCTCTCAGTGGACATGATGGACAAGTCGTGCTCTATCCGGTCACAGGAATTCGGGGAGGGGGTCCCAACGAGTCTGTTTTACCTTGAAGAGCAATCTCTGCAGGAGATCCCGCAGGAAAAGCCCACGCTGCAATATTCCGTTGTCCTGATAAAAAAAGCGCGTTCGTCTCACGCCGTCCTGATGGATACCCGTCTGGCGCGTTCTCTTCTGGTGCGTTTGTATTACTTTGGAGGCGCAGGGCTGGAATTCTTTGAGCCTTTTCTGGAGGACCGCGACCTCACCGGCCGGACTGTCATCAATGTTTACCGGATCAATTGGGAAAGGTTCAGACAAATCCCCACCCCTTAATCCCCGTACTATTCAATCCCGATACCCTTCCGGTAACGCTGAAGTTCCCGGATACGCTCCTCTGAAGTCCGGGATGGGGATGAACCGCCGTCTTCTTTTTCTGTGCCGTCAAGGTCGATAATCTTTCCTTTGATACGGATACGCATCAAACCCTGGGCGTCACCCTTTTCCGGCGTTGTCTTTGCATTGCTTTCCTTAAAGGCCTCGGCCCGGTGCGAAGGGACCAGGATGCTTTCTTTTCGCTCGGGGGCCACCAGCGGATGGCCGGGCGGACCCGGCACGTACCGGCGCCCGCGCACCATATCCTCGAGCTGAGTGGCGAGCGGGTCTTCTTTGATCTGCCTCAGTTTGGTAATAACCTCCAGCACCTCGGCGCGCTGGTCGTTCATGAAATAGGCCATGCCCAGACCGAAATAGGCATTCGCCAGATGCGCGGCGTCGGCCACACGCTGGAAACAAGGGATGGCCTCGGCCGGCTTGGACTTACCCAAGAGATAGATCCATCCCAGCGAGAAAGAGGCGCTGATCATCCGGGGATTCACTTCCAGGGCCTTTTTACAGTAGTGTTCCGCCAGGTCAAAATCACCCAGTCCATAATAGGCCTTGCCCAGATTGTCATAAGCCTCGGCATACTCCGGATTAATCTCTACCGCCGCCTTGAAGTACCATGCGGCTTCTCTTAAATCCACGCCAGCCGCCCGATAGGCCATTCCCAGGGCATTAAAGGCCTCGGCAAAATTCGGGTTCAAATCAATAATCCTCTCATACACATCGATTGCCTTCGCGAATTCGCCCTGCGAATAATAAACCCGGGCCTGATCGAACATGGTCCGGATGTCCGGTTTTTCTTCCGCGCACAAGGACGGCGGGGCCCAGACCAAAATGGTAATCAGGACCAACAGTCCTAGCCTTATGTGTACCCGTCGTATCATTGTTCTTCCGGTTCTTCCTGGACGTATTTTTTCATTAATTTTTCCCACACGCTCGTCTTGACAGGCGGGACGTCGGGCTGAGCGGCGTTTTGTCCCTCCCCGGCTCCCCGCTCGCCTTCCTTGAAAGACTGTTTTGAGACTTTTCCCTGTTGCGAAGCGGTGCCCTGCTGCTGTCCGGGACTGTAGTCGATATTTTCTCCGGTCTCGGTGCCGCTTTCTGACTCCGGCATCCCGCGGCTAACGCGTCGTTGGGATCCCGTGCCATCTTCACCGCTCCCGCCTTGTGTTTCGGCAAACCCTCCCCCTCCGGCAGAATCCCCCATCGGCTCACCAAAGGCCTCAAAATCTCCTTCCTGAATCCTTCTCTTGGCCTCCTCGATGGCACTGGCGTCGACGATCATCTTTTTTACCACCATGGCCGAGACCACCTCCGTGGCGCTGGCGCGTTTCGGCGACATGTTGAGTTTGGTAACTTTGAGAAGTTCCGGCGATGAATCAATGGAGTGCATGAAGGCGATCGTATCTTCGAGTTTGCCTTCGGCATTAAGGTTGGCGTAATATTCGATATAGCCTTTAAAATGGCGCGATTCGGAAGGTTTGACCTGGATAATATTGACCCCCGTCTTCGAAGCGCGGCTCTCAATCTCCTTGAGAAAAGCCGCAATGATTTCCTCTTCGGTCTGATCCTTCTTCGGAAAATAATGCTGATAGGTCTCGCTCTCCTTGAGGATGTAATCCTTGTAAGTGAGAAACCGCATATCCCTTTTGATGATGTTCTTCTGTTCCTCGATCTGCTTGTCCAGCGTCTGCAGGCGGTCCATGACCGGGCCGAAAAAGACCCTGTCCAAAAGGGTCAAAACCACAAAGACCGCGGCCACGTAGAAAAGTTTCCTTTCCTTATCCGACAAATTGTTGAAAAACTTCTGGATCATTCTTTTAGTCCTCCGTCTCCCCCCTGTAGACATCCCCGGGGGCCTCACATATCGAGTGCAAAACCGATTGCTCCCCCCCGCTCCTCAAGGCGTCGGCTGATCGACCGACTTACTGATGATACGTCTTCTATCCGCCTTCGGCAGCCTCAATATCCTCGGCGTCAAAAGGCTCTGTCGTGTCCCTGGCGCTCTCCAAAAGGAACCCGATCTCGAAGGCGGCGACGTCCTTTCCGCGCTCCTTTTTGGCGGTCGTCGAGATCGTTTTAACACTTTTGAACATGTCCGACTCTTCCAAAGAGGTGACGAATGAAAACACCCGCGACATGGATTCCGAAACACCCTGGATGGTGATCCTGCCCTGCTCATCCATATTGATGCTATTCAAATAGATCTCTTCCGGGATAAGATTGTAAAGCTCACTGACCATCTCCAGACCGACCATCCGGCTGTTCAGGTAATCTTTCACCAGGCGGGTCTGAGCGGCGATTTTCTCAAGGACCGCGACCTCCTGGTGCCTTGGATAATAACGTTGACGCAGGCCATCCAGTTGACTGCTTTTGAAATGGACTTTGCTGATAAAATTACCGGAGATCATAAGAAGAAGAACCGCCACCAAGATGCCAGCCTTACCCATTTCGCGGGCCTGTTGAGCGATGTTCTTCTGCATCTTGACTTCTTCGGGGATCAGGTCCACCTGAACTGTCTCAAAGGTTACCGACGACGACACGACATCCAGCGCGGATTCATTCTCGATCTCCATAACCGCCTGGCGGACAGGCTGCTTGACCCTGCAGTAATCCAGGAATGGAACGATCTTGACCGTCTTGTTCAAGGCATCCTGCAGAAGGGGCCGCACATCCTTAAGCCGGGGGGTGTCGCCGGTCAGAATATAATGGCCCGGTTCTTTTTCGATATCCTCACTTTGGTATGTCTCAACGGATTTTTTCAATTCCGCGACAAGATTCTTCTGGGCCTCCGCGGGGGACTGTTCCATGGACTCCAGCCCGACGGGAATATTGCGGCAGGCCACCAGCTTCTCTCCCAGCCCGATGATAAAATCCGTGTAATGGCAGCCGATATCGATGATACCGAACGGCTCAGGGTTCTCCCTTAAACCCAGCGCCCGGCTGTAAAACAAAACGATATTCTCCGGCGCGAAGGTCATGAAATCCAGGCTCAGGCCGGCGGCATCCATCAGTGTGATCTTCTTTTTAAGCATGTCCCTGTTCACGATCACCAAAAGGATCTTGCTGTAATTGCGCTGGTAGACACCTATGTTCGCATAACCGACGATAATTTCCTCTCTGGAATAGGGCGTGTGGCGGCCGGCCTGGAGACTAATAATGGACCTGATTTCCTGAGGATCAAGCGAGGGAACCTCAATATTTTTCGTCGTTGCCATCTGCGACGGGACAACAAGCACCGTCCGGTTTTTTTTCACTCCGAGGTCCTGAAGGGCGGACTGCAGGGTCTGGGGTAGTTCGTCATCGGAGATGCCGCGGATGTCCCGTTTGAGGACAGCCGTTAACTCGCGTTCGGATCCCGTCCTTTTCATACAGGCGATCCGCAAACGCTCCTCATCAAAGCTCAACGCGATGTACCTGTTCTCTTTGGTGAATAATGTCTTGGGCATGATGTCGACCTCTCCGGCGTCAGGCGCGTCCCGCCTGACACTTCTCTATATCTTTTCCCTCCAATAAACAAACCGGCCATAGGCGGCGTCATAGACACAGGCAATGCCCGCGGGCGAACCGTCATCCCTGTCTTCAACTAAACTGGTGATCCTGAAAAATCGCGAATTGAATTTGATTTTACCCTGTCGGATCCTCTGTTTGAGAATTTCCTGCTCTTCTGCGTCCAGTCCGGCCAGGCCGCTCAGTTGTCTCACCAAGGAAGGGACATCGGTAAAGATAATGTCATCCCCGGTGGCCTCGAGCCTGTCCGGCCCCCTCCGGACGGTAACGATCTTGTTCACCAGGACCTCGGGAATTTCCAGCGAAAAGAGAACCTTCGGCGAAGCGGTGTTGATATTGACGGCGCCGTCGCCGTAAACGGTCAGGTGGTCACAGAGCGCACCGTAAATCTCCCGATCCATCCCCTTGACGAGCAGGATCTCTTCGGGCTGTTCGTATCCGGATCCCTTGAGCTCATAAGAAAACTGCAGGTTATCATAGTAACTGTCGCTGTAAAATCCCTCCTGCTCCTCATCAAAGGGTGTTCTCCAGTCGATCAGCGCCCTGGCCAGATCCTGCGTGCGTTCGGCGTCCCAGCCGAGTACGATGGTGATAAGATTCTCCAGATGCACGATATCCACGGTATTCAGATTGATCTTACGCTCCTCATCAACAAAGCCAAATCTTTTGCGGTCCTGCGACTGCGTTCCTGACGCCGGCAGTTGATAACGGACGTCGCAGGATCCCTGGACAAGCGGGATGTCCTGGAATTCCGCAGGATTATTGTGACGCCGCTCCTTTCCTCCGGGGGAATAGGCGTAATCATTCTCGACTAGATCGTCGCGCAAGACCGCCACCGCCTTATAGACGCCAGATTCAGCGCTCGAACGGGTCTTCTCCCGTTCTTCGATTCTTCCGGCCAGTCTGATCTTCTGCATGACGCCATAACCGAGATACACGGCAAACAGCCCCAGCAGGCTCAAGGCCCAGAGGGTAAAGACCAGTACGCTGGCCTTCTCAGATATCCTTTTCGCCTTTATCATCCTCATATCCGAACCCAACCGGCATATTGATGAATTTCTTCCAGACCTTCCTCTCTCCGGGGCCCCCGAACTCCAGTATCACGCGGACACTGGCCGGAATTACGTCCTGGGACCTGTCTTCCCATTCAAGACCAAATGTTGTCCTATATAGATAACGGACACGGAAATTCCAAACGTCCTTCAGGGCCTCTCGTTCATACCCTTTTTGTCCGCTGACCGCCTGGCCATAATTGGATTGAACACGCAGGATGCTGTTTTTAACCGGATCATATCGGTATTCCACTAATCCAATCTGGTCAATCCATTCTCCTTTGTATACCGTGCGCTCATCGCCCGCGGTCCTGACAAGAGTGGAAAAAACGAGGGAATCCTGCCGGCCTTCGAATGTCAAAGGCAGGGCCCTGTTGTTCAGCGCGTTACGCAGATCCGCTGTCACCTGTTCCAAGAATATCAGTGCGGATTCTTCCCCGGTCGATTCCTGCATCCTTTTCCAAATCCCCAGACCGTTTGACAAGGCGGTAAAGACCGAAAGCAAAACCAGCCCCATGAGGGAAACCACCAATAGCATCTCGGCAAAACTGAAGGCCTCCGAGGATTTCAGCAGACCTGTTTTTCGTTTTTTAATCCGGTCTCTCACAGTTCTTTCTTCGGTGTTATCCCCGTCAAAAACATCTCCCGGGTAAAACGGTAGTCCCTCTGCCCCTCTTTCCATTTCACCGTGCCAACCAGCTTGTAACCAGGCTGGGGATCGGGCATTGACAAAAAATGGAAATCATAACGGAAGAGAACCGGATGATGACTGATCAGGGCGCTCTCTTCGCTCTGTTCCGCGCCCAGGGGAATCTCTTCACGCAACTGGAACTGCCTCTGGAAATCCGCCATCCGGTTGTTCAGAAGTCGAAAGGCCGCCATCCGGACACGCAAATGCCTTGCATTGGATATTGATGTGAGCAAAACCCGGGAGACAAGCACCAGGCCCAATGACAAAATGGCCACCGCCACCATCACCTCGACGAACGTAAAGCCCCGGCGTCCGGCGTTATCCCTGCGGCTTTCTCCCGTTCGTCTATTGCCAGTTTGTAATATCGTCCTCATCGCTGTTGGGATCCTTGCCTTCTGAATAAAGGTCGTAGTCCGTCCTGTGATTGCCCGGGGATCGGTACTGGTATTCCCGCCCCCAGGGATCAACGGGCCTCCTCTCAATGTACGGCCCGTTCCAGTTCTGCGGGACTGGACTGGTGGTCGGCTGGGACAAAAGCGCATCAAGGCCCTGACTCGAAGTCGGGAAATTCCCGTTGTCCAGTTCGTAGAGCTTGAGGGCCGTGGCCAGGTGTGCGTCAATATCGGCACGGGCGGCGGCAATCTTGGCCTGTTCGGAGCGTCCCGTAAGTCTCGGGACCACCATGGCGGCCAGGGCGCTGATGATCACGACGACGAGCAGAATTTCCACAAGCGTGAATCCATCTTCTTGTCTTATGTGCATCTTGGATCTCCCTCTTCTGCGGCTTTGTTGTTCAATGGCATGTTTTCCTGTCTACTCATTCTGCATTTATCCTTTTTTGTCCAGAGCCTTTTGATCCCACTAGTTTACTCTTTGACTTTTATCCGCCGCCCTGTCTCACCAGATATCCGAGCCATTTAGCCTCCAGATCCGCGAGCGAATCAATGGTATTGGTGTAGGCCGAACGCAGGGCCTCCTCGAAGTTCTTTCCATCCTTCATTTCCCGGCACAACCGGCCGAAGGCATCACTGCCGTAACGCGTAATGAGAAAATCGACGACGGACACGCTCTGGGCGTAAAAGACCATAACCTTTTGCGGATCCTTTTCCCGGCGCACGTCCCAGGAGTGCAGGATGGAGAAAGGCACATAACTGCCGGCCTCCACCATATTCTGCATGAAATCACGGGCCTGTATTTTCTTGTCGGCGTCGAAAAGTTGTGCGACCCCTTCATCGAACCAGACGGGAATTTCTGCCTCAAAACCTATAAAGTCTCTGATGATCAGGTGGCTGATCTCATGGGGCAAAAGTCCGTCCAGGAAATCAAATTCATGCCTGTAGGTTACAATGATCCGGGACCGGAAAAGCTGGGAATCCCGCACGGCATAACCCAGCGACCAGGCCGGCTGACCCGTTGCGGACCTGAAAGTATCCTGGTCGGGGAATATGACGATCTTCACGCGTTCCTCCCAAGTCCAAAAATGCGCGTATCGGGAATAACCGATGCTCCGGGCGATCTTGTCGTAATATTCTTCTGCCCGCCGTAAAATGGTGCGGGCGGACTTTCGGTTACCTTCCAAGCTATATATTACGACAAAGTGCTTGCCCTTCAATTCCTGCCAGTCGCCCGGCAGGGGCATATCCTCTGCTCCCGCCAGGGACGCGCAAAGATATAGGTTCAGGCAAACGGCATAACACGCTGCGATCAATAATTTCATAGGCATGCATACTCTTACCGGGCCAGAATATCGATCTGAAAGATGGGAAGAAGCATTCCCATGACAATAAATCCGACGACGAGACCGACCGCCAGGATCATCAGCGGCTCCAGAAGATTGGTCAGCGTCTTGACAGTCTCATCGGTCTCCTGTTCATAACTTCCGGCGATATCTTCGAGAATCGATTCCAGCGATCCTGATTCTTCCCCGACGGCAACAACGTTCGCCATCATGTCCGGAATGACCGCCGAACGCCTTAGCGATTCGCCCAGAGAAAGACCGCCTTCCAGGTCTTCCCGCGTCCTGGCCAGTTCCCGTTTAACGACCTCGTTGGTAAGAACCGGCACGGCTATATCGATTGCCCTGATCAAGGAAATGCCGCTGTGCAAAAGGAGGCTCAACGTGCGCGCGAAACGCGTCAGTTCCGCCTTGAGGATAAATGTGCTGTAGAGAGGTATCTTCAGCTGAATCCGGCTCAATCCCCAGCGTCCACCGTTCGTCGCGCTCCATTTTCTGACACCTATCCCCGCACCCAAAACCGACAAAATCACCCAGTGCCATGTGGACTTGAGCCATTCACTGGTTCTCATAAGAATAACGGTCACCATCGGCAGGTCTTCAGCCATAGTCGAAAAGAGATGGGTGATTTTGGGCATGATAAAGGCCAGTATGAAGAAAACCGTGGCCCCCCCGATGACGAGCATCAGCACGGGATAGGCCAAGGCCGCGCGCACCCGCGACCGCAAGGCCTCCACCCTCTTTTGGTAGTCCGCCACCCTCAGAAGAATTTCTTTGAGGTTGCCCCCCTCCTCTCCCACGCGGATCATCGCGACATAAAAAGCCGAAAAAACCTTAGGATAATCGGCCAGGCATTCGGACAGAGGCCGGCCGTTTTTAATGCCTTCAGACAAATGATCCATGATCTCTTTGAACACCGTGTTCTTTTCCTGCCGGCTCATCAAATGCAGTGCCCGCAGAATGGGCACGCCGGATTTGATCATCGTGGCCAGCTGCCGGCTGAAGAGATAGACGTCCTTCGAGCGCACAGGCCGCCGGTAACCGGCGGCAGCATGCGGTCCGCCTTCCGCCTTACCCGCGCCGGAAAGGAAACCTTCTTCAATGGTTACCGGAAGCAGACCCATCCGGGTGATGCGCTCAACGGCGTCATCCTGATCGCGCGCAAATATCTCTCCGGAGACATCCTGGGCCTTATCATTCTTGGCTTTATAAACGTAATTGGGCATCGGGGGATCCTCTTTTCCGTTATTTCGAAGATTCGCGGGTCTGCCTTTCTTGTTTCAGGCGCTCTTTGACAAAAGTGTTGATCCGTACGCGATCGGCGCTTGTGATGTCAAGAAAATAGGCCACGACATTGTAAAGATTGGTGGCGCTGTTCTCTTCCATCCGGCAGACCTTGCCCAGGCATTCCACGGGAGGCGCGGTGCCCTCCAAATGGATCTTTATTTCCAAAACCGTTCCGACGGATAGGCGATTGCCGGTGATCATCATCAGTCCGCCCGCGCTGATATCGCGTGTGACAGTCGAGTGTTCCACCCCTTTAACCATCAGCATCATGGGGTCCTCCTCCTCCCCGTGGAGGATGTTATAGCGCACGGGGATCTTCTGATGTACGCGGGAATAGACCCGGGAATTGTACTCATTTTCGGCCATCAGGGTTCCTTTGTCGATAACGCGGTAACGCCGTTTCAGGATCCGCTCCATGTCCTCTGTTTTCAAATCCTGAGAGGATGATTCACGCCCCGCATTATTCCGCGCCTGATCCCCGTCGGAATTTTCGACTTTCGCCGTAACGTTCAGGACCTCTCCGGGCGTCGTTACGCCCAAGTACACCTTCCGCCAGCCGTCGTGCCGCATCGTACGCATGCCCTCTCGCAAGGCGACGTTCCGAATATTGTCTGACCTTGACCGGTCCAGAACAGCGGCGCGCACGGCATCATTCAGAATGAGTATCTCATAAATCGCCGTCCGGCCGTAGTATCCGGTTTGATTGCAGTGCTCACAACCTTGCCCGCGGTAAACCTTGAACCCTTCAGAAGATTCAAGCTTCAGGGCCATGGCGATCTCCTCGCGGATATCCTCCGGTACGGTTTCATCCACGATCTTGCAATGCGGACAGATCACCCTAACCAGGCGCTGCGCCATCAGGGCCTCGATGCTCGATGAAACAAGAAAAGGTTCTAGCCCCATCTCAATAAGCCGCGTAACGCCGCTGGCCGCGTCGTTGGTGTGCAGGGTTGAAAAGACCAGATGCCCCGTCAGGGCCGTACGAATAGCGATCTCGGCGGTCTCGCGGTCTCTCACCTCGCCGACCATAATGATGTCCGGATCATGGCGCAGGATACTCCGCAGTCCCCGGGCAAAATCAAGCTCCACTTTGGGATTCACCTGAATCTGGGTTACGCCCTCCATCTCGTACTCGACAGGATCTTCTATGGTAATGATCTTACGCTGGGCCGAATTGACCTCTGCCAGGGCGGCATAGAGCGTTGTGGTTTTGCCGCTGCCCGTTGGGCCGGTTACGAAGATAATACCGTGCGGTTTCTTGATCAGCGCACGGAACATCGCCACGTCATCGTCGCTTAGACCCAGCTTTTCAAGGCTGAGAAACATGACCTTGGAAGGCAGAATGCGGATCACGATACTCTCGCCGCTGGGTGTAGGGATTGTGGAAATACGCAGATCGAGTGTCTGGTCCTGCGTCCGGACCACAGCGCTCCCGTCCTGGGGGATGCGTTTTTCGACTATGCTCAGGTTCGACATGATCTTTATGCGGGAGATGATCGGTGCGAGGAAATGTTTAATGTCGGCAGGCAGGTTCGCGTCGACCAAAACGCCGTCTATCCGGTAGCGGAACCGGACCTTGTCGCGGTAGGGTTCGATATGGATGTCCGTCGCCCTTTTCTTATACGCCTCCAAAATGATTTGATTGACCAGCTTCCTCACCGAGGCGTCTTCGCTGGCCTGCTCCACGTCCTCGATGGCCGCCTGATCCATCTGTGCATGAACCCTGGAAGGTTCCCTGGTCATGATCTGGTCAAGGGTGTCGGAAGCAAGGCCGTAATGCTTTTTGATCGCCTCCTGGATCTGTGAGGGCGCGGACAGGACCAGCTTGGGTTCGAGGCCCAGGTGCACACGGATCTCATCCTGCATCTTGACGTCCAGAGGATTGGACACGGCAATGGTCAGTTTCTTCCCCTCTAGGGAAATGGGCATGAACTTGTAATACCAGACGAATTTGACCGGAACGCGGGCGGTCACCGCCGGATCCACCGCAAGGGAAGACAAATCGACGGTCTCGATCCCCAAATGCTTCGCCATCGCGGCGATCAGTTTTCTCTCAGGTACGATCTTCCTCTCGGTGAGATAGACCTCCAAGGGCTTGCCCAAAGACTTGGCCGCCAGCGTGTATTCGTCCGCCTGCTCGGCATTAAGGATCCCTTCTTTCACAAGGGTGTCAACCAGAATTTTATCGGTGGCTTTCACAAAAACTCACTGCCTCCATGACCGGGATAATGAGATTAGGGAAGTTTCGGTGCGCGGCCCACCATGTAAAACGCATCGGGTTTGACCTTGTCGTAGTCTCCGGCAAGCAGGCGCGAACAATCTTCAACGGTGTCCGCAATATGCACATATTCTCCCTTTTTGCCGGTAAAGACCTCGCTGACCGTAAAGGGCTGGGTCATGAAATTCAAAAGCTTTTGCGCGCGGCTGTAGATCATACGGTCTTCCTTGTTTAGTTCTTCCACGCCGATGACCGCGACGATCCTTTTGAGACCGTTGTATTTATTGAAATGTTGAATGACCTGCTGGGAGACGTCGTAATGGCGCCGTCCCACGATCGCCGGTTCGAGGTTGGAACATGAACTCATAAGCGGATCAATGGCAGGATACATGCCTTTCTGGACCAGATCACGGGAGAGAACAATCGAACCGTCCAGATAGCTGAATATAGCTACGACGGCCGGGTCCGTCATGTCGTCTGCGGGGACATACACCGCCTGCATGGCCGTGACCGACCCTCCCCCTTCAATGGAGCGTATCCTCTCCTGGACGGCGCTGACTTCCGAGGCCAAAGTAGGCTGGTAGCCCGTCTCGGCGGGGACGCGTCCCAGAAGGGTCGACACCTCCTGTCCACCCTGGATAAACCTGAAGAGGTTGTCCATAAACAAAAGGACGTCCTTGTTTTTGGCCTGCAGGTATTCGGCGAGCGTAATGCCGGTATTCACGACCTCGGCCCGGGCGCCGGGGGGCTGATCCATCTGCCCGAAAGCCAGCATGACGTTCTTGAGCAGGTCGTGCTCTTTGAGTTCAAAGAACAGTTCGTTTCCTTCGCGGATGCGCTCGCCGATTCCTGTGAAGACACAAGCGCCGCCGTGCGCCTTAACAATATTGTTGATCAGCTCAAGGATGACGACCGTCTTGCCGCAACCGGCGCCACCGAGGATCCCCGTCTTGCTCCCTTTGACGAGAGGATACAACAGGTCGATGTATTTGATCCCGGTTTCCAGGACTTCAGGTTTCTCCACCTTTTTCTTTTTCAGATCAAAGCTCTGTTGTTTTATCGACATGCGGATGGGGACACGGCTTGGTGTGGCGATATCTCCGGCGTTGTCAAGCGGCCTTCCGGTGGCATCCATGACCCGGCCGAAACACTCGTCGCCGATGGGGACCGCGATCGGCTTGAAGGTATTGTAGCATTCGTCGTTAAGCTGAAGGTTCAAAGTCTCCATCAACGAAACGCAGCGTACATCCTTCGTATTCAAATGTTCCGCACACTGCAAGACGATCTTGCGCTTGTCGAAGGTGAAGGCCTCAACGACGTCGTACAAAGCCGGGATGTCTTCCAGATGTTCGAACCGGACATCCACGACCGGTCCCTGCACGGAGATGATCTTCCCGCGTCCGCGTTCCGTCCTGGGAGGGACGGCGGCCTCCCGGGCGCCGGGTTTGCCGTTTCCTTGATCCGTCTGTTTTTCTTGATTTAGAGACGGAGAACCTTCCGGCTCTCTGCCTTTCTCGTTAGGGAAAATCACGTCACAAATCCTCCTTCGTCCTTATCTTCGCATCATCATCCTCGATGTGAAAACCTCGCGCATACTTTTATCGATATCAGATTTCTTCGCTTTGTTGAATGCCATGGAAATACCTTTTTTCTGTTTTTGCATCTTTTGGAGGCTGCCCTCCAGCTGCTGGGACTGAGCCGCGGCCTCCGAGATCGTGGTGTCGTGCAGCATCTCATAGACCCGGCAGACAAGCCACATGTCGGCCAGGAATCCGATGATGTCGATGGGGTCCGACTCTTCGATCACCTTCTCGATGGAATCCACGAAATCCGCCTGTTTCGTCAGCAGTTCATCGCAGGGCAAAAGCTTGATGAGCCGCGGTTTCTGGACCATGAAATTTTTCGACCACGGATAGATGACGTTGATCTTGCCCAATCGGTCGTTCATGACCTCGTCGATCATATAATCTTTTACTTCGATGGCCACGTTATAGAGTCCCTTGTCCTCGATGTCCTCGAACACCTTGAGGTCCTTGACCTGCCCCTGGATCTTGGAGGCGCCTTTTTTTCCGATGGCGACAACTCGGGTGTCGGGCACCTTGTTCATTTCCGACAGCGTCGCGCGAATCACCCGGTTGTTCAGATCCCCCATAAATCCGGCTTCGGAGGTGATCATAATCAGGCCGACCTTTGGGTTATCGTTGGATACCAGGGGGTGCCTGACCCGGGAAAGGCTTATCATGCGGAAAAATTCAACAAAGGATTCACCGAAACGGGCGAAACGGTCTTTCCGGGTGGCCAGCATGTGAAATTTGTTGTCCGCCACGTCCTTAAGAACCTGTATGATCTCAACAAGTTCAATGATATCGTCCAAATCGCCCTTGATCTTATTGGCTTTTCCCATAATGGGCCTCTGGCATCTCTTCCCTCTATAGCAGGCCGTCCTCGACCTTTTTCTTCAGTTCCACCGATGTCTCGTAAACGAGTTCTTTAAGGCTTCCATCTAGAGCCAGGCTTCCGAATTGAAGCATCACGCCGCCAACAATTTTAGTATCGACCGTAGTGTTGATCTTGATTTCGCGGTTCAGCTTGCTCCTTATAATTTCAGAAATCTGGTTTTTGTTGCTGTCGTTCAGTTCTGAAACGGTCACAATGTCAGCGGTATCGATATCAGGTCCGATCTGGTCCATATTGACCTGTTTCAGGTTTTCGATAAACTCCTGCACCAGATTATCGTTCAGGGCCCCGCGGGAACGGTCGCTGAGGACTTTATTCATGATCTCGACGCAAAAATCAACCATCTTTATCTCGAGCTCAGCCTCGATGGCCTTCTTCATCTTGTCCCGCGTCCTCTGGGCCTTGGCAATAATCTCCTCGCCCTCTGCGCGCGCCTTCCCTATCATTTCCTCGCGTTCAGCCTTGACTTTTTCTTCAGCCTCCTCGACCATCTTTTTGGTCAGCTCGTCAGCCTCCTTTTTCCGTTTCGCCAGTTCCTCATCCGCCTGTTTGATCTTTTCGTTTAATTCCTTCTGTTTGGACCTCATCCCTTCGGTCTCTGTGTTTAGCCTGCGGACAGCCCCTTCCGTACTGGAAACAAGGGTCCGGTGAAGAAAAAAGATAATGGTGCCGCACACCACAAACATCAAGACAATAAACTGAATAATCAGCATGGCGTTCATACGTTCGCTCCTTTGATCTCCTCAGGCGCCCCCTGCCTTACGTCAATTCGGACACGGCCTCATGCGCGGTCGGGGCGCCCCCAAGCTCCTTATTTGGATCGACCAGGACATGGTAGACCAAGATCAACAATGTCAGTGAAATGATTTCGATGGCCACAAGCTTCCATAAAATGCTCAACTGGATGGCCGGTGTCTTGCTGGGATACGTGCCAAGCTCGCCGATCATGCGAAAACCGATCCTGGCGATCAAGGCGCAGGGGATCAGGATAATAGACGTGTAAATACCGATAAACATCAGTCCCGCACCGATGAGTTCATTATTCATTCCGTCGCTCCCTTAAAAACAGCTATCTTCCGAACAGCTGGAAGACGATCAGGATCGCGATGATCGAGATGGCTTCCACGAATATCAGCATCACGACCATCCCCATGAAGATCTTGGAAGCGGCCGAAGGATTCCTTCCCAGCGCCTTGATGACCGCGTAACCCAAAACCGCGATGACAACCGAAGGCCCCATGACCGCGATAAACATGACACAGATGATAATTAACGTTTCAGCCCACTGCATGGATATGTGCTTTCATGTTTAAATCCGGCGATGGCAGATTGCCGATCGCGTCGTCCGACCGCATTAAAACTGCCGCTTCATGACGCTGTCGGTCTCGTCCTCTACCTCGATATCTTCGCCTTCTTTGACTTTCTTTTTCACACGCCGGTATTTTTCGGCCTGTTCAACAAGGATGATACAGTCGTTGGCAAAGAACCTCAAAACACCGGTCTTGACGGGGATGCACTCTTTCCAGTTAAGAATGATGTTGCTCTCTGAAACGATGCCCAGCACAGGATAGTGATAGGGCAAAAGCTCGTATTCGCCGCGGTCGCCGGTCACAAAAAGGCTGTGGATCTCGTTTTCGTAGACCAGCTTGTCCGGCGTCATGATCGTGATCTTGAATGTGCTGATATGCTGGGCCATTTGTCATGCCTCTTCTACTTGACAGCCTTTTCCTTTTCGCCCTTCGTTTTCGAAGTCGCCTGGTCAAGGGCATCGACGCCGACGTTGGATTCCTCTTCCAGCTCCTCGCCCTCTTCTTCCGGACGGTTCTTGACAACCTGTTTGACGTAGGCCTCCAGGATTGCGTCCATGCCCTTGGCGATCTCATCGTCGACATCGTGCTTTTCACGGAGTTTTTCAATAACGGCGGAATTTTTTTTCTCCGCAAAGTCCAGTATCTCCACCTGAAAGGTGTTGACCTCATCAATGGTTAATTCAAAAATCACTTTCTTCTTATAAGCGTAAAGAATAAGCACCAAGGCCTCAAGACGCATGGGCGAGTCTTTGTCCTGTTTCATCAGTTCGGAGAGAATCTCACCGCTTTTCATCTGCTGCTGGGCCTCCTCCGACTGGCCCGATGATTTGAGTTTTGAGATGCGCATCAATTCGCGGTATTGAAGATACTCCAGCCTAAGTGGCCCGCTCAGCTTTTTGATGGCCTTCCACTGCACCTTGCTCCCCACGCGCGAAACCGAAAGGCCCAGGTCGACGGCCGGCTTGTGTCCTTCTCCGAAGAGCGGCGTACTCAGATAAATCTGGCCGTCCGTCATCGAGACCAGGTTCGACGGGACATAACCGGTCAGGTCCCCTTCCAGGATCTCGACAATGGGAAAAAACGTGATCGAACCGCCTCCATGCTCCTTGTCCAGGAAGCAGGCGCGCTCGATCATCTTGGAGTGCAGATAAAAGATGTCGCCCGGATAGGAATCCCGGCCGGGCGGACGCCCCAAAAGAAGCGATATCTCCCGGTAGGCCCAGGCATGTTTGGTGAAATCATCGAATCCGATAAACACATGCTTGCCCTTTTTAAGGAAATGCTCCGCAATGGCGCAGGCCACGTAAATGGACAGGTACTGTTGCCCCGGCGAGGAAGAGGCCGTGGCCGCAACGATCAGGGAATAATCAAAACAGCCGTTTTCCTGAAATAACTGCACGACCTTGGCCAGCTGTGATCGGGCCTTGCCGATGCAGACATAGATGCAGAGCACATCCGTGTGTTTCTGGCTGAGTATCGTATCGGTCACGATCGTTGTCTTTCCGGTCATCTTGTCCCCGAGGATCAGCTCTCTCTGGCCCAGACCGACCGGGATCATGCTGTCGAGAACCTTGATGCCGGTGGCCAGCGTGCGGCAAAGCGGTTCACGGACCAAGATAGAGGGCGCCTCAATAAAGATCGGAGCCATTTCATCGATTTCGAGGGGTCCCAGACCGTCCAGTGGTTCGCCCAGGGGGGTCACAATGCGGCCGATGAATTTGTCTCCCACCGGAGTCAAAAAGGGCTCCAGTGAGGCCACCGCCTTGTCGCCCGTCTTAAGGCGCTCGGTCTCTTTGACGATAAGGACCTGGGCCTCGTTCTCGTCGAAACCGATGATGATACCCATGGTCCCGTAACCGAAATTGATCATCTGGCCGTTGATACAGTGTTTGAATCCGCTCACCACCACGATACATCCGCGAATGCAACGCACCGTGCCGATTTCCGTATAGCGCAATCCAGCCATCTTTTCCTCCCGCAGGTGATTATAACATACTTGAATAGCTTAATCAGGGCTGTCCCGATAAATTTCACATCACAACTCAACCGCCCTGTTTTCCTCCTGCCTCTTCGACGCTCGTCTCGGTACTTTCGCTGATCTCCGTCATTCCTCCGCCGGGCGTAGCGCCCTCCTCTCCCATTAGGCGCGATCGGCGCCACCAGGTAAGAAAATGAATGGTCGTGAATATCGCGATAAAGACCATCACGCCCCAGATGATCCTCCATGTCGTGTTGACGGAGGGTTTCTTTCCGAAAATCGCCTTGGATATCGCCGCGATCCCGCGCAGGGACTGGAGTTTTTGCAGGATGTTCTTCACAGATGACTTTTCCATTTCCTTAAGCTTTTTCGCCTTGATGAAGGCCAGTAATTTTTCCAGACGTTCGATATCCCGTTCGGCCCGGCCCAGCCGGTGGATATTAACCCGGTATGTCCCGATGTACTGCGCCATATTGGACTTCGACACCTTGGTCATTTCCACCTTCTCGATTGCGGTGATGATCTTGTCGAAAATATAGCCCGCATTCTCCCTGTAATCCGAATCCTGCAGCTGTTCAAAAACACGTTCGGCGCGGCCTCTCAAACTGTCCACCCGTCCCTCTTCTATATGCCAGATGTCTTTCATGACAATGGCATAGCGTTTCTTTTCTCCCGGCTTAAAGGTCTCGCCTTTCTTCAAAAAGGACTGCTGGCGCTCTTCATCATACCGGACCTCAAAACCCTGGGCATCAATGATATGTTCGGAAAGGATCTCGCCGGGAAGATAGTGTTTTTGTTCAACCTCCTGCTCTTTTTCTTCCGAAGGGTTTTCTACCTCAACGTAAAAGGTGACTGTGTCCGTAATCTCCTCTGGCTCATAAGTAGATTGGAAATAGTCGGATGAAAAGGCGTTTTTGCGGATTTCATTCAGGATCGCGCGGTGAGAGCGGTACTCCTCGATGCGGCGGGCCACGTTATCCGTAAATGTTTTTTGTTGACCAACGATATAATCCAAACGACCCGTCATGTCGTTGCCGAGAATCTCGGCTGCCGCATAGTACTTCGTCCCTTCCAAAAATTTCACGTTGTCTTCAATCTGTTTCTTCAGCACCTCGATCTCCTCGGGGTCAATCATCCAGACGTCCTTCACCTCTATTTTGACCGTCTTGGATTCCTTTGGCCCCAGCTCCACAGTACCATGCACGAAGTAGACTTCTTTATTGATGTCATAATCTATATTCAGCTTGCCGGCATTGACGATGTCCTCAGGAGTTAGCTCTCTGGGAAGATCATAATGTATAGGATAGTCCTTCTTCTCTTCCGAACCGTTCACCGCCACCAGATTGATATTGACATTAGCCCACAGGGGTCCTGACACACAGAGGACCACAAGGACGCAAAGGATCAGCGCGCACGTATTTCTTAAGAAAACGCGGGAGACGCCTTGCGTTCTGACTTCACGTTTTTCTTTTGTTTGATTCAGCGCTGTTTGTCTTATCAAGCTTAAACCTCCCGAAAATCACTCCGACGTTTCAAACCAGGTCTTGATGACAACGTCCTGCTGTTCCGTGGCTTCCTTGAGGGCTTCCAGCTTGGCCCGGATTTCGTCGAGCTTCTCTTCGACTTTGTCTTCTCTCACCCCGCCGCCAACCCCGCCGCCAAATTCTCCCTCCCCGACTTCAATGTCCCCGCCTTCAATCCCCAAGGCCCTCATGCTCTCATTGACAAAATTCGCCAGCGTCTCCAGGATTTCGCTGGCCAAGGAGCTGGTCTCGACCTGGCTTTCGGAAATCGCCCGGGCGGCGGTGTTCAGGTCCTCGACATGTTGTTTAAGCCTGGTCAAAATCTCATACACGACTTCTTCTCTTCCTTCTGTTCCCATCTCGGTACGGATACTTTGGGCCTCGCTAAGCGCGGCCGAAGCGCTGTTCTTCGCCTTGTTGGAATAGTCCTGAATGGTGGCCAGTTTGGCCAGTTCCTCAAAAACCGTATCCTCCGTGTCATCGCTCGGGGTCCCCACCACGGTCTCCAAACCGTCCACATAATCCTGAACCTGATATATTTCCCCAAACAACGTCGTCGATGCAGACGTGTCGGTCGTAGATCCGAGAGACGTCTCGATACCGGTTACGATACTTAAGATGGAATCCACCTCATCGGTCAAAGAGCTCCCTTCTATCGAAGAAACGGCTTCGTAAATCTTTTGGGAGCGTCCGAAAAGGGTGTTAGCGCTCGATGTGTCACTCGAGGAGCCGATCACATCGTTAATGGTATTCGAGAGGCTCAGGATGGTCTCGACGTTACTGATAAGGTCCCTGGCGTTTTCCGCCAGATAGGCGATCTCGTTCCAATTGATGTTAGCCGCGCTCATTACGGCGATGTCGCTCCAGTTAATGCCGGCGGTGGTCGAAAGCCCCAGATCATCCCAATTGACGCCCGAGCCCGTCATGTAGGCCATGTCCGCCCAATTCACGCCGGCCGTGCTCATGCCGGCTATGTCGGACCAGTTGATCCCGGCGTCGCTCATCACGTCGATATCCTGCCAGTTGATCCCCGCGTCCGACATGTCGTTGACGGATGTCCAGTTAATTCCGGCATCACTCATACGGTTGATGTCCGTCCAGTTGATACCGGTATCCGACATCACATCCAGATCCGCCCAATTCACTCCGGCATCTGAAAGAACAGCAACATCTTTCCAGTTGATCCCCGCATCACTCAAGACATCGACGTCTGACCAGTTGACCCCGGCATCCGACATCACTTCGATATCCAGCCAGTTGATGCCCGCCACAGTCAGATCATAAAGGTTCGACCAGTTCACTCCCGAACGTGTCATGGTATTAATGTCAACCCAATTGATCCCGGCGGAGCTCAACACCTGCATGTCATTCCAGTTAATACCCGCCCTCGAGAGAGCGGATATGTCGTTCCAGTTGATCCCCGCGGCCGCCAAGGTCCCGATGTTATCCCAATTCACTCCCGACACGGTCAGCACCTGGATATCGTACCAGTTTATGCCCGCCGAGCTCAAACGGTTAATATCCGTCCAGTTGATCCCGGCGTCCGAAAGATCGTTGATCGAGGTCCAGTTCAGGCCCGCATCACTCATCACGTCGATGTCCAGCCAGTTGATGCCCGCATCTGACATCACGTCGATATCAAGCCAATTGATGCCCGCATCCGACATGTCGTTGATCGACGTCCAGTTGATGCCGGAATCACTCATGACATCAATGTCCATCCAGTTGACACCCGCATCCGACATGTCGTTGATCGACGTCCAGTTGATACCCGCGCCGCTCATCATATCAACATCCAACCAGTTAACACCCGCATCCGAAAGGATGTCGATATCCGCCCAGTTGATCCCGGCGTCGCTCATCACGTCGATATCCTGCCAGTTGATGCCCGCATCCGACATGTCGTTGATCAAGGTCCAGTTGATGCCGGCGTCACTCATCACATCGATATCCTGCCAGTTGATGCCCGCATCCGACATGTCATTGATTGACGTCCAGTTGATGCCCGCGTCACTCATCACGTCAATGTCCAGCCAGTTGATACCTTTGTCCGACACGAGATCGATGTCAGCCCAGTTGACGCCCGCGTCGCTCATGATATCGACATCCGCCCAGTTGACACCGGCATCCGACAGCGCATCGATGTCAATCCAGTTGATCCCGGCGTCACTCATGACGTCAACATCAAGCCAGTTGACGCCCGCGTCTGACATGTCGTTGATCGACGTCCAGTTGATGCCCGCGCCACTCATCACATCAATGTCCAGCCAGTTGATGCCTTTGTCACTCAAAATATCGACGTCAGCCCAGTTGACGCCCGCATCGCTCATCACATCCATGTCCAGCCAGTTAATGCCCGCGTCCGACATGTCGTTGATCGACGTCCAGTTGATGCCGGCATCCGACATGATGTCGATATCGGTCCAGTTAACACCCTTGTCGCTCATCACATCGATATCCGCCCAGTTCACACCCGCGTCACTCATCACGTCGATGTCCAGCCAGTTGATGCCTTTGTCCGACATGAGATTGATGTCAGCCCAGTTGACGCCCGCGTCGCTCATGATATCAACATCCGCCCAGTTGATGCCGGCATCCGACATCACATCAATGTCAATCCAGTTGATCCCGGCGTCACTCATGGCATCAACATCAAGCCAGTTGACGCCCGCGTCCGACATGTCGTTGATCGACGTCCAGTTGATGCCCGCGTCACTCATCACGTCGATGTCCAGCCAGT
>CAYRXT010000021.1:0-35100 GCA_964428315.1 uncultured Planctomycetales bacterium
TTTGATTCCCGCAACCAGTTGGAACTATTCGACTAATAACGGGACACTACTGATTGCATAATTAATCTTAATATCGGACTTTTCTGCACCCCCTAATCCTGTTGTCGGTTCGTTTTGCCGTGCCTTCTTCTCTGCCATATTATAATCTCGATCGATCTGAGCCTTCGGAACCAGATCAAACATTTCAATAATATCGTCGGGATTAAGGCGTTGATATTCGGACGGGCCGCCGTAAAAACCGTAACGATGAATATACTCCGGCGTAAGCCCATCAAAGGTGATGGATTGCCCTGTCCGCGGATTATCAATCCGATAAGCTCGATTTGTGGTCAAATGATCATTAAAAATCGAGTGGTCATATCCTCTCCATGCGCTAGAGCTAATGTCATAGTTCTGGCCTCCAAAGCTGAATTCCCCCTTCTCCGCCTTTTCAACGGCGATCCTCAATGGTTCGGCAAGCTGTTGATGGGTGAAACCTTTCGACCTCACATAGACATTGTCTGCCAGCAACACGTCCAGAAAACTTTCCGTGATGGAGAGCCAATTTTCTTCAACCGCATTTTCCTGAATTTGCTTAACCGGTCTCCCGTTAATCTCCTTTAATTTTTGTATCGCTTCCGACGAGTTCACGCCGCCAATTGCAAAGTGAGAATCTTCGCCCGTAGTCGGTTCGGCCTGAGCCTCTGCCCCTGTCGCATCATCGACCAAAACTTGTTCGGGCACCGCTTCCGCGCCAGCTGTTTGTATCTGCCCGGCAGGCGCCTCTGCTATTTCCCTGTCCGGGAAGAACATCCGGATAATATCGCGAGGATCGAGACGGTAATCCGTATCGCCTTCATAAAATCCGTATCGCTTGATGAATTCCGGGATTAAGCCGGAAAAAGAAATGGTTTCTCCTGTTTCTATATCAGTTATCATGTAATCCTTGTTTGTGTCTAATCTATCATTAAAAATAGAATCTTGCATCCCACGCCAGTACTGCGCTCCAACACGATATCTCCGCTCTCTAAAAGTAAACTCCCCATTTTCGACACGCATTGCTTCCAATAAGGGCTCGGCAAGATCCTGATGGGTAAAACCGTTGGATAACACAAATTCGTTATCACGAATCAACACATCCACAAATCGTTCGTCTGATCCTATAAAACCGGAATAAGAATACCCTCCGGGTCTGGCTCTGTTTTCAATTGTTTCAATCGCAACACCGTTTAATTGAGTCAGGCGGGCAATTACCTCTGTTGAATTCTCCCCGCCTATTTTGAACTCCGCCATGTAATGATCTTCAATTTTGGATATGGGCGGGAGAACTGCGGGCACCCTGAAAGCCGGAAAACCTATTTGCCCTAACTTCTCTGAAGCTGTATCCACAGGCAATTTTTCAGTGGCCCGCCTAACAGTACCGACAAAATCGACGCCTCCGGAGAAATATTTTCTCGCTATCACACCATGCGCATGCGGATCATAATCCTCTTTAATTAAATTGAACGCACCTTTTCTGAACGCCTCTAAATAACGGCGATATATTTTTTCTCCGACCTTCTTGTCTTGCAGATCGACTCCGGCCAGCTTCTTTTTATCGGAATAGACCTGGTTCAACAGACTTTCTTTGAGCGTGTCCTTGTACCAGGTGGCCAAAATCAAAGAATGATAAATCTGTCTGAGCCGGGCAAAGTTTTCTCCTTCATTGACCTCCTTTTCAATCGCCGGGATGATAAGCTCCCTGACGATCTTTGAGGATAACCGGCTGAGCGCCTTCACCTCATCGCCGGCCAGACTGTCTGTGCCAATCTCTTCTTTTTGGATGTTTTTCCCCAGCGCCAAATAGTCCTCTTCCAGCATCACTTTCAGGCGGCTTTCCACAACAAACACGGTGTCGCCCTGTTCGTAAATGGCGGCCCTGTCCGGGACGATCCAGACTTTATTGAACGTGTTTATAGGCACCTCTGTCGTACCGTACAAACGGTAGGCCTCCTGATAAATCTTCTCCCAAAACTGTTCGCCCAGATCTTCTTCCGGATAGATCAGAGAAGCCGTCAACTGTTTCAGGAGATAATCCTGGGCCAGCATATCCCGCCCCATGCCGGTCGCCCCAAAGTCCGGAGGAATAACACGGTCCTGTTCATAGGGAGAAAGGTTAACCCAAAGATCATCTTCAGGGACAGTCAGCGAGACAAGGAAGTCCTGGATAATTTTTGTAGACTCCTCTTTGAGGGCCTCTCCTTTTAGACCCGTATCGCCGCTGTCCACAATAAAATCGAACCGGAAGGGGTTATCCGGAAAGACCTTCAGACCTCTCAAAAGGACAGGATGAAATCCCGGGCTGACAGTCACCATTGTTCCCGGCGGGGGGAGCGTGGGCAAGGTCTGGGCATAGACCCGAGACGGCGGGACCATTACAGATATCAGAAAGAAAAGAACCGTAAAACAGGCGCCTATTCGGCGAAAGGCATGCGCGGATCTATTCTGGCTGGGGAAGGACATGACCGTTTCCTTACTATTTGGCTATTTCGTAGACCACTATTAGTGAGATTATATCATCAATTTTGTAAGAATTGTCTCAACTCCAGGGAATTGGAGAAAGCGTTTTCTTAAAAGCACGGGACCCCAAATTTCCAATTTCAAATCGATTTCCAATGTGAAAAATTATTTGGGATCCCCGCTAAAGGCTTGAGGGAAGAAGAAACGCGCCAAGCCCGCGCAAGCGGGCATCCATGTTGTTCATGCACAGCGACGGCATTTTCATCTGTAATTTTATATTCCGGAAGGCCGGGCGGCCCTCCACACCAACGCCATCCCCTTGAAGATCAGGCCCGGGTCGACCTTGCGGATGGACGGGGCGAATCTTTTCATGATCGAGGCGTGGCCGCCGGTTATGATGACGGCGGCGCGGCCCCGCATCTGCCGGTTAATCTTGACGATCAGGCCGTCGATGAGCGCGCCGTACCCGTGAAAGATGCCGCTGAGCATGCTGTCTTTCGTGTTCCGTCCGATCAGGCTCTTGGGGGAGGCGATATCAATATGGGGCAGGAGAGCGGTCTTCCTGAACAGGGCCTCGGCGGAAAGCCGGATACCCGGCACGATGAGACCGCCGAGGTATTCTCCCTTTTTGGAGACGACATCAAAGGTCATCGCCGTGCCCAGGTCGACAACGACGGCGGGACAGCCGTACAGCTCTCTGGCCGCGAACGCGCAGACCAGCCGGTCCTGGCCGACCTGCCGGGGACGGTGATAGCGGTTCTTGACGGGGACCTTGAGATCTCGTCCGATGACGAGCGGTTTGATCTTTAAGACGCGCCGGACAAGTCCTTCGGTCAACCGGCCGAGAGACGGCACAACAGAACAGATCAGAACGGCCTCAAGACACGCCTCCGGTTTGGACAGGCAAACCAGCCCTTTTTTTAAAGCCCGGTCCAAACGGGATTTCGGCATAACCGTCGCTGTCGACCAGGTTTTTTTGACCCGCCGGCCCCGCATGAGCCCCATCGAAATGCGTGTGTTGCCGATATCAATTGTTAAGAGAGACATCTCATCGTCCTTTCCGGGGTTGAGCGAAATACGGGAAGCGCGGATCGCGGTTGAGAATATACTGCCGCATCGCTTCAGCCTGATCGGTCTTTTTCTGCGCCCGGTAAAGCAGATGCAGGCCGTAGGCCGCGTGCAGGAAGTCCGGGTCGAGCGCCAACGCGCGGTCAAGCAAGGCTTCGGCCCTATTATACTCCTTCTTTTCGAAATGCAAAACGCCGAGGTTGTACAGGCTGGTCAAAAAGTCCGGGTTCCTTTCCAGGGCGCGGCTGAAATCCGCCCCGGCCTCGGCCTTCTCCCCCCTTCTGATATGCAAGAGGCCCATTTTGTCATAAACGGCGAAGGCGTTGAAGTCATTTTTTTCTGCCACACCCAGCGCCTTTAACAGATATCCCTCCGCCTCTTCATAGGCCCCTGATTCAATGCTGATATTGGCCAGGTTAAGATAGGCGATATAGGAACTGCTCTGCGCCCTCGGTCGACGTCCTTCCAGACTGCGAACAAATTCCTGCCGGGCCCGGGGGATCTGTCCGCGGCGCAGATACGCCTGTCCCAGATTCAGCCGCGCCAGCTGGCTGTCCGGCAGGCGCCTGACAGCGGCCTCCCAGAGAACAAGGTCATCGCGCCAGATCCTGTTGCCGCGGAATGTCTGGAAGACAAAGAACGCTATGATGATTAAGAAAAACGCGGTGCCTGCTTTCCCCAGAGTCCGCCCGCGGCCGGTCATCAGCAGGCAGATACACCGTCCCGCCAGCAGACAGAAGGCCGCCGACGGGAAATAAAGAAACCTTTCCCGGAACGTATAAACGTCCGCGATGGGGATGATGTTCGCGAAGGGCAAAAGCGCGATGAAGAAAATCGCGAGAAGAAAGGCCGCCCGCGGATTCCTCCGTCGGGACAAAACAATCAAACTTGCCAGGCTCCCGACCAGCATAAGGCTGAACAGACTGCTCACCGAGAAACTCCGGACCGGGGCCACCCAGTAGACGGGCTGGAGCGGAAACGGCCAGCATACCGTCTTCACATACTTCGCCAGGATGTCGAGAACGGTGAGGAGATGAAGCAACGGTGTCGAGGCCATAATCTCGCCGTCGCCGAGCCGGCGCCAAAACAAGACCGGGACGTTGCGGCCCACATGATGGTGGCGGATAAACAGGTAAACCGCCGCGAGGACGGCGCATGCCCCGTAGAACAGGACCTTCCTTTTTGTGAACATATTACGGAAACGTCCCATCGACCACAGGAAATAATCGCAGGCAAAAAATATGCCCGGGAGGATCACCGCATTCTCTTTAGATAAAAGGGCGGCAACCCACAGGGCCGCGGCGGCGGACGCCCGTCCCTTCTTTTCCAGCCTGTCCGATCGCAAAAATACCCAAAATGATGTCAGCATAAAAAAGGCGGCCTGGATCCCCATACGGTTAAACACGGGGGCCACGGCTTCCACATGAACGGGGTGCGCGGCGAAGATCAGCGCCGAGGGAATGCCGGTCCTTTTATCCCCGAATAGACGGACAGCCAGCAGAAAGACCAGGAAGCTGTTTATGGCGTGCACGGCCAGGTTCGTCAGATGGAAACCGAAGGCGTTCATGCCCCATACCGCGTAATCCGCCATGAAAGACAGCATGGACAGGGGCCGGTAATAGCCCGAGGCGAAATGGCGCAGGGTCACCGATTGGATGAGATCCCCGCGAAACAGTCCCGGCAGGAACCGGACATGCTTGATATAGGGATTGGACAAGATCAAATACTGATCATCCCACACAAACCCGTGAAAAAGGGTGTTGCCGTACGACAAAAACACGGTTGCCAGGCATAATCCCGCGACGAGCCACACATCCCGTTTTTCCCTGGACAACAAATTCATCCGCATAACCATTTTCCATTTTCCGTTCTAATGCCGAGGTAACGAATTCGCCTCGTTCATTCTTTCAAGGGCCTCCCGCGCCGCCGACAGATGCGGGTCGAGCCGCAGGGCCCTCTCAAACAACATCCTCGCCTTGCCGGCTTCACCCCTTTTCTCATAGACCATCCCCATACCGTAATAACTCCAGGGGTACTCCTCATCCAGCAATACGGCTTCATGAAAATAGGCCAGGGCAAGCTGGTCATGCCCCAGATGGAAGTGGGTGATCCCGATATTGTAATGACCCTCCACAAAACCGGGATTCAGGGAGACCGCGATCCCGAAATGCATCAGCGCCCTTTCCTCATTTCCTTGGATACCGGCGATCTTGCCCAGGGCGTTATGAACCGCGAAATTCCTGGCCGAATTGAACGACAGGGCGCGCAGATAGGCCTCCTGTGCCTCCTCCAGCCTGCCGTGCCGGAAATAGGCGTTAGCCAGATTAAGGTTGACCACGAGACTCCGGGGCGCGTCCCGCCATGTCTCTTCCCAGAGGATAACGTCGTTTCGCCAGACATAATTGCGGCGGGCTGTTTTGAATCCAAACACAATCACAACAATAAAAATTCCGTAAAG
This sequence comes from uncultured Planctomycetales bacterium, assembly GCA_964428315.1. Lineage (GTDB taxonomy): Bacteria > Omnitrophota > Gorgyraeia > Zapsychrales > CAYRXT01 > CAYRXT01. The sequence continues at coordinate 6,005 of CAYRXT010000021.1, forward strand.
GATCAGCCTTTGATGAAATTCCTTCCGCGCCGGGACCAGCACGTTGACCGAGCGGACAAAAATCGTGCCCGCCAGCGCGCAAAAGGCGACGGAAGGGAAATAGAGAAACCTCTCGGCGAAAAGGCCTCCGATAGGGAATAGATTGGACACCGGGACCAGGCTTATGAAGAAAAAAAGGATCCAGAAGGACACCGCCGGCCTCCTGCGTCTCGTCATAAAAGCAAAAGAGAAAAGCAGACCCGTCACCCCGAGACAGGCCAGGGATTCCGGCCGGACAATCCCCTGCGCAGGATACACCATGTGGAAGGCCGAAAGATCCATGGGAAAAATCAAGAGAATCACATAATGACAATAGATTTTCAGAACCGTCATGAAATGCAGAGCGGCGCTGCCGGCCGGCAGGACATTGAAATGAAGGGGCAGGTCCCAAAACCCCAGTGCCGCCTCCTTCTCCACGACCGACACGCGGGCCCACACATACAAAGCCGCCACCGCGACGCACAAGCCATAGGCCCAGGACCGGGACATCAGACGGCGCACAGAGCCATGACGGAAAAAGTAAAGCCCGGCAAGTAAAAACAGCCCCGGCAAGACGATCATCTCTTCTTTCGCAAAGACAGCCAGGGCGAGCATAAGAAGGCACAACAAGGTATAGGGCTTTTTCGTGAATCCTTCGCTCTTAAAGAAGGCGATCATCGCCCTCAAGCCGAAAAAGGCGCTTAAAAGCCCCATAAAATTATAAACAGGGGTCACCGCCTCGACGTGCACCGGATGTACGGCAAAAAGCAATGCGCCGAAAAACGCTATGGTCCTGTCGCGGACACAATCCCGGATCAACAAAAAAACCAAAAAGGTGTTCACAAGATGCAGGAGGACATTCACGAGATGCCAGCCGAAGGCATTCAGCGCGGCGACCTGGCGGACCATCATCAAAAAGGCCATGGAGACGGGCCGGTAATATCCGCTGGCACGGCCGACGGGGGTCAGTTCCGTGACATCTTTGACAAAGACGAGCGGCAGGTTTTTCAGGTCCCCTATCAATTCATTGCGAAGGATCAAATACCCGTCATCGTAGACGAATCCGTTAAAGAGGGCGTTGCCGTACACGATAAAAACCGCCAAGGCCAGAAGGACAAAAACCAGACAATTGTTGCCTTTGATCTGGAGAATCATAGACGTTGAACTTCCTTGAGTTTATCCCTGATCGCCGCGGCCTTTTCGAACTGCAGGTTCCTGGCCGCGAGCTGCATCTCGCGTTCCAGTTCCGAAACGTAATTCGACAGCTCATATTCCTCCCGGGACTGTCCGGCGGCGCCGGCAACCAGTTCTTCGGCCTCCTCCCATTCCTCGATGCCCTCGCGGATAGCCTTTTTGATCGTTATCGGCGTGATCTTGTACCGCTTGTTAAAGGCCGTCTGGACCCGCCGGCGGCGCTCGCTTTCCTGGATGGTCTTGCGCATGGCCGGGGTGATTGTGTCGGCGTACATGATCACCGTCCCGTTGATATTGCGCGCCGCCCGGCCGGCCGTCTGGATCAGCGAGGTCTGGGAACGGAGAAACCCTTGCTTGTCAGCGTCAAAAATCGCCACCAAGGAAACCTCGGGAAGGTCCAGGCCCTCCCGCAGAAGATTGATGCCGACCAGGCAGTCGAATTTCCTCTGCCTCAGTTCTTTTAAAATCCTCGTCCGATCTATCGTTTCGATGTCCGAATGGAGATACTGAACGCGCAGGCCCTGCTCTTCAAGATACTGCGTCAGGTCCTCGGCCATCCTCTTGGTCAGCGTCGTCACCAAGGTCCTCTCTTTGCGGCGCTGCCTCTCCCGGACTTCCCTGATAAGATCGTCCACCTGCTCCCTGGTCGGCCTGACGATAATCGGCGGGTCCACAATCCCCGTGGGGCGTATGATCTGTTCGACAATCCGTCCCCCGGCGTCTTTGATCTCGTAGGGACCGGGAGTGGCGGAGACATAGACTTTCTGGCCGGTCAGATTGATGAATTCTTTGAATCTCAGAGGACGGTTGTCTAGGCAGGACGGGAGACGGAAACCGTGCTCGACCAGGGTCTCCTTGCGCGCCCGGTCGCCTTCGTACATGCCGTTCAACTGCGGCACGGTCACGTGGGACTCATCGATCACAACCAGAAAATCCTCCGGAAAATAGTCCAGGAGACAAAACGGCCGGCTCCCCGGCGGGCGCTGGGAAAGGATCCGCGAATAGTTTTCTATCCCGTGGCAGAAACCCATCTCCCTGAGCATCTCCATGTCATACCGGGTCCGGGACTCGAGCCGCTGGGCTTCCACAAGTTTTCCCCTTTTACGGAAATGCGCGACCCGCTCTTTCATCTCCTCTTCTATCTCACGCAGGGCCCGGTCCAGGTATTCGGTGGAAACGATGAAATGTTTCGCCGGATAGACCGCGACCTTATTCAGGTCCGCAATGGTCTTCCCGCTGACCGGATCGATCTGCCGGATATGCTCGATCTGATCTCCGAAGAATTCCACCCGCAGGGCGTCCTGGCGATAGGCCGGAAAGATCTCGACGATGTCACCGCGGACCCGCACCTTGCCCCGGGTAAACTCATAATCGTTGCGTTCATACTGGATATCGATCAGGGCCCGCAGGGCGTCGTCCCGCTCGATAGCCTGGCCGCGTTCGAGACAGACGAGGAATTCCTTGTATTCGGCGGGGGAACCGAGGTTGTAAATGCACGACACGCTGGCCACCACCAGGACGTCCCGCCGTGAAAGGATAGACGTCGTGGCCGACAGCCTCAGACGGTCGAGGCGGTCGTTGATGGACGCGTCCTTTTCGATATACAGGTCCGTCTGAGGGATATAGGCCTCAGGCTGGTAATAATCATAGTAGCTTACGAAATATTCCACGGCGTTGCGCGGGAAAAATCCGCGGAATTCCCCGTAAAGCTGGGCGGCGAGGGTCTTATTATGGGATATGACAAGCGTCGGCCGGTTGATTTCCGCCACGACATTGGCCAGGGTAAAGGTCTTTCCGCTTCCCGTCACGCCCAGCAGCACCTGGGCCGGAAGCCCTTTTTCCAGGCCGGCCGCGATCTCTTTAACGGCCCTGGCCTGTTCCGCGATAGGACGGAATTTGCTCTTGAGTTCGAAACGATCCATAAAAAGCCGCGTGTGTTGGCGAAATCAAAAACTCCCTCTGGGAACGCAACCGGATGCGGTCGTGGCAGGCGGATGCAGGTCCTATTGCCCCAAAATCTGGGCAATCTGATCAAAGACCTTGTTGACCACCGCGTCGTTCTGGTAGCTCTGCATCGTCTTGAAGAGGACAGGCATGACCGAGGCGTACCGGACCTCCACTTCCGTCCCGTCATCCAAGGCCCGCAGATAGACATTGAGATTCATATAACGGGAGGTCAAAAATATCGGCGTTTGCCTCACATCGGTAATAATAAGGATATGTTTGCGCCCTGTGTCGTCCCCGGCTTCCTGTTCATAAACTGAAGGCGTGGTCATCTCTTCAATCTTCCAGCCGAGGTCTTTCAAGGCCTCCAAGGCGGCGCTGTATACATCCTCGAATGAGGAGAAATATTTCTTCTTATAGGGGGATTCATCCGGGATATAACGCGGCGTGCGAACCGTCACGCAACCGCTCAAAGCCAGGAGCAGGGCTACCACACATATTCTTTTCATCATCCGGATATCTCCTTTCGTTTTTATTATATAAGCCGATATCTTCACGGTCAACTCCGCGGTCATCTAATGAGTGGCTCCCGGTCACGGTCCCGCATCCCGGATCGCCTCATTGACCGTGTCCACGATAATCCTTTGAATGCGCGGACTCAATCGTTCCCTGAGTTTGTCGCGAAGATCGCTTTTCTCCAGTTCCAAACGCAGGGCTTCTTGATAACCGCTCACGTGCAGGACAAACTCCAGCCATTCATTATGCTCACGGGCCATGGCCATAAGTCGTCGAAAAATCGGAGACTCCCGCAGGATATCTCGAGGAAGACTTAAGGCCACCAACCCCTCATACCAGTGCTTCTCGTCCTTTGTTAAGGACGAGCGGATAAGGATATCGGGACTGTCCACGTCCAGCCGGCTGATTTGCGCAATCGACTTCGTCAACGCAAATTCCGTCATGATCTGTGCCTGGGAAATGCTTCTTATTTTTTCCAGCCCCAAAAAATCGGCGAGCGCATCAAGGACTTCCCATTGGTCCAAACGAAAATCTTCGGCCACAAGGATCCCGCTTAAACGGCCACCGTGAGAATGGTCGACCCGGAGCTCGCCGCTGAGCATGCCGGTCATCTGCCATGTCAAGGGATCAACCATTTTTAAATTGTCCAAATGCATTTTGTCCGCGACGACATGGAAGTCATATTCCATAACTTTTTGCGTCTTATAAAATTCTCCGTCAATCACCACTCGTCCCTGGTACCCCTCCATACGGAAATCGGGAATAACGAGCTTCCCCCCCCTGGTTTTCAGTGAACCATTAAGGTTTTTAAAACTGAATTCGCGCACAAGACGGCTCTGACCTCTCTCTTTTTTGGTTTCCGTAAAGCGGCAAGAAGAAGCGCGCAGAACAAAAGCCGATCTATGCGCACCCTTGTAGGGATCCTGACTAAAACGAATATCGGGAAACTGGACACGGTACTGCCGGTTTCCTCGGTTGAAAGCGGCGTCAACCGCAGAGATAAGAGGGCCATCTTTATCCTTTTTCCCCTCGAAGGCGAACAAGAGCAGGCCCTCGGATTCACCTTTCTCGACAACCGGCATCATTCTGCCCGTTATCTTAAAGGCCGAACGGCCGCCTTTTCTGTGCGCCTCCCCCTGGAAGTGTACACGGGTATCATTATCCAAAAGACACTGCCCATCGAAAAGTGAAAACCGTTGCTCCCAAAAGTCGTACCGGAATCGGATTTTTCCTTGAGTAAGGTTCAGCTTATCCCCTTCTATCTCCATCTCTCCGGAAGGGAGGATCGCCTCCGCATTAACAGAGAGCGAATCAGCTGTCCCCTCAAGTTCGCCCAGCACACTCAAACTCCCATGGGCCGACTGCAGTGAAAATGCCGACGCGACATCCTTCAGCTCAAAGGGATCCGTATAAAAGTGCATTTTGACGAAAGGTTTTCGCCGGATATCCTGGACGATCCCCGTGGCGGTTATGGCCCGCCCCCCCAAGTCCAGTTTCGCCTTATGCACGATCAAGTCCTTATAGACACCGGCCACGTCGAACACAAAGTCGATATCCCGGCCTTTCAAACTCTCCAAAACCGGCGGCGACTTAATCGTTTCAGAAAGCGAAACGTCGATATGCCCCCGAAGCTTATACCGATCCTGATCCTTCCTGATTACAATCTGATCCAAGCTCAAAACAGGCGCGCCGTCCTCTTGCTCCTTGTGAAAATATATTCTGATCCCTTCCAGCAAAAAAACGGTTTTGCCGAACATGGAAGGGAACTGTTCCCCGGCAGAACGGATTCTACTCTTGAATAACTCGCTGAGACTCCGCACCATCCGATCCGGCTCCTGCGGCGGTTTGTAGACATCCAGGCCTTCGGCCCTAATGCGTTTGAATTGAAACTGCCGCCGGAAAAGACCGGAAAACGTATAACACATTTCAAGCCGCTCGATTCGCAGGACATTGTCATTATTCCGGAATGTCACCTCGCGCATCACAATTCCGGAAACCGGCGAAATGCTCAGCCGGGCCACCCGGATAGGGGGGCCGGCCATCCCGGATATGATGTCGCCGAAAACACGTGTCAAATGAGAAGAATAGACATGCAGAGAAAGAAAAAGGATCCCGGCAGAAAGCAAGGGAAGGACAGAGCGGCACGCGTCCCGTGCCCGGGGAGATAAGACCTGTTTTGTGGGCGAGGTCATGACGTACTCGAAACCGCGCTCGGACAGAACGCAAACATCTCAACTTCATCGTCTGAACTATTACGGCTCCACAACGATGAAAGGCTCTTGATTTTTGTCTATTTCGATCCTGTCAACATAATATCTGATCGTATAGTTGTTATCCAAAGCTGAATCATATTCGAGGCTCTTAAAATCCTCAAACAGGAGAATGAATTGTTCGGAAAAAACGGCCTGTTTGACTTCTTTTTGCACGTCTTCCTTATTCCGATCCCTGGCGATCTTCAATAAATAAGCATTGGCCAGAAGGGAAGAGATATCGTATTCTTTCTTTTCCAGAAATTCTTCGAACGCCCTCGTGGCATCGCCATAAGCCTTAATCTCGTAAAAGTATTCGGACAGGGCAAAATTGATGCGTTCACGCTCTTTCTCGCTTGTTGCGTGCATCCGGTGTCTTCGTAAATCAACAAATTTTTCGAGATGACTTTTTTCCTGCGATGAGGCCAAGGCCTCTCCAAGGAACAAAGCGGAGCAACACGCGGCGCCCGCCATGAATGAACTCAATAGAATTCTCCCAAGATGAACGGTCATGATTAGCACACCTTTCCGTGTTTATACAGTCTGGCCTTATTTTTTTCGCTCTTGCGCGCAATCTCCCGGCAGATATCAATATCCATGCCCCCACACAAATCGAAAAGACGGATAAAGGCGTCCGCGATCTCTTCCCGGAAATTGTCCTCATCCCTTGTCCGGTACGCATCCATCGCTTCCGACAACTCTGTCACGATCAGCATCAGGGCCTCGCCGATATTCCTTTGTTCATCCCAAAAGCCTTTGGACAGCGCTGTCTGATGGCACAGGGCTGTCCAATCGCTCAGCGTTCTTTCTTCATGATTCTCTTACATAGCGCGGCAACTCCGCCCAAAGAAACTGCTGGGTCATTCAATCCAGTTTCAGCTGTCCCATCCATCGTAAAAAATCATCCGGAAAAGGGGCTTGCACCGAAATCCTTTTCTTGTTCACCGGATGTTTCCAGCAGATTTGTCTCGCGTGTAATGCCGTCCGCTTGCAGGAGACGAGAAATCGACGTCCTACATTATACTTGCGGTCACCCAAAATCGGAAGGCCGATTCCACTTAAGTGAATGCGGATCTGGTTCGTCCTTCCGGTCTTCGGCCAAAGCCTCAGACGACTGAAGTGTTTGTGGGTTCGATCCAAACAAAAATGTGTTACAGCCATTGTGGCTGGAGACGAACGGCCATGCCGTCTGCGTTCCAGCGACTGAACAGGCAAGCGGATCTTTCCGGAATGCCTTCCGGGTCTTCCTTGGACAATGGCCACGTACTCTTTGGCGATCCTCTGTTGACGGAATTCTTCCATCAAGAGTTTTTGATTCCTCTTGCCTTTGGCGTACAGGATCACACCGGACGTGTCCCGGTCGAGACGGTGGCAGGGATGAAGAGTCCTCGGGTCGTCATTTTTAGAAAACCAGTTATTCACGATAAAAGTCAAGGTTTTCTTTTGCCGCGGGGCCGGGATGACCAAAAGACCAGCGGGTTTACAAAACGCGATGAATTCATTGTCCTCATATAGGACGGGAATCGGACATGACATAAGGGATCCGGGGCGTGGCCTCCCGCCTTCACCGTGGCGGCTCGCCCTCTTGAGGGGGAATGTCTTCCAGACTGCTTTCCAGGATTTCAGTAATATAATTGAGCTTCCGTATAATAATGATCGGGAAAACAATGATCCAGACCTGAATCGCAAATGCTAAAAGCAACTGAACAGGACTTATATTCTCTATCACAGCAGGCTCCATACCTTTTCCTCCTCAACGCCTCTGCTGGTCGGCTTCTTTGTCCGAACGAAGGCTAAGCGGAAGGGCTGTCCTGACGATCTTCCTTCATGGCCTCGAAATGAAATGACTGGACATACCGGTCGATGAACTTTGCGTCCTTCGGCCGGATATCGTTGAAAAATATCGCCGTATTATACCCCTCATCCTCATTCCGGGATTCCACTCGGACAATAACGCCCTGGCAGGTGACTTTGTGTGTGGCGATTTTATTGTTTTTCTTGTAGGGAACCAGCAGCTGAAGACTAAGCTTTGTCATCGGATCAATGTATTTGCTTACCCGACAATAGGCTCCGGCACAGCTCAGATTTTTCGTTTCTGTCACGATATCAAAATCCTCACTGCTGATCTTAACGGGAATGTTCTTTTCTAAACGGACGTATTTACGTCTTTCCGGGGAGGGAGTCACTTTTTTCTCCTGATCAATCCGCTCGACAGCTCCTGGTTTTGTGCTATTGTGGCGATTCGGATGGCTGGGATTCGGCGGCAGCCTCGGCGGCTTTCTTCTTGGCGTCCAGCCAGTAATTTTTGCTATAATAAAATTTTCCGTCCCGATAATAACATTTGGATTTACGCAGGGCCTTGCCGCTCGCCGCGCATTTTTTTCTCTCTTCAGAATCTTTCTTTTTGACCATGGGGATATTATACTCCTTTCGGGGTTGATTAATCAATAGGATTGTTTTGGTATTGTCTGATGAATTGCTCTGAATTAACGAGATCAGATATATTCTTGAATGCCCGCAGGATAATGAGGTTATGTCTTGATAAATTTGAATCCCATCAAGTATCTGTCACTATAAGCCATCTTCTTGGACCAGGCGACTCGACCCACTCGATTGATAACCGGCGCTTTCGGGCCGAAACGCAACTGCAGAGATACGACTGTTTCTTTGGGGATAAAGCTCCCGATATTAACCCGTATCCCCTCTTCGGATATGTCGCAGCTCAAACATCCGCCGTTGAGTTGTAGATCAGGACATTCGTATCGTACTGGATTAGAATTGGGTAAACGGCGAAACCGACGGCTTTCTTTTGCTGTTTCATTAATAAACATGCCACGTAATCCTTTCTTTAAGGATGCCGTGGCACATCCTGCTCAACCATTAATAGTATATCACAGACAGCTCCGGTAACAAATTTTTTTCAAGGTCTTTTCTCTTCTTTACCGTCATAGTCGACCGTGATATAATTTGGCCAATGTACAAAGATTATTTCGGTTTAAATGAAAATCCATTCAACGTAACGGCCGATCCAGCCTATTTTTATTCCAGCCGGCATCACATGGAGGCCTTTTCCCACCTGCAATACGGCATTCAGCACAGAAAGGGCATCTTGGTCGTTACCGGCGAGGTCGGGACCGGCAAAACCATGCTCTGCCGGGCCCTTCTCAACCGTCTTGACCGAAAGACCCGGACAGCCTTTATCCTCTATCCGAACTTTTCGGAGATTCAACTGCTCCATCTCATCATCAACGACCTTGGCATTCCCATCCGGCAGAAAAACAAGGCCGCGCTCATCGCCAGTCTTAACGAGTTCCTGCTTGAGGAATCCGCTCAGGGATGCAACGTCGTCCTTATCGTGGACGAGGCCCAAAATCTGAAGGAGTCGCAACTGGAACAGATTCGCCTCCTCTCCAACCTGGAGACGGAAAAGGAAAAACTCCTGCAAATTATCCTCTGCGGCCAGCCGGAACTGGGCGAAAAATTGAAGCTAAGTTCTCTTCGCCAATTGAACCAACGAATTGCCATCCGTTACCACATACAGCCGCTGGAAAAGGAAGAACTCCTCCAATACATCAATCACAGGCTCAAAATCGCCGGGGCCAACGGCCGGCTGAAATTTACGCCAGCCGCCTCAGACCTTATTTTTCAGTATTCCCAGGGTACGCCAAGGCTGGTCAATATCCTATGCGACCGGGCCCTGCTTGCCGCTTTTGTCGGTGAGACCTATAAAATTGATGCGGATATCGTACAGAACACCATTGAAGAAATTGGCAAAAATCAATAATACCTCTTAAACATCCAAACAGGAATAAGCATGAGCATCATCAATGACGCCCTCAAAAAAACGCAGGAACACATCCAGGCCAGCCAGGCCCGTAACCGGAGTGCGCATACGTCCGTCGGCGCATGGATCCTCCTGGCCCTTCTCTTCCTGGGTCTGTTGACGGCCTTCCTCTACTTTATCTCGGTTTTTTCTTCCGGCTACTCTCATGTCTTGGGGAAACAATCCACAGAACACGGGCCGTCGCTGGATGTCAAACCCCAAGAGATTTCCCGGGATACCGTCCAGTCAGCCTCCATGCCCCGCGCCCATCAAACGGGCGGCAGCAATCTCGTCTTAAACGGCATCATGGATATGGGTGAGGAACATCTGGCCTTGATCAACAATCAAATCTTTAAGACCGGAGACACCGTCGAAGGAAGGACTATCCTTTCGATTACGACTGATAAGGTCCTCATTGACGACAACGGTAAGATCATTGAACTGCGGACAGGCAACTGAGGATTGACCTTACATCACTCATCAAGAAAAGGCTGGAGACATCTCCGGATGACCTTTAGAGGGATGTCGCGGATCACTTTGACCCGGCCGACACACTCAAGACAGACAAATCGGGTTGCGCCGGCCGTGTTTTTCTTGTCAAATTGGGCCCGTTGAAGGATGTCCCTCCTACTCAACCCAGAAGCCCTCTTCGGCAGACCGACGCGATCGAGCGCGTGATGGACTAAACGGCATTCCCGCTCCGTCGTCATGCCGATATTAAGCGATATCTCGCAGGCCACACGCATGCCGACGGCGATGGCCTCGCCGTGCTGCAGAGTGAAGCCACTGGCCGATTCAATCGCGTGACCGATCGTATGGCCAAAATTCAGGATCGTCCGGACGCCCTTCGTCTCTCTTTCGTCGACCCTGACCACTTCGGCCTTGATACGGCAGCAGCGTTCCACCACCGTCCTGAGCACGGTCGTTTCCTGGGCGAAAAGCTTTTGGCTGTTTTCTTGAATGAAACTGAACAGCATCCGGTCTCGGATGATTCCGTACTTGACGGCCTCGGCCATGCCGTTTCTCATTTGTCTGCGGGATAACGTGGAAAGAGCCCCGATGTCGCTCCACACCAATATCGGCTGATAAAAAGCCCCGACTAGATTCTTCCCGCAATCAAGATCGATGGCCACCTTCCCCCCCACAGCCGAATCAATCTGGGCAAGGAAAGTCGTCGGAACCTGGATATACGGAATCCCGCGTTTATAAACGGCTGCCACGAACCCGGCCAGATCGCCGATGACCCCGCCACCCAAGGCGATGAGAAAGACGTTTTTCTTCACATCATAACGGGCCATCTTCTCGACCAATTCTTGAACAACGCCAAAAGACTTGCTGGCCTCGGTATCGGGAACAGTAAAGACCTTGGCCGTAAAATCCGCCTTGGCCAGGCCCCTCAACAAACCATGAGAATGTAATCGGGCAATGCGGCGGTTCGTCACGATAAGGGCATGACGACCAAGATAACCGGGCGCCTTTTTTTTAAGATAAGCGCCAAGAGACTCAAGGATGCCATCCCCGATCATAATCGGATAACCGTGATGTTTCAGTTTCACTTCAACGGTCCGCATTCGTTTCATGAGATTTCAGAATTGTACGCCGAGCCCCCCCGCCAGGAGAATGACCAGAGGCAAGACAAGTTTATCGAACAGATCAAAATATAAAAAGACAACAACGACAAGAAGGATACCGTATCGCTCCATCTGTCCGTAATAATAGGCAAAACGCCGGGGAAGAAGTCCGAAAACAAGCCGGGACCCATCCAAAGGCGGGATGGGGATCATGTTGAAAACGGCCAAAAGCAAATTAATGAAAATGGCTGTCCCTAATATCTTATAGACATAACCGGGCAACGGGAATCGCAGACAAACACTGCAAAATCCGGCCAGCGCCAGATTGACCGCCGGGCCCGCCAACCCCACCCAGATCATGTCCTTCTTGGGATTGCGCAGCTGCCAAAAATTCACAGGAACGGGTTTGGCCCACCCGAAAAGAAACGGGGAACGGATCAGGACCAAGAGGGCCGGCAGAATCACCGAGCCAAAAGGATCGATATGTTTGATAGGATTAAGGCTCAAACGTCCGGCCAGTCTTGCCGTAGGGTCTCCAAAATGGTTCGCGACCCATCCGTGCGCGAATTCGTGCAGGACAATCGATATCAGCAAAATGCACAGGCCGACGACAATATCCAAATCCAACATGGCTTTTATTGCTGTTTCAGTTGTTTAAAATCAGGTTGACTTTCGAAACGAGGATGACCGGCACAGGATACTGTCCTTCAGGGTCCGGTTTACGTTTTCCCCGAATCAGGACCTTCAGATTGATGAAGGGATCGAAGATGCGGCGAGGTCCGATCAGATAATAGGCCGTCTCGCCGTCAATGATCAATTTGTAGTGGATATCATAATCGGGCAGGAGCCTCCCCAAATCCTCTAACCTTCCGGCCACCTCAATCTTGTTTTCATCCTTGCTGGAAGTTTCCTTCTTCGGAGTCGGCACCGGTTTTCTCACGACTTGCGGCTTCGGAGGTGGAGGCAAAGTCACCACCCTGGCCGGCGGCACATCGGAGGATTCATATTCGACGAAATCGGCTGTGATCCATCCGTAAATACCCTCCATGGGTTCAATCTGCCACCAGCCGTCCTTTTCGGCGACCTTCCGAACCAACTGGCCCTTTCTGAGCTGTCCCATCTGAGACGATGTCAGATCCGGGCGCGCCCGCAGATTAACGCGACGCCCTGTGACTTCGCCGATCTCCCCTCTTTGTGTCCGGACGAATTCCGCGCTTATGTAACATTGGGCTTTTTGGGGCAGTCGGATTTTGTACCAGCTGAAGACCCTCTCGAGGACAACCAGTTTTTCCCCTTTGTCCATCTGAAGAACACTGTCAAAATTGGTGCTCTGTCCGGCACGAACATTCACGCTATTTCCGGTAATGACTCCGACAAAAGGGAATTGCTCAACGGCCTCAGCTGTAGCTAAAGGCCAAACAAACAGGCAGGTGAAGAGAAGTGCTCTGATACCCAAATCATAAATCCTGTTTATTGTTTCTCTTTTGATTCCGCTTCTTCGGCTTTAGCGCGTGACTTTTTCGCCTTGACCCGGGTGATTTTTGTTTTGGGCAAGCCCGTCACCTTCTGGCCTTCCTGCCACAACCCCTTGCCCATCAATTCTTTAATCCTCTCAATACGGGTCAAAACAGAACGCACCTGCGCCCCGGCGGTATCGACTTTCAATGAAGGATGCAATGACATTTAAAACCTCCTAACCAAACAATCCTTATAACGTTTTTTCATTTTTGAAAGCAGCATTTTGGCCTTGTGTCTCTCGGCAAATTTTCCGACACACACGATCGAATATCTTCCTTTAGGCATGACAAATGTCTCGTAACCGATATCGCCGATGTTGGAGACTTCTTTATACGCGTATTTTTCGCTTTTAAAAGAGGCCACCTGTACCGTGTAGGTTTCATCAAATTTTTCCGGCGCGGGATCCGCGATTTCTTCCTGCTCCTTAGCCGGCCTTAACGGCACGGGGCGCAGCTCCTCTTCGACCGCCGGCGTCTGCACCGGTACTGATGCGGAAGCAGGCGCCGCCAGGATGTCATTCTCCGGTACGACGACGGCCGGAGACGGTTCAGATGCGGCATTTGTCAAACGCTTCCCTTTCTCCACCCCGGAAGCATACATAAGAATCATCGCCATGAGAACCAGAATTCCAAGAATAATAATATGTTCAACGGAAAGAGTCAAGCTAGAAATAGAAAAGGCCCCTTTATGGACTCTATCATTCCGATCATTGGTATCAGGAAAAAGCTCAAATTGAGATTGTTTATAATCCAAACGCATCAATTCCCTTTTAATGCTAGTAGTTTAAAGATATGCGCGCAAGGTGGGTTGTTTTTATTATAGGGCTAGCCTTTTAACAAACTCAAGTACTTTCTGATTTTTTTTAGACGGGAAATCCTCAGGAAGGTATTGACAATGCGTGGATCGAACTGCGTTCCACTGTTCCTTTTGATCTCATCCAACGCATCCTTGATTGACAAGGGTTTTCTGTAAGGGCGTCCCTGGACCATAGCCTCAAAGGCATCCACCACGGCCATAAGCCTTGCCCCCAGAGGGATCTGTTCTTTTTTAAGTCCGGAGGGATAGCCAGTCCCGTCATACTTTTCATGATGGTAAAGGATAATGGGCAAAACGGGTTTAAGGAAGCCGACGGGCTTGATCAGCTCAACGCTCTTGGCCGGATGATCACGGATCACTTTAAATTCCGCAGGCGTAAGCTGGCTTGACTTGGATAGGATATCGTAGGGCACATCGATGACACCCGCATCATGCAGGATACTGGCGTATTCTAATGAGGCTATTTCATCTCTTCGCATGTGCAACTCATCCGCTAATATCCTTACGACCTTGAAATAGGCGGGGGCGTGCACTGTTGCTGTCGGGAATTGCTTTCCCAATAATCGCCCGATAGATTTGATGCTGCCCAGTGTGATTCTCTGCTGCTCTTCATACAACTGGAGATTGCGCAATGCCGTCACGACCTGTTCGGCAATAACGGTAAGCAATTCCTTGTCAAATTCATTGAACTCAGGCCGCCTGGCACCGCGCCGGACAAAAATCGCGCCGACATTGTCGTCCGCAACCAGCGGGATTGCGATGAGACGCTTCCTTGCGATGGATTGGCCAAAAGACACCGCGCGTTCTTCCGGTGTGATCATCGACAGTTCGGACCTTTTCTCCAAAAGCAGATTAATTTTTCCATTAAAAGAAGCGATCAATTCCACTCTCTTTTGTTCCGGATCCAGAATGTGCACGCTTACCGACGACGCCTGAACTAACTGGGAAACCAGCCTCGTCAGCCGCAGGAGCAATTCATGGACATTAAATGTTGAATTGACCAGACGGTAGACCATATGAACGGCGGAAAGCACCTTCTGATAACGCTGCGTGGTGGTCGCGGTTTTGCTCATTGAGACAGCCCCCTAGACCTTCTCGTATGGATTAAAAAACCTTCTGTGTTCGTCCAAGGCAAACCGATCAGTCATGCTGGCGATATAATTGCATATCACTTCGTATTTATCGATGCCCTCGTTGATCCTCTGAAAACTCGCCGGGGGCAGCTGCTTGGGGTTGTCGTCATAGACGCGGAAGAGATCCTCGATGATACGTTTCGCCTTGGACGTCATACGTTCCACCCGGTAATGGTGATAAAGTCTCTCATTGAGAAGATTCTGCAGATGATCTCTCTGCCTGGCGGTCTCTTCACTAAAACCGATGACATGCTCCTGGCATTGCCTGGCCTGTGCCGAAGACAAAAACTTATGCTCCTGCAACCTTCCGTCCGAGGCGGCAAGAAGATCTTTCACCTGCATGTCGATCAACTGCTTGACGATCTGATACTTCACCATGTCCCGGTTGGATGACCGGATTCGGCCCTCTATGGTCCTAAGCGCTTTTTGCCACAGTTCATTCTCCCTAAGATCCTCTTCGGTAATACAGCCGGAAGTTATGCCGTCATCTATGTCATGGTTCAGATAGGCGAGGGAATCGGCGATATCGACTACGCGGGCTTCCAGGGTTGGCTCCTCTTTGTTGAATTCTTCCTTGATGCCGGGAAAGTCATAGGCCGTCTGGTGCTTAAGAATACCGACCAGCACCTCTATGGTGAGATTGAGGCCATCAAAATCAGGATAACGTTTTTCCAGTTCGGTTACGATCTCAAAACTTCGCTTATTGTGATTAAATCCCCTCCCGACCCTATCCTGCATCAGTTCGTTCAGTTTCTCCTCCCCCGCGTGACCGAAAGGCGGATGTCCCAGATCATGCGCGAGGGCAACGGCCTCGATAAGGTCCTCATTAAGGCGAAGGTTCCTGCCGATAGTCCGACCGATCTGCGATACCTCAAGGGTATGGGTTAAACGGGTCCGGTAATAATCCCCTTCAAAGATGACAAAAACCTGAGTTTTGTATTCAAGTTTCCTAAAGGCCTCGCAATGAACGATCCGGTCCCGATCTCTCTGATAGCACGTTCTCGTCGGGTGGGTGTCTTCCCGGTGCTGACGCCCCCCCGATTCTCGGCTCTTCATGGCATAAAGAGCAAGATACTCTTCCTCGTATTGTTCAATATCTTTTCGGGTTAACATGGTCTTAAGCGGATCCTATCGTGACCTTTTCCTCTTCGGGCGTGAGGCCTTGGCCAGCCGATCATAAACCAAGCGCAGGGACTGGGAAATGATCTTTGTTTGAGATGTCACGGGCATGAAGTTGACATCCCCGCTCCAGCGCGGGACGACATGGATATGCACGTGGCCCGGAAACCCGGCGCCCGCGATGCGTCCAACGTTGATCCCGATGTTGTAGCCATCAGGTTTCATGACCTTGTCCAAAAGCTTTTTTGCGCGCTCCATAAGCTCGTACAAATCCTGTTTTTCCTCGGATTTCAGCTTGCCGATATCCCTGACATGACGGTTGGGCACGATCAGGGTATGCCCGTTATTATACGGATAAATATTCAGCACGGCATAGGAATGTGCCGTCCTGATAAAGACGTAATTGCTGCGGTCTCTTTCTTCCCGATGGATCCTGCAAAAGACACATCCCCTGGACTTCTGTTTCAGGATTTCGATATATTTTGTCCGCCATGGTGCCCACAGCCTTTTCGTGTTCATGTCAGCCTCACGATGTCCGCCCGGATCACATCGTTGATCTCGGCCATGCCATAAGAGCGGTACGGCGCGAAAATATCGTCATTCGGACTTCCCGGATTAAAATAGAGAACCCCGCCGATGACTTCCTTGAACGGTTGATGAGAATGCCCGAATATCACCATATCCACTTTGTCTTTTTCAAATTCGCGGCGCACGACATCGACAACACCCTGCGGACGTCCAGCGCCGTGATAGATCCCGACGGCATGTTGACCGCAATGAATAATCTGTTTGGAGGGCAAATGCGAGCGCACCTCATGGTCATCCATATTGCCGTGGACAGCCTTGACGGCATTCAGTTTTTCAAACTCTTTGTAGTCCTCCATGGAACAAAAATCACCCGCGTGGATGATAAGGTCGGCCTTGGCCAGTTCACCCATCATCCTTTTCGGTAACGACCGGGAATGCGTATCTGAAACAATGCCGATTCTCATAACAGAACTCCTGCTTCAAGACAGTATATAAGGCTTATCATAAAGATTCAACAGGGTATTCAGTTCCTCCTCGCTCCAGATCCACATTTTCTCCTGGAGGGCCTTGAGACGGGCATTGACATCCAGATCATTAAGGGAAACCAGCACGCGGCGTTTCGGTTTTTGCCTTAATTTCCGTAACTCCTCCGTCATCATGATGATATCGCTTTCCTTGAGAGTCTCCTCCTTCAAAACGATAAACCAGAGCCCGTCTTCGGAAGAAGCCCTCAGGACCTCGAGGCCCGTGTCGCTCATGCCTTTGATTTTCAAAGGGACAATTTCCCGGAACAGCGGAAGCTTGTACCTTCGCCCGTTAATACTCAGCGCCTCATTATCAAAACAGTACAGGAGATCGACAATCCTTGAAGAAAGGTCCTTCTTGGAAACGAGCTGGAAGCTTTCGGTTAACTGGCTTATTTCTTCCCGGAATTGAAGGCGCTGTTCTTCCATCCCGAATTTAAAAGATTTGAAACGGCGCTGGTAGACATACTTGATCCAGATCCGAAACAGCCTGTCGTCGAAATAATAGAAGGTTCCGTTTTTCACGACAATCCCCAGATCGATGAGACGCTTCAGCTTCTGGGTTACGAGACTTTTCTTACAGTTAAGGTCCGAAGCGATATCCGTCACCTTCAGGTGACCGTTTGCCAATGATATCAACAGGGCGGGTCCGATCTGCTGCCCCTTGCCTTGACACAGACGCTCGGCCACCAGTTCGAAGTGCCGGCTCAAAATACCCCACCGGTTGAAGATCGTATTCTCAATGGCCTGCGTTAGCAAGGGCAGATAGACCTCTCCTTGCTTATGTACGCCTGCCAGCGTGTGGAGTTCCTGCAAAAGAATGCTCAGATAAAAGGGGTGGCCACTGATAAAATCGATCAAAAAATTTTTCAGCGGTTTGTTGATCCTGATGGGCCCGAGGGTCTGTTCGACAAAGGCCTGACTCGTTCGTAAATCAAACGGATTGATTTCAATAACCTCAAAATTGCCAAAAAGCATGGTCAGCTTCTCCGCCAGAATGTTTTTGGCTACGCCGCGCAGGGAACTCGTCAAGAGATAAAGACACCGCCGCTGGGTCATGATGCGCTTTCCGAGTTCCTGAAAGATATGGGGAATGCCGTAATCCTCCAGGTTCTGAAACTCATCAAGAACGATAATACAGAATTTATCCGATTCCATCGTGAAGATATCCGGCAACGCGATGAGATCCCGATAGGCTTCATGGATTTTGCCTTTAGCGAGGTTTGCATTGATTTTCGCGATAAGATTGACAGTCTGCGGAAGAACACGCTTGGTGCTTTCCATCAGAAGGTTGAGATCATCGTAGAGGGGGAGTTTTTTAATCTTGGAAAAATTATAAAGAAGGCTACCGGCTGTCTTGTAGGCAAAATACGAAAAGTCCTTGTGCTCAAGGTCAAGATAGACCTCAATAACATCATCGTCGTCCAGGTCATGCAGAAATCTGTGAATGAGCGAACTCTTTCCGATAAAGCATTTCCCCAAAAAGGCGATGTTCTGCCTATACCCCTCCTTGAGGTCGATGACCCTCCTCTTAAGAAGGTCCAGCTGTGACTTGCGACCGAAAAAATGTTTTTTCAAATCAAAGACGGTCATGGCAAATAATACAAGGGGTTATCCGGCAGATCGTTTTTTCTGATTTGAAAATGCAGCGACGCCAGTTCGTCATAGCGTCCAACGGCGGCAACCGGCGCGCCCTGGAGCACAAAATCACCGAGTTTGACCAGCAAAGACGCGTTGCGGGCATAGACCGTGAAAAAATCATCGCCGTGGTCAAGAATCAGCGTAAATCCGTAACCATTGAGATAATCGGCGAATACGACACGGCCTTCCCTGGAAGCACAAACTTTTTCACCTTCTTGGGCAAGAATATCAATGCCTTTGTTTATACGCAGATCTTTGTATTCGCCGAAATAGGAAAGGATCTTCCCCTCGAGTGGCCATATGAATTCATCGGGCCTTTCAGGCTGATGGACGGGAGGGATCTCCAAAACCCGGCTCGCGCCTGGAATCAGAAGCAGCTGGTTGACTTCAACTTGAGCGGCGTTCGGAATCTGGTTGGCCTGAATAATGGCGGCCAAAGAAACGCCGTATGTCTTGGAAATCCTCCAAACCGTCTCTCCCTGCCCGACCTTATGATACACACCCGCCGGGAGGAGGGTTTCTGATTTGAGGCGACGAGAAGGGGCCGTTGTACAGCCGACCGCGCTGAAAAGAAGACTCATCAATACAAGACACCTGTATCTTCGATCAAACATCACTATATCAGGACAATAGAGCGAGGGACGGGAATCGAACCCGCGTTTACAGCTTGGGAAGCTGTCATTCTACCATTGAATTACCCTCGCAATAATATTGCGACGCAAGGTCAATCCTTAACGCCGTTATTCATAACCGATTCATATAATCGATTCTTCAGCAGAGCGGTGATTGCCGTAACATCCTTATTCAGACAAATCTCCCGGCATACAGCCACCCGGCGGACACCGTAACGGCCTAATTGGGGAATCCTTGTGGCCGTAATCCCTCCTATCGCAAAAACCGGAATCGTGATCTCCTTGTGAACCCTGGCCAAAAGCCTCAGATCCATCGGTTTCCTTCGGGGCTTCGTCAAAGTCTTGAAAACCGAACCGAAACCGATGTAATCGGCGCCGTCGTTCTGGGCCCGGACGGCCTGCGCGATTTTTTGCGCAGAACTTCCAATAAGGAAGTCTTTTCCCGCCAATGACCGCGCCTCAGCCACAGGCAGATCTTCCTGTCCGAGGTGCACACCGTCGGCATCGGCCGAGAGTGCCAGATTAACCCGATCGTTGATGATAAAGAGCGCCTTTCCATCAAGACATCTCTTCAGCTTTCGGGAAGCATCCAACATGTCCCTTGCGCTCCCTTTTTTGTCGCGCAATTGAACGATGTCGACGCCGCCTTCCAGGGCCGCCCTGGCCACCTCGACACAACGACCATAATCCGTCACCTGTGTATCAAGGATCAGATATATCCGGGACCGCTCAAGTCTCTCCTGCCTTGTCAACCTTCTCATGTTCCCGGATCGGTTATATACGATATGCTTCAAAGCTTGGCGAAGACGCGCTGTTCCAAGCGGTACAGTTCATAGCGCATCCTTTTGAATGCGCGCGCCTGCCCGACGTCGACCAGCTTGGCACATTCTTCAAGAACGCGGACCGATTCCTTGACCCTTTGCGAATTCGCATAATAGATGTCCCGGAATCCCCTCCGTCTAAGCTCTGTCTTGATCGACCTTCTGCCCACGTCGGCTGGCACATCGCGCTCCTTAATAAGGTTAGTAAATCTTTTATCCAGAACCGCCGTAGCTGTGGACAACCGGTGGCGCAGACTCTTGTACCTTCGTGTCCCTTCCTGCTCATCCAGGATAAAGCGGCAGACATCCTCACAAACACGAAGGCCTTCTTTGGCCCGGTTGAAATTAGCATCCACAATACGGTAAATCTTCGACTTAATGAGGGCGGCCACGTTTATGAATGTTCGATATGATCCTGCTCGTTGAATATTTCCTGAGATAATTCACCAGCTTGATCTTTCCACCCCTTTTGCGGACAACGTCTTCTCCAACAAGCTCTCGGCCCCGCCAGTCGGCCCCCTTGACAAGGACATCGGGTTGAACGGCCCTGATAAGATTGATCGGCGTATCTTCCTTGAACACGGTCACATAATCCACGCACGACAGGGCGGCCAGCACAAAGGCCCGTTCTTTTTGGTTGTTGATGGGCCGTCCGGCGCCTTTCAATCGTCGTACAGAGGCGTCACTGTTAAGACCTACGACAAGCGCGTGATTTTCATCTTTAGCCCTCAACAAATAAAACACATGACCGTAATGAAGGATATCAAAACAGCCATTGGTGAAAGCGATCTTTTTTCCGGTCCTGCGCAAACGGGCGACCTGTTTTAAAAGAACTGAACGCGGAACAATTTTGTCTGTCGTCTTCACGTCAGGAGAGTTTCTCTTCAACGATGGCACAAATAATATGGGCAATGCAAATGTGCGCTTCCTGGATCCGGGCGGTATCAGATGAAGGGACATTATATCCCATATCCGCAAGCTGTCTCAATTGCCCCCCATCCCCCCCGGTCAAGGAGATTGTTTTCAGCCCCAATGCCTTTGCCTTTTTTACGGCCTCACAGGCATTGGGAGAATTGCCGCTGGTCGACAAGACCAGGAGGACATCTCCCGGCCGGCCAAGCCCTTCAACCTGACGGCTGAAGACCGTATCGTAACCGTAATCATTGCCCAGAGAGGTAAGGATGGATGTGTCCGTCGTCAAGGCAATCGCCGGAAAGGCTTTCCTGTCCTTGGCAAAACGGCCGATCAGTTCCGCGGCAATATGCTGACTGTCCGCCGCAGACCCCCCGTTCCCGCACAAAAGAAGCTTCCCGCCGTCTTGAAGAACCTGCTTCACGGTTTCAGTCATCCTGATTATAGGTTCCAGGTCGCCCTTCAATATGTCTTGCTTGACCCGGATAGAATCTTTTAAACAGCGTTCTATGACCTGTCTCATTTGCTCTTTTCTTTCAAGCGAAAAACGTTTTGGCCAATTCGTAGAGATCCATATCGACCGTTTTGTGTTTTTCAATGGCCTTGTTGATGTCCACGCATGTCACGATATTGTTCTGCAGACTGACTATCTTCCCGAAACGGCCTTCCTTGACCATTTCGACAGCCTTAACGCCGAAGCGGGTTCCCAGCACCCTGTCGAAAGCGGATGGAGTCCCTCCCCTTTGCACGTGGCCCAGAACACTGACACGCGTTTCGTAACCTGTCTCTTCACCGATACGCGTCCCGATCACCTCAGCGATCCCGCCGAATTTCGGATGGCCGAATTCATCAATATCCCTGCTATTCACCGCCTCATCCTCAAGCCCGAGGATCTTCGCACCTTCCGAGACAACCACAATACTGAACGTCTTTCCCCTCTTATGGCGATTACGTATTGCCTTGCAGACATTCTTGATATGAATGGGGATCTCGGGGATCAGGATGATATCCGCTCCCCCGGCAATCCCGGCCTCCAGAGCGATCCATCCGGTATAACGTCCCATCACTTCCACAACAATGATGCGATGATGGCTTTCGGCCGTGGTGTGCAGACGGTCAATACATTCGGTGGCGATGTTCACGGCGGTATCGAAACCGAAAGCATAATCCGTCCCCGTCAGCGAGTTGTCGATGGACTTGGGAACCCCGACCACCTGGATGCCCGATTGTTCATAAAGTTCCAACGCCACCCTCAGAGTATCCTCTCCTCCCACCGCGATAAGGGCGTCAATGCCGTTTCGTTTGTAATTCTCTCGTATCTTTTTGATATCTTCCGGTTTCTTTACGGGATTAATGCGGCTGGTGCCCAATATCGTCCCTCCCCGATCCAGTATGCCAGAAGTGAGCCGAAGGTCCAGAATGCGCATATCATTCTCAACCAGGCCTGCCCATCCGTTCTTGATTCCGGTAACGACGTAACTCTCGCTGATGCCTTTGCGTACAATAGCCCTGATAACCGAATTCATCCCCGGGCAATCAGCTCCACCCGTCAATATGCCAATCTTTTTCATTGCATGATCACCCCGCTTTAACTCCGGTATCCCTGAAAAGGAACGGACAGTTCACCCTTCTTTTCTTCCTCCGTCCCCTTGCCTTTCGTCCGGCCTTCATCCATAATGATTTTCCCGATATGGATACGGACGCTGACATTTTCCTCAATACCTATAACATCCTGTATCTTGTTCTTCACTAGTTCCTGCAGTCGTGAGGTCATTTCCGGAATATTCACATCCGCCCTCAAGATGAGACGCACATCAATCTGTAACCCGCGTTTGGTGGCCACGATACTCGGCCTGACTTCCTTAACCTCGGGAATCTTCTGCATCAGCCGGCGGACAAGATCCTCGACGGCGTTCAGGGAAATGCTGACTCGTCCGGAAGGATTATCAAAGGCGATGGTCTTCTCTCTCTGCCGGCCGCCGGAGAGGACCCTGGCAAAGAGGAAACTCAACAAGATCAAGATGCCGCTGACAACACGTACAACCTGAGCCATCTGGGGCTGCGTATAAATATCCTGCAGATAAAAAGTCACTTCTTCCATCGTAAAGACGTGAAAAGTGAAAAGAAGGACAAAGACGCTCAGCACGGTTATGACCAAAACATAAAAGTTGATGGCCAGCTGGGTAAAGAATCTCATTCCTGCCCCCTCTCTATGCTCTGCACATTAACGTGAATTTCGTTTAACTGGATATTGGTCGTCTTTTCGACGGCGCTGCGAACGACCTCCTGAACCTGCCTGGCCAAATCCAGAATGTTCAGACCATATTTCACGCGTATGCGGATCTCCATGTTGACCTGGTTATTTTTATCAATAAGCACATCAATGCCGGAGGTGTTTTTCTTGCCGAATGCGGCCATCAATTTCCCGCTGACATCCGAATGGGCCAGGGCCACCCCGTCGAATTCGTTGAGCGCCGATAGCGCAATGTCCACCAGGACTTTTTTATGGATCTGAATCGTTCCAAAATCAATGCGGCTGTCTCTCCTCATAGTTCTTCTCCCGTTAGGATATCCATTTATTTATGGCCTTCGGTCTCATTCCTTGCTATCTCTTCAAGAAAACGGGTCGAAACGTTGCCTTTAATGAACCTGGGATGATCGAAAATCTCCTGATGCAGCCTTATCGTCGTTTTGATCGGACTGATGAAAAATTCTTCCAGGGCCCGGCGCATGATCTGTATTACCCTTTCCCGGTTGACATCATAGGCGATCAGCTTGGCGACCATCGAGTCATAAAAAGGGCTGATCAGGTAACCGGGATAAATGTGCGTGTCCACGCGAACACCCCGGCCGCCGGGAACATTCAGTTCTTCAATCCTTCCCGGGGAAGGCATGAAATTGTTGTCCGGGTCTTCCGCGTTGATCCGGCATTCAATCGCCGCCCCCCTCAAACGGACATCGCTCTGTTTGATCTTCATCTTCTCACCGGCCGCTAAACGGATCTGCTGCTTCACCAGATCGATTCCCGTCACCATTTCCGTCACGGGATGTTCGACCTGGATCCGGGTGTTCATCTCCATGAAGTAGAATGCCCCGTCCGTGTCCAGGAGAAATTCTATGGTCCCCACACCACGGTAATTCACCGCCTTGGCCGCCTTCACAGCCGCCTCCCCGATCTTCTTGCGCAATTTATTATCTAATGCCGTCGATGGGGATTCTTCAACGAGCTTCTGGTGCCGCCTCTGGATGCTGCAGTCTCTCTCCCCCAGATGCACCACATTGCCGTAATTGTCGGCCACAATCTGAAATTCTATGTGTTTCGGTTCTGCGATATATTTCTCGATATAGACATCGGAATTGCCAAATGCGGCCTCAGCCTCATTTTGGGCCATGTTGAAAGAACTGATCAGGCTCACGTCATTATGGCATACGCGCATGCCCTTGCCGCCGCCTCCGGCGGCCGCCTTGATGATAACCGGATATTTGATCCTTTTCGCGACAGCGAGCGCTTCCTCCTTACTCTTGATGACACCCCTCCCGCCTGGAGTCACAGGGATCCCGGTCTTGCGCATGCTCTCCCTCGCCGCGACCTTATCTCCCATGGAACGCATCACTTCCGGCGAAGGTCCAATGAACGTTATATTGCACGATTCACAGATCTCCGCGAAGTGAGCGTTCTCGGCCAAAAAACCGTAGCCGGGATGAACCGCCTCCACATCCGTGACCTCCGCCGCTGAAATAATGGCCGGTATGTTTAGATAGCTTTCCCGGCTCGACGCCGATCCGATACAAACGGCCTGGTCGGCAAAACGCACATGCAACGAATCGCGGTCCGCCTGCGAATACACCGCCACGGTGCGAATATTCATTTCTTTACACGCCCGAATAACGCGTAAGGCGATTTCACCCCGGTTTGCGATAAGAATCTTGGAAAACATGTGTCAGAACGGTTCGACGATGAAAAGGGTCTGCCCGAATTCGACTGGCTGGGCGTTTTCCACCGCCACTTCAACAATCTTGCCCCGGATCTCGGACTTGATCTCATTCATAAGCTTCATCGCCTCGATAATACATACCACCTGTCCAATTTCCACAATCTGGCCCGCTTCCACAAAAGAAGGCGCCTCCGGCGAAGGGGCCCGGTAAAACGTCCCTACCATGGGAGAAATGATTTCCTTTAACGGTTTCTCCGATTGAGGTGAACCGTACTGTGACTCCTGGCTGACGGTAGGTGCCTTGCGTTCGATATGGTATTCTGCATGAGACTGTCTCATCTTCTCGGCGGCGGCTTCCAGATGCGACTTCCTAATCTTTATTTTCGCCCCCTCTCGTTCTATTTCAATCTCGGCAAGATCGTGCTCATTCATAAGATGAATGATTTCTTTAATTTCTTTTAGATTCATGAATGGTCTCCCGTTGGAGATATTAAGATGTTTTAGAAGACACGGCCTGCCGCAGCAGTCTATTTCTGGAGGCGCTCGACATATTGACCGGTACGCGTGTCAATCTTGATCCAGTCTCCCTGGTTCACAAAGAGCGGAACCTGGACAGAGGCCCCGCTATCGATGACGGCGGGTTTCGTGCCCGCCCGGGCCGAATCACCTTTGATCCCGGGTTCCGTTTGTGCGATCTGGGCGCTGATGAACATCGGCAGGTCTATCTTCATGACCCGGCTTTCAAAAAATACGCCCCTGACTTCGCTGTTCTCTTTCAAATAAGGAACAGCCTCCTCCAGAACCAACTTATCCAAAATCTGTTCTTCAAAGGTCGTTTGATCCATAAAATGAAATGAGTCCCCCGCGCGATAGAGAAACTGGAGGACCTTTTCTTCCAGAAAAACATCTTCTAACTTTTCTGAACTCTTGAATGTCTTTTCGTTAATCAGACCTGTCTTCAAATTCCGCAATTTGACCCGAACAAACGCGCTTCCCTTACCCGGTTTGACATGATGATATTCCTCGACTATATGGACATCCCCGTTGATTAACAAACCCAATCCGGAGGTGATCTGATTGATGGATATGGTCATATGTTCTTTCGAAGCAGCGCTTAACTCTTGCTTAACAGTCGGCAACCTTTGGATGTCACGACCACCATATCTTCGATACGTATCCCGAAACGGCCGGGAAAATAAAGGGCCGGTTCGATCGTGAAAATCATTCCCTTTTTTAGAGGTGAGGAATTTTTAGACGAGATGACCGGTTTTTCATGGATGTCCAGACCGACACCGTGACCCAGGGAATGCCCAAAATACTTATCTAACCGTTTTCTTTTGAAGAAGTTTCGCGCCTCTTGATCGATTTCGCAGGCTGGTCGTCCGGGTTTAATCTTTTCGATAGACGCTTTTTGCGCATCTCTAATAATTTCATTGAGTTCCCGAATGTGCCGCGATATTTTACCCAAAAAGAACATACGTGTCAAGTCAGATTTGTAGCCTCCCACGTCGATCCCGACGTCTATTAAGACGATTTCATCCCGTCGAAGACGCCGGTCAGTCACGCGGGCATGCGGATAGCTCGAATGGGGTCCGGAAGCAACAATAGGATCAAAGGAAAAGCCGATTTTGCGATGTTTAATGAAATCCTGCATTGAATTCAGCACGGATCTCTCACTTCTTCCCGGACGAATCCGGGAGCGAATATATTGAAACAACTCTAAATTATATCCGACAGCCTTCCGGACAAGCGCCAGTTCCTTCTCGTCTTTGATCTGTCTCAGGGTGTCCACGCTGCTTTCACAAGGGATGAGTTTGACCCATGGCCGGCAGAGCTTGTTCAATTTTTTATACTGTGCATAAGACACTCGATGTGGATTAAAGCCTAAACGCTGGACATTCATCTTTTTCGCGCAGGCAGACGCGGCCTCAATCAACGAGGTCTGAAGGATAAACACGGGTATACCCTTCAATCCCTTTTTCGCTTCGTCCATATATCGAAAATCCGTCAAATAAACGGCTTTTTTTTGGGACACGAACAGCCAGGATTCACAAGAAGGATAACCCGTAAGATAACGGATATCCCTGTCATCTGTGACAAGGAAGGCATCGATCTGCCTGTCCTCGAAAGTGATAAGGAATTGCCGGAGTCTTTTGTTCACGTTCAAAAAACGCTATTACCTTTTGAGGTTGTGTATGAGAGCCCTTAATCCCAAAAGATAACTCTGATCACCGAAACCGCTGATCTGGCCAAGACAGACCGGCGCGATGAGTGACTGGTGACGGAAATCTTCTCGGGCATAAATATTGGAAAGGTGCACTTCCACGGCAGGAATATCAACGGCGGCTACCGCATCGCGGATCGCAACACTGGTATGGGTGTACGCCGCAGGATTGATTAATATCCCCTCAAACCCCTTCTTCTTGGCCTGTCCGATCCATTCGACGATCTCGCCTTCATGATTCGACTGAACGGCTTCCAATTCCAGGTCTTCCTCCCGTGCCAGCCCCTTTAAGGATGTATTGATCTCGTCCAAACTCACGTCACCGTAAATCGACTTCTCACGTTGGCCAAGCAAATGAAGATTGGGACCGTGAATAATGAGGACCTTGTTCACATCGCACCTCCTGTCCGGCTATCCCCTTCCTGTTCGGTTTCATCAATCAACATAACGGGGATGCCCTCTTGAACGGGATAATGTCTCTGACACCGGACACACACGATTTTATCGTCACAAAGCGTCACATCGCCTTTGCAGGCTGGACAGGCCAATATATCCAGAAGCTCCCTGTCTATCATGAGGGGTCCCCGCTTTTTTGAGAAGACGTTTGTTGACCGCCTTTCAGCTGGACATATTTCATCTCAAGTTCATAAATACAGCCCTGAAGGGTATTTTTTTCCTGCTCGGTCAGATTGCCCTCAGTTTTATCGCGAATCATGATGAGGGTATCGATAAGAAATTTGGCCTGGGGCAAATTCATCTCGGTCTTGTTGGTCATAGGATTGGGCATTTCACCTAAAAAAATAAGCGTCTGCAGGGTCATGCCTGTCACGTAATTGGCGAAATTCACCTCCGGAGCCTCGGAGGATGTGTGGGTAGCCTCCTGATCGCGGCCGCTCCCGCCAGTGATGGCTGTCCGTTCTGACCCTTCGGCCTCCAGGCCGGTTCCCTTTTGGCTGAGATCCTGTTGTGTCTTATCGCTTATATTTTCGTCCATGAGAAAACCTTTCGTTGAACTTATTGTATCTTTACTCCGGCATAACCGACGACCGACGAGGGGTCGCCAGAGGCATCTGCACTGGTCTGATAGTGGACCAATTCGGCCGTCTTTGCCCCGAGCGCCTTAACGACCTCAAGCATACACACCGCGGGTCCGACGCCGCACATCGTGATGTGATGCTCCTCTGTCCTTATGAATAATTCTTCAGCGTCCATGTGGATAATGGCGTCGATAGCCAAGCGATCCTTTTTCACGGCCTGCTCTTGCGGTTCATAATGGGTCATATCCGAACTGGCAATACAGGCTACTTTTTTTTCCAACTCTAATTCCTGTATCGATTCGTATATATCCCGCGCGATGTCTTGATAAACTTCATGAGAGGCCTTCGAAAGGACAACAGGGACGATTGAACATCCCGGGCTGTCCATCTGGAGAAAGGGCAAGAGCACCTCCAGGGAATGTTCCTGACTGTGAGCCTGCGTATCAGATTTTAGATACCGTGAACGCTCGACGATCTTTGCGGCGAGCGCCTCATGAACGGGGACATCCCCTAAGGGTGTTTGCCACAGGCCCTGAGTCATAACACTGAAGGGCTCCCCCAAACCGGTATGATTCGGCCCCAGCAGAACAAGGATTCCGGGGAGGTCGGCCAAGGCCACGGTTCGGGCCGCAACCGCGCCGGAATAGACATATCCCGCATGAGGAAGGATCAAGCCCTTGACCGCGGATCTGCCGGCCAGCGAAACTGGTTCCTGAGAACGCAGATTTTCAATGCTTTCTTCCAGCGCCCTTTTTTCCCCCGGATAGAAAGAACCGGCAAAAACCGGTCTGCGGATATGGCTCATTATGTTTCCCAGCACTAAAAAGGATATCTAAGTTTTTTTAGAATAACACCGTTATCGGGCATTGTCAATCAGGGAACCTAGTGGGTCTGTGTCAAGTTCTTGTGGGTAGTTTTATTCTGGAGTCGAAAAAGTGTCT
>CAYRXT010000022.1:0-31051 GCA_964428315.1 uncultured Planctomycetales bacterium
TTCGCTACCTTAGGACCGTTATAGTTACGGCCGCCGTTTACTGGGGCTTCAGTTCGCAGCTTCTCCCGCCGAAACGGGATGACCGCTCCCCTTAACCTTCCAGCACCGGGCAGGTGTCACACCCTATACGTCGTCTTGCGACTTTGCAGAGTGATGTGTTTTTACTAAACAGTCGGCCGGGCTTCTTTACTGAGACCCGGGATGCTTCGCCTGCGAGAGACTACACATCCCTGGCACCCCTTCTCCCGAAGTTACGGGGCCATTTTGCCGAGTTCCTTAAGGAGAGTTCTCTCGAGCGCCTTCCCATTCTCTGGGTATCTACCTGTGTCGGTTTACGGTACGATTGGCCATGATACTGCCTCAGAGGTTTTTCTCGGCAGCCGGGCGTCGACAGCTTCACCGCGGCCGTAGCTTTGGCTCCCCGTCACCTCTCACCCTGTATTTCTACAGGACTACAGGTTTGGACGAAGACATCCAACACTTCGCTCTGCCTAGCCTTCTGCGTCACTCTGAGGTCATAGCGCTCATAGCCAGTTCCGGAATATTAACCGGATATCCATCGCCTACGCCCTTCGGCCTCGGCTTAGGATCGACTAACCCTGGGCGGATTAACCTTCCCCAGGAAACCTTGGATTTTCGGCGCTACGGTTTCTTGCCGTAGTTTTCGCTACTCATACCGACATATTCACTTCTGCCTGCTCCAGTGCTCCTCACGGTACACCTTCATCGCGTGGCAGAACGCTCCCCTACCCCTCCCGCCATAAATTATGGCGAAAAGCCATGGTTTCGGTTATGAGCTTAAGCCCCGATCATTTTCGGCGCAGAATCACTCGACCAGTGAGCTGTTACGCACTCTTTAAATGATGGCTGCCTCTGGGCCAACATCCTGGCTGTCTGTGTGATCCCACTTCCTTTACCACTTAGCTCATATTAGGGACCTTAACCGATGGTCTGGGCTGATCCCCTTTTGACACTGAAGCTTAGCCCTCAGCGACTTACTCCCGGGATACGAGCAGCAGTATTCGGAGTTTGGTTAGGGTTGGTAGGCTGGTAGGCCCCCTAGCCTATTCAGTAACTCTACCCCTGCTGCTTAATTTCCCGAGGCTAGTCCTAGAACTATTTCGGGGAGAACCAGCAATTGCCGCGTTTGATTAGCCTTTCACTCCGACCCACAGCTCATCACTGCCGTTTTCAACCGACTAGTGTTCGGTCCTCCACTCTGGTTTCCCAGAGCTTCAACCTGGCCATGGGTAGATCACGCGGTTTCGGGTCTACTGCATGGTACTCATTCGCCCTGTTCAGACTCGCTTTCGCTTCGCCTACGACCCATCAGGCCTTAAGCTTGCAACATGCAGTAACTCGCCGGTCCATTAAACAAAAGGTACGCCGTCAGACATTGCGCGCCACCGAGGTGGCGGCCATAGTCCTTCGACCGCTTGTAGGTTCATGATTTCAGGTTCTATTTCACTCCCCTCACCGGGGTTCTTTTCAACTTTCCCTCACGGTACTCGTTCACTATTGGTCAGACTCGAGTATTTAGCCTTAGCCCATGGTCGGGCCGGATTCTCGCAGGATTTCCCGTGCCCCGCGATACTTGGGATCCCTCTAGGGTGCCTTGGAATTTCGCGTACAGGGCTTTCACCTTCTCTGGCGCACCTTCCCAGGTGCTTCTGCTATCCCTCGACAATCCCACGTTGAGGTCCCTCAACCCCCCGTACCATAAAGGTCCGGGGTTTAGGCTGTTCCCTTTTCGCTCGCCGCTACTGGGGGAATCCCTTACGGTTTCTTTTCCTGAGGTTACTTAGATGTTTCAATTCGCCTCGTTCGCTTCCTGCGCCTATGGATTCAGCGCAGGATGCCCCGGCATTACCCGGAACAGGTTGCCCCATTCGGAAATCTCCGGATCACAGCCTGTTTGCGGCTACCCGAAGCTTATCGCAGCTTACCACGTCCTTCATCGCCTGAGTCTACCGAGTCATCCATCATAAACCCTTAGTAGCTTGATCACAAATTTTAAACCGGAAAACCGGCCCAAAATTTGACAAGAAAATACGGCGGTTTGTCTACCTCTCTTTATGAATTGTCAAAGATCGAACGGCCTAGCGGCCGAAAAAAATTCTATTAAAAGCTCTTCCAAAGTCGCAGAACAATGCACCGTCACCCACCACTTTGGTGAACCTGACAAGGCTCATATCGTTCAACTTTCTGACCACTCCTTCGGCTCAATACGTGGAGCCGACGAGGATCGAACTCGCGACCTATTGCTTGCAAAGCAATCGCTCTCCCAAACTGAGCTACGGCCCCTAAGTTCATAGCGGAGCGTCCAGAGTCTGTCGAATGTCTCCGCACCCTGTTCGCAAGATCCCGATTTTCTTTATTATGATGCAATCAATTGGTATTCCAGCCTGCATATCAATTCTTCTAATGCATGCCTTGGCTGGACTTCTACCAACCTGTGCTACTGGTCAGGAATCCTGCGAAGAACCATCCTGGGCAAAGCGATTTTCATTGACAATGGGCCCAAGTGGAGTCGAACCACTGACCCCCGCGTTATCAGCACGGTGCTCTAACCAACTGAGCTATGGGCCCGAATGACAGCAGATTGACAATATGACTGGGCCCAGGACCGAGCCGGGTATTGACCGGATTTTGCGCGTAATAAGTACTGATCATCCGGTTGCAATTTTGGGGCCCGTAGCTTGCAAAATTAAAAAGCCAAGGATTTTGAAGAGGTGATCGCTGTTTAGTCACACCCTCATTTTCGCTTTCTTTATTTTCCGCAACCGGAACATTGTCATCCGGTCTTGAAAAATAGAAAGGAGGTGATCCAGCCGCACGTTCCCGTACGGCTACCTTGTTACGACTTAGCGCCAGTCACCAGTTTTACCTTCGGCCTGCCTACACAGGACTTCGGGTACCCCCGGCTCCCATCGCTTGACGGGCGGTGTGTACAAGACCCGGGAACGTATTCACGGAAGCGTGCTGATCTCCCATTACTAGCGATTCCAGCTTCATGGAGTCGAATTGCAGACTCCAATCTGAACTGAGGCCAGTTTTCAGAGATTAGCTCCCCCTCGCGGGTTGGCAACCCTTTGTACTGACCATTGTAACACGTGTGTGGCCCAGGGCATAAAGGCCGTACTGACTTGACGTCATCTCCACCTTCCTCCTGGTTATCCCAGGCAGTCTCCCTAGAGTGCTTCCTCCGCGGAAAATCCGCGAAGAAGTGGCAACAAGGGATAATGGTTGCGCTCGTTGCGGGACTTAACCCAACATCTCACGACACGAGCTGACGACAGCCATGCAGCACCTGTGCAAGCTCCCGATTTGACGGGTCGTTCCCCTTTCGGTTCACTACTTCCTGCATGTCAAACCCTGGTGAGGTTCTTCGCGTAGCATCGAATTAAACCACATGTTCCACCGCTTGTGCGGGTCCCCGTCAATTCCTTTGAGTTTTAGCCTTGCGACCGTAGTCCCCAGGTGGAGCACTTAATGCGTTAGCTGCGGCACCGAGATTGCTCCCGACACCTAGTGCTCATCGTTTACAGCTAGGACTACCAGAGTATCTAATTCTGTTCGCTCCCCTAGCTTTCGCAGCTCAGCGTCAGAGACGACCCAGGAAACCGCCTTCGCCGCAGGTGTTCTTCTCGATATCTACAGATTTCACCCTTACACCGAGAATTCCGTTTCCCTCTGCCGTCCTCAAGTCTAGCAGTTTGAAAGGCAGTTTTCCGATTGAGTCGGAAGATTTCACCCCTCACTTACTAGACCGCCTGCCTGCCCTTTACACCCAGTGATTCCGAGTAACGCTCGCCACCTCCGTATTACCGCGGCTGCTGGCCCCGTTTAACGGCAACTATTGCGTTGCTTTTACGGATTGGACTATATCATCATCCTTCTCATGTTGCCATGAGCGAGGAGTCTCGCGTGTAGTCTCTGAGGAGCCCCTTGAATTTTTAGTTCGCAGGTTTCCTGCTGATTGTCCACTAACCTGTACCGGGCAACCGAGCCTTCATAGGTTAGATGGAGTTCCCAGCATATAGCGAGATTTTCTCATACCGTATTTCTACGATATCTCCGCGCGCACCAGCCCCGACCGGTACAAATGTCACCATTTGTATGGGGCTGGCACGGAGTTGGCCGTGGCTTATTCGTCAGGTACCGTCAATCCCGAAGGTATTAGCTGCGGGATATTCTTTCCTAACAAAAGAGGTTTACGATCCGAAAACCTTCATCCCTCACGCGGCGTCGCATAGTCAGGCTTTCGCCCATTGCTAAATATTCTCGACTGCAGCCTCCCGTAGGAGTCTGGGCAGTGTCTCAGTCCCAGTGTGGCTGACCATCCTCTCAGACCAGCTACCCGTCTTCGCCTTGGTAGGCCATTACCCTACCAACTAGCTGATAGGACGCGAGCTCATCCTAAAGCGGCAGGCCTTTCGGTCCCCACCTTTACCCTGATCCCCATGCGGGGCCCAGGACGTATCAGGTATTACCTCCGTTTTCACGAAGCTATTCCTGACTTTAGGGCAAATTACTCACGCGTTACTCACCCGTTTGCCGCTATCCCGAACTCCCTTCTTTTCGGCCGAAGCCTCCGAGAAGAGAAAAGGATCGCTCGACTTGCATGCCTAATCCACGCCGCCAGCGTTCACTCTGAGCCAGGATCAAACTCTCCAAAAAAAGAGAATTTTTTTGAAAAGTTTCGCCGTAAGGCGAACTCTCCAAAATCGACTTGGCTTTACTTCTCAAAGAACAAAAAACTGGAGCCGGACATTTGACCCCAGATTCAATATCTTGACGCCTTCTCCCCCGTTCGTTATCCTTCTTTGTCCGAACGAAGGATTCTCTCAAATGTATTTATTTCATAGATCTTCGAAGTGTAAGAAAATTACCATATCGGCCATCACTTGTCAAGGCTTTTTTCATAACAATTCTAAATAACGTATTTAAATTCAGGAGATTTGCGCCCAGCGCCAATGCTTCTTTCGTTAAAACGTTAACTGAAGCCTGTCCTCACGGGCAGCCCAGCGCATCAAGGGCGTTCCGGTAAAGGATCTTCTCTTTTTCTTCGGCCTTCAAGGACGATTTTTCGATAAAACGGGCTGATCCCCGCATATCCTGATTGGCCGGAAAGTCGCTGCCCCAGAGGATATGGTCCGCGTCGGTCATTTCCAGGGCGCATATGAGCGAACCCGGTGAACGCGAACCGCTGATATCAAAATAAAGATTTCGAAAATACTCCCCGGGCGTGCGGCCAAGATCCTTCACGAGATCCCGCCGGCGAAGCATAAGATAGGTGTTGTCGAATCTTTCCTTGACGACGGGAATGACGCCGCCGTAATGGGCGAAAATAAATTTCACGGCGGGAAATTTAAGAAACGTGCCCTCCATCATCATCTTTCCGATACACACGGAAACATCGAACACATATTCAAGCACCGGCGTCAAGAGGGGGTCTTTCACGCGGGCCTCGCCAATGGGATTTATGATCTGGGGATGGACATGGACCGGGAATCCCTTCTGTCCGGCGAAGATGAAGACCTTTTCGAAATATGGGTCGTCAAGATACCGGCCTTCGTAGCTCGAGGCAAGCGAAATCGCCCGCAGCCCCATATCCGCGATGTCCTGCACATCTTGACCAAGGTCTCTTTCTCCGTCCACGGGAATAATGCCCGCGCCGACGAAACGTCCGGGAAAGCGCTTGACAATTCCGGCGATGCCCTCATTGTACGCCCTGACCAGGTTGCCCCATCCCCCCATCTGGATATGGGCATCGCTCGTCGGGTAAAGAAGCAGGGCCTTTTCGATTCCCAGCTCGTCCATGGCACTTAACTGCCGGTCGATGTCCGACCAGTGCGCCTTAAAGAATGTCGTATGACACGCCACCTCAGGCGGCATACAATGGCTGTGCATATCGATGATCTTGGCCATCTCGTTTACCCTCTTGAGCTTCATGCCTCAACAGCGCAAAGCGCTATTTGAGCATATCGTTTTCCCGCAGGACGCGCTCCGCTTCGGCGATGGATTTCTTCAGTTCATCAAGGAGATGGATATTAATAGACACGCCCTTTGCGGTCGGGACCATGTCCTCCGTCCCCTGCGTCTGCGTCCAAGTACGGATGTCGATAAGGTCATTGCCTTTGTATTCGCGGATACCGACTCGGATCTCCTGGAACTTGTTCTTTTTGAAAACGCAAACGGTTTGATCCATGGACACCACCTTTCCCGGTTTTCTGTGCTCCAGGGAACACTTGCAGTAACGGGCCCGGTTCCCATAGGTTTACAATGTTCTCAAGATGGCCGAAAGCACGATTTCCGCGGTTTCTTTGTCGGGTAAAAGATGCTTTCGGGCCGTCACCGTGATACGGGTCGTTCGGTCAGTGACAGGCTCGATGTTGATTATGACATCGGACTCCTTGACCAGGGCGCGCAATATCCCCTTGTCTTTGTCGGAACTGCGCACTTCGCCCAGCGTACCGCACTGGTCAAAGGCCGCCTGCCAAACCCCGCGAAAATCCGCATCAAGATTCGTCCTCATGTGATCGTCGACATAGGCCTTCGTGCCATTAATCGCGACGGTCGCACAGCCGCCCAGGCATCCGACGAAAAACGACACGGATATGATGAAAGTTTTCTTTGCCCCGAAACATGGCCCGAAACCGCGTCCAAGCCTCTTCATTTCGCCTGCTTCTGCTGATAGTCAATCACAGGACTCGTCCAGGGTGTTCGCTGGTTGATAACGGAGAGTTCGACCGGACAGGCATTAGCCGGTACCGAAAGCGCGAACATCACCATATCGACGACGGTCCGGGCCTGCATCAGGCGCTCTTTCTGTTCGACGGCGATATCCTTCAGTTTGTCGGTCAGCTCCGTATCCACCACGCCGGGCAGGATAGACGTGATCTTCAGACCGTGGTCGCGCATCTCCCAGAACAGGGCCTTAGTGAAGGCCCTTAAACCAACCTTCAGAGAGCTGTAGGTTATGAAGTTTTTCGGAAGGGGGTCGCAGAGAGTCGAGCCGGACACCATATTGATGATCGCGCCCTCTTTTCTCTCAATCATCGATGGGATCACCAGACGGATCAACCTCACATATCCGAGATAATTCGTGTGGGCCAAACGTTCAATATCCTCCAAAGGTTGTTTGTCAAACGGATACTGGCTCGAGACGCCGGCATTGTTAATCAGGATATCGATGGTCTCAAGTTCATTCAAGGCGACCGCAACCAGATTCTGCAGGTCTTCCAACCGGCTCACATCCGTCGGCTGGCCGATCACCTTTACCTTCGTTTTGTCGGCAATCTCTTTGGCGGCCGCATCCAGTTGTTCCTTCCCTCTGGCCGCCAATACAAGGTTCGCGCCCTTTTCTGCCAGGGCCATGGCTAACGCCTTCCCGATCCCCCGGCTGGCCCCCGTGATAACACAATTCTTTCCCTTCAAATCGTTCATAATTCGCCTCCTATAATATTACTACTTTTATATATAAATATTCTTTTTCCTGCAATAAAAATTTTTCGGTTAACGAAGGCAGGCAATCCGGCCTTCCCGACCGCTTATCACTGACAGGCCTTGGGAATGATCTTCTTGACGAAACCGGCCAGAATGAGAAGAAGGATGCCGCATCCCAGAAACGTAAAACCGAAACTGTATTTCACGAAAATCCGGCTGACGAAAAAGCCAGCGCCCCCGCTTAGAAACCGGAGCGAAGAATTCAAACTCGCGACCTCCGCCCGGTTATCATCCGGGAAATCGGTCAAGACCGTCGATACGCCGTTATGCCCAATCGTCCATCCGGCCTGGAAAGCGACGAGAATGAGCCCCAGGACAATAACCGGATAAATCCCGGCCAGCGCCATGGCGGAAAATCCTAATACGACAATGCCAAGGATACAGGCTTCATACCGTCCCCGCCCGTCTGTAATGATCCCTCCGAGCATTTGCCCGGCGACTCCCCCCAAGGCCATGAATATAAAGAAAAGACTTATCACCGGCTGATCCATCTGGTAAATCCGGCTCAGATAGACGCCCAACCATTTATGAACCGCATGAAAAAGCATGCTGATCAGGAAAATAAATATAAAAACATCGCGGGAATGGTGCCGCCGGAATATGATGCCGTAATCAATCCTCTTGCCTCCCATCGGCCGCAAATGCCCGGACCCCGACAGCGCGGCAAACCCCGCCGATAAAGACGCAAGAAAAGCCGGGATGACGAACAGCCACCGCCAATGCGCCGTCCCGCTCAGGGCAATGCCGGCAATCGAAGAGACAAAACTACAGCTGAAAAAGATCCCTACCAGCCTCCCGCGAACCTCCTTGGGAAAAATCCGACCGATCAGGATCAATCCCAGGGGTATCGCGCTCGCGCCGGATAGGCCCATCAGGACGCGAAAAATAAGAAACGTCCCAAAGCCCGCATCCAGCGTGCAGGAATAACTGGCCGCGGCAAACACGCCCATCGTCCAGGCCATAATCCTTCGGAAAGAAAAGGTTTTGGCCAAAGGCGCGTAGATAAGCGCGCCGATACCGTATGGTATCATATAAAAAGGGATGATCTGCGCGACGCGGATGTCGCTGAGGGCGAGGTCGCGGCTGATGGCGGGGATAGCCGCCGCGATCGCGGCCACGTTAAAGGATATCGTCACGCACTGCAGGCATAACAACAGATAGATACGGAATTTTTCCGGATGTTCCAAGAGCGTTCGGCGGACCACGATCACTGTGCTTTCATTGAATGAGACACCCCAGGCATCAAAAATCCAATTTTAAACAACTTCATGCATGTCCAAATAAGCATCGTACTCACGAACGCTAAGGGCCAGTCGGCCGCATGTTTTAAGCGGGGCCCGATCCCTCGTGCTTCATGGATTCCCGCTTTCGTCCCCATAAGGGGCCCGATCGTCGGGAATGACACCATTATTGGGAAAGCGATGAAATGCTTTTATGATTTCCTATTTGCGTTTTGGGCTTCTTATTGGCCTGCTATGCCGACTTTTTCGCCTCTTCCTCGATAACCTTCTTGAAGATCCCCATGTTGTGCGTCGAGTGCTCGTTTATGAAGCCCGCGATCTGATCGTCTGAGAATTTCGTGAACCCCGGGTCAAGCTCCCAGTCCTGGATCCAGATCATCTCGATCCCCTTATCGTCGGGGATATAAAGCCAGATGATCTTCATAAACTTAAAGGGAAACATCGGCTCATGGCGCGAGGCGAAGGCGTAATTCTGCTCCTTGTGAAGCCACCTCTTGGAGACCCAGGACTTATTCTCGTCGTCGGTCAGCCGAAAAGTGATCTCGTTGCCCTTGCGCTCCAGGACCTCCGCCTTCACGTACTCGTCACCGAAAAGCTCGGTCCAGCGCTCGATGTCATTGGAGATATCGTAGACCAGATCGTACGGCGCGTCGATCACAATACTGTTTCGTGTATGTCCCATGGCATCCTTCCTTTCCTTTTTTCTGATCCGCCTTTTTACTTCCCCTGCCGCGCTTCCATTGCGAAAACGGCACAATAATTCTCCATCCCCTTCTCTTGGCCTTGTCCCTGATGCCATGCTCCCACGACCTCCCGGAACCGCAGCAGTTCCCGCCGGCGGGTTAACGGCATGTCCTGTTTTGTTGTTAAATCGAGATAATGGAGCGCCCGCTCCAGGGCTCGGTCCCGGCTGGTTTTATCCCCCTTCTCCTCCCAGTGCCGGGCGCGGGAGATTTCACTGCCGATGTTGCCCACCTGCCGGGCCAGGGACATGGAATGCCAGCGCTGTTCATCCATAGATCATTCCGCCAACTTTTCCATAATTTCGAGAATTTTCATTTTTAGCCTTTCGTCCTGAATATCCATCGAACGATTACCCTGACTGGGGCGGATGTTGATGAACGACGAAAACTCGACGCGCCGGTCCTTCGGCTTATCCACATAAATATTGATTCCCCAGAGGTCTTCCTGCACCGAGCCGTTATCCAGCAGCAAGGCCTCGGCATCCGCGTGCAGTTCACCGCCAACGGCCAGGATTCCCAGCCTCACATCGACAACCGCCTTGGCCATTTCACCGAATGTCTCGTCAGCGATCCGCTTAAACTCAACGGCGGATATTTTTTCTCTGAAAATATTGATCTTCATGCTTTATTCATCAAGGATGGCCACGGCTCGGCACCAGCCCGCCCCGGAGTCCTTTACCTTCACCGGAAGGCAGGAGACCTTGAACCCAAACGGCTTCGGGATCGCGCCGAGGTTGCCGATGCGCTCCATGTGGCAGTATTCCCGACGACGGCCGAGGAAATGGCACGGCCAGATCTTGGATTTGTCCTTCGTCTCCAGAAATTCCTTGAACATCAAGAAACAAGGTCTATCGAGGCCGATCGTGTCAATGCCCATCATCTTGATGCCCTGGTCCAGGAAATATTCAATGGCGTCCGGCACGCACCCGACGTATTTATTGACATAATCGTCGCCGCCCAAAAGACCGTCTCCCCCCGTGTACAAAAGAACGACGTCCATGGGCTTGAGCGTGTAATTGATTTTCTCCAGGGCCTTGATGACCTCCCGCTTGTCGATAAACTGCGGGAATTTGAGGTGCGTGAAGTCCAGGAGCACGCCGTCGCCATAGCACCATTCGAGAGGCACGTCCATGATTTTCCTGGCGGGTTTCCCTTCACAGGTCGAGCCGTAATGGAACGGCGCGTCCACATGAGAACCCATATGCACCGATGAATGGACGATCTCCAGAGAAAGCATCTCGCCGTCCGGGATCTCATCAGACGCAGCCACCCGCTCGCCTTTTTCAAAGGCCGCCTTGCCGCCGGGACGCTTGTTCATCACCACCCAGTTGAAGTGTTCCACCCCCTCAGCGTGCGTGATGCGGTCGATGGTCGCGGCGTGGGTCTCTTCAAGTGTATCGTCGACAGGTAAGGAAAGGTCAATGAATGTCATGATGTTTCTCGCTCCGCTGGTTACGACGTTTTCGACTGAAAATAGACTTCTTCAAAGGGCTGAATGACAACGAAACCTTCACCGTCAAACTTCATCTGAATCGATTCCCCGCTGCCGCGTCCAAAAAAGGTCTTCAGGGAGACATCTGTCTTGAATCCCGGCTCCAGATTCCCCGACCAGGCCACCGTCGCGTTGGGGTCAGTAAAGACAGGTTTCCCGGCTGTCACCTTCAGAGTCATCGGATCATAATGGGTGGTGATCGCCAGAAGACCGCTTCCCTCGAATCGCATATTAAACAACCCGCCTGCCAGCATGCCGGTGATCCTGCGCATCAACTTGATATCCCACTTCAGGCTGTCCTGAAAAGCCAGCACGTCATTCCCGTTGACCACGACGGACTGATCCTGCAAATGCAGGATCGACACCTTTTTCCCATATTCGGCCAGATAAATCTGTCCCTGTCCTTCGGCCTTTGTCAATTTGGCCCCCTCTCCGGTGACTGCCGACTTCAGCATGCGGCCCAGTCCATGTTCGAGGATGCCTTCTCGTTTAAACCGGATGTCGCCGCGGTATGAGATCATCGAAC
This sequence comes from uncultured Planctomycetales bacterium, assembly GCA_964428315.1. GTDB lineage: Bacteria > Omnitrophota > Gorgyraeia > Zapsychrales > CAYRXT01 > CAYRXT01. The sequence continues at coordinate 11,512 of CAYRXT010000022.1, forward strand.
CGGCTTTCGTCCACACCCGGCCATCCAGATTGATTTCAAGGATCCGGTCGGTCTCCAGTTCGAAGACTCCCTGCCCCTTGTCCTTTTGAGAGGTTTTATTCACAAACTCTTCAACAGAATAACGCGAGACATCCCCGCCCTCCATAAGGCCCTCCTCCTTCTTCCAGTTATTCTATTCTGCCTCAACCTTTTCTTTAAGGATATCGACGATTTCGTTCAAGGTGTTCGTCTTCTTAATGTCGTTCCCGGCTATCTCAACACCCAGTTTTTTCTTCAGTGCCACTGTGACCTCGACCATCTCGGTGGAATCGACGCCCAAAGACTCATCGAGTTTGGCGTTATCCTGCACCTCTTCGGGTTTGATGTCTAGGACTTCGTTTAAGGTTTCTTTGACTTTATCGGCTAAGCTCACTGTCTCTTCCTCCTCTATTTCATTAAGTAGAACACTTAACCCTCAACTCTTGACACTTAACACCTGACACTCATTCAGCTTTTTCAAGAACCAGCGCCGCGTTGATCCCGCCTCGGCCGCGGTTGATAATCAAGGCCTTTTTGATGTCCTTCTTCTGCGCCTTGTTCGGGCAGCAATCCAGGTCGCATTCGGGATCCGGTTCACTGTAATTGATGGTCGGCGGGACAAGGCCGTGCTCCATGGCCAGCAGGGTCGTGACGACATCCAGCGCTCCGGCCGCGCCCAGGAGATTCCCGAACATCGACTTGGGCGCCGTCACCGGGATCTTTTCAGCATGGCTGCTGAAGGCCAGTTTGATGCCCTTGGTCTCGGTGATATCTCCTTCGGTGGTGGCCGCCCCGTCGGCACAAATATAATCAATCTCCTCAGGACCGATGCCGGCGTCATCGAGGGCCATGCGGATGGCCCGGGCCAGCTGTTTACCGTCATCCGCCGGTCGGATGCGGTCGACACCGTCCGTCGTCGTGCCGTAACCGGTAATATACGCATAAACGGGAACCTGGCGCTCCTTGACTCGTTTGAGCGGTTCCAGAATCACCACCCCGGCTCCTTCCCCCACGGCAAACCCGTCGCGGTTTTTGTCAAAGGGTTTATAGGCCGTCTTTGGGGATTCGTTGCGGAGTGTCAGGGCCCTTGATGTATTGCAGCACAAGAGCCCGTAAGGGCTCACGGGGGCCTCCATACCTCCGGCAAGGATGAAATCGTCCTTACCCCGTTCGATCGTCTTGGCGCCGTAAGCGATGGCCATCAGCGAACTGGCCCGGTCGGAGACGACGGTCTTGCTGTAACCTTTAATCTTGTACTGGATCGATATCTGGCCCTGCGGGGCGGCCGGGAACCAGGCCGAGGCCATAAAAGGGCTGATGCCTTCACGGCCCTCGATATACATGTCCCTTAACTCCGTTTCGGCATAAAGCCAGCCGCCGATGGCGTTTCCCATAAAGATGCCTCCGCGTTTCAGGTCTTCTTTCGCGAGATCCAGTTTGGCGTCCTGCATGGCCAATCCCGAAGCCACCAGCGCCATGTGGGAAAAGACATCAATCTTTTTCAAGAGACGGGAAGACACGGTGCTGTAGGCGTCGAGCTCATGCACCTGCCCGGCGATATGCGAGGGATATTTCGAGGCGTCGAAGCGGGTGATCCTGTCGACCATCGAATGCCCCGCCTTGATGTTGGCCCAGAACACGCGCTTGTCGATCCCGCTGGGGCTTACCACGCCTATCCCGGTAATGGCGATTTTATTCATGCTTTTCCTTGATGTTTGGCGATTCTTAAACAAATAATCAATGCCGGAAGAAAGATCATTGTGGGCAGTATAATTAATCCGAATAATTGTATCTGTAAGTTGTCATTATGGAGGACCATATAAATAAATGAAAATCAGTAAAACAAACCTGCGATGGCAACGGTGATTAGAATTTTTATTACTTTTTCAATAAATACCAATTATGCTCCTCTTTGCACTTAACACCTAACACGTGACACTCATTTATACCTGCGAAGCACCATCGACGAATGTACGCCGGAAAAGCCGCTGGAGGTCTTGAGCATGCAGTTGACCACCTTGTCGCGCGCTTTGTTCGGCACATAGTCGAGATCACATGCGGGGTCCGGTTCGTCCTGGTTAATAGTCGGCGGCAGCTTGTTCCGTTCAAAGATCAGCGCGCCGACGGCCAGCTCCACACCGTTGGCCGCCGCCAGCGGATGGCCGATCATGGATTTCAGGGAACTGATCGGCATCCTATAAGCATGATCGCCCAGGGACATCTTATACGCATTGGTCTCGAAGACGTCGTTCTGCCGCGTGGAGGAGCCGTGGGCGTTGATATAATCGATATCTTCCGGTTTGATGCCGGCGTCAGCCATAGCGAGGATGATCGAGTCGCACATGGCCTCGCCTTCCGAAGGCAGGTCCGTCATATGATAGGCGTTGCACGTCGTGCCGAACCCGACGATCTCACAATAAATCCGGGCGCCGCGCCTTTTCGCGTGCTCCAGTTCCTCGAGTATAAGGATACCGCACCCTTCCGAGATTACAAATCCGTTGCGTTTGGCGTCAAACGGCCGCGAGGCCTTTTCCGGGACGTCATTCAGCGTCGAAAGAACGTTAACAACATCGAAGGCCCCGAAGGTAATCGGCGTGACCGGCGCCTCGCTGGCCCCGGTAATCATGATGTCCGCTTCGCCATCCTGTATCGCCTCCAGAGAAAACCCGACCGCGTCGGTCCCGGCCGTGCATCCTGTCGAAATGGTATTGCATATCCCGTTAAGATGGTACTTGGCCGCGATCTCGCTTGAGGGCGTGTTGAACATCGAGGCGTCATAGAGGTCCGGACGCACATTGGTCGGGTCGATGGGATTCTTGCCGCTGTCCGTGACCAGCGCGAATTCCTCTTCCATATATTTCGTTCCGCAGATCGCGTTGGCCAGGGAAACTCCCATGCGCTCACGGTCAACATGACCCGGGTCTGCCAGCTTCGCGTCTTCCAGCGCCATCCGCGCGCCAACTACGGCAAACTGCACATACCGGTCCATCCTTACCACCTCTTCTCTCGTCAACCCCAGTGCCATCGGATCAAAATCGCGCGCCTGGGCGGCGATGCGGGTATTGAACATGGACACATCGAACTCCGTCACGCGCTTAATGGCGGATACCCCGTTGACCATCCCCTGCCAACAGGCCTCTTTCCCCACGCCGTTAGGAGATATGATCCCCACGCCCGTCACAACCACTCTTCTTTTCTTCATTGTTCAGCTCCCGAAACGTTCCTCTATTCCCGGCGGATAAAAAGCCGTCCTTTATCCTTTGATGAACTCCTTCTTAAGATCTTCTGTCGCAAAAAAATGTCTTGTCCTTTCGACGTCGTGGACCATGTCCACGACCTTTTCGTTCAAGGGCGCCTGTATACCGATATTTTTCGCCAGGGCGACGACCTCCCCGTTGATAAAGTCGATCTCGCTCGGCCTGTCCCTGAGGATGCTCTGCAATACTGAGCCGTAAAGCGGTTCCTGGCTGAGCGTCGTCAGGCTCTTGCTAAGAATGCCCGCCGCCTGATCCTCGGGCATATTTACCATCCCGGAAACCCTTTCCGCCGGAAACCCGGGCAGCGAGACCAGTCCGATACCGGCCTTTTGGACAACCGCGTAGCCCTCCCGCAAAAGGCGCACGCTCAGCCGGCACAGATCCATGTCCGCAAAGGTCTCCTGCATAGATTTTCCGACAAGCGCGGGAAGGCAGTTGTTGAAGTTGACAAAAAGCTTCAGCCATTTCATCCCGACGATATCCTGCGTGACCTCGACCGCAAAGGTCCTCCCCAGCAATTCGGCGATCTCGTGGACATTCTTGTCGTTGGTCATAAACGGCTTGCCGATCATCCATTCCCCCTCGAAATTGTGCGTGACCTCACCGGGGCGGATATACGTGGCCCCAAACATCACTATGCTGCTTATGACCAGGGATTTATCAAAATGTGTGCTGATCATGTTCTCGGCCTGGACACCGTTCTGGGTCGTCAATACCAACGCGCCCTCTTCCAAGACCGCGGCATTGTCCTGATAGGCGCTTTCCAGATCCTGGGTCTTGGTCGCAAAGACAACGAGGTCATAGCGGCTCTCAAGCCTGTTCGATACGGGCACATCGATACGTTTGTCCCCGCGGATACCCTTGATCAGCAAACCCCTTTCTTGAACTGCGCGGATATGATCACGCCTTCCCACGAGAACTATATCCGCCCCCGCTTCCTTAAGGTAGCCGGCAATGATGGAACCGATCGCCCCCGCGCCGATCACGGCTGTCTTCATTCTTCCAGCTCCACTTGCTTTTGATTCACATACCTCTTCATATGCTCGAGGATATTCTTCATAGACTGCAGATAACGGCTCTTAACAAACACATTCCAGATAAACGACCGGAGGAGCCCCTTCACCGTGTAGTCCAGAATATAATTGACCCGCGTCCCGTTGTATCGTCCTTCCAGGATGATTAACTCGTTGCCTTCCAGCATCCCTTCATTAAACTCCATCACCAGCCCATTCTTAGGATTCATATTGGTGACTTCGACCTTCAGATCATCGGCAAGGGGGATAAGCATTTTTACGGTATACCGTGAACCTTCTTTCATGCCCCCCGGCGTCTCGGGGATATAGCGCAGGACCGATTCCCTGGGCCACCAGGCGCTCTTATCCCAACGGAAAATCTCGGCCGCGACCTTCTCCAAAGGGGCCTCGATAAACACAAACAGCCTAAGGCGATCTCTTTTCGTATTCCTGTTCATAGCGTTCATAATGAAAACCGACATCCTCCATGAGCTTGATCATGAGACTGTAAAAGGCCTTGGGGACTTCCATGAAAAAGGCCCGGATGATATCACCATCCTCGATCTGCTGCGCTCCCCTCTCCCGGGCGTTCATCTCGGCCCGCTTACGGGCCACCTTGTCAGCGATAGTCCTGTGGAAGAGCGGAATCTTGTCTATCATCCGGTCATACTTCTCCCTGGCTGACGGCTCAAAGGGAATTCCCGTGTCTTTCATATCCTGTCCCTTCCTCTCTTACGATCGGGGTGCATTACTGCGATGCCGCGGCCTGCACCCGTGAATTCTTCTCCCACTTGGCGATATTGTCCATGAAGTCCTTCACGCAGAGTTTCACCTTGTCGTCATAATTGCTCGAGAAGATGCGGTGGATCCTCTCGGGCCTGGAGTAGTATTCCCGCATGCACCACGCACCCAGTCGCCCGACGTCCTCGACGGATAAATGGTCGGTCGGGATGACGGGGTGCTGGAAATCCCAGGTCTTCAGGTCGATCTTGTCGGGATCGAACCATCCCTTCTTCATGCCGTATTTCCAGTCCGGGGAATTGGGGACAGGCGTCAGATAATCCAGCGCGAATATGTCGGGATCGATCTCGTCGGCCACTCTCAGCCGTTCCTTGATCTTCTCTTCCGTGTCATCTTTCAGGCCGATCAGGACTGTCCCCACGGAACCGATATCCTGCTCGCGCAGGATGTCGACCGTCTTCTTGATCTGCTCGATCGTGACGCCCTTGCCTTGTTTGGCCAGGGTCAGGTCGTCCTCAACTTCCACTCCCGTCAAGGCCAGAAACAGGCCAGCCTTCCTCATCAGGGGCAGGATGTCATGCTGTGTCACCCACTGATCGGCGCGGCCCAGGGCGACCCAGTCGATCTTGTTGCCCCGGCGTATTTTTTCCTCGCAGAACTCTATCATCGACTGCGTGTCGGTATTGAAGGCGTCGTCCTGAAAGACCACCGTGTTGATCCCGTATTCCTTCTCCAAAAGTTCGAGCTCATCCACGATCCGCCTGCCCGTGAGGCCCCGCCAGGAAGTGAAATCCTTGGCGGCCGTGCGGGGATCATACAACGCCCATTCGTAACAGAAATGGCACTTGCCCGGACAACCGCGGGATGTCATGAGCTCCGCAAAGGGCTTCCAGTAGGTGTGTCCGACATACTGGGTCATGGGAAAAAGATCATACGCCGGCATGGGCAGGGCGTTCAGGTCCGGTATCAAATCCCGGTGCGGACCGACGACTATCGTGCCGTCTTCCTGTCTAGACACAAGACCCGGGATATCCCGCTCGCTCTTTCCCTTGGACTGCAGGTTGACGATCAAATCCTCCATCGTCAGCTCAGCCTCGCCGATCATGATATAGTCGAGCCAGGGGTTGAGCCGCATCTGCCTTTCCCAGTCGCCCGAATACCATAATCCGCCGGCTACGGTTTTCGTATTCAAAAGGGCCTCCTTGATCAACCGCAGGCCCTCGTTAAAATACCAGATGACGGCGGCCCCGCAGGTCGAATGAAGGAGCTCTCCGACAAAAACAATATCCGGCTGATACGCTTTGACTTCTTTGAGCATGCCCTGCCAGTCCAAACCTAAGGCGCGGCAGTCCAGGGCCTTGACGTCGGCCAGCTTTTTGCTTCTTAGGTAGGCCGCAAGCTGGGCATGCATCTGGTTGGCCGCCAGGTGGTGGCCGTGAGAATCCCATGCTTTAAGCGGCGGAGTCAAAAATAAGACTTTCATTGTTCGCTTCTCCTATTTTTCCCGTTTTCTGTTATGGCTCAAAACCACGATGAAACCAGCGGTCTTCCTCCGGGTGTCGTATCCCGGCAAATATGCTTCGTCTGCGTGTATTCCAAAAGACCCTCCAGACCGAGCTCCCGGCCGAAACCGCTCGCCTTGTATCCGCCGTAGGGGGCCTCGTTGTAAAAGGCGCCATACGTATTGATCCAAACAGTGCCGCACTGCAGCTGCCCGGCAACCCGCTTGGCCTTATCTCCATCTTTCGTCCACATCATGGCGGCCAGACCGAAACGCGTGTCATTGGCCAAACGGACGGCCTCTTCTTCAGAAGAAAATCGCATGACGCAAAGGACAGGGCCGAAGATCTCTTCGCGTGCGATTGTCATGGTGTTATCAACATCCGCGAAAATCGCCGGTTCGATATAAAATCCGTTGCTCAGGTCAGGTCCATGGGGAATGACGCCGCCGCAAAGAAGTCTCGCCCCTTCCTGTTTGCCGGCCTCGACAAAATCGAGGACATTCTTCCGATGCGTCTCGCTGACCAGAGGACCGAAATCGGTATCGTATTTTTTTGCGGGACCGATTTTGAGCTTCTTCGTCCTGCACACCAGCGCCTCCAGAAACCGGTCGTATATGGTGTCCTCCAGCAGCAGTCTTGAACCCGCCGTGCACATCTGTCCCTGATTCATAAAAATCGCAGACATGGCTCCTCCAAGAGCAGCTTCAAAATCGCAGTCTCCGAACACGATATTCGGAGATTTCCCGCCCAATTCAAGGGTGAGCTTTTTGTTCGTTCCCGCGGCCTGCCTCATGATCTCCTGTCCTGTGGCCGTCCCGCCGGTAAAACTGACCATCGCGACCTTCTTGCTGGCTACCAGCTTTGCCGCCACCCGGCTGTCCCGGCTGCTGACGATATTGACCACACCATCGGGAAACCCGGCTTCTTTCAAGATTTGCGCTAGCCTCATGACCGAGGCCGAGGCCGTGGATGAAGGCCGCAGGACAACGCAGTTCCCCGCCAGCAAGGCGGGGGCCAGTTTCCAAGCGGTCATGATCATCGGATAATTCCAGGGTATAAGGCAGCCAACAACACCCATCGGCTCATGCAAGACTTGACTGGCCACCGGGGCATCGATCTTCAAATTTCTCTTCAGGACATCCTCGCTCACGCCGCCGAAATATTCAAAGGTATCGGCACAGGTCGGGACATCGATGAAGGTGGTATGTTTGATGGTCTTGCCGACATCCCGGCATTCGATTTCGGCCAGTTCCTTGGCCTTCTCACGGATAAGGCGTGCCGTTTTCTTCAAATAGACGCCGCGTTCGGCAACTGCAAGCGCGCGCCATGCCCCTTTCTTATGCGCCGAAAAGGCGGCATCGACGGACCTGTCCATATCCTCCGCCGTCCCGTCCGCCAGGCGGGCGAACTCCCGGTCAGTGGACGGATCCACGGCGGAAAACCACTCATCCGTTCCCGAGGGTCCTAATGTACCGTCGATGAGGAGAGAATATCTTTTTATGTCGGACACTGTGTGTTCCATCTTTTTTTCGGGCAGCCGGATCTTTTTCCAGATCTGCTGTTTTTTGAATAGGTTCAGCCCGAGCCGCCTAAGATTCACACCGGCCCAGTGTTTTATTCGACCGGGATCTGTGTCCATAATTCGAATATCCGGTTGCAGGGGGCGTACCATTGCGAGATCCTGGCAAAGTCTCCTTTAAGATCCATCTTCTTCTGGGTGGTGGCTACAAAGGGGTCGATCTCCCGCTTGAAGACGGCGCGCCACACGCTGGCCGGGGCCGAGATCAGGAATTCGGCGTTCTCATCATGCCCCACCTCCTCGATCCGACCGTTTTCAAAGCGGAAACTGTAAACCTCTCCGGTCTCATTCATTTTCACGGCCAGCACCATTGTCATGCCGGTCTTCTCCCCCATTTCCCTCATTTGAAGATCGCCGTTCACCAATTCCACGATAGCGTCGACCTGTTCTTTTGAAAAAAGTCCGAATTTCTTGCCGTCCGGGACAGCCCTCATATTCTGAGAAACATCCGTCTCTGACTGTGTCCTTTCATAAAGCCTGGAGAGGACATCCACCTTTGCCGCGTCTTCCAGGAGCTGAATCAGCAGGAAGCAATCAAAGAGGTTGTTTCCGACGGAAAGCACACCGTGATGACGCAGGACGGCTATATTGCTGTTCTTCAACGCCTCGAGCACAGGCGCCGGGTCAGTCACTGACGGTGTCGTCTGTTCAATCCCCTTGATCCTGCCCAATGTCAGCTTGGCTTCGAATATTCTCGGTTCCAGCTCGTCCCTGGCGCAAAAGTAGGCGTTTGTATATGTCGTATGCGTGTGGAGGATGCACTTCACCTCCGGCCGTTCCCGGTAAATACTCGAATGCATGAGCGTTTCCGAAGAGGCCTTCCCGCCCGACACGACCCGGCCGTCGTTATCAACGCTGATCATGTCGCTCTCTTTAAGGAATCCGAGACATGTCTTGTGGCCCGTTATCACAAAGGTCTCATCATCGATACGCTGACTGATGTTTCCGTTTAGCCCGCTGACCAGGTTTTTTTCCCAGAGAAGCATTCCTGTCTCGATAATCTCTTTTTTCAAGTGAGACGTATCAGTCACTGTCATGCGAAAACCTCCGATATGTATTCAACAGGGACCCAGTCCTTAAGTGGAACATAGGCCCGCACATCCGTCGGCGCGATACGCTCCTTGCCGAATGTCAACAACTGACTTTCGTCAGCGATAAAGCCGTCCGATATCCGTCCCGGGATAAGACGGACAGGGACTCCGTGCTGCCTGGCCAATACCGCCATAATAAGGGCGCCGATGTCACACACCGCCCCTTCCGGTCCGAAAACCGTGTACGCGAGCCAGACCTCCTTGACGTATCCTTTATAAAAAAGAAAACCCGCCATATTATCGGCGATCACGGTCGGCACCTCATTGCGCTTGATCAGCGTCCGGCACATATGGCGGCCGGCCTCCAGGGACGGCCTTCCTTCCAGGACGCATATGTTCTTCGCGCCCTTTTTAACCAAAAATTCCAGAGAACCCCCGGTAGCAACTCCCTGCACAAGGGTGACGGACCTTTTTGTAAAATGACATTGCCGGGGTCTGCGTCTAACGGGCATCGATGGTCATCCTTTTTGTTATGAATTCCCGGGGGATGACATCGAATCCCGGGTAAAAGCCTTTGGCCGCTTTCGGGAAGAGGCGTCGCCCTTTGTATTTTAATAGCTCGTCGGCCGGTCTTATTTCAATAGGAATCGATTTTCCTGATTTTATCCTCACGGAGGGCTGGACAAGCGCATAAAAGGGAATGCCGAACTCCCTGGCCAGACAGGCGATCTGGTAAGTGCCGACCTTGTTGGCGATATCCCCGTTGGCGCAGCTCCGATCCGATCCAACGATCACCTTGGTGATGATGCGGTCCTGAAGCAGAGATCCGACAGCATTGTCCGCGATCAAGGTCACATCGGCGCCCATCTCTTTCAACTCCCAGGCGGTAAGCTTAGCGCCCTGAAAATAAGGCCGTGTCTCAGTCGCGAAATACTTCACCTTTTTCTTTTGTGCCCGGCACAGGGCGGCTGCCATGGCCAATTCTCCGCTGACGTTGCAATGGGTCAAGATCACGTCGCCGGTACGTATGGCGGAGGCTATCTTTCCTATTCGCCCTTCCCTCTGTTTGCGGATGCCTGACAAAAAGCCCTTAATCCTGACTTCCAGAACCGGACGGAGCGCCTTCCCCGATGTGTAAGCCTCCCGCGCCCATCCGTTCACCATGCCCGTCACCTCGGCGAAGGGGAATGTCGGCCGGCTGCGATTCAACATGTCGGCAAGCTTCTTAAGACGGGATAACAGGGCCTTATCCGTCAAGTCGTGCTTTCTGCATTCACTGAGGAAGGTGTACAAAACCACGAGCACCTGCCCAAAGGCCCGGGTCTTCATGCGGCGGATCACATTCACCGCCTGCTTCGCCTCTTTCACTTCGATGATGCGTTGCCGGGAAGGCAGAAGTGTTTCATCAAGAACAAAAAGCGTCCGGCCCTGCAGTCTTACGGGCCAAAATAACGGGGATTCTTTCACCGCTCATTTCCCTTCCATCATCTTCACGGCATTGAGCACCGTTTTAATAATAGCGGCCTCAGCCATGTAATAATTCGGATCCAAAAAACCCATCTGGCCGGTTATGATATTATCACTCACCGCCAGGATCACGCTCGCTTTGATCTTATACATGTTAGCCAGGGTCAAAAAAACCGAACTGACCATGTCAACGGCGACCGCACCCCGGTCAATGGCGTTATTGACATGATCCTTGGTCTCTCTCAAAATGGCGTCGGTGGACCAGACCTTGCCGACATGGACTTTGTGCAGGGGATTCTTTTTGGATTCATCAATGAGGACCTGAGTCATGTCCTGATCCGCCTCCGGCTGGAAATCCTTATCCACGTAATAGGGGGTAACGCCTTCGCCGCGCAGGGCGCTGTCGGCAACGACCACATCCCCGATCTTGATATCCTCCTGCAGAGCGCCGCAGCTTCCTATCCTTATCATATGTTTCGCCCGGGCATTACATAACAGTTCGGTCGTGATCGCGGTGTCCGCTGAAAAGCGCCCTCCGTTCATCGCCGTCACCTTGATGTCTTTATAGCGTCCGGTGAACATCTCGTATTCCATAAAGCTGAAATTCTTGACGGGATCTTTGAAATTTTTCAACAAATTCATAAGCCGTTCTTTGGGGCCGGGCACCAGGGCATAATCGCCGATGTCCTCCGGCCTCAGCTGGACCATGGTCATAAGGTCTTTCCCGGTCATATGGATCTCTCTGTTCATTCTGGACATGAGACGTTTCCTTTCTTGAGATTTTCCCTATCGACTTTGCCCGTGCGGTTCTTCGGCAGATGCGGGACAAAATGAAATTTATGGGGAACCTTAAAATGCGCCAGCCTCTTCCGGGCGAAATCCCTGACCTCTTCCGCCGCGAGAGTCTGCCCTTCCTTCACGACGATGAAGGCGTGCGGGACCTCTCCCCGAAGATGATCAGGCACACCGATCACCGCGACCTCCTGGACAGCGGGATGGCGATGAAGGGATTCCTCGATTTCCGATGTGAAGGCGATCTCACCTCCGACTTTCAACATGTCCTTTTTTCGCCCCACGATATAAAACAGCCCTTCACTGTCCTGAACAACAACGTCTCCCGTCCTGAACCAGCCGTCATCGGTCATGACGGATCGTGTCAGTTCGGCCTCCTTATAGTAGCCGCGCATTACGGCCTCTCCCTTGACCAGCAGTTCTCCGCGCTCACCCGCAGGGACGTCTCGGCCTTCTTCATTAACCGCTTTCGCCTCCATGCCTACGCCAAACCGGCCGATACTGTTGATCTTGTTGATATCGGGCGGAGAAAACGTGTTGGGCGCCGCGGTCTCGGTCATGCCCCAGCCGTTAAGCAGAATACCATTCGGGCATAATCTGTGAAATCGTTTGAGAAGCGCCGGGGATGAAGGCGCGCCGAAAACAACCGGATAACGCAAATAGGTCAGGTTGTATTTTTCGCATTCCTTGACCGAAAGGATGGCGATGAACATAGCCGGCACGATGCAGAAGATGGTGATCTTGTACTGCTCCAGATTCTTCAGGGCCTCCAGGGGCTGAAAGCGATCCATGAGAACCAGCGTTGAGCCGAAGTGCAGCATGAACAGCAGATAATCCAGGCCTCCTATATGTGAAAATGGCACGCCGGCGCAAAGATAGGAATCTTCACTCGTGGGTTTAAGAAAATGATCTATGCACCGTACCGGATTGTCCAGATGGGCGTAAGTCAACACAACACCTTTAGGGTGGCCTGTTGAGCCGGAGGTATAAAAGATGGACGAGGGTTCATCTTCTGCGAAATCCGGAGGCGCAAAGTCACTCTGGGCCTCCTTCAACCTGGGCCACGACTCATCCGCTCCCTCAACAGGTGCGCCCTGCAATGAAACACCAACAATCGACTTCAAAGACGGGCAGGACTCTTTAACCCGGAAAAAATCCACGCCCTTTTTAACATGCGCGATCAGCACGGAACTCTCGCTGTGCCAAACAAAATGCTTGATTTCCTCTTCGGTAAGCATAAAATCAAGCGGCACAACCACAGCTCCTACATAATATAACGCCAAATAACTGTAAATATATTCAGGACAATTGGGCAGGTATACGGCGACCCTTGTGCCTTTGGTAATGCCTTTGGCACTAAACGCTCCCGCTAAATGCACAACACTATCCTTCAGCCCGGAAAAGGAGACGGATCGTTCCTTGAATATAATGGCCGGCTTATTGGCAAAGTGTTCGGCTCTATCGCTTAATAATTCAGCAACTTTCATTTCTTATAGCCATATAGTTAAATTTTACTAGTTAGATTTTATTAAAATACCTTTTTTTGTCAAGCACTATATAATTATTATAATTAAGCATTACTGTCCAAACAATGGTGTCAACCCCGCTTAAAACATGCGGGGATGCCAGTTTCTTAAAGGCATGACCCAAAGGGGCCTATTCGGCTGGGAGGGCATGATTCCATGTCTAAGCTCCAATCCGCCGTCGATAATTCGATCCTCTTTTGGGCGCGCATGATACTTAAGACAAAGTTTGGATGAGTCGGCTGATGGACTTCACTTCTGCGGAGACAAGATCCAGCTCATGGTCGAGGATGATGGTGAGATGGCCGGCTTCGGGTTTGATAGACTTTTTCAAGCCTTCCAAATCCCTCTGGATCCGTTTTAGGAACAGGATCCTGGCCTTGAGACGGCGTTTGGCAATCTTTTTTTCCACATAAGGCAAGAAATATAGAGCCAGATCAACATTAAAATAAGGCCGTTCAATGGAAAGAAAGCTTTCGTTGATCAAGTGGTAAAAGATCTTCTCGCCCTTGGGAGTAATGCTGTAGACAAATTTTTCCGGCCACTTCCCTTCCCGGCCGACATCTTTGTTCACGAGGCCGAGCTTTTCCATTTTTTTGAGGGGATAGTAGATGGATTTGATGCGAAGCCCTATGAAAGGAAATAGCTCTTCGTCCAGAAGACGCTTGATCTCATAACCGTGCTTCGGCCCTTCCATCAGCAGGCCCAGGAAAAGCAGTTCGTGCTCAATCATCAGAAGGCCATTCCGCCGCGTTTCTCCAAATCAAACAATTTCTTCTCCAGCATCGGCAGAGGCGGAAGCTGTTTGACAAATTCCACTTTGTTATGGATGATGACAATCGGTGTCTGGGAAAAATTGATGGACAAATGGGAGAAGGCGGCAAAGTTAGCGGTTTCCTCGATCTCGACGATCAGATTTCTTTTCCTCGCGGCCGTCCTGATGGCCCCCGTAATCCGGGTGACATCCTGTCCCGGCTGTTTCAAAATAACGACGTTCATGACCGCGTCCTTTCTCTCAGAAAGGCCTCAAAGGTCTTCCTCCTCCGGAAAGGCCTCCGCCAGGGCTGTAAAAATGACCCCGGCGGCATTTTCTTTAGCCGGCGTACTTAAAGACGAGATATCGATCCTCGTCTTCCCTCCTAAGCTCGAAAAAAACACCCCCACTTCTGTCGTATCCACCACATCGGGGACCTTCATCAAAACAATGAATTCCCGCAATCGGCTTTTCTGAAAAACAATCATCTCGTGTTCTTCGGCCGCGGAGAGGACGGCGTCGTAACATTCCTCAAAACCGCACCCATAGGTCTTTCGTACGGCGTCAATACGCGCCTCCTCAAGGGCACGGGTCGAAGATCCCCAGATGGTCTTGGTCAATTCCATAACGTGCCCGCATCCCGACAAAAGGACGGCACAAAGAACCAAGATCATGGGGCCCTGCGGCAGCCTGCCTTGTGCAACGAGGCCTGCGGCCTTTGAGCATAATGATCGAGCCAGATTCATGTGGCAAATTCTCCTTTCAGGCGGTGTTGAGTATAGCACAGCCCGCAAAATATCGTCAAGCGCTCTCATTTCAAACCCCGCCGCGCCCCGCGGGAACGCCCGTCTGACCGTTCTCAGGAAGGCAGATCACTCAGCAAGGGTATCAGATATTCTTCTTCCATCTGGAGGCGGGTCAAAACCTCCTTGGCAAACGAGGCGAGGTCACGAGGAAATTGAACAGCGCTGACGTCCCCCATCTCGCCCGAATGCTTTTCAAAGAAAAGCAGGTGCCGGACCTTCATGTCCTTCACGTCATGCTCCAGGAACTCCAGCGCCTTCGTCGCCTCCCGGTTATCCGCATAGTATTCGTAAAGCGCGCTGAAGAAATCCTTGTTTTGCTGTCCCAGGTGGTTCAGCATCTGTTGCCGCAGTGCCCTCAGCCGGGGTTTTGCTTCCACGTACGACCTGGCGACAATTTCCACCTGGGCAAGATTCGCAGCGATAGACTGATGACGCATGCGGAAACTGTTCACCTGTTCTTTCGTCATCGTACGGCAACCCGGCCCGACGCACGGATCAGGCACACTGTGCTCTCAGCCGGACAAAAAGCCGGCGGGGAACCACAACACCACGAAAAGGCCGAAGATTATTTTTTTCTGGGTTTATATAAAAGTTTCCAGGGATTTTCTTTGATATCAGCACTCATCTCTTCGAGATTCTGTGTTGCGGAATCGAGATTCCCCATAATCGAATCAATTTTCCCCTGATTAAGGGTGAGGCGCTCATTCACATTAACGGAAATGGAGGCGATGTCTTTTGAGGCCTTGCGGATATTGAGGATAATGTCGTCGATGGATTCGGCATTGATCTTGAGACGCTCATTAAGATTGTCGGTAATCTCTTTGAGGTTGTTGGCGATAGCCTCGCCCTTGACCAGAAGCTTCTCAAAGTCGGCTGGTTCTTCGCCGGCGACCCTGGCGCCGGGTTTCAGGAACGGCGCGTCGTCTACCGTGGTGGACAGGCCGATATATTTTTCGCCGAACATCCCCATCGTCCGGACATAGACCTTGGTTTCCTCCCGGATACGGTAGCCCTCCTTGATCCATAACGTCAGTTCCATTTTTGTGGCCGGCTCGTAAATAATCCGCATGGATTTGACCTTTCCGATCTCCATCCCGTTAAGCCTCACCGGGGCATTTTCTTCAACGCCGTCAATGTTCTTGAAAACGGCATACACGGGATACCCCTTGTCTCCGAGGTCAAAATCGCCGACCTGGAATGTCAGGATCCCCAGCCCCAGCAAGACAACCACGACGAGGATCCCTATCTTTGTTTCGTTGTTCACTTTCATGTCCGTCTCCTTTATTCAACGCCTTTATTCAACACCCTTATTCCACCAGATCCTTCAGATATTCGTCCCCCTGATCCAGAAAACGGATCGGCCCTTCCGTCTCGCCCCTGATGAACTGCTGGACGATGGGATCAGGAGACCGCCGTATCTCTTCCGGGGTCCCGGTTATCAGGACCTGCCCGTTATGCAGCATGGCGGCCCTGTCGGCGATGCGGAAAACACTGTTCATGTCATGGGTGACGACGACCGAGGTTATCAGGAGCTTTTTGCTCAGGTCCAGAATAAGCTTGTCGATGACCGCGCCCACGACCGGATCCAGACCCGAGGTGGGCTCATCGTAAAAGACGATCTCCGGATCCATCGCGATGGCGCGGGCAAGCCCTACGCGTTTCTTCATACCTCCCGAGAGCATGCTTGGCATCAGGTGCTCGAATCCCCGCAGTCCCACCAGACTTAATTTCATTTTCACGATAATGCGGATGATGTGCGGATCCAGACGGGTGTGCTCGCACAGCGGCAGGCTCACGTTTTCCGCGACGCTCAAAGAATCCAGCAGGGCCGATGACTGAAACGACATGCCGAATTTCCTTTTGATCATATCCATTTCTTCGGTACTGCAGGTCGTAAGGTCTTTGGAGCCGATAAAAACCTTTCCCGAATCCGGCTTCAGCGCCCCGATCATGTGCCTCAAGAGCGTGCTCTTCCCGCAGCCGGACCCGCCCATGATCACGAACGTCTCGCCCTGATAGACGTCCAGGTTGATGCCCTTGAGCACCTCGCGTCCGTCAAAGGAACGCCTCAGGTTCTTGACCGAGATCGCAATTTTATTTTTTTCCGTTTCCATCAAATATTAGAGAAGTAATAAATACCTGTAAGGACACAGTCAGCCAGGATGATCAAAATGAAACTGGTCACCACACTGGTGGTGGTTGACTGGCCGACACCGACAGCTCCGCCTTTCGTCTTGAACCCCTGATAACAGCCGACCATCGCGATGATGATCGCAAAAACAAAAGACTTGGACAAACCCGTGTAAATATCCTTCAGCTCCAAAAAGTTTATGGAGGTTTGAATATAAAGCGCGGGATTGATTTTTAGGTTGAAGACGCCGACCAGATATCCTCCGAACATGCCGGAATAATCTCCGATTATCGTAAGGCACGGCAACATGATAAACAAGGCCAGAAGTTTCGGAACGGCCAGATAACGCACGGGATCAATGGCCATCGTGTCTAGGGCCTCGATCTGTTCACTCACCTTCATCGACCCGATTTCAGCGGTGATCGCCGCGCCGATACGCCCCGCAATGACCAGGGCCGTCAACACCGGTCCCAGCTCACGGCACAGGGAGACGCTGACCAGGCTGGAGACATAGAGCGTGGCGCCCATTTGAGAAAGCTGATAGGCGGACTGCATGGCCAGCACGACGCCCGTAAAAAAATTAACGAAAAAAACAATGACAATCGAATTGACTCCCATGAAGACCATCTGGGCAAAGACGTGCTGAACGTGAACGGGTTTACCCTTCCGGGGGCCGGCGACGATCCAGTATAACGTCTCGAAACTCAGGCGGGAAAAACCGATAAGGACATTCATGCACCCCACAACCCGGCGGCCAATATTCTCAAAATGTTTCAGCATAGGGGAATGAACTCTCCAGGTTATGAGACGCGGGACGAGGCGATCGCCTCATCCTGGGTATGGTAAATAGAAAATAGCTTGTCCAGCTTTGTGACTTCGAAGAGATTACGGATCTTCTCGGGGACCTGGACAAAGGCCAGCGATCCTCCCTGCTTTTTCAGCCTCTGCAGGATCTCGATGAACGTAGCCAGTCCGGAACTGTCCACATAGGAAAGCTCGGCGAAATCGACAATAATATTATGCGCGGACTGTTGGCAGAACGGCTGGAAGGCCTCCCGTAAACGAGGAGAAGAGTTGATATCCAGTTCGCCTGCAATGCTGATGACGGTAAATCCGTCCCGTTCCGATTGGTTAATCTTCATAAGGGTCTCCTTGATGACTTTTGTTTCAGATAAAGCTGAAGACGGCGTTGAGTATATCATGCGAACCCACTATGCCGATCAGCTTGTTGCCATCCATAACCGGAAATGTGTGGATGCGCATATCCAAGGTCAGATAGATAATCTCTTCGAGTGAAGCCGAAGCCGCGACGGTCAAGACGTCGGTCGTCATAATCTCTCTTACCCGGAAATCGGTGCCCCGTATCAGCTTGTTGTACAAATCGCTGTCCCGCTGACCCAGCGCCGTATTAATGACGCGGAAGAGATCCCGCACCGTCAAGAGCCCGACGATTTTTTGCTTTTCGTTGACCACCGGGACACCGTTAATGCGGTCGCGAAACATCAGGTGCGCCGCATCCCTGACCAGGAAGTCCTCTTTCACGGTAATAACGACTTCCGACATGATGTCTTCTGCCGTGATGTTCCTGTGCTTGTTCAGCATTTACGAGCGTTCCTTACGGTTGAGCTCTTGGAGATTTTCTTTGCCCCGGCGAACGCGGTCTTCCACTTCGTCGATCTGCTCTATCTTTTTTTTGAAATCCTCGCAAACGATTTCCAGCCCCCTGACCTGGGCCCGGCTTTTGACAAGATCGGCCTGCAGCAATTTTTCTTTCTCGAAAAGCCTCCTGTTCATCTGCTTCAGGCGCTCCAATTCCTCTCCCTGCTCAACGGCGGCGGGAGCAGGTTCGCCCTGCTGGCGGAGCTTATCGTTCTGTTCGCGCAGATAATCGACCGTCAGGTTCAGTTCCTTCAACTGATCTTCGCGTTCCTGTTTGACCGCATCCAATTCGTTTTGCAGCTTTCGTGCGCGTTCCCGGCTTTCGGTCAGTTCCTGCCGGAAGGCCGACTCCTGTTCTTTGAAAGAAGCGACGGTTTCCTGCAAGGACCGCTCTCTTTCATCAAAGGCCCGGGTAACACTCTCGATCTTTTCACGAAAATTCTCAACCAGTTCCTCCTGCTGACGGCTGTCGGTGTTGAGGGCCTCGAGTTCCGCGTTAAGCTTCTCGACAAGCTGGAGGGCGCCGTTCGCCTGGGAAAGGACCTTATCATTGAGACGCTCCACTGTGCCCTTCATTTGCTCTTCCCTGTCTTTGTATTCCTTAGTGGTAGAAACCAGCCGAGCTTTTAACGATTCAATCTCCGCATCGCTCTCCTGGATTCTCTTTTTGAGCTGGTCGACCTGCGCCTTCATCCCTTCCACCATCTCCAGCGACCCTTTGGCCTGCTCTTCCGCTTTGTCCTTGAGCAGTTTGAGCTTTTTTTCAAGTTCGGCCACCCTGCCCGCCTGATTCTCTTTAAGCGTCTTCAATACCGTGTTCTCTTCTTCCAGCTTGTCAATGGATTTCGTCAAAGTCATCAATTGTTCTTCATTGCTCTGAATAGTGCTCTGGGATTCGGATTTCGCCTTTTCCCATTGCTGGCGGATACTGTCCTCTTCGGCCTTCGTCTTGTCCAGCATCTCTCTGGCCGAAGATAATTCTTTAACGGTCTGGCTGATCTGTTCTTGAAGCTTTTCTGAAGATTCCTTCTGGGATAGGAAGTCGGCGCGGAGCTTTTCGAATTCTTCCTTGGGTACAACGCGATCGTTGCGAGGCGTCGTCATCATGCCCTGGAAGATAAAAGATACCCCGATAACGAAAAACAGAACTCCGATTATGGTGAGTATGATTATATTCATAAGAAATTGTTATTTAGGGTCTGCTGAAAAATTTTCAGCCTGAAAAATCGGCCAGGATCTCCTGACCGTCACTCCTTCACTTTTTCGG
>CAYRXT010000023.1:0-30349 GCA_964428315.1 uncultured Planctomycetales bacterium
TAGACACTTTTTCGACTCCAGAATAAAACTACCCACAAGAACTTGACACAGACAAGAAGAGATTGTCCGCGGGTCGCGTCGGCTAGGCAGGATCCGGACCGCCGGGCTTGCCAATCCTCTTAAAGGCATATATAATCGTTTCATGCCCCAGCGACACTGCCCCGTACTTCTGAAACCGCCGCGGGAGGCGGACCGCATCTTGGTCCATGGCTGCTGCGCGCCGTGCACCGGATCCATGATTGAGTCGCTGATTTATTCCCGCATCTCCTTCACACTCTTTTTCTTCAACCCCAATATCCATCCCCGCCGTGAATACAATTACCGTCGACGTCACATCGCGCGGTTTGCCGAAAAGATGCGCGTTCCCTTCGTGGATGCCGGGTATTCGCCCAGGGAATGGTTCCGCCACATCAAGGGTTTCGAGCAGGAACCCGAACGCGGACGAAGGTGTTCGCTCTGTTTCGATTTGCGGCTCGAGAGGGCCGCCCTGTATTCCCATACCCACGGCTACCGTGTTTTTACGAGCTCATGCGGCATATCGCGCTGGAAAGACATGGCCCAAGTCACGGCCAGCGGGCTTCATGCCGCCGGCCGGTTTTCCGATGTGGATTACTGGACCTACAACTGGAGAAAGAAGGGCGGGTCCAACCGCATGTTCGAAATCGCCAGACAGGAGAAGTTTTACCGGCAGGAATACTGCGGCTGCATCTATTCTTTTCTTAAAACGAACTCTCTCCGGCGCGAAAAAGGTCTCGCCCCCGTCGAATTCGGCAAATATTATTACGGAGGGGACTCCGAACCCATTCCCTCTCCAGAACATCCCGGGATGTCTTCGTCATCATCCGACCGGATTGCCCGGCCGGTGTAGAGCCGGCGTCCGATGCTCACCGATGCAAATCATCCGCTCTGATGGCACAATAACAAGTTATGTAAAAAAATATATCCTGGCGTGTAAAGGCGGGTTTTTTTATTTGGAAAAATGCAAGACCAGTTTGTTGTAAAGCCAGGCAAAAACGGCCCCGCCGATCAGTCCGTCAATAAAGGCCCAGACGAAACCGATCAGACTGCCCATCGGGCTTATCTCATAGCCGCGATAAATGCGGCCCAGAAGCGTCATCTCATAAGTAACGCCTTCCAGGGCAATGATCCACCAGGTCAACATGAATATCCCGGCGCCCCACAACAAACCGCATGCCAGAGCAAAGGCTTTGACATTCAGTTTCATGGTCTCCCCTTCTGTCATCCGTATCAGGAACGCATCGTTTTCAAGGCCAACATCACCGCTTCGTTGTTTTCCGATATCAGCACCATGCGGCATGTCTTGCCTTTTTTGTCCGCGCTGCCGTAGATCAGGTTCAAATCGATGCCCTCGTCAGCAACAACCCGGGTTACCGCCTGCAGGGCCCCTGGTTTGTTGTCGAGCGTCAGGACAATCACCTCTTCTTCGCGTACCGTGTAACCTTGCGCCTGAAGCAGACGTCTGGCTTCTTTATTGTTCTCGGTAACGAACATGATGACGCCCTCGTTGCTGACGGCGTACGCGCAGATGGCCAGCAGGTTGATACCCGATGAGGAAACGACACCCGCGACTTCCGCGAGGGTGCCGACACGGTTGTTGACGGTGATTATCAATTGTGTGTCCTTGTCTGCCTTGAACATGACGACCTCCAGCCGTGAAATTTTGTTTTACGCTAATATTCTACTCTTTCCCATCGAAAATCCAAGCAAAACTTGTTTCTTATGGTCAGCCCCCGCTCCGGTCAAAGGATAAATCAATTCGATAAAGGCTTAAAAAAGAGGCGGCCTTAGCGACGGCTTCAAGCCGCCTCTTTCGCGACGAGCCGGAGGCCGATTCGGCTCTTGTCATTGTCCACCGACAGCACCTTGACCTTGACAATGTCGCCCACCGCGACAACGTCGTGGGGTTCACGGACAAAGTGTTCGCTGAGCTTTGAAACGTGGATCAGGCCGTCCTGGTGAACGCCGATATCGACGAAGGCGCCGAAATTCGTGACATTGGTGACGATTCCGCTCAACTCCATATCCACCGCCAGGTCCTCCAGACGGTTCACGTCGGGGCTGAACCGGATGCTTTCAAAATCTTTCCGCGGGTCGACGCCGGGCTTGACCAGTTCACGGGCGATATCCTGCAAGGTGGGCAGACCGCAGTTTTCGTCCGTGTATCGAGTCAGGTCGATCTTGCGGACGATCTCTTCACGCCCGATCAGGCCGGCGATATCCATGTCAAGATCGCGCGCCATTCTTTCCGCGACCGGATAGCTTTCCGGGTGAATGGCGGAGTTGTCCAGTGAATTCTTCCCCCCGTATATCCGCAGGAAACCGGCGCACTGCTCAAAGGCCTTCTCCCCCAGCCGGGGGACTTCCAGCAAAGCCAATTTGTCTTCAAAGGACCCGCGCCGGGAACGGTGTTCGACGATGTTCTGTGCCAGGACCGGTCCGATCCCCGACACGTACGACAGGAGCTCGAGAGAGGCCGTGTTGACATCGACACCGACGGCGTTCACGCACGATTCGACAACGAAAGACATCCCCTTACGAAGTTCGGCCTGATTGACGTCATGCTGGTACTGGCCCACGCCGATTGATTTCGGGTCTATCTTGACAAGCTCGGAAAGGGGGTCCTGCACACGCCGGGCAATACTGACGGCGCCTCTCACCGTGACGTCCAGATCGGGGAACTCCCGTATCGCGGCGTTCGAAGCGGAATAGACGGACGCACCGGCCTCGCTGACGACGAGCGAAAAGACCGCGAGCCCGTTGTTACGGATCGTGTCCCGGATGAAGGCGGAGGTCTCTTTCGAGGCTGTTCCGTTACCCACCGCGACCACCTCGACATTATGCTTGCGGATTAAGCGGGTGACAACGGCTTCGGCCTCCTGGGTCTGTTTTCTCGGCGGGGTGGGAAAGATCTGCTGATATTCGAGGAAGTCCCCGTTACGGTCGATAACCGCGGTCTTGCAGCCGGTCGCGAAGCCGGGATCGACGCCCATGATGATCTTGTGTCCTGCAGGGGGGAACATGAGAAGATTGCGCAGGTTCCGGGTAAAGACGCTGATGGCCTCCCGGTCAGCCTCTTCCATGCGTGAAATAAAGACCTCCGAAGCGGCGGCCGGCGAAAGCAGTCTCCGGTAGCTGTCCTTCACCGCCTTCCTTAAGTCCGAATCAAAGAGGAGATCCCTCCCCTGAACAGCCTTGGATTCCAGCCATTTTACGGCGAGGGGTTCTTCGACATCGATCTTCCACACGAGGATCTTTTCCCGGGCGCCGCGCCGGATCGCCAGCATTCTGTGAGGCGGGACCTTCTTGAACGGTTCAGAATACTTATAATAATCCTCAAACTTTGAAGTCTTGCCCTCCCAGTCTTTCTGGGCGTGGACCTCCATCCGTCCCTTGCTCAGGTAATAACGCCTCATCCCCGCGCGGATATCCGCGCTGTCCGCGATGTCTTCGGCTATGATATCCAGCGCCCCGGATACAGCTTCTTCGAAGTTCTTGACATCTTTTTTCGGATCGACAAATGGCAGGACGATCTCCTCTTTTGACTTCCCGATGCCGCTCTGCCGTGAAATCACATCAGCCAGCCGATCCAGTCCCTTCTCTCTGGCGATGGAGGCGCGAGTCCGCCTTTTAGGTTTAAATGGAAGGTACAGATCTTCAAGACGCTGTTTCCCGCGGCACTCCGCGATCTGTTTCCTGAGCGTTTCCGTCAGCCGCCCCTGTTCTTCGATCGTCCTGAGGATGGTCTGCCTGCGTTCATCCAGTTCGGAGTAATATTCCAGGCGTTCCCCGATCTGCCGGATGCTGGATTCGTCAAGCCCCCGCGTGCGCTCTTTGCGGTAACGGGCGATAAAATGGACGGTCGAACCGCCGAGAAGCATGTCCACGGTCTCTTTGACCTGGAGCGGGGCCAGATTCAGGTCTTCGACGATCCGAGCAACGATGGAAGGATAATCCTGACCATTTATCTTTTGTTCGGGATCTTGCATTTCAGGACGCTTTGATACAGGGACAACGCTCTTTTGCCGTAGCCACGGCTGAGTTCGATGCAGTGGGCCCCCTGCCAGAAAACGGGATGATGGGACGCCGTGATCACCTGGCAGCCTCCCCGCGCGATCCTGTCCAGGCCACGGCGGATCTTAATGATCCAGGGCAGGTCATGACCCGCCTCGGGTTCGTCAAGCAGCAGGCAGTCGCCTTTGGCAAAGCTCATGGCGGCCAGGACATCGCGCATGGTCTCGCCGTGCGATGAGAACATGGCCCTCACCTTGATGATGGCATCCGCCGGCCCGTAAAAAACGCCGGGATCCCGGTGAGGGTTCATCGTCTCACTGTTGAAATAATGATAGCGGGTAGGGCCCTTTTCGATGCGCCGGCATCCCCTGCCTTCATGGATCGCCTTAAGGAGTGACGTCTTCCCGGAACCGTTCGGGCCTATTACCGCGTTATAGCCTTCCCGGAAGACGAAACGCCTGCGGTTGTTCACCCGGCCCCGGTAATTCCTGTCGATCTGGATTTCTTTAAGCATATCGCGTTGTGTTTATTGTCTTTTCTTTTTGTAGACGCAGAGGTGGTCGCCCGGCCAGCTCTTGTGAAGAATGTCGCGGACGGGAACACAGCGGAACCGGCGTCCGGAAATCGTCCTGCGCCATCCGAACCGCGCCGCGTAGATCCCGCAGCGGCCTGATCCGTCTTCGCGCGCTTCCCAATGCACACACGGATCGCCTTCATAAGCCCCGCAGCAGGATCCGCAATGATTGCAGGCCTCCTCCCATTCACGTTCCTGACGGAATAGCCATTGTTCATACCGCCGTGTCTCAGTCGTCCCCTCATTTTCCGTTACCGTGATCATCAAAATAAATAGTCCTGTTTTTTCTTTTCCATCTTGAAACCGGTCTTGACGATTCCGAATTCTCTGCAGAACTGCCGGAAATCCCGTATGCCCCGCTGTATCGACGTATCCATCAGCCGTGTAAAGACAGCCGCCGTCGTTTCCGCGTCCGCCAGCGCCCGGTGAGTCTCATCGGCCTCCACCCCGAGATACCGCGCGACGCCTTCCAGGCGGTAGCTGTTCAACTGAGGCAGGCTGACCCTGGCCATCTTCATAGTATCAAGGACGGGCGTTTCGTCCCTCATCTTCCTTCCGATCTTGGCCAGTTCATATCCGACGAAATCGGCGTCAAAGCGCGCATTATGCGCGACACAGCACGCCCCGCCGATGAAATCCAGAAACCGCGGCAGGATCTTGCCCGCGTCGGGAGCCTGGATGATCATCTCGGATGTGATCTTGTTGATCCTCTGCGCGCCTTCCCTCAGCGGCCGGTCCGGGTTCACCAGGGATGCGAAGGTGTCTGTCTTTTTTCCCCCTTTAATCTTGACCGCGCCGATCTCAAGGATGCGGTCCCCGTTCCAGGGATACAGCCCCGTGGTCTCGACGTCGAAAACGACATATTCCGTTTTTTTAATATCCATGATCATCTTAACCCTCCCGATCGGCTGCGCCGTATCATAACATCTCCGGACAACGTGCCCATTATAAGCTTGCGAGGGATTAAGTCAATAGCATAGGAGCGGCTTCTTGACTGTCGACGGCAAACTGCGGAATGAGTGGGGCCCCGCTGACAAGCCCGTGCCCCTCTCCAAATTACCCCTTGCATAAACACTTGAACATTTCTCCGAAATTTTCTGCGTATGCTTCGGGGTTATCCGACTTCGCAAATCTTCAGGCGCAATCCGACTAAGCGCCACGGCTTTTAGTCCGACTTCATCCATGGCTAAAAACCGTGGTATTCTGCAAAGTCGGATAAAAAAATCGGGGCGTAATCCCCGATTCCGTGTGCGTCCGGGACGTGGTCCCCGGATGTTAAATGGATTGTCATCGCCGAACGGCGCCCCCCCTTATTCGGCGTAAGTCGGGTAGTAGTTGCCGTCACTGCCGCGCAGGACCTTAAACTCGCCCACCCCCTGGCCTCCGGGATTCAGGTACAGCTTATTGACCTTCATGTCGCCCTCAACGTCCAGCTTGTACCCCGGAGTCTGAGTTCCCGCCCCGACACGGCCGCTTACGCCCAAGTTCTGGTTCACGGCCGCCGAATCCTCAAAGAGAGCGGCGGCGGTCACATGAAGCCGCTCGTCGGGCTCATCGGTCCCGATGCCGACGTCATCATTGGCAAAATGGGTCGGGTAAACTTCCGTCGCGTCCTCCGTCCAGACATCAAGCATGATCCATTCGTCCGCGTCACAATACATCAAACGCCTTGCGTCGTTCACGTAAACCATGCCCCTGTTCTCATTGTTGCAGGCACCGGGCTGAACGTTGCGCGGGACGAGCCTCGTGAGGTCGTAAACCCCGATGGGAGCCGGATAATAGGTCGTCAACGTGATCTGCCTCTGGGCGTCCGCGTTTCCGGCGGAGAAACCCAAACACAGGAAAATCATTATAAAAGAGATTTTGGCATGCCTCATTGCTTGTCCTCATGTTTGGCAAACTGAACGCGCATGTCTGTCTTTTGCCATAAGCTGACCGCACAAACGCGGCCTCAAGGTCCATCCGGTCCCGGAGGCGGCTCTCCAACAAAATAATATTCACATCGCGCATTGGGTTCGGTAAAACTTCTGGAAAAACATCCCATATAACCAGGGACATCGCCCTCATCACATCCCGTAGCGTTCGGATGAAGATCTCCCGGACATTGGTAATACTCCGAACAACACAAATTGCCGTAAGAATCTCTAGCGGAACAGCAATTCTTACTTGAGTAGCTTGAGCAATCCACGCCATTGCAGTCATAACACTGTACAGCTGCGTATACACACCTGAATTCGGCAGGACATCCAGGCTCGGGCGCAGAACGCATCTGGCACATCTGGTTGACGGGACACAGAGATGTCGGGCAAGGCGTCATGCACGTGGTATTTCGCCAGGCACCATAATGGCACACGCAGTCTTCCGGACAATTACTATAATTTTCATAAGGAGAATCGCATACCCCGTCTCCACAGCGGTAACAGCCTGTGGTATCAAACGCCTGGCAGTCGGATCCGCACCGGAGAACTCCTCCGTCGAATCCGAAATCCGCGCAGGTCTTTCCGTTCAGCTTCGATCCGTCGCACACCTCGCCGCAAACCGGTTCTATTTCATTGTTCCGGCACTTGCAGCACCCTGTCTCGTCGAAAGAGAGACAGTCTGCCGCGCAGGCCAGCGTTCCGCCTTCAAAGCCGAGACTCAGGCAGGACTCGCCGTCCAGGTCAGAGCCGTCGCACACTTCGCCCGTCTCCTTCTCGTTATTGCCGCATTCTATGCAGCTGTCATCCGATTCACAACGAAACAGATCCTCACAGCCCGGTTGACCAGGAGCTGACCTCTTGTAGGAACGTTGCAGGGGTGAACATCCGTTTATACCGCAACCCAAGTCGACCCATTCGCCGTATGAACAGCGGCAGTCCTCCGGACAGTTTTCGTGGTTTTCATACGGCACGTCACACCGGTCATCTCCGCACCGGTAGCATCCGGAGTAATCAAATGACCCGCATCCAATCGCACATGCCAGCGCGCCGCCATCATACCCCCTGTCACTGCAGGTCATACCGTCAAGATCCGACCCGTCGCATATCTCGCCGCAGGCGTCTTCCTTTTCATTGTTCCCGCATTTACAGCAGAACGTCGTGTCAATCTCGCAGTTGTACGTGCACCTCAGTGACCCTCCTTCGAACCCCTCGCTTTCACATGTCGCATCCCCGAATTGGTTTGTGTCACATTCTTCCGAACCGTTCTTAACGCCGTCCGGACAGCTGGTGCATTTTTCCGGGTCGCTCACGCACTGGAAGATGTCCTCGCACCCCGGCTCGGGCGCGGTCTTTTTCTGGCACATGCTCCCGGTCCCGCAGGAGGTCTCCCCGCAGATCTGTCCGGGGCCGCAGCCCGCGTCCTCATAGGGTCCGTACGTGCAACCCGCGATCTCGCAGAGCGGGTCGTCCACGCACCGGTATTCGTCATCACATACAAATTTCCTGTCCGTCCGTTTCTGGGCCATCTTGTCCGCCGCGCATCTCCGCAGGCCGCAGTCCAGGTCCACCCACGGCAGCCAGTCACAGTTGTAGCAGGCGGTCGTGTCGAAAAAGCAGTCTCCCGAACACCGCAGTTGCCCCTGGTCGTAGCCTTCGGTCGCGCATGTCGCTCCGCCGAGGCTGGTGCCGTCGCACTCTTCGCCAATGTCCTCGTCGATCTCCCCGTCGCCGCAGGCGGCGTAGCATTCCTGCGACACGTTTCGCCATCCGCCTTCGGCACACTCGCCGTATACCGGGTCCCTGCCTGTGAAATCCGTTTTGCACTTTTCCGGGCAGGCGGCCCCGTCGGAGGTGTTAAAATCCGCCGGTCCGATCGCGGCGTTCCCGCATACCGTGGGGACGTCCCTTCTGCCACAGACACAGTCCGTATAGTCGAAGGCGCAATCACCCGTGCAGCGCAGATCGCCCCCGCCGCTGAATCCCTGCGATTGACAGGTCTGGCCGTCCATGTCCAGCTGGTCGCAGTCCTCGCCGGTCTCACGCTTGCCGTTGCCGCATCCCGCGCAGCAATCATCACAGGTCGCGCATTCCTCTTTGGGATCGCAGACCCCGTCATTGTTGCAGTAATAGCATCCCTCCTTGTTGAACTTGCAATTCGCCATGCACTTCAGGATTCCGCCGTCGAATCCGAAATCATTGCAGGTCTTTTGGTTCATGTCCGGAGAGTCGCATTCCTCCTCGGGAGGTTCCGTCTTTCCGTTCCCGCAGTTTCCGGCCGCCGGGATACAGCCTGTCTCATCAAAATAGCAATCACCGGTACAGGCCAGGTCACCGCCCGCGTATCCCAGGTCGATACAGGTTGTTTCATTAAGATCGCTACCGTCGCAGTCTTCACCCAGTTCGGCTTCGTCATTGCCGCACTCCGGACCCAGGAGGCAATTCTCCGTAAAATAGTGGCAGTCGCCCGTGCAAGACAGTGTCCCGCCTCCCAGAAATCCCAATGAAACGCATGTTGCTCCATCCAGATTGTTTCCATCGCAATCTTCGTTCGGCCTATCGACTTCCCCGTTTCCACAGCATTTGCCGCAGTCTGCTTGACAATTTGCGCAGTTTTCCCCGCACTGCTTGGTGCAGTCACCGTCGCCGCATATGACCGCGTTTTCGATCGCTTCTCTCAACTGAATGAAATGCGCGCCGCGGATGGTTGTGCCGTCAGGAATGGGTGACGGGTCTTCGAATTCCGGAACATTTCGTCCCGTGGAAGTATAAATTTCACCGACGGCTTCGCGGACTTCCTCGATATGAACTGCCTTCACGGTCGTCCTCCCCGGATCGATCGATATTTCCTCATAGGGGTACCCGGGCAGTCCGCAGTTAAGGCGGATCTGGTCTGCGGCGCTGCGCAGTTCCTGGATATGCAGGCTTTTAACGGTCACATAGGGGTTGAGTTCTTCATCGGTCCAAGGCTGGGCATACCCGAACTGGGAGATGAAATACACCGATGAGAGGAGAAGAATCGCGATCAATAAGAATGTTCTTTTCATGGCTTGACTCTGATAATCCTTTTAATACCGTTTGAAAATAAACACCTTCGGATCCCGGCACTTACAAATCATCCGAAAAACGTTTCATCCGGCCGCATCAATTGGGCGGTGCGTAGGGCATATAATAGGCGCCGTCTTTGTATATGACTTTCAGCTCGCCGACTCCCTGCCCTTCCGGGTTCATGTACAGTTTGTTCACCTTGGCATCGCCGTTGACATCCATCCGGTAGGCGGGTGTCAGGGTGCCCACTCCGACACTGCCGCTCACGCCGAGGTCCTGCTGGATCTCCACGTTATCTTCGAAAAGGGCATCTCCGCCGGCCACATGGAGCTTCTGCGTGGGCGAATCGGTCCCGATGCCCACATTCACCGTCGCATGCTCCGTCGGGTAGACATTCGTCCCCTCCTGCGTCCAGACGTCAAGCACCGTCCAGTCGTTGGGTCCGCAGAACAACAAACGCACCGCATCATTGGTGTACAGCATGCCCTTGTTCTCACCGGAACAGGAGCCCGGCGATCCGTCCCTCGGCACAAGCCTGACGCGGTCATACACGCCGAAAGGGGCCGGATAATACGTCGTCAGCGTCAGGTTCTCGGCCCGGACATCCGGGATAAACAAGCCCGCAAAAACACCAAAAACCAGAAGGAATATCGTAAATAAACGCATTCAGTCCTCCTTGCTGATATGTCCTGCAAAGATTTTCAATACAACCCGCAACCGAAATTCTCGTCATAGCAAAATTTTCGTGCTGCCGGGCCCTCACTTACAACGGTTATTTTCTGATGGCCGGTTCGCCCCCGCCGCTGCCGCCTTTGCATTCGCAGTGACAGCTTCCGGGCACATAGCCGCTGGGGCAGTCAATGTCGCAATAATACGAACAGCAGTCGGCATCGCAGATCTCCCCCGGAGCGCACAGGCCGTCCCCGCAGACCTCAGCTGACCCGCAGTCTTCAGGGCAGTTGGTTTCATTTTCAGGGCTTTCACACCGGCCGTCACCGCAACAGCTCAACGTCGGCCTACGACAACAATTAGAAAATTCATACCAAGAACAGTCAGAAAGGCATCCCACATCTCCCCCGTAATAATAGGAAGGGTCTACTTCCAGGCATCTCAAATCTGGATTCCCGTCACATCTCTCCCCGGGTTCTATCACCCCGTTGCCGCACACCGACCGGGTACATCCGCTCGTATTGAAAGTGCAGTTCAGACAGGATAACGAGCCGCCGTCGAAACCAAGAGAGATACAGGTCTCGCCGCCCAGATTTCCCCCGTCGCAGTCTTCGCCGGGGTCGATCGCCCCGTCCCCGCAAAACGCAACAGGCTCGCAGTCCCTGTCGGACACACACCGGTACTCGTCGTCACACCCCGCGTCAGATGACGTGCGCCTCTGGCACATATAACCATCGGCGCAGGGATTCTTCGAGCAAAGCGCATCACACCCCACGTTGGCCCACCCGCCGTACGTGCAAGAGCAATCCTCGGGACAGCTCGCGGGATCCTCATCAGAATCGCAGTTGCCGTCGCCGCAATAAGCAACAGGCTCGCAGTCCCTGTCGGACACACACTGGTACTGGTCGTCACACCCCGCGTCAGGCGACGTGCGCCTCTGGCACATGTATCCTTCCGCGCAGTAACTGTCCGGACACCTGATCTCGCATCCCTTGTCGGCCCAGCCGCCGTACGTGCAAGAGCAATCCTCGGGACAGCTCGCGGGATCCTCAGCCGGGTCACAGTTGCCGTCTCCGCACCGGTAGCAACCCGATGTGTCGAACTCGCATGAGGCCGAGCAAGACAGCGTCCCGCCGTCATAACCCAGCGAACCGCAGGTCTTACCGCCCAGATTTCCCCCGTCGCAGTCCTCGCCGGTATCGATCGCGCCGTCGCCGCAAAAGGCAACAGGCTCGCAGTCCCTGTCGGACACACACTGGTACTGGTCGTCACACCCCGCGTCAGGCGACGTGCGCCTCTGGCACATGTATCCTTCCGCGCAGTTGCTGTCCGGGCACCTAGCCTCGCATCCCCTGTCGGCCCACCCGCCATAGGTGCACGCGCAGTCTTCGGGACAGCTCGCGGGATCTTCCGCCGGGTCGCAGTTGCCGTCCCCGCACCGGTAGCAGTTCGAGGTGTCGTAGGTGCAGTCGGAACAGGCCAGTGTCCCGCCGTCGAAGCCCAAATCCGCGCACGCGGCACCGCCCAGCTGAGAGCCGTCACACTGCTCACCGGTATCGATCGAACCGTCCCCGCACCGGTCACAGCAGTCGTCGCAGGTCACGCACACCTCGTCGGCGTCGCAGACCCCGTCGTTGTCGCAGTAATAGCAGTTCGCTGTGTCGAATGAACAGTCCGCGCAGGCCAGCGTCCCGCCGTCATAACCCAGTGACGGGCAGGTTTCGCCTCCCATACGCGCGCCGTCACAGTCTTCTCCTGTATCGATCGCGCCGTTGCCGCACGCGTCACAGCAGTCGTCACAGGTCGCGCACACCTCATCGGCGTCGCACACCCCGTCGTTGTTGCAGTAGAAACACTGGCTTGTGTCGAATTCGCAGAAGGCCGAACAGGACAGCGTCCCGCCGTCAAAACCGAACGATGCGCAGGTCATCCCGTCAAGGTCCGAACCGTCACAGGTCTCTCCGGCGTCAAGGCTCCCGTTGCCGCACTGGTCACAGCAGTCGTCGCAGGTCGCGCAGACCTCATCCGTCTCGCAGACACCGTCGTTGTCACAGATAAAGCATCCCGATGTATCCATCGCGCATGCGGCCGA
The DNA here is from genome assembly GCA_964428315.1 of uncultured Planctomycetales bacterium. Taxonomy (GTDB): domain Bacteria; phylum Omnitrophota; class Gorgyraeia; order Zapsychrales; family CAYRXT01; genus CAYRXT01. The sequence continues at coordinate 12,332 of CAYRXT010000023.1, forward strand.
GCAGGATAAAAGCCCGCCGTCATAACCGAGAGAGCCGCATGTCTGTCCGCAGAGATCCGCTCCGTCGCATTCTTCTTCGCCCGCGTCGCAAACGCCGTCCCCGCAGCTTCCGCCTCCCTGACAGCTTGTCGTATCGTAATTGCAATCTCCGTCACAACTCAGGGTTCCCCCGCCGGCAAACCCGAAATCCGCGCAGGCCCTTCCTCTCAGGTCCGAACCGTCGCATTCTTCGCCGGATTCCGCCGTTCCGTTGCCGCATTCAGGCCCGGCCAGGCAGTTGTCCGTATAAAATGTGCAGTCGGCGGCGCAGTTCAGTGTCCCGCCGCCCAAAAATCCCAAGGACACGCATGTCTGGCCGTTCAGGTCGCTTCCGTCGCAGTCTTCACCGGGATCTATCGTGCCGTTACCGCAGCATGACCCGCAGTCCGCCTCGCAGGAACTGCATGATTCCCCGCACTCCTCGGTACAAAATCCGTCACCGCATTTGACCGCGTCCTCTAGCGCCTGCTGAAGTTCCAAGAAATGGACAGCCCTGATCGGCGTTTGCCCGGGTGTGATGTCAGGATCCGTGAACTCGGGCGGCACCCGCTTTGTCGAGGCGTAAATCTCGCTCACCGCTTCGCGCAGTTCCTGGATATGAACCGAGCGCACCAGGGTATCTCCCGGCACCAGGTTCGGATCTTCATAACTGAAATTCGTGAGTCCGCACTGGATGCGCACATTGTTGGCGGCGTTACGCAGGTCCTCGGTATGGCTCGCCCTGACCGGGGCTTCGGAAGAAGGCGCTTCAGTCCTCCAGATATCGGCCACACCTTCATTGGCTATTAAAAAGACAGAAGACAAAAACAGTATGCCGACCAAGATAAGAGGTGAGGGTTTTTTCATGTTTTCCGCCCCGGATTTTGTACTTGCCAAGCGCTTAAAATCAAATGAATTATAATAATACAGCTTCACGCCCGAAAGTCTGACCCACAAGGAAAATGGCAATCTTTACTTTAAGTATAACATATGTCCCGTGATATTTCTTTAAAGCTTCAAAGAATAATTGATCTTACGAATACGAAATATCCTGTCAAAACGGCACCCATGACATACATCAACCAGCTCACGTCGCGTGAACGGCCGCCCAGCAGTTTAACCGCCGGATAAGTGATGAATCCCAGCGCCAGACCGTCAGCGATGGAATAGCAGAAGGGGATCCCCACCATGGTGACAAAGGCGGGCACGCATTCCGAATAATCCTGCCAGTCGATCCTGCCCACGTTCCGGATCATCATGACGCCGACCAGGATAAGGGCCGGCGCGGTGATGGGCGCGTACTGCCCCACCATCCCGATGACCGGCCCGAACAGCAGGGACAGCAGGAACAATATCCCGACCGTCACGCCGGCCAGCCCTGTCCTGCCGCCTGCCGCGATGCCGGTCACGCTTTCGACATAACTGGTAACCGTGCTGGTGCCCAGGCACGCGCCCCCGACAGTGCCAGCCGCGTCCACCAGGAGGACCCGGTCGGCGCGCGGCAGTTCATTCCCTTTCATAAATCCCCCAGTCTCGGCCACGCCGATCAGTGTGCCCACCGTGTCGAACATGTCCATGAAGAGGAAAACCAGTATATAGGGAAGGCAGACCAGGCTCAGCGCGCCCTTCAGGTCAAGACGGAATGCCGAGGGGCTGCCGATATCCGGCAGGCCCAGAAGGCCGCCGAACTAGATCTTGCCCAGCCAAAGCGCAAGGATCGTGGAGCCGAGGATGCCGATCAGGATAGCGCCCTTGACGCGCCGGACCAGCAGTACGCTGGTCACGACGAAGCCGAAAAAGAAGACCGCGACCTCCGCGGACATGATCTGCGCGTTCAGCCCGACTATGGCGCCCTTCCCGGCCACAACCAGGCCGCCGTGCTGAAAACCGAGGAAGGCGATGAAAAGGCCGATGCCGACCGCTATGCCGTTGCGCATGCTGGGGCTGACCGCCCGGATCACCGCTTCGCGCACACGCAGGAGCGTCAGCAGGAAAAACAGAACGCCCGAAATGAAGACGACGCCCAGGGCCGTGCGCCAGGCCTCGTCATAACCCGCGGCCGTAAGGGCCATGATAACGGATACAAAAAAAAGTTCTCCCCCATGCCCGGCGCCAGGGCGATGGGATAGTTGGCGTAAAGCCCCATAAATATGCTGGTCAGCGCGGCGATAAGGCACGTGGCCACCAGGACGGCATTGAAATCGAGTCCGGTGGGATTTCCGGCGAAATCCCGCGAAAGCAGGGCAGGCTGGACGAAGAGGATATAGGACATGGTCAGAAACGTCGTCACGCCGGCCATGATCTCCTGCCGGGGAGATGTCCCGAAACGGGAAAAATGAAAATGCCTTTCCAGAATTTTCATTGATGATTTTATTCTAATGAAATTTCGAAAGGCGTTCAACGTGTTTGCGTAAAATTTCCTCACGCCCCTTTTGCCCGCTTGAGGGGTAATTCTGTCTGGAGGGACCCGCCCCCTCCACCAAAAAAAGCCCTGCGCCGCTTGGCGCAGGGCTCAATGACACCAGTTCCACCTCGTAGGTGGAACCGGCAACGGACTGCCTTCAGCCCTTAATTCTTCAGATACGCCAGGGGTTCGGCCGTTGGCGTGCCGGTGCCGGCCTTCTCTTTTTCCGGCTCGCCGCCGCGCACGCCCAGCATAAACAGGATATTGGTTATGGTCTTGATCTCAAAAATGAAGGGGACATATCCGTCATCGGACAGGTTTTCCGGCAGGACCGGGGCGACGTTGAGGTCCGCGTCCAGACCCCCGCCTTTCCTGCCGAACTCCATGTTCTGCGGGTTCAGGTCGATCCCGCCGAGTTTATCTTGTCCCGATGCATCAGCGGGTTCGGCCATGGCGTTGTCTCTTTGCATTTTTTGTATCGTATCAAGTTCGGTTTTTCTTTCCTTTTCCTGGACCATATTTGGTTTGCGGGGCGTCTGCACAGGAAACTGAAAGACCTCTTCAGCCATGGCCAGTCTTTCCTCCGGAGCGGCATTCGGAACGTTCTGCCAATTCCCTCCCAAGGCCTCGTTGGCCGCAGAGACAAAGGTCATGCCCGGTCTCCAGGCGGCCATGAGCAGACCGGCGGTCCTGAGGGAGTCTGTCGCGGCCGGACTGAAACGTGTCTTGGAAGCCCCCTCCAATTTCGCAAGCTTGCCTCTCAGTTCCCTCATACCGGCGGGATCTGCGGCAGACCGGTGGTCCATGAAGGCCGATAGCTCTCTGAGAAAATCCGCCACCGGAGCATCCATCTGCTCCCGCACCGCCTCGCGCAAGTCCGACAGGGCCTTTCTCATCATCGGCAAGTCGGGATTATCCGGGGCCTCCTCGGCCGTTCTTTCAAGCTCGCGTCTGATGGCGTCGATGCGTTTTCGCACTTCGTTCAACTGCGCGAAATTGGGATTCTCCGGCAGGTCGTTAAAATCCCCCCTCAGCTCTTCCACCCGCCCGGGGATGCTGGTCACGACCGGGACCCCGGTTGTGGATTCCTCCGCTGTTAAATCAGACCGCGCGAACATCTCGGCCTCTTTTAGTGTAATCTCCGCGACGGTCATTGCCCTGGTGATGTCGTAGATGCGTTTGACAACCCGGCCGCCGTCCCGCATTAAGAACATCGGCAGGTTATTCTTGAGCTCCCGGAAGCGGCGTGATTCATTCTTTCCCAGGACAATCTTTGTTCCCGGGTCTCTCGACGGCAACTCGTCCTTGTCTTTCACATAAATCTCGTACCGTCCGTCTTTTGTCCGGGTCACGGCGGTGACATAATCCGCCGCCTTAAGCGCCAGCTTAGTCTGTTCAAAGGATTGGCCGCTGAAAGGCCTTGCCCCGGTATTCTGCCCAATCCCCCTGCCTATCTTGGCCATCAGCTTGGCCTCGGAGGTCACATGAAATCCCTGCCCCCGGGCGCTGATCTGGACGAGATAGACCCCGGCCGCGGCCTCATTGCCCTCGCTGTCGTGGCCATCCCATTCCAACTCGTTATCCCCGATGTTTCCCTCTCCGGAGAATTCTCTGACAAGCTCTCCCTTGATATTATAAATGCGGACGGACACCTCGGCCTTCTTGGGAAGGGTATAGCGGATCTTGGTGCGCGTGACAAAGGGATTGGGGAAGTTGTCGCTGACAGAAAAGTCGTGTCCCGCGGCACTGTCCATGACCTTCTCCTCCTCCAGTCTCAACTGCTCGACCTCTTCTTCGGTCAGTCCTCCCTTGCCCAATCCGGAGAACCTGCCCAGACCGCCGCCCTCCATGTTCAAGGTGTCGTGCGTGCTGATGTTGAAATAAACGGTATTGCTCATGGCATAAAACTGGTCGGACGTGCGGGCCGCGGCCTTTTCCTTCTGGACCGGGACAAGTTCCAGCCACCGGAAATGGACACTGTTGGGCAGGTCCGGCCCCTGCTGTTCCGCCGCCGACTCCAGCCTGACCATATACCTGCCGGGCTCAAGGTGGACCGGCCCGCCCAAATATTCGCTTAGGCGCATCGGTATCCAGTACTGCATGCCCTCACCCACCTGCGCGGGGTCTATCCCTTCCCCGTCGAACATGTCCGGAATCCTGGTCGAACTCACGACCTCCGCCAGTCCGTTTTCGGTCACCCTGTATATCGTGAGCTTGACCGCCTCGTCGGTCTGCGTGCCGTCAGGCGTGTAACCAAAATCGCCGTCCAGGTCGTATTCTCCAGCCTCGGTCACAACAACATCAACATCCTCGGTCGGGTGCGACGGATAACTCCACACAAAGGCGCCCGGCCGCATCGGGATAAGGATCCTGTCCAGGACATGATTCAACACAAAGGTCGTGTCCGCTTCCGGCCCGCGTCCCGTCAGGGAGACCCATCCGTTTCCAAAATCCGTACTATATGTCAGCGAGTCCTCATCAACGGCGGCAACCTGCTCCCTCGGCGTGGCTTGTCCCCGCGGGCCGTAGGTAATGTTTTCATCCGTGCCCCTCAGGCGTATCGTGACCGTGTCGCCGCGGGTGCCTTCGACATCCGGCACCTCATCCAGCCGCGGAAGGTGATTGAACGCTTCCGCCTCGTGCACCGTGCTCGACTGGCTGATGACTGAAGGATCCAGATCGCTCTGATACAGGACGGTGAGCCGTATACGGTGCGGAACGGCCTCTCCGCCATAAAGGGGCGTCTCCACCCCGTCTTTAAAATTCGTGTACAGGCCCTCGACCAGCGCCGTCGTGTCGGCGAAGGCGTGCCACTGGGGACTGCCCTCGACCTGGAACTCCGCCCTGATGCCGATGGGATGCATGCCTTCGACCTTTTCGACCCGGATGCTGTCGGCAAAGAGTTCGCTGTGGCCGTCGATCGGGACAAACTCGATCCCGCCGGTCATGCGGGGATAGACGACAAATGTTATGTCCTTCTTCTCACTGCGCAGGCCGTGCGGGTCCACGGCCATGAACTCTACGGTGTGCGCGGCCGGAGCGGCGGCGTCCGGCGGGAGTTTGAAATCCCTGCTGAAAACCACCCTGTCCGGCCGGCCGTCTCTGCCCGGGATGACGCGGACCTTCTCCCACTCCCCGAGATGATTCTTAACGTAGTAGCGCAAATGCCTCGCGTCCACATCCCCGAAGGAATTGGAATCGGGGTCCGACGCCGTCCCGGTGAATTCAACCGTGGCCGTCTCGCCGTCCATAACGCGGACTGTCTCGGGCAGGGCGACCTCTTTGAAAAACGCCGCGTTGTTCACGGACTGGAAGCTCACGCGTTCGCGGACCACGTGCGGTTCTTCTTTAGGATCATTCGTATTGCGCGCCAGGACCTCGATCTCGTACGTGATGCCCTCGCTCATCCGCGCCACAAACGGCGCCTCGGGACCGCGGCCCTGCGGGATGTACGTCGGTTCGCGGAATTCACCGGTGAATCTGCCTTCATAGGCCGTTTCACTCCTTCCGCGCGCGACGCGCCTGATCCTCAAGGTGTCCATGAGCGCGAAGACCTGGGTGTTCCCGATAAGCCTGCGGATAATATCATAGAGATGCCCCTCGCCGTGGGTCACCGAGTCGATGGAGGCCTCCACCCCGCCGCCGGTGACATCGTAGGGTATCAAGGAACGGCCACTGCCGTCCCATTGATCCGACACCGTTACGGAAACCGCCCCGTCTATACCGGGAACGGTTCCGGGCCTTAACACAAACGTAGAATCGTTGAGTACCCGGACTTCCGCGCCTCCCTCGGCCCGGAAACCCTGCACGCTCACCGTATCCGGCCTGTTCGGCGCAGTATAAATGCCGTTATCGGGATCGCTCATGCTAAACCTGAGGGTATCATCTTCCCCGACCCACAAATGGATCTCTTCCGGCAGTTTCACCGCCGGATCTAGATTGGACGTCCCGACCGTGCCCGAGTAACGTTTCTGCACGATTTCGCCGGTGGCAAGCTGAACGTCCACGGTCAGGGTGCCCTCCATTTCGGAACCGGCAAAGACGTCCGTGACGATAAGCCGCGTGGAATCCGGCGGGATGTCCCACGACCCTTTCCTTTCCCTGCCGTGGGCGTCTTTGTACGGCGCCTCGAAGCGCTTGCCGACGATCTTCGCGCCCGGCGGCAGTTCGCCCTTCAACCCCATGTCCCCGAACAGAATCACCGTATGCTCTCCTTTACCGATAAATCCCGCGCCTGGGATCTCGCCGCCCGGCCCCGGGCCTTCGGACGGTTTCACCGTAATCCTTATCCTGTAATCTCCGCTCCTCAGGCCGTTAGGATCCGTGACGCGGAAGACTTTCTCAATGGTCACCGGCTCCCGCGCGCCCTCGGGCAGAGTAAAGAGCTCATTGTACTCGTCCCCTTCCAGCTCCACCCATTCCTTTCCTTGTCTCACGAAATAGTTCAGGCCCGTGCTGTCGACCACCTCGAACTGGTTGGCGTTGATGTCCGTGGCCGTGCCGTTGAACGGGATCCTTAACCGCTGTCCGCTTTCCACCTCGAACTCTTCGGGCAGGACGCCCTGTTTCCATTCCGGCGCGTGGTTGCGCGATATCACCGTTAACGTCTTCTCGATCCAGTATGTTTCATCCGGATTCTCTCTGTCCGCCGCCCGGACCCTCACCACGTAGGTGATCACTTCATCCTTCTTGTCAACATATTTTGCGGCATCCACGCCTCCGCCCTGGGGGATGGCTATCGGTTCTTTTATTTCTTTCGTAACCGGACCGGCGTGCGAGGTCTTCCTCTGCCCGCGCTCCACCCGGTGCACCTCCATGGTGTCCGGGTCCCACACATACCGGTCGTCCGAATTGTTCGTCAGCCAAAGCCTGATCTGTTCAATGATCCCTTCTCCGTAGGTCGGGCTTAGCGCGGTGACCTCAAGCTTACCCTCGGTCACCCGCACAAACGTCGTGTCCGGCTCGCCCAGATGCATTCCGCTCTTTTTCCATTGTGTTTCGCTTTGCAAAACAACTACCCCGTCCCCGGACTGCGAGCCCGGCTGGAAGACAATCCTCGAACCGTCCAGGACCGTCGCCCTCACAGGACCCTTCTGCTCCGCGATCGAGATCCTCACAATATCCCCTTCATTCGGAGCCTGAAAATGGGTATTGTCCGGATCTCCTGTTTGGACCGGCTCCTCTTTCGCGGATCCCCCGGCAAAAAGTCGCACAACATCTTTATCCACCGTGCCGTACGGCGCCTGATCGATCGTCTTCAATTTCAGTTCCGCCTGCCGGTGATGTCTCCGGCCCGTGTCCCGCTCCAGGAACACCGCGTTGTAAACGAGCTTCACATCCGTGTCCGGATAGATATCCGTAATGGCCAACTCGCTCTGCCCGGGGTTAAGCGTGTATACCTTCGTCACTGTATCCCCGGCCGTGTTCATAAAGGTCGCCCTGACGTTCTGCTCCACAAGCGCCGTGTTCTGCGGCAGTCCGTCACTGACACGGAAACTGTCCAACCGCACCACCGTGTGCTCGGGCCTCCCGCTGAATGCCACCTGACCCGGACCCGCCGGTCCGCCGGGCTTGTTCACTTTCACCCTTATCGTCTTTGTCTCGCTCCTCAGGCCGTGCTGGTCGACCACACGGAATTCTCTATCAACAAAAATCGGCCCCTCGGCACCTTCCGGAAGATCGAAAAACTCGCTGTACTCGTCCCCTTCCAGCTCCACCCATTCATCCCCATCTTTCACGAAATACTTCAAAGACGTGCTGTCGACCACCCCGAACTGATTGGCGTTGATGTCCCTGCCCGACCCCCTGAACAGAATACTCGCCTTCTTCCCGCTGGTCACCTCGATCTCTTCGGGCAGGGCTCCCTCCTTGAAAGCCGGCGCGGTGTTGCGTGAAATCACCGTAAATGTCTTCTCGATCCAGTATTTCTCACCGGGGTTGTCCCTGTCCGCCACCAGCGCGCGCACCACATAGGTGATCACTTCATCCGCGTACGCTTTGTACTCCGCCGCGTTCACGCCTCCGCCCTCGGGGATGACCACAGGTTCTTCGATCCCCGTCGTGATCCGTCCCTCGTGCGACGTAATGGTCTGCCCGCGCTCCACCCGGTGCACCTCCATGGTGTGGAACACATACTGGCTGTCCGGATTGTTCAGCATCTCAAAGGAAATTTCGGTGATACGTCCCACGCCGAAGGTCGGGCTGTCGGCCTGTCCGTCTATTTTCGCCCCGCTCACCAGCACCCGCGTCGTGTCCGGCCGGCCCTCGTTCTCCGGCGCTCTGTCCCACTGGTTGTAGCCGTGCACGATGACCAACCCGTTCCCTGGGACCTGACCCGGCTCGAACCGCAGGGTCGAATCGGTGGCGGCCGTCACCGTCACAGGCCCGCTCTGATGCATGACCGCGAGATTCACGACATCCGTTTCATTCGGAGGGCTGGGAAAATCGGTGTTGTCCTTATCGGTTTTTTTGACAGGCGCTTCTTGCGCGTGACCCCCCGCAAAAAAGCGCATGATCTCAGGCAGTTCGACAAGCGGCGCCCGCTGGACCGTCTCAAGCGTCCCCTGTGCCTGCCTGTGGTGCTTGAGTCCCGTATCACGGTTGATCAAGTCCGCCTCATAGACAACATTGACCTTTGTGCCGGGATAGACTCCCTCGATCTTAAGCAGTGTCTGTCCGGGTTTGAGGTGATACGTCTTGGTCACCGTATCTCCCCGCGTATTCATAAATGCCGCCTTGACCCGGTGGGCCGTCACCTCCGTGTTTTCCGCAAGGCCCTTGTTCACGCCAAAGCTGTCCACAAGCACCACCGTGTGTTCCGGCCTTCCTCCGACATACGCCGGGCCTGGTTCGGGTTCCTTCTCCTCTTTGTCGGGCCGGCCGGCCGGTCTGGCGTGCGTCATCTGCTCGACATATACGGGAATCTCCACCTCCTCGTAATCCGAGGTCGGTTCCTGGGCCGGGATGTGTTCGCCGCCCACAATCCTGCCCTCGGGCGCGTAAATGCTCTGCCAATGATCCTCGCCCGCGGGAACAAATTGGCCCCCGTAAATATACCCTTCCGGCCGCTCGTACTCACAGCGGATGCCGAATCGCAGGGCTTCCGGCAGCTGGCGCGCACCGTCCGGATCATAGGTGTACCGCGCCCTGACCCTGATGTTCTCTCCGGACTTGTCGACCATGGTTACGACGAGCCCCGGCGCGAGTTCCGTGCCCACCTCCAGGGGGACCTCGTAACCGACCTCTCCGGAGACCTCCTGCCTTGAATCCCATCCAAGCCCGACCGGCGTTTTCTCTCTTTTGACCACGGTCAATGTCCTCTTTGCCCCCTGACGGTGTTCGGGGTTATAGCCGAGAGAATCCCGGAAATTGACCTCAAACTCCACGTCTTCGGTCAACCGGGGCGATCCATCCGGGATCACGATACTTGACGGGACTTTCGTGAACCGGATCTCGGGCACGACCTCAGAAACCGGCCTGGCTCCGCCTCCGCGGCCGCCGGTTGTCGAGGTATCAGGCGGTTCGGAGACCGGTTCGGGCGGCCTGAACCTTTCCACAATCCGCGGTGGCTCGGGGCCTTCACCAATCCTGGGGGTTATTCCTTGCGGAAAGGGCTCCGGCATGTAACCGGGTTCACCCGGATCGTGTGTTCCGGTTGTGATATCCTCCGGTCCCGGCGGCGTGGGGGTGCCCTCATCGATGTCCTGTTCCATCTCTCCCTCCGGCCGCTCGTGCGGTATACGGAAGGTCCATTGCGGCAAGCGGAAGGCGGGGCCGAAGACGATGACCCGCCTTTCGACATCCTCCGGTCTTTCTATACGCGGCGGCTCAAAAGAAAATGTTGCCTGATCAATGTCAAGGAAAATCTGATGGCCTACGCCGATTTTGTTGAAGTTCAGAATAGGATCCGAAATTTTCTTCCCCAATAAATCCCTCGCCGTTCTCGAGATTGTCTTCATCCATTTAATACCTAGTGCCTCTCCGATAGACCTGCGCACGGCGGAGTTTTTTCTCACCATGAAATATGAACCAACGTTCCACCCATTGACTCCCGTACGGGCCAGGGTCTCGATCATCATCGGGTCGACGCCGTCCGGCCCGTATACTTCCGGCACGAAATCTTTTTGATATAAAATGTAGGTTATGCCCAGATACCGGCCGCTTACGTTATCCGCCCCTCCGGGATTATAATCTCTTTCCATCAGGTCGTTAGGCTCCTGCAGTTCAAACACATAGCCGTAATTCTCTCGGTTTTGGGGATCGTTCGCCAGGACCACCGGCCGCGAGACCAGCCTGTCGGGATGGAGGCCCTCCGCCTTGGCCTGGTCAGCCAGGATTCTCTCGCCGGTCTCCAGGTCCACCACATAATTCACACCGTCCTTCCTTTCGTAAATCGGCGCGTTCTGCGGCATACCCATAAGGTTCAGCTCACTGCCCTCGTGATTGACCACCTTGTCCAGGGCACCGATCCCCTCCGCCGCGCCGTCCATAGTCTGCGTGATCAGGCTGTCGAGCATGCCCCGTTTTTTTACCAGGATCCTTTTCGGCGCTCTCTTGAAGGGGGTGATACCCATCTTGCGCAGGTCGGCCCGGGCCGATTCCAGGATTTGATCCGCCAGCAATTTAATTCCTTCCTGACCGGTGATATCATAATAATCCATCGACGCGAAATACCGGTCGGTCTTGACCGATACCACGATCCGGCGGAGCTCGTCGATACGGTCCTGTATCTGCCCGGCCAGTTCCGTATCATGGTACTGTCCCGGCGTGAATAGGAAGTCCTCTTTGGTCGTTGACTTGGCCGTTTCATAATGCGCGATGACATTCTCCAGACTCTCCTGGATGCCCTTGGGGGTCATCATGGGGATAACGGACTCGGCGTGCTCACGCAGGAGGTCGACATAAAGCATCCAAGTCTTGGTATAGCTCTTTTTGAGGACCGGCTGGTCGCGGAGATAGCCGTTGACGGAAAAAAGACTGTTGCGGTAAACGTCGATCGCCTCTTTGGCCGCGCTGATGCGTTCATTAAGATCAAGCGATTCATCCCTGGCCGTGATAACGCGGCCTATGATGCGCTGGAGAAATTTGTCCTGTCCCTTCCGGAACCCCCATGCATTGGCGATAAAACCGCCTTTGTCCGCCTCGATGACCAGCATCGATTCCTGCTTCTTCTCCTTGTCCTTTACGGTATCGCCCTTGCCGGGCACCAACTCCGCGGCCTCCTCTTCGCTGAACCTCTGAGGGTCGATCCGGAATTCCTTCAGGAGCTCTGCCACGGCCCGTTCATCGCTCGTCATCGGTTCGGTCAGGACCGGGAACCCGTTGGTCATCTGTACGGGGTAGTCGCGCCCGGTCTTCTCGTCCCGGACTTTCAGGGTATCCGAACCCTCGAAGCGGCTTGTGTACATGTTAAATACAGTATTCGAGTCGACCGCGACCGATATCCGTCCGTCTTTCGTGAATACGCGCGGGGCGTTGTGGTCACGCGTGCCCCTGAGACGCCCGTCAAAATATCCGTCCGGGAATTCAAAGCCGTCCAGGGGGATCAGGCTGTATTCTTCCTCATAACCTTCCTCTGTCCTGTTCAGCCAGGAGCCGAGCACCAGGGCCTCCTTCCACTTCCCGTTCTCCTTCACCTCCACGGTCTGGCCTGAGAGGATCCGGTTGGTCCCGGTGTCGAAAAAAATCCGTTCGCCCCGGATCTTTCCTTCCTGCGAAATGTTGCGGACCTTGACCCCGGCCTCTTCCAGCATGGCATTGCGCAGTGAAAGGCTGATGCCGAGATCCGCAAACTGCCGCTCGACAAAACTCATCAGGCCGCCGTTTTCCAGGATGTCGCCGGTTATCATGGCCTTCAGGATGCGGCCGGCCTCTCTCGCGCCCTGCGCCCCGCCCGATTGCATGGCGGCGATCATACGCATATATTCCTTTTCGCCGGCGTCAAGCGTCGTGTCCGCCATGACCTGTTGTAAAGTTGCCCGACTGAGTTGACGGGTAAATTTGACCGGACGGACTGTCTGCTTTATCTTGTCGCCACTAGATGGGATTTGCTGATGGCCCGACATCCCGGCCGCCGAATCCTGGTTGGCAGCGCCGCCGGATACGGCAAAACCGGAGCCGCCGTCTCCGTAGTCCGCAGAAGAACCGGGGGGAGAATACGCCTGTGTCCTGGGGAAAGCTTTTTGTTTTTTTGCTTTATTAATAGTTGAATCCGGGCGTGCGGAAGGACCGTAGTCACCGATGACCGGGTGCTCAAATTGCTTCGGTATGGGTGGTTTATCTTTGCGAACGTTATTCGCAAAAACTGGTGAAAAAACTGCCGCCGCCGCCCCCACCCCGACAGCCCAATTCCTAATGGGATGACGCGGTCCTTCGGCCATATAAGTATCTCTTTCCATTTCTGGCTCCTCGAACGCGAGCGGTGCAGATCCCGACGTATACAGTCCGGATACCGCTGAGATTTGAGTCGTGTTTCGGACACCGGCAACAACTTCCGGATTGTTTTTGATATATACCGGGACACCTTCCGCTGTGATGACATTGATTTCGACGTTTGGCTCTGTCGTGTCGGGATCGCTGAAGGCGTACCCGCCGGAATAATACCTCCTGGCGATGACCTGTTTGGAGGCGATGTCGTAATCCTCACGGATGTAATTGAAGACGCCCTCTTTAAGCGCGGCCACGTACTGCTCGTAGATCTTTTTCTTGACCTCTTTGTCCTCAAGGGCGATGCCTCCGACCTTCTTCTTGTCGGCGTAGGACTGGGCCAGGAAACTTTCTTTGAGCTTTTCCTTGAACCAGTGGGCCAGGATCATGGAATACGTGATCTGGCGCAGGTTGCCGAAGTTCCGCCCGTTGTTGACCTCCTCTTCGATCTCGGGGATCACGGTCTCCCGCACGATCTCGGAGGTGAAGGCGTTGATCTCGTCGACGGTAGAGTTGTTCTGGCGGTCGGTCCCCATCTCCGGGTTCGCGTAGTTCTGCCGCACGGCCTTGTAGTCGGATTCCAGCATGACCTTCATGTGCGCGTCCAGGATGTAGGCCGTGTCGCCCGATTCGAAGACGTCGGCGCGCTCGGGGATGATCCACACCTTGATGAACGAGTTGACGGGGATATCGGTCCGGCCGAACTTTTCGTAGGCCTTTTGGTAGATGCTCTCCCAGTATTTTCTGCCGATCTTCTCTTCCGGATGGATAAGCGAGGCCGTGAGCTGTTTGAGGATGTAGTCCTGAGCCAGGAGGTCGCGGCCCATCTCGGTCCTGCCGAAGGCGTCGGTGATGATACGGTCCCGCTCGTAGGGTGACAGGTTGACCCACAACTCCTTGTCCGGCACGGCAAGCGCGGCAAGGAAATATTTGATGAGCTTGTCGGCCTGCGCCTTGATCTCCTCCTCCGTAAGATCCTTTTCGTCGCCCAGGTCGATGATGAATTCGAATTTCAGGGGCTCGTCGGGCAGGATTTTGATCCCGCGGAGGATCGGGGGAGAATACTCGGTTGAGGGAGTGATCATGGCGCCTGTCGGCGGAAGAAAACTCAGTGACTGGGCAAGGGCGGACCCGGCGGAGGCCGTCGTCATCGACACAAAAAAGACCATGGCCGTCACCGTTGATATGGTACGGCGGGCGAATCCCGAGTCTTGACTGTTCAGATATCGAAACATTACGCTCCCTGCGTCTTTTCCTATCCTTGTCTCATTGTCCCAAAACTGAGACAACGAGAACATCAATTGAAACGATTATGAAGGAGAAGCATTATAAAATGATGACACTTATATTATATATTTAAAAAAGATTTTATCAACTGCAAAAGCGAGGTTTCCAGAAACCGTTTTCACAAATGTTTCAATTTTTCAACATGTTAGAGAAAGCCTTTTCTTAGTCCCGCGGCCAACACACCCTTCCCGAACTTGGCTGCGCGCCTTGTTCATTCCCTCTCACCCAGGACCCGGACGGCCTCCCTCGCCTTGGCGTAATCCCGCGGCCGGACCATGAGCCGGACCGGACCGGGCGCGGCGGAAGTCCCGGCGGGCGCTTCCGGATCAAGGAAGCTCTGGATCCCCCTGTCCCTGAGCATCTGCCGGGCCATCTCCGCTTCCTGCCGGTGGGTAAAATTTCTCAGCACGGTTGTCTCGTTCATCTCTCTCCTTTCCTTTCCGGGACATCCTTCTCCATGACGTAATCGTCCATGACAAACCCGCCGCCGATGTCCCTGACGACGCTATCGACTCTCCGGAATCCCATGTTTTCGTAGGCGCGCAGCGCCGGGTGATTGTTCCTGTTGACGGCCAGCGATATCGCCCGGCAACGCCGGCGCCGGGCCTCGTCCTCGACCAGGGCCATCGCCGCGCGCCCGTAGCCACGGCGGCGCAGATCCTTCCTGACATAGATCTTTCTTAAAAACAGCTCTCCCTTCCCGGGCCGGACGGCGAAATATCCGGCGGGAACGCCGGCGCCCTCCTGGATCAGGAAATACCGGCAGCCCTCCCGAATCTGTCTGCCGATGGCCTCTTTCGACTGGAAGCGTCCAAGCATATACTCGACCTTGATCCCGGCCGATAATCGGCGGGTAGTGTTCCCGCCATATCTCTCCGGCGAGGCCGGCGATCAGTTCGATCTCTGTTTCGTTTGTGATTTCCTTCAGGAGCATCGCGGATTCAGAGGGTGCCGTCACGCGTTTTTCGCATTTGCTGTTGTCTTAGTGTAATAAACATCCGGGTGCCGGGCAAGATATTTGTGGGTTTCGAACCGGCGCCGCCGTCTCAAAGACTATCATCATTACGGACTAAAATCCGGGCAAACTCCGGCCATAGATATTGACTTTTCGGGCTATTCCAGTATAATCTTTTCAAAATAGATAAGTCCGTGTTTTACGCAAGCGAAGCAAAATGAATCAAAGGACGAGTTGATTCCGGGATCAACAAGATTAACCTGCGGAATAACCCTGTCATTATCCCCCTGCCCCGGTGCGTTCTGAAAAATGAAAGAAATCGGGACGCGGGGAATCCGTTCTTTAAAAAACATAAAAGCCTATTCCCCTGTAGCTCAGTCGGTAGAGCGGGTGGCTGTTAACCACCAAGTCCGAGGTTCGAGTCCTCGCGGGGGAGTACTTCGACTCGCTTCGCTCGCTCAGTACAAGTCACTTCGTGGCTGATGAGTTGGAGCGGGGCGAGTCTTTTTTTTGCATGAAGCGAGGCGAAGTATCCTGAGCGAACGAACGCAGTGAGTGAGTCGAAGGACAGTATGATGTATTACGTCTATATCCTTGAATGCGACGATGGAAAGTTTTATACCGGCATAACCGATGACGTCGAGCGGCGTTTCCAGGAACATAAAAGAAAAGGCAGTCATTTTACATCTTACAATCATGCGACAAAATTATTGTACAAAGAGCCTTTTCCGGACAAACATGCAGCCGCCAAACGCGAAAAGCAGCTCAAAGGCTGGACGCGGAGGAAAAAGATGGCGTTGATAAAAGGTGATAAAGAATTATTGAAGAAACTATGACGAAAGCCCTCATACTGAAAAGTGTGAGGGCTTTTTTAGAACGAAGTGCGACAGTTGTTCGTGATTTGCTTATATTGGCGGAGTTAATTTTGATTGGACGCCCTTCTGGGCATCCCTGAAAAATATTGTTCTCTGCGAGATGAGCGAACCTTATGCGAAGCATGAGATGAGCGACCGAGCCCGTCATATAGAAAGAGGACGAGGAAGTGGTTGAGCACCTGCGAAACCATCCCCGCGGGGGAGCCATATATGACAATCAGCCGAAACTGCTTGTGGCGAGCGAAGTCGAGCCAAAATGTTTTGGGTCTGATTAACACTCAAACCCCACAAGTTTAATCGGCTTGTGGGGTTTTGTTTTAAGGAAAATATGAAAAATAAAAATGTTTACATAATTCCCGGACCCAATGGTTCAGGAAAGACAACGTTCGCAAGTACGTTTTTACCTGAATATGCCAAATGTGATAGATTTATAAATGCAGATCTTATAGCATCTGGTTTGTCGCCTTTTTCTCCACAGCAGGTCGCTATTAAATCTGGAAAGCTGGTTTTAGAGCAGATAAAAGAGTATTCAAAGAATGGCGTTGACTTTGGTTTTGAGACGACCATGTCAGGCGTGACTTATCTGAAGTATTTCCACATGCTGAAAGACAAAGGATATAAGATCCATATTTTCTTTTTATGGATTCCCAGTTCTCAGCTTGCAATTGCACGTGTTAAAGATCGTGTCGCCCAAGGCGGACACAACGTTCCAATTGCGGATATTAGACGTAGATTCGAACGAAGCACTGAAAAATTCTTTAAACAATATCGCTTATTAGCTGATCAATGGATGTTGTTCAATAACGAGCAATCCAAACCAAAACTTATCGCAAGAAAACAAAATGCCCATATAGACGTTATTGACAAATGTTTATTTAAAAAAATTACTGAAAAAGTCGGAGTTAATTTATGAAGAAACGAATGACAATTCAAGATAAAGCCGAAGCCGCCATGAAAAAGGCCGTTAGAAAAGTTGTTACTCAGCACAAAAAAGATGGCCGTCCTTTGGCTGTGTGGGAAAATGGCAAGGTTAAAAAAGTAGCGGCGAAATAAAATCAAGCCCAGATAGCCTTACATCGGTTTGCGGGGTTTTTTACTTCGGAAGGGGAAAAATATGAGGTCATCAATTATTTTTATCAGCATTATTTTCTTTGCCATAATTGGAGTTCTGTTGACAGTGAGCCGTGAAAGCAGTTCTAGCATTAGCTATAAAACAGTTATGATTGATATTGTATTAGTCGTTATTGGTTTTTCTTTAGCTTATTAAATTGGCAGAGGGTTTGATTTGAATGTTATACTTGCAGTAAAAATGTTGACTGTATACCAAAAGTGCATTAGAATGGGTTTACTTTTGAGGTAAGAAAATTATGGGTAAACGATTGAAAAATCTTGAAATCAAAATCCCGATCCAAATCATCAAAGAGGATAAAATTTTTGTCGCTTATACTCCGGCCCTTGATTTGTGTACCCAGGGCGATACCTATGAGGAGGCTGAGGCGATGCTGGCTGAAATAATCCATATCTTTTTTGAAGAATGTATTGAACGAGGAACCATCGAGCAGATATTGACAGAATGCGGATGGACAAGAGTTTCACCCAAAAAAGAATGGATTCCTCCCAGCAGAGAAGTTATAGCCGAAAAAAATGAATCCTTCACTGTTCCATGCCCCGCCTAGAACCAGTTTATTATGGTAAGTTTTGTAAATTTCTGGAATATGTTGGTTGTACATTCAAGCGGCAGAAAGGCAGTCATTTAATCTATGTAAGAAATGATTTGATCCGGCCTATCGTTGTTCCTGCCAAGAAAAACCTTTCCCGGGCTGTTATACAAAGCAATCTAAAAACATTGGGCATTGACAGAGATAAATATCTGAGAATTTTGTCAAAGATTAAATAAGTTGGCAGCACAAGGTATTTCCTCTTCTCTGGTTATGAACCAGCTGCAAAACTCGTCCACTTGTGGGAGCACTTCGACTCGCTTCGCTCGCTCAGTGCAAGCTTAATTAGGGTCTGCTGAAAAAATGAGCATGAGAGGTTTTTCTCGACGAGAAACG
>CAYRXT010000024.1:0-29959 GCA_964428315.1 uncultured Planctomycetales bacterium
CGGTGAGGATTCCGATTACCCGCGACAGGACAAAAAGACCCCGTGCACCTTTACTGCAGTCTGCCACTGGGTTTCGGCGCTGCATGCGTAGCATAGGTGGGAGTCTGTGAACCGTCCGCTCCGGTGGGCGGGGAGACGCCTGTGAAATACCACCCTTGTGACGTAGGAATCCTAACGGAGACGGCTGAAGCGTCGTCCCGGACCCTGGCAGATAGGCAGTTTGACTGGGGCGGTCGCCTCCTAAAGCGTAACGAAGGCGCGCAACGGTGCCCTCAGCGCGGTCGGCAATCGCGCGCAGAGTGTAAAGGCAAAAGGGAGCTTGACTGCGAGACCGACAGGTCGAGCAGGTACGAAAGTAGGGCTTAGTGATCCGGTGGTTGAACATGGGATTGCCATCGCTCATCGAACAATAGGTACTCCGGGGATAACAGGCTGATCGCGCTCGAGAGTTCATATCGACAGCGCGGATTGGCACCTCGATGTCGGCTCATCGTATCCTGGGGCTGAACAAGGTCCCAAGGGTCCGGCTGTTCGCCGGTTAAAACGGTACGCGAGCTGGGTTTAGAACGTCGTGAGACAGTTCGG
Source organism: uncultured Planctomycetales bacterium (assembly GCA_964428315.1). Lineage (GTDB taxonomy): Bacteria > Omnitrophota > Gorgyraeia > Zapsychrales > CAYRXT01 > CAYRXT01. Next base: position 586 of record CAYRXT010000024.1, read on the forward strand.
TCTCTATCTGGTGTGGGCGCACGATACTTGAAGAGGAGCTCTTTCTAGTACGAGAGGACCGAAAGAGACGAACCTCTAGTGTTCCAGTTATCCCGCCAGGGGTAAAGGCTGGGTAGCTACGTTCGGAAGGGATAAGCGCTGAATGCATATAAGCGCGAAGCCCCCCTCAAGATGAGGTATCGATTCCCGCTTCGGCGGGATGGAGGCACCTTGTAGACGACGAGGTTGATAGGCTGCATGTGTAAGGCCCGTAAGGGTTTGAGCTAAGCAGTACTAATCTGCCGACCGCTTGATCACTTTTTTGTCATCATCGAAGGTGGTTTGTCCGCCTCTCTTTATGGATTGGCAATGCATTCTTTTCCAGTGACCATGCTGAAGGGGAAACACCCGATCCCATTCCGCACTCGGCAGTTAAGCCCTTCGAGGTCGATGGTACTGCGCTCGCAAGGGTGTGGGAGAGTAGATCGTCACTGGATTATTTATCTTGCATGAATCCGTTGTCCGGTTAAACCCCGAATAATCATTCGGGGTTTTTCTTTGACAATAATAGTTAGTTATGCTAACATTTAGCAAAGCTAACTTAAAAATTGGGAATAAGCGCGTCATGAAGATATCCAAAAAAAGTATCGCCGAAGATATCGCTGTCACCATGCCCACCTTCCTGAGACACATGTATCCCTTTATTCTTCAGCCCAACAGGATTCCGCCTTCCCAATTGCTGGCGATCGTGACCATTTACGAAATGGACGGATGCCGCCTTGGGGATCTCAGCCGGGAGATGCATATATCCAATCCGACGGCGTCGGGGATCGTCGGTCGCCTTGAACTGGCCGGCTTCGTCAAACGGGTGGACATCCCCGGTGACAGGCGTTCCAAGAAGATCGCTCTCACCGCGAGGGGACAGCAGGCCGTCATCAATTTCCGGGAGATCATCCGAAACCGGTGGACATATATCTTGAGCAAGATGACAGACCGTGAGGCCCGGTCCGTCATCCGGCTTATCAAAAGACTGACCGAGGGATTCACAAGTGGTGCGATTTAAACTAAGCAGTCGGCGTCTGAAGTCAGCCGCGGGGGCGTTTATTGCCTTGGCCGTGGCATGTGATCTTGTCTTTGCCGGGACGCCGCCGGCCGGTTTAGAGGTCTACCGGATGGACATCCGGGAGGTTACGCGCCTTGGGATCAAAAATAATTTTGACATTCAGCTGGCCCGGTATGACGCGCGCATCGCCGCAACAGACGAGGGCGTCGCCGAATCGATCTACGACACACTGTTCACCGGCGAGGTCAGATACCGTAACGACCAGAGCGCAAGGACGTCGACGATCTTGGGGACGAAGGATGTCGACAACGACTACAACATCGGCCTTTCCAAGACAACGCCTAGCGGCACGACCGTCAGCGTTGAGATGACAAACAACCGCAGCCGGACGAATTCCCAGTTCGCCACATCCAAATTGGTGCACGACTCGTCCTTGGGGATTTCCGTCGAGCAGGAACTGGGGCGCAACTTTTTCGGCGTCCAGGACAGGGGGGGTATCAAGACGACACTCATCGATATCGAGAATGCGCGGTACACATCGCTGGACAAGATCGAGGTGATGCTGTCCCAGATTCAGAAGGCCTACTGGGATCTGGTCCTGTCCAATGAAAGGGTGGATATCGAAAAGGGCATGCTCGCACAGGCCGAGAGGCTTCTGGACTTGCAGAAGGAAAAACTCAAGGTCGGTCTTGTCGAGAGCCCGGATGTCTTCGCCGCGCAGGCCAACTATCAGAACAGGCTCAACACGTACCGTTTGGCGGAAAATGACGCGAGGACAAAAAACAATACGCTTAAACTTCTTTTGAACATCGAAGGAAATGATATCGTTATCGAACCGGCCGACACCTTTGCATTGGGCCAAGCGGACGTCACCCTTGAGGCGTCTCTCCGGGACGCGATGAGCAACCGACGCGACTTTCAGCAGGCCCTCAACGACGCCCGGTCCCGGGACATCAAGCTGACTATGAGAAAACAGGCCCTGTGGCCCGAGATCAACCTGTCCGCATCATGGACACAGAACGGCCTGGGGGATCATTTCCGCCAGGCCGTGACCAACATTACGGATGAGAATAATCCCGAATTGTTCGCGGGTCTGACCATAACGTGGCCGCTGGAAAACACCAAGGCCGAGGCGGAGTTCTCGGCGGCACAGATGCAGAAGGCCAGGGTCCTGATCCGTATCAAGCTGCTGGAAAGGGAGATCGCGGTCAGCATCATGGACCAGGTGCGCTCGTGCCGCGTTTACCGGGAGATCGCCGAAAACAGCGACAAGGTGACCGAATTTCAGGAAAAGAAACTGGGCGCGGAAGAGAAGCGGTTTTTGCGCGGCCGGTCCAATACGGACACGATGATACGTTTCCAGGAAGACCTCCTTGCCGCACGGCTCCAGGCCGCACAGGCCAAACAGCGGTATCACAGCGCCATGGTTGATTTAAGGGTCAAAGAAGCGACCCTGTTAAAGGACTACTGGCATGAAGAGGAAAAATGGACAGAGGTAGAGAAGAAGAAAATCCACGCGGATTTCTGATCCGTTTACACGAGGCGCCGCATCCCCAATGAAACTTCCCGAATTTTCCGTAAAAAATTCGTTGCTGGTCAACCTGTTTTCCGTTTTTATTATCGTCGTCGGAGTCATTGCCATGCTGAATCTGCGCAGGGAGGTTTTCCCGCAGGTCGACCTCGACATCCTGACCATTTCCACCGTCTACCCCAGCGCGCCGGCCGAGGATGTCGAGAAGCTCGTCACCATCCCCATCGAGAAAGAGCTCAAAGGCATAAGCGGAATCCGCGAGCTGTCTTCTTCGTCCGAGGAGGGCCTCTCGAAGATCGGTATCGAGATCGAGCCCTCGGCGAGCGATAAGCCGCGGGTGATCCGCGACATCAAAGACGCTGTCGAACGCGTGCAGAACCTCCCCAAGGAGATCGAGGAAGACCCGCTGGTCATCGAACTGCGTTCGGAAGAACGCCCGATCATCGAAATCTCCATCAGCGGTGATTTTCCCGAAGCCGAAAGGCGAAGGTTCGTCGAAGACCTGGAAGACAAACTTCTGGACATCAGCGGTGTGGCCAACGTCCAGCGGATCGGCTGGCGTGACCCCGAGATCTGGGTGGAGGTTGACCCTCAAAAACTGGAAGAGTACCACGTTTCCATAGAGGAGATCAAGACGGCACTGCAGACGCGCAACGTCACCCTGCCCTCCGGTGATCTCACTACGCGGGAGGTCGAGTATTCGGTCAGGACGACCGCCGAATTCAGGACGCCGGAGGAGGTCGAAGAGGTCATTATCCGCGCCAACGACGCAGGCAACTGGCTCCGCGTGAAAGACGTCGGCCGGGCCGTGTCGGCCTTTCAGGACGAGACGCGCATCGCCAAGATAAACGGGAAACGCGCCACCGCCGTAGTCGTCGTCAAAAACGAAAAGAGCGATGTTGTCCACGTCGTTGACCGAGTGAACTCCCTGCTGGACGAGTACCGCAAGACGCTCCCCGAAGGCATGGAGATCACCATCACCAACGACTACTCCTATTATGTCAAGCGGCGGCTCAACGTCCTGAAAACCAACGGGATGATCGGATTTGTCCTCGTGATCGCGGTTCTTTTCCTTTTCCTGGACCCCATCCCGGCGGTGGCCACGGCCCTGGGACTGCCCATCGCTTTTTTTGCCACCTTTATGGTAATGAGCCTTTTTGACATCAGCATCAACCTGGTCTCCATGCTCGGCCTCATCATCGTTCTCGGCATGCTTGTCGATGACGGCATTATTGTCTCGGAAAACGTATACCGCCATATCGAGAAGGGTGTGCCGCCCCGGGAGGCCTCCATCCAGGGGACGGCCGAGGTTGTCAGGCCCGTGACAGTCACCATCATGACGACCTACGCCGCCTTCGGCCCCCTGATGTTCATGCCGGATATTATCGGGAAATTCATCAAGGTCATACCTTTTGTGGTGATGATCGCGCTGGGCGCGTCTCTGGTCGAGGCCTTTATCATTCTGCCCTCGCACCTGGGCGAATTCATACGGGCTGGCCGCAGGAGTTTCGACAGACGTGCCGCATCGACCGGGGGAACAAGAAAGATCGAGAAGAAGGCCTGGTACAAAAGGCTCCTGTCTTTTTATACGCGCCTTCTTAACGGGGCCCTGAACCACCGTTACAAAGTTTTGCTTGGCATCATTGCGTTCTTTACCGTTTCCATCATGATCGCCGTGTTCTTCATGAGGGTTATCCTTTTTACCGGTGAGGGCATAGAATTCTTTTATGTCCGGGCCGAGGCCAGGGAGAATACACCACTGGAGACCATGAACGAGCTTATCGCCCCGGTGGAAGACCTTGTCGCCACTCTGCCGGAGAGCGAGTTGGACGCCTTCCGGACTTTTATCGGGAGCATCGAACGGGAGGGGGGATGGGACCCAAACGCCAAACGCGGCCCGCATTTCGCCCAGATCACGGTCTTCCTAACGCCTTCGCAGGGACGGGAACGCCGCCCGCGCGAGATCATCGATTCTCTGCGCCCGAAACTGGACAAGATCAAGGGATTCGAAAAACTCTATTTTTATCTGCCGCGGGAAGGCCCCCCTGTGGGCAGTGCGGTCGAGGTCAATATCAAGGGTGAAGAGTTCCCGGTCCTGGAAAAATTATCCGGGAAGGTCGCGGATTATCTGAAGACAATTCCCGGCGTATCCGACGTAAACACGGGTTACAACTTCGGGAAAAAACAGCTCAAGGTCCGTATCGACGAAGAAAAGGCCAGACAATATTATCTGACCGTCGGACAAATCGCTTCGGCGGTGCGCAACGCCATTCACGGCGGCCTGGCAACGACCGTCAAGCCTATGAAGGCCGAGGAAGAGATCGAGGTCCTGGTACGTTATCCCGAAAGCGAACGCAGCCGGCTCGAGGCCTTCGAGTCGATCCTTATCCCCAACGCCTTTGACAACCTGGTACCGTTAAAGGCGGTTGCCGGGATCGAAGAGACTGAGGGCTTTTTTTCGATCTCCCACCTTGACGGGAAACGCGCGATCGGTGTTACCGCCAGTGTGGACGACGTCAAGGCCACCTCGCTTGAGGTGAACAGCCTGCTCAAAGAAAAATTCAGCGCGCTTGGCAAGGATTATCTCGGCTACACGGTCGAGTTCGGGGGGGAATATGAAGAACAGATGAAAACCCAGCGCCATCTTTTGACGTCCTTCATGATCGCCTTCTTTCTGATCTTTATCATCCTGGCGGCGATGTTCAATTCGCTGATGCAGCCCTTGATTGTCATGCTGGCGATCCCCTTCGGTCTGATGGGTGTTATCTTCGCCTTTCTGATTCACCGGGAACCTTTGAGCTTCTTCGCCCTGATGGGCGTGGTGGGACTGGCCGGGGTCGTCGTGAACAATTCGATTGTCCTGATCGACTTTGTGAACGGCATGCGCAAAAACGGAAAGCCGCGCCGCGAATCGCTGGTCGAGGCCGGACAGGTCAGGCTGAGACCCATACTAATGACCACGATCACCACCATCGTCGGCCTGATCTCGGTGGCCTATGGTATCGGCGGAGGCGACCCCTTTCTCAAACCCATGGCCCTCGCCATCATCTGGGGACTGTTTTTCGCCTCAGGCCTGACGCTGATTGTCATCCCGTGCATCTATGCCGTTGTCGATGACGTTTCCGAAAGACTTCTCCATCACGCGACGGTGAAAACCGCGCAGGCTGACGATACAGGATCATCCATCTAAGATTGGGCCCGCCCCGAAAAGGACGGTTAGAATGCTTTGCGCCTGAAGGCGTAGATCCCCAGCGCCAGATAGGAAGGGAGCAGCACCGTCAAAGAAAGACCGAAGGCCATGCCGGCCAGCAGCGGGTCGGTTGCGAGAAAGGCCTTAAAGAAGCTGATTTCATATCCCCGGCCGAAGATGTCCAGCAAGAGCCTGACGAAGAAGAAGATTTTCCAGAACAGGGCGCCGAAGAGGCGTTTGCCGGAGACGAAAAGGAAAAGAGGCACCGCCGTGAAGCAGGCGGCCGCGGCGCTGGCCACATTGAGATAGTAAGGCCAGACATACGCCTTGTCGAAATGGATCAGGATCTGGTAGTACACGTGAACCGTCTGCCGGGGAAGCATTACCGCGAGCATGTTCCCGGCAGCCAGGAAGACATAGAAAACCAGGTAGATCTTCCAGCCGAAGTTCACGCGTGATGTCATGGCGTTATTATCCCATACAAAGACGTGATTACAACCCAAAATTTGAGAAGAAATCGTTAAAATGCCGCGGAAAACGCGTTTTTTAAAAATACTTTGCTTTTGAACAAGGGTTAGTTTAATATTGTAGGCATAAAGACCAAAAGCACGTCCCGGAGGAGCAGTGAACCAGGAATTCTATAACATAGTGGAAGATATCTGCCGCGTTGACCGCCGTTACAAAAGTGACGCGTATGAATTTGTCATGGAGGCCCTGTCGTATACCCAAAAGAGGCACCGCCGCAAGAGACATGTCTCCGGCAAAGAGCTTCTGGAAGGCATGAAGGAGCTCCTCCAACAGAAGTACGGCCTTATGGCCCTGTCGGTACTGGAACACTGGGGCCTGCACAGCACCGAGGATTTCGGGCATATCGTCTTTAATCTTGTCCAAAACAAGGTCCTCAGCAAGACCGATGAAGACTCCCTGGACGAATTCCGGGACCGATTCGATTTTAAGGAAGTCTTTGATACCGGATACAAGAGGCGCCTGGCCAGGCGGATCAGCCGGATGCGGAATTAGCGGGTAGCGGATAGGATTTTGTATTCAAAGGGATGGGGGTATTAGTGAGGCAAATGGCTTAGGGCTGAGGGCAAATGGCTTAGGGCTGAGGGCAAATGGCTTAGGGTTGAGGGCAAATGGCTTAGGGCAGAGAGCAGAGAGCTTAGGGTAAAGGGCAGAGAGTTGGAAGAAATGAAAAGCAGACAAGGACGCCGTTCCTTGTCTTTTTTTATCCGACTTCGCAGAATACCACGGCTTTTAGCCGTGGATGAATGCGGACTAAGAATGAGATAAAATAGGATGCACAGAATTTCCGCGCGCTGAACCATTGCTTATGAAGAACGCGACAGACACATCCATTCAGTACCTGAAAGGCGTCGGGCCGTCCCGCAAAAAGATGTTTGAACGACTCGGCGTGGAAACCGTCGAAGACCTTATGTATCTGTTCCCGCGTCGTTACGAGGACCGCCGAAGCATGACCCCCTTGGACAGCCTCAAGCCCGGGGAGTGGCAGACGGTCTGCGGCCGGGTTACGACCCGGTCGGGGCGGAAGACCTGGCATACGCGCAAACACGTCTTCGAAAGCGTTATTTCTGACGATAAAGGCCGGCTGACGGCCGTATGGTTCAACCAGCCCTACATGGAGCATTATTTCAGGAGCGGGGCCAGGGTCGTCCTTTACGGCAGGGTGGACCTGTACCGGGACCGTCTCCAGATGATCGCCCCGGAATACGAGATCATCGAGGACGACGATAAAGAAAACCTGAGCACTGGACGCATCGTGCCCGTGTATCCCCTCACGCGCGGGATGAGCCAGCGTTACCTGCGCAGATCCATCCGAATGGCCCTGCACCGGTACGCGGGCAAGCTTGTCGATCCCGTCCCTTTTCATTTGCGGGAAAAATACAGCCTGAAAAATCTGACCCGGGCCCTTAACTCAATCCATTTTCCCGAAACGTTCGAGGACCGGCAGGAATCCTACCGCCGGGTGGCCTTCGAGGAGTTTCTGCTTTTTCAGATCTCCATACTGCTCAGGCGCCTGAGCATCGTGCACAGGCCCGGTTATGTCCACACGGTTGGTCCGGGACTGGTCCGGGGATTCGAGAACGCGTTTGATTTTGAACTGACCGGCGCGCAAAAGCGCGTTATACGCGAAATCGGCGCGGACATGCGGAAGGCGCACCCCATGCACCGTTTGCTCCAGGGAGATGTCGGCAGCGGCAAGACGCTGGTCGCCCTTTTCGGATGCGTGGCCGCCGTTCAAAGCGGCTACCAGGCCGCGATTATGGCCCCCACGGAGATTCTGGCGAGACAGCATTACGAGAATATCAGGGGCATCCTGAAGGGATTTGAGCAGAAGAGCCTCCCATCCGGCCAAACCATCCTCAGGGATTTTGGCCCTGACGTCGCCCTCCTGGTCGGCAGCGCGTCCAGGAAGGAAAAAACCGCGGTCACTGCGGGGATACGGGAGGGCTCTGTCAATCTCATCATCGGCACCCACGCCTTGATACAGGAAGACCTAGCTTTCAAAAACCTGAGTTTTGTCGTGATCGACGAACAGCACAAGTTCGGGGTGCGCCAGCGGGCCCTTCTGACGGACAAGGGCGTCAATCCGGACGTGCTGATCATGACCGCGACCCCGATACCCCGGACGTTGTCCCTGACCCTGTTCGGAGACCTGGATATCTCGACGCTTGACGAGATGCCCGCCGGACGGGGGAAGGTAACGACGAAACTGTTTGCCGAAGACGACGCGAAAGAGGCCTACACCGAGGCCGCCGAACTGGTGAAACAGGGACAGCAGGTCTTTGTCGTTTACCCCGTCATCGAGGAATCCGAGAAACTTGATCTCAAGGCGGCCGAGCGGATGTACGAGGAGCTGCAGAAAGGCCCCTTAAAAGGGTTGAGGTTAGGGCTGGTCCACGGCCGGATGAAACAGGACCGGGTCAGCTCCGTCATGGAGGCCTTCAGGAACAGGGATCTGGACATCCTGGTGGCCACGACGATCCTTGAGGTCGGGGTGGATGTGCCTAACGCCAACTGCATGGTCATCGAGCACGCCGACCGATTCGGGCTTTCCCAGCTCCATCAGCTGCGCGGCCGGGTGGGCCGGGGGGCAAGCGACGCCCGGTGCCTGCTGATTGCCTCTCCGGCGACAGCGGAGGCCGGGGCGCGTCTTGATGCCGTCTTGTCCACCGTCGACGGTTTCAAGATTGCCGAACAGGACCTGATGATACGCGGACCCGGTGAATTCTTCGGCCGCCATCAGCACGGCCTCAATGAACTGCGCATAGCCGACCCGGTCACCCAGCTCGACATACTGGAGACCGCCCGCCGCGAGGCGGCCGGACTGGTGGAGGATGATCCGTATTTGGAAAGACCCGCGAACCGTACCGTCAAGGCCTTCATCCAGAGGCGCTACCCGACATACCTGGCGATGGTGAAGGGGGGGTGAAGGCCGGGGTCCGTGTTCCGGATTCCGTGAGTCGTCAAATATTACGCATTTATTTTTACGCATTGCTGTCCAAATGAACCGTCAATGCGAGCCCGTAAGGGCGAAGCAATCTCTACCGTCGAAGAAGGGATTGCTTCGCCCTTACGGGCTCGCAATGACATCCCATTTGGATTTCATGTCTCAAACGCCATTGGCTGTCGGTGCAGCATATTTAATTTGGGCATCGATGAAGTAAAATAACTGCGAAATATTTGACGGACCACGAATCACGGACGACGGATCACGATCAATATTTGACGGATCACGAAAAACGAACCACGAATCACAAAAGAAAATCATGAAGATCCTCGCCGGAAAATTCAAGAAACGCAACTTCTACATGCCGCGCGGTATCCGTCCCAGTCAGGACAAACTGCGCAAGGCCCTGTTCGATTATTTGGGCGGCAACCTGACAGGGCTGAGGTTTATCGACCTATTTGCCGGCAGCGGGGCTGTCGGCCTGGAGGCGCTCTCGCGGGGCTGTCATGAGTTGATCTTTGTCGAGAACAACCACCGTCATGCCGCCGTTATCAGGGACAATCTCGCATCTTTCGGCATCCGGTATGCCGAAGACATGGCCGCGCCCGTTTCCGTATGGACCTCCGATGCGTTTGCCGCGGTCAAAATGCTGGCCTCGAAGGGGCGTACATTCGATCTTGTCTTCGCGGATCCGCCTTACCGTCAGCAGCTGGGAAAAAAAATCTTGAAAACGCTGGGGGCGCATGATATAGTAAAGCCCAATTCCTACGTCATTATTCAGCATGACAGAAAAGAAACACTACCTTCGCAAGAAGGTAGTGTTATGCTTATTAGGGAAAGGCGCTACGGCACCTCGCTATTAAGTATTTACCACAAAAGCGGTTAGAGTAATATTGATTCAGACGTGCATCAGGCGGTAGGCGGCAGACGAAGAACCCTGCTAAACTGTGTCAACCCGCTCAACACGCTGGGCCAGTCATTTTCGGAAAACCCGTCAGTCAGATCACATTCATAAATGCGTAAATCACTCATCTTTCCAGGAAGTTTTGACCCGATCACCTACGGCCATCTGGACCTCATCAAACGGGCGCTGTGCATCAGCGACCATGTCATTGTCGCAGTCGCCAGGTCCACGCACAAAGAGTGCATGTTCAGCCTGGAGGAGAGGGTTGAGATGATCCGCGGGGTCACAAGGGATCTGCAAGGCATCAGCATCGAGGGTTTCGAGGGCCTGTTGATCGATTTCGCCCGCAGGAAAGACGTGAAGGTCATCATGCGGGGATTGAGGATGATATCGGATTTTGAGTACGAGTTCCAGATGGCGCTGACGACCCGCCGGCTCGCCGAGGATATCGAGACAGTCTTTATGATGCCCTCCGAAGGGTACTCCTACCTTTCGTCCACACTGCTTAAAGAGGCCGCTGTCCTGGGGGCGGACCTGTCCAGTTTTGTGCCGGAGATCGTCCAGAAACGCATTGAAGCGAAGCTTAAAAAATGAAGATCGCCGTCAAACAGATCACGCTCAGCGGGATGGAATTCGCCCGCAGAGTTCCGCCGGCCGACATCGGCCTGGAGGATTCCCGGGATATCCGCTACGCGCCCGAGGTGACGGTAAGCGCCAGGGTCAACCGGACCGGCAACACCGTCCTGGCCCGCACCCGGGTCGTTTTCGAAGCCCGGACGTTCTGCGCCCGCTGTCTGGAAAACACGGCGTGCCGCAGCGATTTTGAATACGTCTTTTATTACGAAATCCTTCCCGAGACCGAATTCATCGATCTCGGCGAAGATATCCGGCAGGAAATCATCCTCCATTCACCGGCGAAGATGCTCTGCCGGGAGGACTGCCGGGGGATATGCCCGAACTGCGGGGCGAACCTTAACCGGGAATCATGCCGCTGCAAAGAGGGCGCGCCCAAAAAAGCCGTACTGCACAAGGAACCTTAGCCGGTATTCAAGGAGAGACACTCATGGCCTTACCGAAAAGACAGCATTCAAAACAACGGGGTCGAAAACGCCGCACACACTGGAAGATCACGCCCGCGAGTTTGAGCGTTTGCTCGAACTGCGGGGCGAAGATCCTGCCGCACCGCGTCTGCCCGGCGTGCGGGCATTACAAAGGCAAGCAGGTCGTCGAAATCAAGGTGAAGGAAGAAAAGAAGAAGGCGGGATAGGCAATCAGTTTGACGGTTAACTAGTTGACCAGTTCATTGCTGTCGCAATAATGATGTCATCCCCGCATGCTTTAAGCGGGGAGGACAATTTCTTAAAGGCATGCCCCAAAGGGGCCTATTCGGCGGTGAGGGCATGATTTAATGTTGAACCTCCAAACCGCCGTCGATAATTCGATCCTCATTTGGACACGCTTGTGCCGAACTAGCAACGGAAAATGCAAATGGACAACTGGCTAAATGCCAAACTGGACAACTGGCAACCGGCCAACTGGTTAACTCATAACGGAGACCCGATGTGAAAATCATTATCGATGCCATGGGAGGTGATTACGCGCCGGCGGCGGCCGTGGAAGGCGGGCTCTTGGCGGTGCGGGAGCTGGGCGTCAAGATAGCTTTTGTGGGTGTGCGCGGGGAAGTGGAAAAGGAGCTTGCGCGGCACACTTATACGGCCGGCGATATCGAGATCATCCATGCCCCCCAGGTCATCGGAATGCTTGACCCCGCCACGAGCAGTATCCGGTCCAAGAAGGATTCATCCATAAGCGAGGGCATACGGCTCCTGAAGGAGCATTCCTTTGACGCCTTTGTCAGCGCGGGGAACACGGGGGCGGTTGTCTGCGCGGCGAGTGTCTTTCTGGGGATGCTGCCCGGAGTGGAACGGCCCGCCATCGGACTTGTCATCCCGACTTTGAGGGACTTCACGTTTCTGATTGACGTCGGCGCCAACACCGACCCCAAACCGAAACACCTCATGCACTCGGCCCTCATGGCGAGGATCTATTCACAGAGCGTTCTGGGCCGGTCCAACCCCGCCATCGGGCTCCTCAATATCGGCGAGGAGGCCACCAAGGGCACCGACTTCGCCAAAGAGACGTACAAGATGTTCTCGGAGCACATCGAGAACTTCATCGGAAACGTCGAGGCGAGCGAGATCTTCGCGGGGAAGAGCGACTGCGTCATCTGTGACGGATTTGTTGGCAATGTCGTCATCAAGGTTTCCGAGGGCCTGATGGAATCGGCCGGGAAACTGATCAAACGCGAGGTCAAGTCCAGCCCGCTGGCCATGCTCGGGACACTGCTTATGAAATCGCGGCTGGCGCATATCCGCCGCTACGCCGATTATTCCGAATACGGCGGCGCGCCGCTCCTGGGGGTCAACGGCATCGTGATGATTTCCCACGGGCGGTCGTCGCCCAAGGCCATTAAGAACGCCATCCGCGCGGCCATGCGCGAAGTGGAGCATAACGTCCTGGCCAAACTTGACGAAACGATTCAGTAAGACGTGGTTCGTGATCCGTGATTCATCAAAAGAAAGATGGACGCGTCATATTAAGCGAACCACAAAACATGAGCGGCGCATTACGTGTAAAATTGGGCGGATCACAAGTCGCCAAACCTGAATCACGAAACAAGAATATAAAGAATGACAACAAGCAAAAAGACGGGAATCCTCGGCGTCGGCAGTTATCTGCCCCGGGAACGACTGACCAACAAAGATCTTGAAAAGATGGTGAAAACCTCCGACGAGTGGATCACCACGCGCACGGGCATCAAGGAGCGCCGGATCGTCCGGAAAGGAGGGAAGGCCAGTCATCTCGCCCTGCCGGCGGCCCGGGAGGCGCTCAAGGACGCGGGCGTCCCCGCCTCCCGGATCGAACTGATCATCGTGGCCACCTCTACGCCGGACAGCCATTTCCCGTCCACGGCGTGCCTCGTCCAGAAAGAATTGCAGGCCCGACACGCCGCCGCCTTTGACATCTCGGCGGCCTGCAGCGGGTTCATCTACGGCATCACCACCGCCAGGCAGTTTCTTGAGAGCGGGCTTTACCGGTCAGCCCTTGTCGTGGCCTCGGAGATTATGACCTCGATCATCGACTGGAAGGACCGAAACACGTGCGTCCTATTCGGGGACGGCGCCGGCGCGTGCGTGCTGGGTGCCGTGCGCGGAAAAAGGGGGATTCTCGCGGAATATCTCCATGCCGAGGGCGAGCACTGCGGACTGATGTCGGTCGTGACCGACGGAGGACGCCATCCCCGGAACAGGGGCCCGGCCAGGGCCGAACTGCCATACATCCGCATGCAGGGGCAGGAGCTTTTCAAGATCGCCGTCGCGTCCATGGCGCGGGCCGTCACCGCGGCGGCCAAAAAGGCTGAGGTACGCCTTGAGGACGTGGACTGCATCATCCCGCACCAGGCCAACGACAGGATCATCGCGGCGGTGGCCAAAAAACTCGGCGTGCCCAAAGAGAAATTTTTCATAAACATCATGCATTACGGCAACATGTCGGCGGCCTCCTGCGCGGTGGCCCTGCACGACGCCGTGCGCGAAGGCCGCGTCAAAAGGGGAAGACTGGTGGCCATGGTGTCTTTCGGCGCGGGCCTTGTCTCCGCCGCGAACGTGATGCGGTGGTGAAGCAAGGTAACACAGTCACAAAGTCACAAAGTCACACAGTCACCTGTGACCTTTTATCCGACTTCGCAGAATACCACGGCTTTTAGCCGTGGATGAATGCGGACTAAAAGCCGTGGCGCTTCGTCGGATTGCGCCTGAAGATTTACGAAGTCGGATAAGAGAGGGATCACGGGCTTGCCCGTGGGACTCCATGGTGACTTTCAAAAAATCGAAACCATGAAACCTGTTGCCCTTATATTTCCCGGTCAAGGCGCCCAGAAGGTCGGCATGGGACGCGGGTTTTATGAATCCTCCCCGCGGGTCCGGGACCTGTTCTCTCGGGCCGATGCGATCCTCGGCCTGGATTTGACCAGGACCGTCTTCGAAGGCCCTCAGGAAAAACTCACCTCCACCGCCTACTGCCAGCCGGCGATCTTCACAGTGAGCCTCGCCGCCCTGGAAGTCCTGCGTTCCTCGGGCAGGCTGGATGCGTGCGAAACACGTTTCACCGCGGGGCTGAGCCTCGGCGAATACACGGCCCTGGCCGCGTCGGGCGCGTTCTCGTTTGAAGAGGGCCTGGGGCTGGTCGAGAGGCGCTCCTTTTTCATGGAAGAGGCGGCTCGAGAGGAGAAAGGCGCCATGGCCGCGGTCATCGGATTCGACGCCGAGTTATTGAAAAAGATCTGCGAGGAGTTCGGCGCCGAGGTGGCTAATTTCAATTCGCGCGAACAGATTGTGATCACCGGCCGCGATGCCGGCGTGCGGGCCGCCTGCGAAAAGATCAGCGGCGCCGGCGCGAAGGCCGTCATCCCCCTTGATGTCGGCGGAGCGTTCCATTCGTCCCTGATGCGGCCGGCCGCCGGGCGGTTCGCCGATGAACTGGCTAAGACGCGTATCGTCGCGCCGCGCGTCCCGGTCATCTCCAACGTGGACGGCCGTCCGGTCAGCGACCCGGAGATGATCCGCAGGAATCTCGCTCTGCAGATCACCTCATCCGTGCAGTGGGTGGCTTCCGTTGAGTATATGTCCGGACAGGGCGTCAAAGATTTTATCGAAATCGGCCCGGGCCGCGTGCTCAAAGGTCTGGTCCGGAAGATCAATGCCGGCCTGGCGGTCGGCAATATTCAGGCCCCGGAAGATCTCGATTCGCTGGCCGTTTGAGCTTTATCCGCGTTCCTATCGCATTTTTGGTTTTCCTTAAAAATTCATCCCCGCCGGAACCTCCCAAAGAGGGCTTGACACCCAAAAAATCGCCTAATATAGTAAGAATATGGTCTATAATAAGTTGCGGACTTCGCGGCGGTTCGTTGCGCATCGCGGGTTCACGTTGTTCTGATTCATGTGTTAATATGAGTTAACTGGAATTAATGTATGTTAAATGAAAAGGAAGTTCTGACGCTTCGCGAAGTGGCCGAATACCTGGGTGTTCATGCATCGACTGTGTACAAATACGCCAAGAAGGGAAGGATACCCGCCTTCAAGATCGGCAGCGACTGGCGCTTCAAACGAATTCATATCGATGAATGGATCGAGCGGAAGATAAACGCCAAAGACGACAGGACCCCGGACAATAACCGGGGCTTTTTTGTTGGGGATAAACAGCCTGAAAGTGACGGGGCCAATCCTTGATAATGAAACCGGATGAAAGACGCGTTGTTGTGACGGGTCTGGGGGTCGTGTCCTCCATCGGCATCGGGTGGCAGGATTTCTGGAAAAACTGCCTCGCCGGCAGGTCCGGCATCAGCCGCGTCGAAGCCTTTGATACCTCCAGGTACGAACGCCACTACGCGGGGGAGGTGAAGGGTTTTGACGCGGGTGGATTTATGCCGAAGCGCAAAGCCTCAAGGATGGGGAGGGCGTCGCAGTTGGGAGTGGCCGCGAGCCTCCTGGCCCTGGATGACGCGAAGTTGACAGTAGACAAGATACAACCACGGCGGATGGGTGTTTTTATCGGCACCACAACAGGAGAGATCGGCCTTCTTGAGCAGTACAATGATAAGGTCATAAGCGACCGCCGGCGTTTCAGGGATTATCTTCACGTCGCGCTGTTCCCGTCAAGTTCGATCAGCTCGTTTATTGCCAAGGAATTCGGGTTGAAAGGACAGAACTGCGTATTCGGGACGGCCTGCGCGTCAGGGAATTACGCGCTCGCGCAGGCCTTTGATCTTATACGTTCAGGAGATCTGGACTGCGCCCTGGTCGGCGGGGCGGACGGATTCTCGCGGATCGTCTTTACGGGTTTCGGGAGGCTCTTTGCCGTCGCTCCGGAAAAATGCCAGCCCTTCGACAAAAACCGGCAGGGGATGATCCCGGCCGAGGGGGCGGGCATCTTGGTTGTCGAGTCCCTTGAATCGGCACGCAACAGGAAGGCGGATATTTATGCGGAGGTCCTCGGATACGGCATGTCGTGCGACGCCCGGCACATGACCGCCCCTTCGGTTGAAGGCATCTGCCATTCGTTGACGGGCGCGATAACCCATTCCGGGATCCGTCCGGATGATGTGGATTATATCAGCGCGCACGGGACCGGGACAAAGGAAAACGACCTCGCGGAAAGCCGGGCCATCAACCGGGTTTTCGGGAAAAAGACAAGGGACATTCCGGTCAGTTCCATCAAGTCGATGATCGGCCATACCATGGGCGCGGCCGCGGCCCTGGAAAGCGTCGTTTGCTGTCTGGCCATCCGGGACCAGAGGGTGCCGCCGACCATCAATGTTGAAGAACAGGACCGGGAATGTGAAATCGATTGCGTCCCCAACACCAGCCGGGAGCGGAAGGTCAAAACCGTGATCAACAACTCCCTGGCGTTTGGGGGGAATAATGGGGCTTTGGTTTTGAAAAGGCATTAAACACTTAGAAAATACTCATGGAATATTCTTCAACAAAGCAGATAATAGGGGACTTGTTAACCAGAGAATATTATGCGGTCTATGATCTTTCCATTAAGCATACCGTTGGTTTAATTGTTTCTATATTTAAAAATGTTGGCTTAGAAGAGGTTATGAGGAAAGATGCTGTGACAATTGAAGAAGTTATTAAAAAGAAAGTATTGTGCACTAAATCTGTCCTGCCCTTAACATGGATGTTGAAATTTTTGGCACAGAATAGACTTGTAGATCAGAACGCTGAAAATGGAAAGAGTAAGTTTCATTTAAAAACAAAATTGCCACATATTGAAATTGAAAAAATTGAGAAAGAAATACTCCGACTTGATTGTAGTTTTAAAATTTCAATTGATTTAATGAAAAAGGTATCGATGGAATATCCGGATTACCTGTTTGGGAGAAAGGGAGGAACCGAAATTATATTTTCGGGAGAGAAATTGAAGTTGTGGAGGGCATATTTTCAAAACAATTTTAATGGTTATAAAATATTTAATTCGTCAGGTGCCAATTTTTTAATAGAAAATATAAAAAAGACAACTGAATCACGGATATTAGAATTAGGAGGCGGAACAGGTGGGGCTACTGAGATGGTTTTAAAAATTGCTCGCCAGAAGAATGCATTAAGGAGGATTAAAGAGTATATTTTTTCTGACATTTCTCCAGTTTTTTTAAGAGAGGGGAATCGGATATTTTTAGAAAATGCCGATGAAAGATTCGTATATGAATTGAAAAAAATAGATTTTAATATTGATTTATGTAAACAAGAAGTTCATGAAGAAACCATTGATTTTGTTTTTGGTGTTAATTCTTTGCATGCAGCAAGGGATATTGATTTTACATTAAAAAGCGTGAAAAAAATATTAAAACCAGGTGGCGATCTCATTATTGCAGAGTTAATAAGAGATGGGGACGAACGTGTTTTATTCCAAGAAATGATATTTAATATATTGGACAATTATCAGAATACTAAAAGGACGAATAGTAAAAGAAAAAATTATGGCTTTTTGAGTGAGAAAAATTGGATCGAAATAATCAAAGAAGCTGGATTTAGAGACATCGAGACAATAAACAACAGAATTCATTCAGGCAATTTTGAGTCAGAAAATGAAAAATTTTTAATGTTGTTAAAATGCAAAAAATGAATAAAAAACGAATAGCAGTTACTGGAATTGGAGCCTCCTGCTCTCTAGGCAATACTCTGGAGGAGATCTGGAAAAACCTTATTGTCGGGTCAACGGGGGTGATTAGAAAAGAATTTATCATTAATAAAACATTGGTTGGGTCATTTCATTTGCATGCTATTGAGAATCTAAAAATGAATGATATTGGACTAGATAAAAATAAAATTAACGAAATTAATATTTGGAAAAAAGGGAAAAAAAGTAAGGATTTAAATTTAATAATTTATGCAATTGCAAATGCGCTAGAAGACGCGGGGCTAAAGGGAAGAGAGGGAGTCGCCTTAATTGTCACGCATGAGAATCCGGGGCTCGAGGACTTGCTTAATTTAATGTTTGTCGAATCCTTTAACTATAAAAAGAGGAATAAGGTTTTTAACTTTAATGAATATTTCGGGACAATTTATTCAAAAATTAGCAGGAGCGCATATGAAACACAAAGTTTTATGTTTCTACATCATATTGCAAAATTGTTTAATATTCATAATTTTTCTCTATTTATTAATAATGCTTGTGCCACTGGTCTTTATGCAATTGAATTGGGGGCACAATTAATAAGGAACAAAGTATCAGACGTTGTGGTGATCGCCGCTTCCGATAGTCCTCAGATACACAAATGTTTATGGCTTAAAGAGCGAGGTCTTTATTCTGAAAATGGATCCACTAAGGCCTTTGCAAGAGGACGTGACGGATTTATTTTTGGGGAAAGCGGCTGTGCTATTATCTTAGAAGGATTTGAAAGGGCAAAAAACAGAGGGACGAAAATTTATTCAGAATACCTTAGCGGTGGCTTTTCTTTGGAATCTTGGAAAGTCACCTTGCCAAATGTGGCTGAAAACTATTATAGAAACTGTTTAAATGTTGCTTTACAAAAAAGTAAAGTTTCAAAAGAAAAAATTGATATTATTTGTCCGCATGGACTTGGAACAATATCAGGTGATAAGTTTGAGGCAAAAATCATAAATGAAGTTTTCGACGATAGCAATCCGATTGTAACGGCTTTTAAGCCACTTGTTGGGCATGCTCTTGGAGCGAGTGCTTTGATTGAAACAATTCTTCTTCTTTTAGTTTTAGAACAGAAACGACTGCCTAAATACGTCCATGCCAATCATATTGAAAAAAGGTTAAATTTAGAATTTGCAAGAAAAGAAACTATGTTGAGGGAGGAAACTTATGCCGTAAAAACTTCATATGGTTTTGGAGGTTTTGATGCGGCAATTGTTTTGAGGAGTTGTTAATGAATCTGTTTGAAATTTCAGGCCTTTTAATCGGAATCACATCCATAATTGTGGTGTTTGTTGTTTCAAAGGGCAAAACAACGCTTCATAAGGTCTGGGCATTTTTCAATTTGTCGTTGTCGGTATGGGGTTTGGGCGGTTTTTTTGTTGCACATGAAACTAATCCAAACACGGCTTTAGTGCTTTGGAGAATAGCTCACGTGGGTGTTATTTTTATTCCAATCACCTTTTTTCATTTTGTTTGTTGTTTTACTCACAAGAAATTTAGGATAATTTTACCAGCACTATACATTTTAGGGTTTTATTTATTGTTCCTTGATCTTTTCACATCGGAGGTGATTTCGAGAGTCGAATACTCATTTAATTCGTTTTATTATGCAAAAGCTGAGAATTTGATTTACGTTGCCTTTTTTATATTTTGGATGGCAATCGTTTTTTTAGGTCATGTGTTATTAATTTTTCACTATAAAGAGTCCACCTCCATTATAGAAAAGAACAAAATTAAGTATTTTTTTCTGTCTGTCATAACAGGTTTTGCAGGTGGGGTAATGAATTTTTTCCCCATAATAGGTTGGAATATTTATCCTTACGGGAATATTCTAATTCCTATATATTGCATAATAGTGACGTATGCAATTCTACGTTTTCGTTTATTAGATATTACAATAGCCATTACACGTACGGGCATATTCATCCTAGTCTACAGCCTTGTCCTCGGAATCCCCTTTGCCATTGCCTTTGGATGGAACTATCAGCTTTATGCCATTTTTGGGGACAAGTGGTGGCTGGTCCCGCTGGTTACCTCAACGGTCCTGGCAACGGGCGGGCCTTTCATTTATCTGTTTATACAAAAAAGGGCCGAAGACAAACTGTTTCAGGACCAGAGGCGTTACCAGAGCACCCTGCGCAATGCCTCGGCGGGCATGAGCCGCGTGAAGGACCTGAATAAACTGCTCAAACTTATCGTCCACATCGTCACACGCACAGTGCGCATCGAACACGGCGCCATCTATATGTATGACCGCACGAAAAAGGAGTACAGGCTGATGGCCGCCCGGAATTCAAAGATTTTGAAACAGTGCAGGGCTTTTCAAAAAGATACGGCTTTTATACGTTACCTGAGGCGGCAGATGGACGCGCTGGTTTTTGAAGAAGTCGACCAGAGGGCGAGGGACTATAATGACAGGCTTTTGACAGAAATCCGCGAACAGATGAAGATACTTAACTCCGCCATTATCATCCCCAGCTTAGTGGAACAGGAAGAGCTCATCGCTTTTCTCGTTCTAGGCAAGAAAAAATCCGGAGAACTTTACAGCTCCGATGACATCGCCGTCTTTTCGATCCTCTCCAACCAGGCGGCACTGGCCATCGAAAACGCCCAGTTTTACGAAGAGGCCAAGCGGACCCAGCAGCAGCTTTTTCAGGCCGAAAAGATGGCCACAATCGGGACCATGGCCGACGGTCTCTCCCATCAGATCAACAACCGCCTGCATGCGTTGGGATTTATAGCCGGCGACGCGCTGGACACGATCAAGCTGAAGCTGAACAACAACCTGCCGGCAGAGACCAGCCGGACCGTGGAGGAGGTCAAGAATTCCCTGAGCCGCATCCTAGACAACGTCAAACAGGGGGGTGAGATCGTTGAGGGACTTCTGAAATACAGCCGCAAGGGCGAGGCCGGTTTTGAGGCCGTCGATCTGAATGAACTTTTCAAGTCATCGATAGAAATGGTGCAGTACAAGATCAAGCTTAACCGGTTCGACCTCATCAAGGATTTTCCCGAAACTCTGCCAAAGATTTCCGGCAATTTCACTCAGCTGCAGGAGGTTTTGTTCAATCTCATCGACAACGCATACGACGCCCTGATGCAGCGCAAGGAAGAACTCGGGGAGAAAGATTACAAACCCCATATTCATAGCACGGCACAGAAACTTGAGGGGCGCATGAATATTCTCATCACCGATAACGGCATGGGCGTCAGGGATGAAGAAAAGGAAAAGCTTTTCACGCCGTTTTTTACGACAAAGCTGTCGAGCAAAAAAGGCACCGGTCTCGGACTGTACGTGATCCGGAAGATCATAGAGGAAAACCATGGCGGAGAGGTGAAGGTCGTGACCCGCTACCGCGCCGGCACGACGTTTTCGATATTTCTGCCCATAATAGCGGAGAGCATAGAAGGGCGGGCCGAAGAAACAACCAGGGTGTGAAGCGTGTGTGTGAAGAAGGCCGCGGGACAGCTTCACGGGAATTTGTCCGAAAGGGGTATTTAAGTGCCGAAACTGTTGATCGTTGACGACGAGAAAGATGTCCGCGATTTCGCGCGGAATTTTTTCAGCAAAAGAAATATCGAAACCCTGACCGCGGCCGGAGGGAAGGACGCGCTGGAACTGATACGCAAAGAGGGGCCTGATCTTGTGCTTTTAGATGTGCGCATGGAGGCGGTCACCGGCATTGAAGTCCTGAAGGCGATCCGCGCCGAAAGCAATCCGGTCAAGGTCATCATGGTCACGGGCGTTGAAAACGGCGAGACCATCAAGGAGGCTTGGGATCTGGGTATCGTCGACTACATCCACAAACCGTTTGTCCTCGACGAGCTCGAGAAAATTGTGCTGAAGGAATTGAGCGGAGGATTGGAGCAGTAGAAGAGAAGAGTTCCGCCGGTTACTCTTACGCCGGA
Organism: uncultured Planctomycetales bacterium; assembly: GCA_964428315.1. Taxonomy (GTDB): domain Bacteria; phylum Omnitrophota; class Gorgyraeia; order Zapsychrales; family CAYRXT01; genus CAYRXT01. The sequence continues at coordinate 22,362 of CAYRXT010000024.1, forward strand.
TAGACGGCTCAGCAGGGAAGGCTTCGATTATGTCAAAAAAAACGCGGTCCATAGACTACAAGCGGGAGCTGGAGAATGCCTCGAAGAGCATGATCCTGATCCACGATCCCACAACGTTGATCCGTATGATCGTGAGGATGCTCGTGCGCAAGGTCCATGTCCGGCATGCCGGCATCCTGCTTTATGACCACCAGAAGGATTTTTACGTGATGACGATCTCGCGCGGGTCGACGGGGTACAAGATCCCCGCCGGACTCGTGCGATTCGACAAGGACAACCCCGTGATCAGGCTGTTCTCGCAGAAGATTCCCGGCCTCTTTACAAACGGCAACCAGGCGGTCGTGGCCCAGGACCTCAACAGGATGATATGGCGGGAGAGCATGATGGCCCGGGGCAACGGCGAGGTGCGCGATCTCCTCGGCCAGGTCAGCAGCCAGATGCAGATGTTCAACTGCGTAGCGTGCATCCCGGCCTATTTCATGAATAAGCTGATGGCCATCCTTTTGCTGGGCGCCAAGGAAGACGGGAAGAGTTTCGATACGGAAGAGCTGAACTTCTTTTCGGCGCTGGCCTCGGACGTGGCCATGGCGATCCGCAATGCCCAGCTGTTCGCGGATCTCGGCAAGGAAAAGGAACGCTACCGCAACCTCTTTGTCAATCTTACCATAGCGCTCACCTCCACCATCGAGGCCAAGGACCGCTACACGCGAGGCCACACGGACCGCGTCACGCGCTATTCCCTGGCCGTCGCGCACCAGATGACGGCCAACGGTTCAGCCGAACTACCTTCGGAATTCTTCGAAAGCCTCTATCTATCCGCCCTCCTTCACGATATTGGAAAGATCGCCATACCCGAGACGATCCTGGGCAAGCAGGACAAGCTCACGCCCGAGGAATACGAGATCATGAAACAGCACACCGTGCGCGGCGTGGAGATCCTCCGGTCCATCACGGAGTTTGAGGAGAGCCTTAAAGGGGTCAAGTACCACCACGAACGCTACGACGGTAAAGGTTACCCCGAAGGCTTGAAGGGAGAGGAGATCCCGCTTATCGCCGCCATCATCGCCGTGGCTGACGCCTTCGACGCCATGGTGACCGACCGCCCTTACCGCCGGGGCCTGTCCAAGGAGGCCGCCGTTAATGAGATCCGGGAATGTTCCGGGACGCAGTTCAACCCCATCGTGGTCAAGGCTATGACGGAGTTGTTTGAGAGGGGGAGGGTGTAGGGAGATTTTGCATTTTTAAAGGAAGCCGTATAATAAATTTCGTCCCGACTCCCGCATGGCTTTCCACGTTGATTACCCCGTAGTGAAGTTTGACAACTTCATAAGCGATCGATAATCCCAGCCCGGTGCCTTTTTCCTTTTTTGTATAAAAAGGATTGAAAATGTGGGAAAGGTCTTCTTTGGCTATTCCCATTCCTGTGTCTTGAATGATAATGAACACATAAGTTTCGTCGCTTTTTGCTAAAAAGGATCGGATTTCCGTAGTAACACTTAACAGGCCTCCATAAGGCATAGCCTCAACCGCATTCATGATAATATTAAGAAGAACCTGTCGAAATCTGTTGGCATCCAGAAAAAGCTGTATTTTCCTGGGGGCATAGAACGCTTTTTCTACCCGAATCCTATTTTTGATAAAGTGACTGTTAAGGAAAGTTAAAAGTTCTTCTATTAATTCGTGTAACAAAGTATGCCTCATTTCCAGGGGGCCCGGCCGGGCGAACTCAAGAAGGTGATGAACGAGGTCATTGATGCGTTTGACCTCTTTCGGAACGATATTGGCAAATTTATTTAGAAATTCATGATCCTGCTTCTTTTCGGGAAGGTATTCACTAAAGGTCGATAGGGCCGTCAGGGGGTTCTTTATCTCATGGGCAAGCCCGCTGGCCAGAGTGGCGATGGCCTTTAATTTTTTGCTTTGTGTGACCTGCTGTCTTAAAAATGCGTTTTCCTCAAGGAGTTCCAGATGAGACCTGTCAAAGAAATATTTGTCAACGTAATACTGGATTCTGGATTTCAACGGGGAAAAGGAAAGGGCAATGAATAGCACGATGAGCGTGCTTATAAATAAGGAATTATAGGCAACAATGGACTGGAATAATTTTTCAGCAAAGAAAACAATGAGCAAGTAAATCAGTGTGACGAGTGTTAGTACGATGGAATAAACTATGCTTTTTTTAATGATGATTTGCATTTCAAATAAATGATGCTTGAAAATAGAATAACTGTTAACAATGCCGTACAATCCGACAAGGATAACTGTTGAGGGATAAAATTTGTCAGAATCAAACATGGGCAAAAACGTAGACGCCCCTCCGAAATACCCGATGATTGTACTAGCGCAAAGGTTTTTTAATAAGGGATCTTTGGAAACGGCACAATAGCCGAAAAGCTTGAATATGCTTGCCAGGGCAAGTATGATCCAGGGGGATAAGCAAAAAATGAAGGGTAAAGCTTTTACCTGCAAGTAGTGAATGGAGTTGAATAATAAATGGGTTCCCGAATATAAAATCGCGCCGTTATAAATCCAGTTCAATGAAATGAAGATGACGCCGTAGGGGTATGAAAAGGCCAACAGGAGTCTATCTAATTTTGTTCGCGAATGACTTATTTGGAGAATCGTATGGAAGAAAAAAATGGATATAAAGATGCCGAAGCTATGTGAAATAAGCCAAAAAATATAGGCGTAATCCTTATTGGCGGAAGATGCGGCTAGGAAAACAAAGAATGCCCATAATGAAAGCGATAAATTAAAGAGCCCCCAAATGCGATGGACCTTTGTTTTTCCATAGAGCAAGAATAGAAGGACGAGAAAAAGGCAAATTATGGATGTCCATAACGCGGCAATAGAAAAAATGTTTGGTTCAATAGAATTACCCATCAAAATTATTTTTCACCGTTTCTAATATTTCCTCCGACTTGAAGGGCTTGACGATGTATCCGGAGGCACCGAGCTTTACCGACTCGGCAGCGGTTTCCACGGATTTGTAGCCGGTCACCACAATGACCTTCAGCCCGGGTCTTGTCTCCTTTATTCTTTTCAGCACCTCAAGGCCGTTGACTTTGGGCATCTTAATATCGATAAGCACAAGCCCAATGTCGGGGGCTGTCTTGAGTATGTCCATGGCCTGCTCGCCGTTTTCGGTCAGGACCAGGTCATAATGGTCCGAAAGGATAAGCTTGAGCGATTCCCGGATTCCCTCCTCATCATCGACGATTAAGACCTTTTTGTTTGTCATGTCACCCTCCTGATTAAGGATTTAAGGAATTAAGATTTTAACTTATATTAAAAAGTCATCACAGATCCCCGATACCCTTCATTTTCACTTGGACAGCATGGCGTTATCACTTTTCCGAAAAAACATCTCGGAAAATTCTGATTCCCCTACTCGCCATCTCACAGCGCCACCGGAGTGCAGACACAGATGACCCGGGCTGTTTTGCTCCCTTCATTCCCAAAGCAATGCTTTAAAGAGGCATCGAAATAGAGTGTGTGCTGGGCCGAAAGGGGGAAGCTGTCTTCCCCTATATAAGCATTAATCCGGCCGTCCAAAACATATAAAAATTTTTCCGTCCCGGGCTGGTTTTGCTCCGGATTGGTCCTGCCGCCGGGTTCGATTTTCAGCATAATGGGCATCATCTTTTTCTTGAAGACCTTCGCGGTCAGGATTTCATAGGAGGATTTTTCGCTGTGGACGAACATGTCGGTCGAATGGTCTTTTGCCTGATGTGATACTGTCCGGTTTTCCTGGTCGATATTGGAATAGAGACCGGTCAGTGAAATGCCAAGGGCCTCTGCGATCTTCATGTGGCTTTCCAGGGTGCCGGTCATCTTGCCGTTTTCGATGCGGCTCAAAGTGGCGATCTGCACACCGCTTCCCTCGGACAGATCTTTTAACGTCATTTTTTGGGATTTTCTCAACTGATTAATTTTTTCGCCGATGTGCATGGCGTTCTCCCGGATTAAGGTGGATAGATTTAAATGATCAAAGGACTGAATACCAGTTTAGAATAACATAAATTGATAAATAATCAATCAATAATTTCAAAATTTACAATAAATATTTTTTTATTGTTTTTGCTATTTTATAACTTATTATTTTACAGAGAGAAAGGAATTAAATGACAAATTTGTACAATAATAAATAAATTGACAAAAGAGCAAATATATTGTAAACTTATCAAAAAAAAGGAGAGACGACATGATTGATAAGAATTCTTCAAACGAGCATAATGAATCCTCAAAAGCAAAAAACCCTTTTCGATCAAAAGTATTTATATCCCAGAAACACATCATTGCCGTTTATACGTTTCTGCGCGTGCTTGTGGAGATGAAAAGAAAGCTCGGACTGGAGGCCATGCTGATTTACATGGAAAAAGTATTGTCGATCATTGACGATGCGAATAAGAATTTCCGGGATGATGTTACGTACGCGATAAGGCTGATTGATGTGGAAAGGATCTATAATGATGCGGTTGAATAGTGCCTGGATAACGGGGATGAGCCTTGCCGTTTTAGTTTTGACGGGATTTTCGCTTCCGGAACAGGCCCTCTGGAAGGTCATGGGTAGATGGAATTTGAATGAACGGATAGCTGAAATAGCGGTCGAGAGGAGGGCAGGTATTTTCTATGCGGCAACGGAGAATGGACATATCTATCTATTAGAGGCATCCGGGACATGGAAGGATATCGGGAGCATTGCAGGATCAAGTATCCGGATTAACGATTTATATATAGAGGAAGACACAACGGGAGATCTTTATGCGGCGGCGGATAACGGGCTTTACCTTTTGAATAGGAGAGGGCAATTAAAAAAAATATTTACGACGAAGGATTACTTGAGCGAACACTGCCTTTCCGTCCGGGTGGATGACAGGGTCTATTTGGGTACGACAAGCGGATTTTATTACAGGGCAAGGACGGACAACAGGTGGGAAAAAATCGGCTACGGGCTAAACAATATGCCGGTTTTGAATGTCATGACCACTCCGGATGCCGTCCTGGCGGCGACCCCTGATGCGGTTTACCGGATTGCCAAAGAAGATCTCAGCGTTGAAAAGGTTTATTCCACGATAGGGACTTTGCCTGAAGAAAAGGGTCCGGAAAATGAAGATGACGTTGAAGCTCTGCCTCCGGTTGGTTTGGCCGTTTCGTCGGATAATCGGCTTGCTGCGGCCGCTTTGGGCGGCAGGGTGATCATTTCGGACACGGCAGGAAAACGATGGGAGAGCCTGCCGGCTTATGAATTATCCTTTCCTGTGCGGGACTTATGCATTGACCGTGAGGGCGCGCTGTGGGCGGCCACAAAGGACGGCGTTTTCAGAAAGGACCGTTTTGGGTGGAAGCAGGTTTTCCGTGGGTTGACGACAAACCGGGTCAACGATCTGGAAACGGACAAAGAGGGGAATCTATACGCGGCTACAGACAGGGGGATATATGTATTGGCTTATGGGGCGCCGGACATGGAAGAAAAAGCGAATGCCGTAAACTGGAAGGACCTGCAATTCTCAGATGAACCCACAATCGGCGAGGTTCATAGCATGGCCATTGATTACGCGGAGGTCAGTCCGCGAAAGATAAGAGAATGGCGGTCGCTGGCCAAAACACGTGCCATCCTCCCGGACCTTTCCGTCGGTCTGGACAGATCCGGAACGGATCTCTTTCACTGGGATACGGGGCAGAGCCCCGATGTGCTTGTTACGGGACGGGAATATATCGATTGGGACGTCTCGCTTTCCTGGGATTTGGGTGATCTGGTTTGGAGCACGGACCAGACGACCATCGACTCGCGTTCCAAGTTGATGGTGGAACTGAGAGAGGATATCCTGGACGAAGTCACGAGACTCTACTTTGAACGGCGAAGACTGCAGATGGAAGAGCGGCAGGATCCGGAGAAGGGTGATCCTGTGCTTGCGCGTGACCGGTTCCTGCGGATTGAGGAATTGACCGCTCTGATTGACGCCCTGACGGGGGGGAAGTTCAGCGCAGCAATCGGGCATGTTGAAGGACCATAAATTGCGAACTGACAACTGCAGGATCAATCTTTAAGGAGGACAACAATGATAAAGAGAATCCTGGCAGTGGTTTTATGTACCATGATGCTTTCGGCGGGGACCATGGCCTTTGCCGAAAACGTCTTTGTCACAAAAAACGGCAGCAAATACCACAAGGCCGATTGCCGGTTTGTCAAGAACAGGGAAGTCGAAGAGATATCCAAAGAGGCTGCTATCGAGGAAGGATTGACACCGTGCTCACGTTGTTACAAGGAAGACGTGGCCGTAATGCAGACAAAGGAAGAAGAAGCCAAAACATTATCCAAAAAATAAAACGGTTTGTGAACCCTTCCTGCAGTTGTTGGTTTCTTTCAAGACAAGAGAGATGGCTGTCCCAATCCGCCCTGAGTGCGGACTCCTCAGGGTGAGGCCGGACTGTTCCAGAGGGAACTCTCGGAGGTCAGGACATCTTATTTCTCGGTCGAACGTAAACGGTGCGACACGGATGCGCATATGGACATGTATGGAAAGGAGACATCATGAAGAGAGCAGTAATGGCATTGATTGTGTTTGTGTTCTTGGCATGGGGATTGGCGCCCAGGGCCTTCGCTCTTGTCGTCATAAACGAATTTCTGGCGGCGCCATCTTCGGAAGGCCTGACCGGTGATGCCAACGGCGACGGGGTGTTTTCATCGGGCGGCGATGAATTTATCGAGCTCTATAACACCGGGGACACCGCTGTGGACATGGGCGGATGGTCAATTTCAGACAAAATCAAGGTGCGCCATTCGTTTGGAGACGCGATGACTATGGCGCCGGGCGAATATTACGTCGTGTTCGGAGGAGGCGAGATCGGCATTGACGACATCCTAGGAGACACCGCGTCCGGCGGTTCGCTGGGCCTGAATAATTCGGGGGACGAGATCACCCTGCTTAATCATCTGGGGACAATTATTGATGAGGTGTCCTACGGAAAGGAAGCGGACAGCGGCCAGTCTTTGGCCAGATATCCTGACGGTGAAGGAGCGTTCCGCCTGCATACGGAGATATCCGCGGCACAAGGCGCGCGTTTTTCTCCGGGAAGAGGTTTTTTCCAGAGCCAGCAGGAAGACCCTGCGGACACATCGCAGGCCACGGTCCCCGAGCCGGTGACGATTCTGACACTTGGGACGGGACTGATATCTTTTTTATTGAGAAGAAATCTCGGATAAGCGGCTGATGGAAAAGGAGGAAAGAAGATGAAAGTCGATACGCTGGATCTAAAGGTGGCGAGGATCCACAGGATGCCGTCCGAAGGAGCGATCAGGGCCTTTGTGGATCTGACGGTCAACAATTCCATTCTACTCAAGGGATTTCGGGTGGTCAACGGAGAACGGGGGCTTTTTGTCACCATGCCCCAGGACAAGGGGAAGAACAACCGGTGGTATAACACGGTGGACTGCCTGTCGAGCGATGTCCGTTCGTTAATCTCTCAGTTCATTTTGACGGCGTTCAAGGAAGAAACGGAGAATAATTAAGAGGAGCAGGGGGCAGGACGAATCCCCCCTCCCTGACCCTCCCCACAAGGGGGAGGGGAACCGTAGATGGAGCAGGGGCAGGACG
>CAYRXT010000025.1:0-29468 GCA_964428315.1 uncultured Planctomycetales bacterium
TGTTGGGTCTTCTTATATTTCTTTCATCGGGTAATTGTGGGATAACTTCTAGACAAGACATAACAGACCGCCGAGGATAACGTCACGACCGCGATCGCAGCGAACGTGACCGGCTGCCACCGGGCCGCCGTGTAACCGAACATCACATAGGCCACGCCCGCGGCCACAAAAAGGCCGATAAGCAGACAATGCCAGCAGCGGCAGCCCACGCCTTTTTCCGGATGGCGGAAGACGGATAACGGCTTCAAAGAGATAATCGACGGCAGGATAAAGAGCGTCGCCGCGCTGGAGACGGCCATGATGGCGAACATAAAAAATCCGACCGTCTTATAGGGAACCAGCGGCGCGGCCAGAAGAGGAAGGAAACCGATGGCGACGACCAGGGCGTTCCTTATGATCGCCCGGCCTGGCCCCCCGAACATCCTCGAGGCGGTTTTGGGCCAGTCCCCTTCTTCGTCGTTGATCTCGATGGCCCGCTGGATGAAATGGATGGCAAAATCAATAGAGAGACCCAGCGTGAGCGCCGAAAGCACGGCCACCGGCATATCGTAGTCCTTCCCGAAGTAGCCCAGAAGGCTGTAGATGAAGAGTATCGTCACCGTGAGAGGGACCATGGATATCAGGGCCTTCACCGGCGAACGGAAAAGAAACAGCATCATGAAAAGGACGATGACAAAACTCCCCAGAAAATTCTTCAGCATCCCGCCCACCATATTGTTCTGCCACACCACGTTGATATACGTTAATCCGGCCCAGCGCGCAGTGATCTCAAAAGGCGGCGGATTCTCCTGCAGGTACTGATCGACGTACTGCGTCACGGCGTCCATGTCTTTATTGTCTCCGCTGGTCAGCTGCATCCAGAGGTTGACCTTGGAATAATCCGGCGTGGTGAAGTGCCACAGATCATCGGGTTTATGCGAATTCTCAAAAGAGATGAGGCACTGCGCGACAGCCTCTTTGGTGTCCGGGATGACGGCATCGGCCTTGTCCCCGCCCAGGAGCTCATAATAAATCTTTTTGACAATATCGGTCAAGGCGTTGGTCTTTCCGACCAGACCGTTATCCACCAGATCCATCTGTAAATCTTCGATATACCTGAGCATGGACGGCCGGATAAAAACCTCTCCGTTGGCGGGGCCGGCCTCCAGGACCAGATAGGCCTCGTAAGTGCCGGCGAAATGTTCATTGAGCACGCGGTCCGCGACGCGAATCGGATGGCCGTCCTCGAACCATCTCACGGGATTGTCGTTCACCTGGATGCGGGTGATCCCGTACACGGAGACGGCCAGAACGCCCAGGGTCACCGCCAGGACAACCTTGTAATGATGAAGGGATACATTCTTCATGCCTCCCAGCACGCGGTCCAGGACATGCATCTTCTCCACGGCGGCCGCATGCCCGAAGTTGCGGAAAGACGCCTCGTTCATGAACATGATGTAGGCGGGGATCAGGGTGATCGTCAGCAGCCAGGCTACGAGAATCCCAATGGCCACAAAGATCCCGAAGACCTGCACCGGCGGGATCGGAGAAAAGGAAAGAGAAAAGAACCCCACAGCCGAAGTGAGCGAGGTGAAGAGCATGGGCATGAACAATTCATCGACAACGGCGAGAATCGTTTTACGTTTATCTTTGAATTCCCTGTATTTGTCGAAAAACTCGCTCATGATATGGACGGAATCCAGGACCGCGATGGGCATCAGAAAGATCGGTATCATCGAGCTCATGATGTGTACCGGAAAGCCGAACCCGATCAGGAGGCCCATGGCGATCAAGACGGTGGCAACCGCAAGGACAAGGGAGATCGCGACCAGACGTACGGATTTGAAAAACATCCACATTAAAAGGAAAACCACCAGTCCGGCCAGGGGGGCGGAAACGGCCATCTGCTTGAACATCTCCACTCCGAACTGATCTTCGGCTATGGGCAATCCGGTAAAATAATAACGGGCATTCCCGGGGTAATCATCAACAATCTCTTTGATGTCCTGTTTGACTTCATAACTTAAATCTTTCTTTTCGATGGGGATGTAGAGACACAGGGCCTGTCCGTCTTCGGAGACGACGGTCCCCCGGAATAAAGGATGGTCAAGCGCCTCATCGCGGATATGCAGGGACTCTTCGGGGGTCTCGGGCGGGGAATCCATCAACCAGTTGAAAGAGACCGTCCCGATCCCCGCCTGTTCGATATTGTCTTTCGTGGAAGGCGCGATGATCTGGCGCTCCACCACACCCTCGATGTCTTTGATCTCCTGAGTGATGTGATAGATGTCCGTTAATGTCTGAACGTTAAAAACTCCGTCGGGATGCTCCTCATTAACGATTCCTAAAACGACAAAATCATAAATATCAAATTCCTTTTTGACCTCATGATGAAAGACGCGGACCGGCGCGTCCTCGGGCAGCATATTCTCCGGATCGGTATCCACCTTGATCCGGGGGAACTGCACAATTGCTAAAACGACAAGAATGCCAGTAATACTGACAATGATTTTGGGGTGGTTAACCGCAAACTGAACGAGCTTTTTGAACATGAATACTGTCCTTTCTTTGCATCAGGATACCTCGCAGATTACTACCTTATTCCATGACGTGATATTGTGCAAGAGAATATTTAGGCGGCCAAGGCGAAAAGCAGACCCATGAAAGCACCGTAAAGCGCCCCCCGCAGCGGCGTGCTTGTCAGCGGGCAAACGCCGCTCGCGCATCGGCCGGCACAACCCATAACCGCACCGAAGGCCGCACCAATGAGCAAGCCCATAAGAATTCGTGTCATTACCCTTCCCTTCCTGCTGATCCTTCCAGAGCCTTCTCTTAATGCTTGTTCAAACAACGGATAATCTGTTTAACCCTTTTGTCGGTCACGCAATAAAGCGTCCTGACGCCTTCTTTGCGAGGTTCGACTATGCCCTGAGAACGAAGAACGCCCAGATGCTGGGAGACCGTCGACTGGGGCAGGTTCAGGATGCTGACGATCTTATTGACGTTACACTGGTTCTCTATCAATCCCTTCACCATCTTCAGGCGGACGGGATGGCCCAGGGCCTTGAGCATCTCGCTGTCTTTTTGAACATCCATGGTCATCTCCCATGATTCAAGGCAAATACGCGAATCACTGATAATCGTTTTATCGTAATAATACGATATTTAAGGCGGCCTGTCAAGCCTATTATCTACCTGTCCTTTTCTGGAAACATTTCAATTTGCTTTCTTAAATGTTGCACGTTAAAATTGGATTTGCAGGGAAAATGTCTTATGAACAATTACAGATTCATCACATTACTTTTTGTAACAGTCTTTGCCGGCGGGGCAATCTTCCACTCCGTTGTCTCCCGCCTTTCTGAAGACCGGCTTAAGGAAAAAGCCCTCTTGGAGGTCCTTTATCCCGACGCGGAAGAATTTTCTGCGAAACAGGCCAACCCTCCTCATTATAAAGCATACAAATCCGGCAAGGACGGGAAAAAGGAGCTCATCGGCCTCGCGTTTGTTACCAGCGATCTGGCGCCGGAGATACACGGCTATGCCGGACCGGTCAAGATACTGGCGGGCGTCGGCCCCGAAGGGGACATCACCGGACTTCATATGATCAGCCACGCGGAAACGCCGTCGTATATGGGGGGTCTTTCGGAATTCCTCACAACTCTCTCCTCTCTTAATATCAAGAGCGACTTCACCATCGGCCGGAGTGTCGACGCTATTTCACGGGCCACCATTACCAGCGAGGCCATCGCAGATTCTCTCGAAAAAGGCCTAAGGCTGGTCGGCCATGAGGTGCTGGGGATTTCCGTCGAGGAACCAGCACATGCAACGAATCCCGTGGCGGCGGGTCAAATCATCATCCCCTTTGTCCTGTTCGGGACGGCCGTTGCGGCCCTCTTTATAAAACGCCCCCTTTTTCGCAAGCTCTCTCTTGCCGGCGGACTGCTTTTCTTGGGCGTGGTCCACGGCACCATGTACTCGGTCGTCCAGGTCGCCAATATCGGACTCGGTCATTTTCCGGAATTCGCAAAGGCGCCTTTGTGGTATTGTCTTATCGGCCTGACAATCATAACCGTTCTTCTTTTCGGAAATATCTACTGCGGAAGCATCTGCCCCTTCGCCTCCGTCCAGGAAGTCATCTATTATCTCTTTCACCGGCGCCGGAAGACGAAGGCGGCGAAGACAAATTCCCTGATCCTGCGCCTGCGTTACGGTAAATTCGCCGTCCTGGTCGGAGTGATCGCCCTCAGCCTTGTTCTGGGCAAGGCCGATGCCGCGGGCGTCGAGGTCTTTCTGACATTGTTCACACTCAACGGCTCCCGGTTCGCCTGGGCCCTCTTGATCCTGATGCTCGCCGCCGCGGCCTTTCATTACCGGTTCTGGTGCAAATACCTCTGTCCGGCCGGAGCCCTCAACGGCCTTATGGCGCGCCTCAGCCTGTGGAAGCTCCGTCCGGGGGAGAACTGCAACGACTGCGGCGCCTGCGTAAAGGTCTGTCCGACCGATGCCATATCCTTTAGTCCGGACAATAAGCCTGTGATCGACCATGCGGAATGTATCGTCTGCAACAAATGCGTGTCCGCCTGCCCCAAAGGCTCATTGACCTTCTCGCGTCATTATGGACAGAAACGATAAATCCATCCTGTTTTTCTTTTGCCTGGCCGTCATCTTATTATCGGCCGTGCTCCTGGACAACGTCCGCCCGGCCCGCGCCCCCGGAAGGAAAGCCGCGCGTATCGACGCGGCGGGCGTCAAGGCTGAGCTTGAACGCGCCGGTCTCCGGCTCCATGAAGCGAAACACTGGATCCTAATAGAGGAATTCTGATGGCCGCCTTTGTCGAATGCCGATTGTGTCCCAGACGATGCCGCCTGCGTGAAGGCGAACGGGGCGACTGCCGGGTCCGCATCCACCTTGACGGCAAACTGCAGACGCTTGTCTACGGGAATCCCTGCGCCGTCCATGTTGATCCGATCGAAAAAAAGCCGCTGTTCCATGTCCTGCCGGCCACAGGGGCCTTTTCTATCGCTACGGCCGGCTGCAATCTCCACTGTCAGTTCTGTCAGAACTGGCAGATCTCCCAAAGACCGCCCGAGGAGACCGATAATTACGACATGCCGCCGCAAAGGGTCGTGGCTCGCGCCTTGAACACGAACTGCCGAAGCATCGCCTATACGTACTCTGATCCGATTATCTTTTATGAATATATGCTGGATACCGCCCGCCTGGCCAGACAATACGGCCTGCTCAATCTGATGGTTACCGCCGGATACATCGAAAGGGAGCCCATGCTGGAACTCTGTCCTTTGATCGACGCCGCCAACGTCGATCTCAAAGGCATCAGCGAAGACTATTACCGCAAGATGGCCGGCGCCTCCCTGAAGCCGGTTCTCGACACGATTATGTTGATGAAAAAAAATAACGTCTGGGTGGAATTGACCAATCTCGTCGTGCCGACCTGGAACGACAGCGCCAGGGACATCCGCCGCTTATGCCGCTGGATCGCGCGCCATCCCGGGATCGACACGCCTTTGCATTTTTCCCGTTTCTGGCCGATGCACCGGCTGCGCAACCTTCCGCCGACTCCTGTCGCGACCCTCCAGCGCGCCCGCCAGATCGCCCTCGAAGAGGGCCTGCGCTATGTTTACGTCGGCAACGTGCCAGGGGATCCGGGCAATAACACCTACTGCCCGCACAACGGGAATCTCCTCATCAAGCGGCAGGGTTACGCCATCCTCGAGAATAATATGGCGGAGGGAAAGTGTAAATTCTGCGGGAAGGCCATTGCCGGCATCTGGCCGGATGGCTAAAACTATACGCGTCTTCTCCGGAAGTCGCGTATCCTTTTTAAGATCGTGATACCGGAGATCACATAAGGAGGAAGAATGATGGATCGGGTTAATATGGACCGGCGCGGTTTTCTCAAACGGCTCCTGGGGATATTCTGTGCCGTGGCCGCCTGCAAATGGCACGGCCTCTGGTCTGCCGTTGAAGATCAAGGCCTTAAGTCAGACCGTCACCTTAAAGAAGCCCGCCATTACACAAGCGGTGATCACCTGGCCGGCTGAATCGTTCCCGAAGGCTTCCTGACCGGCAAAAGAAGCAGAATAAGCACCGACGTGTTGATAAGCGCGCACCACCCGGCTACCGCCGCAATGCCCAAAAGGGGGATCAGGATCATCCCCGTTATCAATGCCCCGAGAGTTGCCCCCAGAACATCGGCCGCGTACAAAAATCCTGCCGCACCCGAATAGTTTCCTTGATCCTTCCGGTTCCCGGAACGAAGCAATTGCAAGGCTAAAGGATACTGGATTCCGCCTATGACCCCGGCGATCACCGGAAGACAGGCGAAGGTCGTGGCGAAGGCGACGGAGGCTCTTCCGCTGCCGACGGGATCACGGAAAGCGACGAAGACCCAGGGCAAAATCAGCGGATAGAGACATATGGCCACCTGGGCCAACCGGTAGATGCCCTGGATCTTGTGATCCGGACAAGAGATGAATCGTCTTGCCGTCCAGCTTCCCAGGCACAGTCCGGCCATGAACGAGGTCATGATCCATCCGATCTTATAATAGGCGTAGCCGTACAGCGTCTGAAAGGCCAGGATGACGATCACCTGAAAGACAATCTCGGAAAATCCCGTTGTCACAATGGATAAGGTGACCGGCGCCCGTGGCCGCCGCCGTTTCACCTCGTAACCGGCCCCAATAATCAAAAGACCGACCAGCGACAGGTGGATAAAACGCAAATCTTCCAGATATCCCATGATATCCTTGAATATCGTGTTGAAATGCGTAGTCCATAACGTGATATTAAATAAATAAGTGACAGGACGCATATCGGTATTCAGGACGCCGTCCCGCCCCAATATGCGCTCCACGTAGGCCAGACGGTCGGCGCTGAGTTTGAAAGGCAGATAATATTCACTCACGAACGCGGTTTGAATACGCCTCGCCTTCAGCCTCCGGGAAAGGCGCGCCGGCGCAAGATTGATCGTCCCGTTTTGCGGTGAGGCCAGGAAAATATGCGTATCTCCGGGAACCGATTTCACTTCGGTAAAGACAGAACGCAGCGTGGTATGGATAGACCGCAGAAAATCCTGCGCTTCCTGATTGAGATAATTCTCCGAAGACGACACGCTTAAGGCGATAATCCCGTTGCCGCTGAGGATGCCGCGGACCTCCCGGAAAAATTCCAGGGTATAATACCGGTTGATCAGGGCCGTCATGGGATCCGCCAAATTGACAATGACGACGTCGTAAGACTGCAGTGAGCGTTTGACAAAAAGCCGCCCGTCGATATGGTGTACGGCCACACGCCTGTCGGTCAGCTCCTCCGTGTATCGGGACGGCAGGTATCTTCGCGAGATGTCGATGACCATCGGATCGAGCTCTATATAGTCGACCTTCGCAACCGGATGTTTTAAAATCTCGCCGAGGGTGCCGCCCACTCCTCCGCCGATCAAAAGAACCCTGTGGGGATCTTCGTGCGCCAGGAGGGCGAAATGGGCGTTCTCTTCGTTGGTCAGTGCATCCCGGGTCGAATAGCTGATGAGCCCGTTTTCATACAAGCTGTATTCCGGCCCCCTTTTCACCAGAGTGAGGTTTCCGTAAAGCGAGTCAGCCACCGCCACAACCTCAAATCCCTTCCACTGCAGGCCCCGCGACCAGCGGTCGATCCGGGACACGGCGCCGGTCACCAGCGCAAGAATAATGAGGATGCTCAGGGCCACACCCGTCCGAAAAACGCATTTTCTCCGATATCCGAAAAAGACCAGACAGGCGACCTGGATGAATCCGACAATACAGGCGCTGGTCAGAGAAGAAAAGAACCGGATAAAAATGAACGTGAAAAGGATGCCGCCCGCCGCGGCGCCGGCGGATTCCCAAAGGTAGACGCTTACAGCATGCCGGGAGGCACCCTCCGCCATCCTCACATCCGTCCACAGCGAACACAGCACGCTAAACATGCCCCCCAAAATAAACGTGAGAGGAGCCAGAAGGATAAATGAACTCACACTCATGGGGACGATCCCGATCACTCCTCCCGGCGCAACATTGAGGAAGGCATGTATGTTCCGCGAGAGGATGATCGCGGCCGGCAGGATCAGCGCGACCAGGATCTGAAAAAGAAAGACGAGCGTTAAGGGCCTTCGCGTTATGGATGTTAACCGGCTTATGGCGTAACTTCCGACGGAAACCCAAAAAAGCCACGATGCCAGGATTACGGCATACGCCATTTCGTTTCCGTAAAACACCGTGATCAATTCACGCAGAAGCAGAATCTGGCTCATGATCGACGTGATACCCAAAAGGCATGCCAACAGGGGAACCCTTCTCTGACGGAGCAACCGGTCATCAGACATGAACTGATTATACTGAAAAGGCATGGGGCTTGGCAAGGGGGGAAAAAACAACCCCTCTCCCTCCGCCTTTGGCGGAGGGAGAGGGGTTGTTTTTTTTAAGCTTTTATGTCCTAAACTTTTTCAAGTTTTGTGACATCCTTGGCCTTCAGGCCCTTCTGGTCTTTTTCAACCTCGAATTCGACCTCCTGGCCTTCATCCAAGGTTTTATACCCTGCATCCTGGATCGCGCTGAAGTGGACAAAGACGTCCTCACCGCTCTCAGAGGCTATAAAACCGTAACCCTTTTTGGCGTTAAACCATTTAACTTTTCCCTTCGCCATTATTTACGACCTCCTTTCTTCCAATATTGACAGAAAATAGTAAATAACAGTGAAGGGCGACATTTACGACTTAACAACCGACTTCCTCTTAACGTATACACACGTACAACACAACCAGACGACTTATCTACTACTTTCTGTTCACTGATGCTGTAAGAATATACGGAATACCAAAAATTGTCAATTAAAATTCCTTCAATTTAAAAAACGCCCGGCGGTGGCTTCGGCATCTTCTTGATGATGTCGAAAGTCGCCTCCAGCACTTTAAAGGGGAGCTGAATCACCGCGCACCCGCTTGAGACCAGACAGCAAAAGACGATGAGGAAAACGGCAAGAAACCTGGGAAAGGGGAAAAGCCTCATTAATAGGAGTATATAGGAAAAGCGCCGGATAGGAAACGCTCAAAACACATTTTTTATTCCGTTTCCCATCCGGCGCTTTTTTCGATTCTTCCCGCCCTTACTGAACATTCAATATCTTGACATCAAAAACAAGCGTCTTCCCGGCCAGGGGATGATTAAAATTCAGCCTGACGCTTTCCGCCTTTACCTGTTCCACCACCGCCGGGATATTCTTGTCCTCGCCTCCTCCCACCTGAAGAACCATGCCTTCTTTCGGATCTATATTATCCGGGAAGGCGGTTTTGGGCACGTCACGGAAGGCCTGTTCGTTCACCGCACCGTAGGCCTCTTCCGGAGGAACCGAAATCGTTTTTTCCTCACCTTCCTTCAATCCTTCCAGACGGCTGGCCAGGCCGGGGATAATCTTGCCTTCACCGTGCGTGTATTCAAATGGCTGCTTGCCCTCCGAAAAATCAAACACCTGACCGTCGACTTTCAGCGTATAATCCATTTTAACCTGGCTACCCTTTTCGATCATTTCACTCTCTCCTTTCGCTTGACTCATGCCTAATAACACCATGCACATGATCAGAAAGCAAACTTTGAGCCCTCTACTCATCAGGTCAACCCCTTTCCTGGAACATCCTGCCAATAAAAAAACCACAAGACAAGCCCCCGGGCTCGCTGTGGCCAAAGACTACTGCCGCAAAAAAACAAGACTTTTCACGGAACAGAATAATGGCATCCCCGCGCTTTGTCAACCCTTAATCAAAGACGACCGTCTTTTTGCCGTAACAGAGCACCTTGCGCTCCAGGTGCCACCGCAGGGCGCGGCTCAGCACCATTCGCTCAAGGTCCTCACCTTTGCGGCGTAAATCGACCAGCGCGTCACGGTGACTGATTCTGACGGTATCCTGTTCGATGATCGGGCCTTCATCCAGGGCTTCCGTCACGTAATGGCTGGTCGCCCCGATGATCTTGACGCCCCTTTCAAAGGCCCGGAGATAAGGCTGGCCTCCCGGGAAGGCGGGAAGAAACGAATGGTGAATGTTGATGACCTGACGCGGATAACACTCGATAAAATCCCTGGTCAGAATCTGGTGATAGCGGGCCAGAACGATCACGCCTATCCCCCGCTCTTTCAGCAGTTCCAGCTGCCTTGCTTCCTGGACGCGTTTATTCTCCCGGTTGACGGGAAATTCGAAAAACGCGATGCCGTTTTCCCCGGCCATTTCGCGGGCATGACCGTGATTGCTGATAATGAGGTCGATATCCCCGGGCAGCTGGCCGCTCTTGTACCGGTAAAGAAGGTCGGCCAGACAATGCAAAGGTTTGGAGACAAAGACGGCGACCTTCTGTCTGTGTCCCGTGAACCCGATCTGCCAGTCCATGGCGAACTGCCGGGCAACGGGCGAAAAGGCCTCCCCGATATTCTCCACCGGTACCTGAAAGCCGTCCAACGTCCATTCGATGCGCATAAAAAAAATATTGTTCTGTTCGTCTATATGCTGATCCGCATGGACAATGTTGCCGTTATTCTCAAAGACAAAACGGGCAACCGCGGCTGTAATGCCTTTTTGGTCCGCACAAGAGATGAGGAGGATAGCGTGGTTCACCGGGGTTCCGGCCTGCTTTCCTGGTCCGTTTCACCGGACGCTTTCTTTGGCCCTCCCGAGAGGACTTTCTTCAGAAAACGAAACATCGTTTTCAGGAACCAGATCGAGAAGACAAGGAACGCGAGAATGATGATCGTGCTGATGACCGGATGACGGATAACAAGATAAAGGATCCCGGCGACGGAAACGTCTTCGGTCACGCTCGCCACGGAATTGCTCAAGGGTTCCGGAGATGTGTTGATGGCGGCGCGGGCGGTGGCCTTCGTCAAATGGGAATCCAGGGCTACGCCTCCCGTCATCAAGGCGACAGCCGTTTGAACGGCCGGTCCGGCTTCCGCCATGGCCAGGTAACCCAGGATCGCGCCTCCGGCCGGACGGATAAACGTATGAACAGAATCCCATGCCGAATCCACAAAGGGAACCTTGTCGGCAACGAATTCAACACAATAGATCAAAAGAGCGGCGGAGATAACGAGTAGATGTGAAGCGACATCCATGTCGCCGGGGAGCGTGATCCACCCCATCCTGTGAGAAATGCCCAGACCGGCAACGGTCAGATACAGATTGACGCCGGAACCCCAGGAGGAGCCCAGCAAAAGAGGAATTGAACCCAGTGTTTCCATCTTTACGAAGCGCTCCCTTCGCTGTCTTTCTTGTGCCGTTCGACTTCTAACCGCCGGAACTGTCCCAGAATGGACTCGAGGACGATACTCCATTGCACATTCGTCTTCTCATCGAGACGAACGGTTTCATCCACATTGCGCCCCATGACATCCAGAATCCGGACACCCGTCACAAACTGGTTGTTCATCTCCTGATCCGGATCGAGGCCCTTTGACCATCTCACCTCGCCGTCCATGTGGACAGGCTCTTTGCTTCCAGGAAGATAGACTTCCAGATGGAGTTTGTCGCCCTGATTCAGTTGCTTAAATGAGGTAAAGGCAATCCCCTGGACGCTAACGTTGCGGCCGATGGCCAGATATTTCCGGTACGCCGTTTCATCCTCTTTATCAAGAAGCTTATAGCGGATCTTGGTTTTGACATCATAGGTCACGCGGAAATAGATCTCCGCGCTTGTGTCATAACGCTCGAAACGCCTTCTCTCTTCGCTAGCGCCTTCCATAATCAGCGGCACGCCTTTTTCAACGCCTGGTCGATATCCACGATAATGTCATCCGCATGTTCAATGCCTATGGAGAGACGGACAAAGTCGGGCGTGACGCCCGTGGCCGCCTGTTCCTCTACGGACAACTGCGAATGGGTTGTACTGGCTGGATGGATAGCCAATGTCTTGGCATCTCCTATATTAGCCAAATGGGAAATCAGCCGCAAGGAATCAATAAACTTTTTCCCTGCCTCCATGCCGCCCTGGATACCAAAACCGATGATGGCGCCCGCCCCCCGGGCAAGGTATTTGCGCGCCTTAGTCTTTTCCGGGCTGGATTCCAGGCCGGGGTAATTGACCCATTCGACATGATCATGCTTCTCCAGAAAGCCGGCCACGGCCAGCGCATTTTCGCAGTGACGGGGCATTCTTAAGTGCAGGGTCTCCAGTCCCTGCAGAAACAAAAAGGCGTTAAAGGGAGACAATGCCGGTCCCATGGGACGCAAAAGAGATACCCTGGCCTTGACAATATACGCGATATTGCCCTTGGGCTTCAGGGCCTCGACAAAATTCAGTCCGTGATAAGCGGGATCGTCCTGGGCGATCAAAGGAAATTTCCCGTTGGTCCAGTCGAATCTCCCTGAATCAATGATCACGCCGCCGATGGACGTGCCGTGGCCTCCGATGAACTTTGTCGCGGAATGGACCACGATATCCGCCCCGAAGTCAATGGGGCGCAGAACATAGACAGTGGAGGTGTTGTCGATAATCAGGGGGATCCCGTTCTCGTGGGCGGTCCTGGACAGGGCCTCGATATCGGTGACATTCAGTTTGGGATTGCCCACGCTTTCCGCGTATATGGCCTTTGTCTTGGCGTTGATCGCCTTCTGGAATCCTTTCATGTCATCCGATTTGACGAAACGGACATGGATACCCATGCGCTTAAGGGTATTATGAAACAAGGCATAGGTCCCTCCGTACAGGTTGTCCGCGGAAACAATTTCGTCTCCGCACTGGGCGATATTTAAGATAGAAATGAGGACGGCCGACATGCCGCTGGCCACAGCAAGCGCTCCAACGCCCCCTTCCAAGGCCGCCATCCTCTTTTCAAAAACATCATTAGTCGGGTTCATAATACGGGTATAAATATTGCCGAATTCCTTCAGGGCGAAAAGATCCGACGCATGCTGGGTATCCTTGAACAAATAGGAAGTCGTCTGATAAATGGGAACAGCCCTTGCTCCGGTCGCCGGGTCAGCCTGCTGGCCGGCATGGAGGGCCAAGGTCTCCGGCCTCAATTTCCTGTCCTCTTGTGCCATTGATTACCTCCCTCTATTTCATAACATTAAACGCGAAATCATTCTTGCCATCCATGAAAGACAAGCTCCCGCTAGTCCTTTACAGGGCCCGCCCAGTCACAGCGCCCCCTATTGTACACAGAAAGCGGTTATTTGCAAACAAGGATTTGGCCTCCAGTAACGAGGCCTGGCTGGATATAAGAATAATCGGGATAAGATCAGGAACGGATAAAACGGGCGTGTTTTTCCGTGTATTCGATAATCTGCCGCATCATCTTGACGGTCTCGACGGGATAACGGCCCACGGCGGTCTCTCCGGAAAGCATCACATAATGGGTCCCGTCAAGTATGGCATTGGCCACGTCGGTCACTTCCGCGCGCGTCGGGCGGGTGTATTCGGTCATGCTTTCCAGCATCTGGGTGGCGGTCATCACAACCTTTTTTTTCTTCCTGCAGCGCCGGATCAGATCCTTCTGGATCACGGGCAGCTCAAATATCGGCAGCGAAACCCCTAAATCGCCGCGGGCCACGATAATACCGTCCGAGACGTCCAGTATCCCGTCGATGTTCCGAATCCCCTCGCGGTTTTCGATCTTGGCGATGATCCGGCAGTCCGGGAGGTCCGCGGCGACCATCTTCCTCACCCTCAGGATATCCTGCTTATTGCGGACAAACGACAAGGCGACCAGGTCTACGTCCTGCGCCATTCCGAATCGAAGATCGTTCTCATCCTTCCCGGTCAGGCTATTGCCCTTGAGTTTGAGTCCGGGGATGTTCACGCCCTTTTTAGAAGTCACCCTGCCTCCGTGAACGACCCGTGCCGTGATATGCGCCCCCCGGCTCCGCAGTGCTTTCAGTTCAATCATGCCGTCGTTAATAAAAATACTCATTCCAGGGCGTATGGCCGAGATATCCACGTTAAAATCCAGCGACAGCTCGTTCTCTTTAGGGTCACGGCCAAGGACAACGCGAAGGGTCTCACCGTCCTTTAATCTCACAGGCCGTTTCAGACGTCCAATGCGGATGCGGTAGCCTTCAAGATCCTGCAGGAGCTTTATGTTATAGCCGCAGCGCCGGTTGACTTCACGGACATTCCTGATTGTCTTGAGATGCTGACGGTGGGAGCCGTGAGAAAAATTGATCCTGGCCATGTCCATGCCGGCCCTGGCCATCCGGGCAATCGTTTCCCGATGGCGGCTTGCCGGGCCGAGAGTACATATGATTCCGGTCTTCCTTTTCATTCAATCCTTTCGATCTCGTCCATATAATAAGTGGCCGTGATTCCGTCCATATCGATTTTTACGGCCTCTCCCGTCTTTTCGATCTGCCTCCCTTCCATGATGACGCCGCTTGTGAGATGAATCTTGACGATATCCCTCTCGGCCGCCGTATTATCTTCGGAAGAATGGCCCGCGGCCTCCTCGCCGACTTCTCCCGACGGATTTTCCCAGACAACAACCGATCCCCGGGATCGGTCATAGAAGGTGTTTAATACGTCGGGATCACTGAAGAAATCGCCGCTGAAAACCAGACGCACAGTGCGTTCATCGACCGCCTCGAAGGGCGGAACATATTGTTTGACCGGAAAGGGTAGCGTGATCGTCGTTTCCATGGAAAAATTCTCCAGGGCATCGGTGATCAATTTTGCCGTCAGCGGGTCCATCTGCCGGAACTCCTCGGATTCTTTAAACGCATGGAACTGTTGGACCTGTTGTTTCGATTCAGCCAGCTCATTGGGATCCTGCTGCGGTTTACATACCCAGCCGCCCTGTCCGTTCACGCTGAAGGCCAGCCTGGAGGCCGGGATATCGGAGGCCATCAATCTATGGATATTATCGAAATTCAGTTTATAATCAACGCGCAGGCCGCCTTCCATTCTCGTCTTGTCAAACTGCAGGATCTCGATATTGACCCCGGCCGCCTCCGCCTCTTTCAGAAGTTCGTCACGGCTGCCGAACATCTGTTCGACCAGCAAGCCGGGAAACCGCTCTTCCTCCGCCCCCTCCGCCCCTTCCAAGGCACCCGCCATGGCCTCCATGAATCTGCCGAATATCATATCCATCATTTTCATTGTGCCTTCCGGTATTATGATATTCGCCTTGAGCGTACCCGAGCCGTCTTCTTCCATGATAATATGCTCCTTCGACTGCATACAGCCGCAAAGAAGGACAGCCGTTATTAAAATGACGAACGCCTTTTTCATATTCATGGAGCCCCACGGGCAAGCCCGTGGTCCCTCTCTTATCCGACTTCGTAAATCTTCAGGCGCAATCCGACGAAGCGCCACGGCTTTTAGTCCGCATTCATCCACGGCTAAAAGCCGTGGTATTCTGCGAAGTCGGATAAGCAAAAAATCCTGAAACAATTCCGCCTGCGCCCCTCAAATATCTTTCAACAAGACGTTGGAGGGAGATTTGGCCAGCGTTTTTTTGAAGTCACTCAGCGTCTGCGTCAGCTTATCCAGAACCGTGTCGGACATGACGGGCATATTGTCGATCCCTTTTTCATCCAGCGCCTTCAAGACGCTCAGGGCACTCAACGACTGGATATCCCTGGCAGGCTGATATGCCTCGACCTTCTGGTCCCCGACCTTGACCTCGCGCAGGACATCCGCTTCGCCCAATTCAAAAAGGATCTGCCTGAGGAGCCGGATCGGGATCTCCAAGTCATGCGACAGTTCCTCGGTGGTTCTGGGATCGCGCCCTTCGTGAAAATCCCTTATGATATGGCTTGCCGCCCATAGCGTCATCAGATTTTTAAAATTGCGGCTGACGCTCAGGCAGTCAGGCTCAAACTCGTAGGTATCGACGTTCTGTCCCGCAAAAGAAATCTCCGCACCGAACAGCACGATGATCCAGCTCATCTGCAGCCAGACCAGAAACAGCGGCAGGGCGGCAAAGCTCCCGTAAATGGCTCCGAACTTCGAAGCCCCGATCTGGAATGTGATATACGCCCATTGCACGAACTGATAGATGGTTCCCGCCATAATTCCGGCGATCAAAGCGGAACGGAAATTGACCTTGGTATTGGGCATAAAGAGGTAAACGAACGTGAACAGGACCCAAACGACGATAAAGGGCAGAAGCTTGAGCAGATTCAGGATGAGCGGCACGACCGGTCCGAGGAATTCCAGTTTCATCATAATCATTTTGATCTGACCGACGATCATGACATTCGCGCTGCTGGCGATAATGAACAAGATCGGACCGATCAGCATAAAAGAAAGATAATCGCTGAATTTCCGGCTGATGCTCCGCGGCTTCTTGATGCCCCAGATATCGTTGAACGAATTCTCGATGTTGCCTAGGACCTTAATCACGGTCCAAAACAGAACGGCGATACCGATCCCGGCGATGACCCCGGCGCGCGTGTTTTCCAGCATGGCCTGGGAGAAGGAGACGATCTTGGTGATCACCTCCTCCTGGCCGGACATCTTGTCATAAAGCTGACGCTCCAGATACTTCTCAAAACCGAAGCCCTTCGCGATGGCGAAGGCCATGGCCATCAGCGGCACGATGGACAACAAGGAATAAAATGTCAACGCCGCCGCCCTGAGCTGACATTTATCTTCGTTAAAACCCCTCAAGGCCAGCAGGAGCGTACGCAGCTGCCGGATCCAGATGGAACGGTGACGGGGCAGCTTTCTGACGCGGACACGCCAGATGTCTTTTTGAAGGTAATTAATGATGTTCTGGATTTTCGGCGGCATAAACGCTCCTGTCGGATATGGCCGTCTACGGCCGGCCGTTAAATATGCTTGCGGATTTTCTCGGCCAAGGCGGCCAGGTCTTCCTGTTTGGCCTCTCTGGCGTTGGCGAAGTTCAGATCGGCAATGGCCTGAATGGGCACCAGGTGCACATGCGCATGGAGCACCTCAAGGCCGGCGACCATCACCCCGACGCGCTTGCACTCGACCTCTTTCGCGATCGCCTCGGCCGCCTTACGGGAAAAGATCATGATACCGCCCATTAGCTCATCGTCCAGGTCAAAGAAATAGTCGATCTCTCTTTTAGGAATCACAAGCGTATGTCCGGGATTGATTGGACGGATATCCAGAAAGGCCAAAAACCGGTCGTCTTCGCAAATCTTATGACAGGGGATTTCTCCATTGATGATGCGCGTGAATAAACTGGCCATGTCGCCTCCTTCCTCTTGCCTGTTGTGCTTAACCGCTCTCCCCCTTCAGACATTCACGGACTTTCATCAAGAACTTCTCGGTCTCCAGCGGTTTCACGAAATAATCCACGACGCCTTCCATCTTGAAGATGTCCTGCATCTGGTCCCGGGAGGTCAGCATGATAACCGGCGGCGTATCCATACCCATGCGGCTTTTCAACTCGCGCAAGAATGTATATCCGTCCATGCCCGGCATAATAATATCAAGGATGACAAGATCCGGTTTTTCCTGTGATGCCTTTTCCAGCCCCTCTTGTCCGTCGAAGGCCGTAAGCGGCAGGAAATCATTGGTCTTAAGCAGGAACTCGACAAGTTTTGACGAGGTGGGGTCGTCTTCGACGATTAAGATCTTGTGTTTCATGCGGTTTATTCCCCTGAAGGGAGAAAATCCAATGCGGCCGAATTAATGCAGTATCTCTTGCCGGTCGGCTTGGGGCCGTCATCAAAGACATGGCCCAAATGCCCGCCGCAACGGGCGCAGTGCACTTCCGTTCTTTTTGTAAAAAGGCTGAAATCGTCCGTGTATCCGATATTGGATTCGGCGACAGGTTCATAAAAGCTGGGCCACCCCGTGCCTGATTCGAATTTCGTGCTCGAAACAAACAGATCGGTGCCGCAGGCGGCACATTGATAAACGCCCTCCGCTTTCTTGTCCAAAAGGTCTCCGGAGAAGGGCGGCTCGGTGCCGTGCCGCCGGAGGATCTTGAATTGCTCCGGGCTGAGTTGTTTGCGCCATTCTTTTTCTGTTTTGTTGACCCGGGAGACGGTTTGCCTGGTCCCTTCCTGGGCATCAAAAATTTCAATCTTATCCGGTTGATCCATATGCGCGTCTCCGTTCTGGCATGCGGCCAAACTCAAGAGTGCGGCCGAAAAAACGATCATCCGGCCGATTGTCACTTTTTCACCCATCGGCCTTCTTTCGTCTGGATCATCTCTCCCGGGGCGGCCTTTTCGCGTTGAACCTCGGCGAACACTTCTTCGATCACCTCAAGGGCGTCCTTGCTGAGGTTGTTCTGTTCCGCGATGGTCCTGTAAATAGTCCTGCGGTCTTCGTTTTCTTCGGAAACCATGGCCCGGGCCTCGGGAAGGCCCTGTTCCAGGACCTCGACATATCCGCGGTTGTTCTCGCCGACGATGCCATCCTGCTTGAACTGATCCAGCCGGCCGTAGCGTCCCCTCCTGCCTTCCAGCGCCGCCTTCACCTCCGGGGTCATTTCCTTGATCTGGTACGTCTGCGCCTGAACAGGCGATATCAAAACGGCAAGGCCAAAGGCCAGGCATAAGATGGATGCCGGAATCCTCATGAGTCCCCTCCTTCCTCAACGGGCAGGCTGTCAGCCGGTTTTTTCCCGCTCACGTAGTCCTCGATATCCGTCGCTGTATTCTTGAGTCCCTTGATGTCCAACGTGACATGCGCCTTGATCGTTATGGGGCGTTCCGGATCCCCCACGGCCTTGACCGTACAACCGTTCAGGAGCACGGCAAGACACGCGATTGTGATTCCTGCCAAGAGCGAATGTGAAATCCTTGACATAGCTCCTCCTCTTTATTCAAATTGCATGACAAATTGTTTCAATGCGTTGAGCATGCCGCCCTCGATATTGACTTCCAGGGTTACGATGGGATTGATGTTCAGTTTCCGGCTGAGAAGGTCCATATCCACTATAAGCTGCTGGTCACTGACCCTTTCGATTTTAACATCCGCTTTATCAACGGGGACAGTCCCGCCGGTCTGGACGAGGGTCTTCAAGGCCGTTTTTTGTTCGCTCTGCGGGATGTATTCCATGAGCTGCTGGAATAAAACCGCGTTGACTGCCCCTTGTTCGGGCAGATTGAAGTCGGCAAGAAAATACGTCAGGTTTGTCAGGTCGCCTTTGGCCGCGACAGTGCCGTCTGCATGCCCGCTGACCTGAGAGAAGACGGCCTCATTGAGTTCGCGCAACTGCGCAAGCTGAACGTCCCGCAATTCCAAGGTTATACTATAGGGGATATCCTCTGTGAATTCCAGCAAAATTTCCCCGCCCAGGCTCCCGCCGTAGAATTGCGAATGGAAAGGGGTGATGCGCAACTTACCGGACCACATCTCTAGCGGAGCGGTGATCTCACTCACTGAATAGCCCATAAATTCCAGGCCCCCGGCCCGAAGCCGTCCGGTCAACCACGGATAGGTTTCTTGCTGAACTTTTAGTTGCCCTATGAACGATATATCCCGGCCTGTTAAATCAACAGAATAAAGATTCGCTCCCCTGACATGAACCCCAAGAATCTGTTCCCGGAAAAACGCCCATTCCAAAAAGAGCGCATCGGCATCAAAGATATAGCCGGTTCCCTCCCAGTAAATCTTTCCCTCGATGTCTTCAAAGACAAGCCGCGGCCATGCGCATTCCTGGTACCCGATGTCCAGCTTTTCAACGCGAACCTGCGGGTGGGTCCAATGAACGGCCAAAGGAAGAAGTCTTTCCGCAAGCCAGGGGAAAGTCAGCCCATAATAAAAGGCTGCCGCCCAAAGAAGGATAAAAAAGATTAACAGGAGAAATGTTTTTCTCAGCATGGGCGCCACCTGTTCCACCTCGTAGGTGGAACAGGTTTTATTATACGAAATGCAGGATATACCCCAATACCGCGCTGGCGAGAATAATCCCTGCGGTATTGATTTTTTTCATGCCGAAAACCGCCAGGACGCTTAAACCCGCGATCAGCGCGGTCTTCCAGTCAACGAGCGCCGCATATCCAAGCTTGATCGTCACAGCCAGCATAAGCCCGACGGCCGCCATGTTCACGGCATCCAGAAAGTTCGAGGCCGGACGGGACCGCCTTAAACGGGGGATCAGCGGATTAACGATCGCCACAAAGATGAACGCCGGAGTAAAAATACCGAGGGTCGCCAGAATACCTCCGGCCAGACCGCCGATCTGGACGCCGATAAACGTCGCCGTTGTCAGGACCGGACCCGGCGTAAACTGCCCTATGGCGATGGCATCCAGGAGCTGGGACTGGGTCAGCCAGCCGAGGTTCCGGATAAGCTCGTCTTCAAGATAGGCCACCAGGACATACCCGCTGCCGAAAAGCACTGATCCGACCTTTAAAAATACCAGGAACAACCGCGAGAGAGAAAGGGGAACCGCCGCCGGCATGGCGGCGGCCAGCATATCAAAATGCAGTGCCGACGTATTCCCGACCCTAAAGAAGACCAGAGACGACGCCGGCAGTCCCTGGCCCCTGTTGCGGCCCCGCCACGTCAGCCAAAGCATGCCAAAGACACCACCGGCAAGGATCGCGATGATCTCGTTCACACCTGCGCGGGAAGCGATGACAACCCCCAGGCCGAGAACGCCCAACGCAATACTCTTCAGCGCCTTGCGGCCCAATTTGTAGATCGCGGCCGCGATTACCGCTAGGACAGCCGGCCGGATCCCGTACACAAAAGGCTCGATCTCCGGCAGGGCACCGTAACGGGCGTAGAGAAAACCGAGAGTACCGGTGATCAGCGCCGCCGGAAGAATAAAACACAGACCCGCCGTGATCAATCCCGGCCAACCGCCGCGGTGGAATCCGCAATGGATGGCCATCTCGGTTGAGTTCGGCCCCGGGATGAGATTCGTGGCGCCGACCAGGTCCAAAAAATGCTCCCGCGTCATCCACCCCCTCTTGGAAACGACCTCTTCTTCCATCAAGGCGATATGCGCCGCCGGACCTCCGAAGGCCAGGCATCCGAGTTTAAAAAATAGCCGGGCTATCTCTTTTAAACGCCTCACCATCTCCCTGATCCTTTCGCCGTTTTCGGTGCCAAACCGGTCCTGCGCCGTCTATTGTAGCCTAAACACGCGGAAAAGACATGAATTTTTCGTCATTGATTGTTATAATGACCTCATGGGGCGGCAATGCTATATCGGTATCGATGTCGGAGGCACAAAGACGGCCGCCGGGGTTATCGACGATCTCGGCCGGATCGCGGCCCGGAAAAAGCTGGCCACGCCACGGGAAGCCGCCCGGACCGAATTTGCCGGCCATTTGATCGGACTGATCGAATCAACACTCTCTAAGGCCGGGTTGTCATTCGCTGACATCCTGGGTATCGGCATCGGTGTTCCGGGAATCGTGGATTCGGCGAAAGGACTGATCCTCTCCACGCCGAACATCAATCTCTCGAATTTCTCTCTGGGCGCGGCCGTCGAAGAACGGCTTAAGATCAAAACTGTGATCGGCAATGACGTCAACCTGGGTGTTCTGGCGGAGCGATGGCTGGGTAAGGCCCGCCGCGCCCGGATCGCCGTCGGCGTTTTTCCCGGGACCGGCCTCGGCGGAGGCATCCTCATCAACGACCGCTTGCTGACCGGACACCGCGGTGCCGCGGCCGAGATAGGACATATGATTATCGACCCCGGCGGCCCGGCATGCACCTGCGGCAACCGGGGATGCTGGGAGGCGTTCACCAGCCGCTGGGCTATAGAGCGCGATATCCGCCAGGCCCTGGAGAACGGCAAAAGCTCCATCGTCACCGAACTCGGCGAAGGCCGTCTCGATTCCATCAAAAGCGGAATCCTGGCCGAGGCCCTCCGGAAGGGGGACCCCCTCGTCACCGGGATATGCGAAAAAGTTTCCTCTTATCTGGGGCTGGGATGCATCAGCCTGCGTCACATCTTCGATCCGGACGTCATCATCTTCGGCGGGGGCCTGATCGAGGCCTGCGGAAAATTCATGATGCCGGTCATACGGCGCGTTTTCGACAGTGATCCTTTCTTCACGAACATATCCCGGTGCCGCCTGGTCGAATCCCACCTTGAAGACGACGCCGTCATACTCGGGGCCGTGTGTTACCTCAAAGAACATCTGGGCGGAGACCCGTTCTCAACCGGCCCCTATCCGGAGATCACACGGCGTGACAATAAAACCCTCTTCGTTGATGAAGAAGAATTGGGCGCGGACATGTTCATCAGGGCGGACGGCAAAATCAGAAAACGCAAAAAGGCCTTTCTCGACCCGGCAACCGGAGACAGACGCACTTTGGGCGGTGAAGAGATCGCCAGGGTCACGGCCAAGGGCGCCGATATCCTGATCGTCGCCGCCGGTCCCGGCCAACATCCGTCCCTCACCGAAGACGCCAGGACATTCCTGAACGAGGAAGGTATTCATTTCCGGATACTGCCCGTTGAGGAGGCACTCAAAGAATACAACACAGGCGTCTCGCGCAAGGCGTTCCTCATGCTCGGGGGTGCCGGCGGTGGGTAAACTCATCATCATCAGCGGCCCCTCCTGCGTGGGGAAAAGCCCCCTCTTCCGTGCGCTCGGTCATTTTTATCCGGACCTGTTAAAGGGAACGAAGCCTCTCATCCTTTACAACGACCGCCGGCCCCGCCCCAATGAAAAAGACGGTGTGGACTATTATTTCCGATCCACCGAATACGTCCAAGGCCTCCGCCGAAAAAAAGACTTTCTGGTCTTCGAGGTGCGCGGAGACCTTCAGGCTGTGGATGTCAAGGAACTCAAAGGGAATTTAGAAAAACAGGACGTCCTCTTCGAAGGGAATCCTTTCGTGGGCAGCAGGCTCCTCGGTTTCGGACCTCTTAAAAAAACCGACAAAATCAGCGTCTTTATCTCACCGCTCTGCATGGAGGAAATCCTCCATTTCCGGTCCTCGCGGGGGGCAGCAGGCCTGGATGAGATCGTGACCGACATCATGCGGCGCAAGCTGAGCCGCCGCACACGCCATCAAAAGGGCATGATAACGGGTCCCGCCCGCGAAGACATCGAGCGACGCGCGCGAAGCGCCTTCGGCGAATTGAAATACGCGTATCTTTTTGACTTTGTGATCCCCAACCATGACGGGGAAGACTCGGAGAACTGGCAGGCCTTCGGATATCCCGTCGGTGATGCCCGCCGGACAATGCTTGCCCTCGTCGACATCCTCACGCGAGGCGCCTGCCCCATGGCCGAAATATGGCCGCACTGTCAAAGGCATGGCAAGACCGCGCGCGGCACCTTTCCGGATTAATCTGTTTTAATCTCGAAGCGGATCTCTTTATCGAATGTCTTGCGGAAAAGATCGGCCTTGCTCACGGCCGTCTCGGTCTCCAGGGAAGGATCTTCTGAGACCTTCAGGACGATCTGGACCCTGCCGCCCTTCACCCGGCAATTCAGATCGTTCACGCAGTTATTATGGCTGCGGTCGAGCCCGTCCGCGATCCTGAGCAGAGAAGCCAGCTTTCGGACCGTTTGTTTGTCATCCTGGTTCAGGTGACGGAAATGCCGGTGCCTGTTATCGGGCATCGCCCGGCGATGATAACGCGCCGTCAGGGCGACGATCATTTTCTCTTTCTTGTTCAGAGGCAGTCCTCGGCTGTTGAGGATAATGTCACGCGCCGCCTTATGATGGTTGGTCCGCCCCTTCAGCCAGCCGATATCGTGCAACAGAGCCGCGGCTTCAAGCAGGCTCCTTTGTTCTTGCCCCAGGCCGTGAAGGCGCCGCAGACCGTCGAACAATTTTAAGGCGATGCGCGTCACCTGACGGGTGTGCTGTTTCTCGTAGAAACACGAATCGGCAAGGCTTATCGCCGCCTCGCGAAGAGAGGGAGAGCTCTGAACTTGCCGGGAAGCTTGGGTCTTTTTCGGCGTCCCGCGCGCTCCTTTGCGAGAAAACTTCAGCTTGTCCAGATGCCGGGCGGAGACCATTGACTGAATGAGCTCTTCAGGAAAGGCTTCTTTGCGCATGAAACGGACCATGTCCTGGACGGCATAGGACACCCGGTAATTTCGAACGCTCACCCCGCTTCTATTCACCGTGATCACGGCATAAGACGCGCGCTCATCGAGATCGAAAGGCCTCCCCACGCTCCCGGGATTGATGAAACGGCAGTGGTCGACTTTTCTGGAAAAATACTGATGCGTGTGGCCGCAGCAGATCACGTCGACATCTATATTCTCAGCCAGTTCCCGCAGACGTTTGTTCGGTGTTTGCCGCGTCAGTGGCTCGTCTATCGCCTCGGGGCTTCCGTGGACCAGCAGGAACCGTCTTTTCTCAAACACCAGAGATGTCAAATGGGGCAGAAGACGAAGATATTCCTTCGTGTCCTTCGTGATATGTTTGTACGTCCAGCGGAAAGAAAAAAACTTCGCGGGATCTTTGGTCCTGCGCCATTTCTGTTCTTTCTGCAGAAAATTGAGCACCTTAAGGTCGTAATTGCCGATGATGCTTCGGGCGCCGTTTTCTCTCAAGCGGCGCACCACCTCATCCGGGAACGGACCGTAACCTAAAAAATCACCCAGGTTCCATAGGACATCGACTCTTTGGGACCGGGCGTGATTCAGGACGCTTTCCAGTGCGGGGAGATTTCCGTGGACGTCGGCGATAAGGGCGGCTTTCATCGAGGCGCTAAATCTTTTTCCATTTTATCCCATGCCTTGCTGTTCTCCAGTCTTTTCCAGAGACTCACAAAGCTTCGGTATTTCTGCGTCCTGGCTCCATAGCATTTTTTGCGGAAAGCGGCGACGGCCTCGGCGACCTCTTTGTCCCCGCCCGCCAGGGATTCATAGCGCGGCAGGGCCTGCATCCACACATCGAAATCATGCATGGCCCCCAGAAGGTCCTGGATCTTATGAGCGGAATCGGTGTATCTTTTGAGCGACCGGCCGTAGACAGGTTCAAAGGTCTCCAGGCAGTAGCGGATGTGCTTGGCCGCGATCCGGATCCGGTGCAATTCATCGACCCGACCGGGTTTATCGACAAAGGGCTTATACCGCAGGAGATCCCTTTTTCTTTTGCCGATCCTTTTGAAGGCGATATTCTTCAGTTTCCATTCATCCTGCTTGCCCGCCTCGTCGGAAAGTTTGTCCAAAGCCCGCCGGATATTCCGGGCGATCTTCTTCTTTTCCAGGGTATTGATCGAACGGAGAACCCGGGGCTGGACGGCCGCCCTTTCTTTTCGCAAAATCCTGATTAATCGAACTAATCCCCTTTTCAGGGATTGCTTACGGACCCGCGGGGTCCATTCGTTCAAATATTTTATCTTGATGTCGAGATCCCGCGCCTGACCCGCCGTCTTCATGGCCCTGCTGATGCCCTTGCGCCACTCCTTCCATTCTTTTTTGGGAAAAAGATCCTTAAACAGCCACAGCGCGTTGCGCAGGCGCCTGGAGGACACCCTCGCATGATGGAGGTATTCGATGTTTGTCGAAGAGCGCATACCCATGACCTGCTGGGTGAACTTGTTGAGATGTTTGGCGATAACGCGCTTGACGTACAGATTGAGGTTCTTTTTTACTTTCGGATTTTTCTGCAGCTTGAAGGTCATTATCGATCACCCGGCATAGAGCTGAACAAGCGATTCCTGCGAATTCATCTTTTCCCCGGCGCACCCGGGCCGCGCATACGTCCCGTCCGGCTGCAGGACCCGCGCCTTGACGTTATCCTGCCAGTAGATCTCCATAAGGTCCAGAAGACGGTCCTTAAGATCCTGCTTCAGGATCTCGAACAAGAGTTCGATCCGCCGGTCGAAATTCCGCTGCATCCAGTCCGCGGACGAAAGAAAAACCCGGGCCTCGCCGTTATTATGAAAGGTAAAGATCCGCGAATGCTCCAAAAACCGACCGACAATACTGCGCACCTCTATCGTCTCGCTCAGCCCCCTGATGCCGGAGAGCAGACAGCAAATACCGCGCACGATGAGCCGGACAGTCACGCCGGCCTGTGAGGCCTGGTACAGTTTCTCGATAATCTTCGGGTCCTCCAGAGAATTCATCTTGGCGAATATCAAACCGTTTTTGTATTTTTTTTGGCACTCGATCTCCCCGTCGATCAGTTCAAAAAAGTATTCCCTCAGATCGAAGGGCGAAGAAATGATCCTCTTCCAGCGCGCGGGAAGAGAATACCCCGTTATCACGTTGAACACATCCGAGATGTCGCGCGCGAAGTCATCGTTGGCGGTAAAATAGCCGATATCCGTATATATCTTGGCTGTCTTTTCATTGTAGTTCCCCGTGGAAAGATGCACATAGCGGCGGATCCTCCCCTCTTCCTTGCGCACCACCAGGGTGATCTTCGAGTGGATCTTCATTCCCGCAATCCCGTAAACGACATGACAGCCCGCGACCTCCAGCTGCCGGACCCAGTTGATGTTACGCTCCTCGTCAAAGCGCGCCTTGATCTCGACCAGGACGGTCACCTGTTTGCGGTTCTTGGCGGCCTCCTGCAGCGCCTCCACGATGGCCGAATCTTCGCTGGCGCGGTACAGCGTCATCTTGATCGCCAGCACGTTTTCGTCTCTGGCCGCCGTACGGATCAGGTCTACGGTCGCGTAAAAAGACTGGAACGGGGGGTGGAGAAGAAAATCCCCCTCCTTGATACGGTCAAAGATATTTTCGTACGGGACCTTAGCCGGGACAAAACCGCGGTAATAAAGATCCCCTTCCTTGACCTGCCCCATCAACTCAAAACAATAAGTCAGATCGAAATCCCCGTCGATCGCCGTCACCTCTTCCAGGGGGAATTCGATGTTCTCGCAGAGGGCCTCCAGAAGTTCCGTATCACAGCCCTTTTCGATCTCCATGTGGACCACCTGGGCCTTGGGGCGGTTCTTGAGCTCTTCTTCGATGGCCTTGAGCAGGTCCGCCGTGTACTCTTCACTCATGGAGAGTTCGCTGTCACGGATAACCCGGAAACGGCTGGCGCTCACCACCTTGAATCCACGGAAAAAATTCCCGAGATGCTCTTCAATAATCCGGTCGATAAGAATAAAGCTGTATTCGTCTCTTTCCGAAGGAAGCCGGACCAGCCGGGGGACGTTCCGCGGCACAGTGATAACCGCCAGATGTTTTTCTCCCTTCCTCTCGAGGAACACCGCGAAGGCCAGGGTCTTGGACGCCAGGACCGGAAAGGGGTGGCCCTGGTCAACGGCCAGGGGTGTGATGATGGGAAAAAGATTCCTCTCGAAATACCGCTTGACAAATTTCTTTTGAACCGCATTCAGCGCCTTGGGATCATTAATAAGAATCCGGCTCTTCTCCAATTCCTTCGTCAGCTTACTCCTGTATATTTCATAAAGCCTCTTCACAAGCTCGTCAATGCGTGAACGGATCTCGGCGAACAATTCCTGCGGGTAATAGCCGAAGACGTCCTTCTTGTTGTATTGGGAGGCGATAAGCCGCCGCAATCCCGCGACGCGGACCATAAAAAATTCGTCCAGATTGTTAACGAAGATCGCCAGAAACTTGCATCGTTCCATAAGGGGATTGTCGCTCTCCAGCGCTTCTTCCATGACACGCTCATTGAACTTCAGCCAGCTGATATCCCGGTGTATGAATTTCTCTCTTGTCTCCAATTGTCTTTTCTTCATGGCCGTCAGCCTGTCTTCACCATCAGGTTGATCCTGTTGCCGGTGATCTCCTCAAACAGCTGTTTCTTTTCCGCAAAATCCGCCCGCTCCAGAAGAAAATTTCCAGCCCCGCTTATCGCAAGAGTCAGGTCCTTGGCCCGGCTGAATTTGAACTCCATGTCCTTGACCTTCTGCCGGTGCGAGCGGTCCAGTGCGTTCGCGACGCGCAGGATGGCCGCCAGCTTCTGGACAAGTATCTGTTCGGCGGTAGAAAGAGAATTGTAGAGCAGATGGTTTTTGGAAGGCAGCCCTTTACGGTGATAACGCGCGATGCAGGCGATAATCTTTATTTCGTCATCCGTCAGGCGAAAAAGATTCA
Source organism: uncultured Planctomycetales bacterium (assembly GCA_964428315.1). GTDB lineage: Bacteria > Omnitrophota > Gorgyraeia > Zapsychrales > CAYRXT01 > CAYRXT01. The sequence goes on from CAYRXT010000025.1 coordinate 27,882, forward strand.
GCGCATTGATCACGTACTCCGAGTGCTTGTGATGGGAACGGTTGTGGATGATCTTGCCGATGTCATGGAGATAGGCGGCCAGCTTCAGATAAAGAAGCTGGCCGTCCTCCAGGCCCAGATAATCTTTGAGATTCTCAAACATCTTCTGGGACAGCCAGGCCACTTGTTTGGCGTGGCTGATATCCAGGCTGAATTTATGGCAGAGGTTGACGGCAACGGTTTCCAGCTGACGGGACTTATGATATTTGGGCGAAAGTTCCAAACTCAAAAGCTTATTGCACAGGATCGCCTCGGAGAGCGAGGTCTCAAGGATATAGATCTCGTCCTTGCTGGTCAGGGAATAGAACATGTTCAGGATATGCGCATAGGAGGAAATGGTCTCGGCAAAATCCAGAGGTATCTTGTAGGTCCGTGCCTTCTGGCTTACATTTTTCCCGGAAAGTTCAACCTGAATTTTTTCCGATTCCTTCTTTGTCAGCTGGAAGAAACTGGATTCGATCTTTTTGTTCGGCAGGACGTTCTGAAGATAAAAATAATTCTCATCGATCAGGATAATATCGTCGAGCTGGACGCGCGGGATCGTCTTGGCCAGAAAACTAAATTCGTTTTCGACATATTCCTGAACCGCTTCCATGCACTCTTCGACAGTTCCGTCCAGCTGGTTCAACAGTTGTTTGAGCCTCAGGGTCCCGATCGAAAGGCCGATATTCATCAGCATGAAACCCTTGCGCAGGACCGAGATATCCAGGCTGCCCGCTCCCAGCTCGGCAATCAGGACATTTTTCTCATGAATCGGATACGCCTTCTCAAGACGGTGGGACAAGAAGGAATCGATGTAATAAATGACATCCCCGGCATTGAGGACTTCGATCGTCAGCCCTGTCTTGCGGGAAATCGTGTCGATGAAGATATTCCGGTTGCCGGCCTCCCGTACGGCGGTGGTGGCAATGACCGAGACTTCCCCCACCTCATATTCTTTGAGGATTTTTTGATAGTTCCGGAGTATATTGACGGTCTGATTGATATTATCCTGGGAAATGCGGCCTTTAAGAAAAGTGCTCTTGCCCAGAGGCAGGACGTTTCTCAGAGATTCCAGGACGTTCACCTGGTCTTCAACGAGTTCACCGATCATGAGCTTTATGGAATTGGAACCGATGTCAATAACGCCAGCTCTCATAAGTGCTCCTTTGCGGCCTCAAAACGTGTCCGTGTTGGGGCCGGTTGCGAAATTATCTTTTATTCTATCACTAACTTATTGGAAAACAAGGCCCCCGTGGCTAAGCGAATTGACTCATAAAAAATGTTACCCAAGGATTTTCAAAAGGGCTTCGTTGCCTCAAAAATAGTGTTACCCTTCCAATCAGGAGGTGGTAACCATGAGCCCACAAAGCAAGAAAGAATATACAGCCATTATGGCCAAAAGATACAGACGTTCAAAAGGCCAAAAGAAATCAAAGATTCTTGATGAATATTGCCAAATCACAGGATTTCATCGCAAACATGCCATTCGCAAACTCAACAATTTTAAATTCTCGTTCCTTTGAATCCTAAATGGGTAAATACAGTTTATTGAGTCGGGCAAAATTC
>CAYRXT010000026.1:0-29307 GCA_964428315.1 uncultured Planctomycetales bacterium
CGTGTTGGGTCTTCTTATATTTCTTTCATCGGGTAATTGTGGGATAACTTCTAGCCAATTGGCCAATTGGGCACTTGGCCAGTCGGCCAGTTCGCCGCCGGGATTAGAGCTCAAGAGTCAAGAGACAAGAAACAAGAAAGAAGGCTTGTCTTGGACGCTTGTCTCTGGGGGCTTGTGCCAGTTTGTAGTCGTTCAGCTTGGCGGTTCATCAGGTAGTCCGCGGCCGGGTGATCAGAGAGGTCTGACGGGCAACATATCCAATGATTGCATCATTTACAATTTAAGGAGCTTCCATGAATCTTGAAAAGAAAATACAAACCCGCCGGGCGAAGTTGGCTGTAGTGGGGCTGGGTTACGTGGGACTGCCGTTGGCCGTCAATTTTGCCAAGGCCCGTTTCACGGTCTTCGGACTCGACAAGGACCAGGACCGTGTCGACCGTGTTAACCGCAAAGAGAGCTATATCCTGGATGTCTCGACAAGAGATCTGAAGACAGTGGTTGGCAATAAGAAGCTTCTGGCCTCGACGGATTTTCGTATTCTTAAGGACGCTGATGTGGCCATTATTTGTGTCCCGACACCGCTCAAGCGCAAATATACGCCCGACATCTCCTACATTGTCGGCGCGCTCAAGGTCATCCAGCAGTATCTCAAGAAAGATATGCTGATCATCCTGGAGAGCACGACATATCCCGGGACGACCCAGGAACTGATCAAGCCTGTCTTGGAGGAGAGCGGTCTCAGGGCCGGTCGGGATTTCTTCCTTTCTTTTTCACCGGAACGCATTGATCCCGGCAACAAACAGTATGACGTTACGAATATAACGAAGGTCGTCGGGGGACTGACACCGCGCTGCGGACAGCTGACCAAGAAGCTTTACGAAACAATCATTCGGAAGATCCACGTGGTCTCATCCCCGCGGGCCGCCGAAATGACCAAACTCCTTGAGAATACCTTCCGCATCATCAATATCGGCTGGGTCAATGAGGTGGCCATGATGTGCCATAAGCTGGACATCGACGTCTGGGAAGTGATCGATGCCGCCAGGACCAAGCCGTTCGGTTTTATGCCGTTCTATCCTGGCCTGGGCGTGGGGGGGCATTGCATCCCGGACGACCCGCTGTATCTGTTCTGGAAGGCGCGGCATCACGGATTCAGTTCCAAATTCATCAAACTTTCCGCGGATATCAATGCAAGCATGCCTCAATATGCCCTGGACTGGATGACAGACGTTATCAGGCAAACGTCTTCCAAGAAACTGAACCGCATCAAGGTCCTCGTGGTGGGCGTCACGTATAAAAAAGACGTAAAGGACCTGCGCAAATCCCCTGCGCTGAAGCTCCTTGCGCTGCTTCAAAAAAGGCGGATGAAGATCGCGTATCACGACCCGATCATTCCTTACCTCGATTTCGCTTCGCTCCACATGTTCTCAACTCCCCTGACGGCTAAAAATGTTTCATCTGTCGACGCGGTCATCATAGCCACGGATCATACCAGAGTCGACTACGGCCTGATCGCCCGGCACGGCAGGCGGGTGTTCGATATGCGCAACGTTTATAAAAACGTGAAGAAAAAGAATATATTTAGACTCTGACAACCGATAGGGACCTATGGCCAAAAGAAAAAAGATCATTGTCATAACGGGTGGAGCGGGTTTTCTGGGCAGTCACCTGTGTGATTCCTTTCTCCATCTCGGTTTCAGGGTTGTCTGCGTGGATAATTTTATCACCGGCTCGGAGGCCAATATCGGCCACCTGGCCCGCGAGAAGGACTTCCGGCTCATCAGGCGCGACGTGTCGAAGCCGATCCGGATCCAGGGGCCGGTCGACTACATCCTGCATTTTGCATCGCCGGCAAGTCCCGTTGATTATTTGAATTACCCGATCCAGACACTTAAGGTCGGGTCGCTGGGGACGCATAACACCCTTGGGCTGGCTAAAAAAAAATCGGCGCGTTATCTCTTGGCCTCAACTTCGGAGGTATACGGCGATCCCATGGTCCACCCGCAGAAAGAAAGTTACTGGGGACACGTCAATCCGATAGGGCCGCGGGGCGTCTATGACGAGGCGAAACGTTTTGCCGAGGCCATCACGATGGCCTATCACCGCGTCCATAAACTCGACACCCGTATTGTCCGGATCTTTAACACTTACGGTCCGAGGATGCGCATGATGGACGGCCGCGTGGTCCCGAATTTTATCTATCAGGTCATGCACCGCTCGCCCCTGACCGTTTACGGTCGGGGGACCCAGACGAGATCGTTCTGTTATGTTTCCGACCTTGTTGAGGGCATCATCAAACTCTTATTCTCAGATTATTGTGACCCGGTGAACCTGGGCAATCCAAGCGAATTCACGATTTTACAATTGGCCAGGCAGATCTCCCGTTTGGCCGGGATCAAGACGAAAATCGTTTTCAGGCCTTTGCCCACGGACGACCCGAAACAACGGCAGCCGGATATTACCCTGGCAAAACGCGTGCTGGATTGGACGCCTCAGGTCGGGCTCGAAGAAGGTCTTTCAAAGACATGGCATTGGTTTGACCGGCATTCGTCTTCTAGAAAGGCAAAAAGAAGATAGGCGCGGGGACAGGAGGCGGTATGGAGTTGGAAGGAAAAATCGTCTTCGCATCGGGGAAGCGCGGCGATTATGATATCTGGACCCTGGATTTGAAGTCGCGGGAACTCATACAGCTCACAGCCGGTGATTTCTGGAACGATTGTCCTCGGTGGTCTCCGGACGGCAGGAAGATCCTCTATATTTCCAGCCGGTCGGGCTATCAGGATATCTGGCTTATGGACGAAGACGGCGCGAACGAGACGCAGATCACGAAGGCCCGGAAGTGGCACAATACCGCTGACTGGTCTCCCGACGGTGAACGCATTGTGTTTTGCGCCAATTATGACGGCAACGTCAATATCTACACGATGAGGCTGGACGGTTCCGACCTGAGACAGATAACCGCCCATGAGGGCATGGATTTTATCCCGCAGTATTCCCCAGACGGGGAGCAGATTATCTTCACGTCACGCCGGTCCGGACACGACGACATATGGACGTATAATCTCCGGACGGAAGAATTGAAGCAGCTGACCGATCACGAATTCCGGGATTTTTCGCCGGTCTATTCCCCAGACGGGCGGAAGATCGCCTTCGTTTGCGCAGAGCTCGATGAGAGGGGGGAAGAGAATCTGGAGCTTTATCTCATGGAGGCCAGCGGAGAGAATCTTGTCAAGGTGACCAAGACCAGGGGCAGTGAGCGGTTTCTGACATGGTCTCCGGACGGTAAATACCTGATGTACACCTCGAGCAAAAAATACAGCAACGCGGAACGGCTGACCGTTGTCGACATGGACACCTTTGCCTCCCGGCCTCTTGATTTTGACCGCTCCAGACTGGAGGAAGAGATTGAGGTGGAGACGAGGGGTTTTTTGCTGTTTCGGTTTTTGCCCGAGCCGTGGCGCCGCCGTTTTTACAGGGAAGACTATTTCGGCACCGAACGTTATCCCGACTGGAAATTCTAACGGCCCGCCGGAAGAATCTACCATGAAGGAACGCATGGATCGATCCCTCCCGGGTGCTGGACTGAAAAAAAACAGGACCGGCAGTATAGGTGAGCCGCGTTGCAATTAGCGGTCATTTTGCTATACTACCGTAAGACTCATGAGTGAAACGATGAAAGGCAACCCGCGAGCCTTACCCACCAAAGACGACCTGGTAAGTTTTGAGAAAGAGATTGCCGATATCTTTGCCGCTGGCAGGATCCGGGCACCCGTGCATCTGCGGGCCGGACGCGAGGAGCATCTCATCAGGATTTTTCAGGAAAATGGAATCAATGACGAGGATTACGTCTTTGGCTACTGGGATTCCCACGAGCTGGCTCTGTTGAAAGGCGTGCCCCGCGAGCAATTGAAGGAAGCGATCCTGGAGGGGAAGAGCATTTCCCTGTGTTTCCCGGAACACAGGATCCTGTGTTCCGGTATCGTCGGCAGCCTTATGGGCACGGCGGCGGGCGTGGCCTGGGCCTTGAAGCGGCAGAGCCAAAAAGGGCGGGTTTTTATTTTTTGCGGAGACATGGCGTCGGAAACCGGCATATTCTTCGAGAGCGTCAAATATGCCTGTAATTTTGATCTGCCCGTTATCTTCGTTGTCTGTGATAACGGATTGAGCGTCATGACCGATACCCGTGAGGTCTGGGGGGACCCCGAACCATGGTTTAAAGGCACGAAGTTCGAGAAGAAGATTATCTATTTTCGGTATGTCAACGCGTTTCCCCATTCCGGTCTCGGACGGCTGATTAAATTCTAGTCTTTCCCCGGATATGAGCAGGAGCCAAGCCATGACATATTTCGATGAACTGAAAAGGACAATGGAATGGATCGCCGGACAGCCCAAGACGCTTTTTGTCGGGCAGACAGTGGCCGGTCCGGGGACCTTCATGTATCAGACACTGCGGGATGTCCCCAAAGAGAAAACATGGGAGATGCCGATCAACGAAAGCTTTCAGATGCAGTTCACCATCGGTCTGGCCATGGCCGGGTATGTCCCGATTTCCGTTTACCCCCGGCAGAACTTTCTCCTGCTGGCGACATCCGACATGGTCAACATGCTTGATAAGATCCCGGCCATCAGCGGCAATCAATTCGTTCCCCGAATATTGATCCGTGTGGCCTCCGGTCCTTACAAACCCGTTCATCCCGGGCATCAGCATGTGGGGAATTTCGCCGACGGATTCCGGAAGATGTTCTCCTGGATAGACGTCGTGGAAATCGAGGAGCCCGGTGAGATATTTCCTGCCTACCAACGCGCCCTGGAAGCGGAGGACAGCGGAACCACTCTATTAATCGAGCACGGCAATTATTATAATGAGAAATGATCCGCGATGGACAGGTCTTCTCCCATTTTAATCATCGGACAAAATGGCATCCTGCTTCAGGCGCTCGTCCGGCATTTTACAGGCAGGGGGTTCGCCAGTGTCGAGCACAGCGTCGGTTCCGCGCTGGATGTCCTGGATCAGGATGCGGTCTCCCGCCATTTCGAGACCAGGAAGCCGCAGTATATTTTTCTGTGCTCTACCCGTTCGGGCGGGATTGCCGTGAACCAGCGCTTTCCGGGCGAGTTCATATACCATAATTTGGTCAGCATGGCGAACGTGGTGGAGGCGGCGAGAAAAACCGGCATAAAGAAGCTGATGTATCTCGCCGGGTCATGCGCCTACCCTAAAGAGGCGGAACAGCCGATCAAGGAGACGTCCCTGTTGAGCGGCCCTTTGGAGATGACCAGCGAACCTTATGCAGTGGCCAAGATCGCGGGCATCAAACTTTGCCAGTCATACAGGCGGCAGTACGGGTTCCCTTCAATTGTGGGGGTGCCGGCCACGGTGTACGGCCCAGGCAACGACACCGATCCGCAGACGGCGCATGTCATCAGCGCACTTATTGCCAAATTTCACGATGCCGTCCGCCACAGGCACAACACCGTTACGGTCTGGGGGACGGGAAAACCTCGACGGGAATTCCTCTATGCGGAGGATTTCGCATCCGCCTGCGAGTTTTTGATGGACTATTACGATGAGCACGATATGATCAATATCGGAAACGGGGAGGATGTGAGCATCAAAGAGCTGGCGGATGTCATCAAGGGCATTGCCGGTTTTCGGGGGGAGGTCGTCATCGACACCTCAAAACCGGACGGGACGATGCGCAAGCTGATGGATAATTCGCGTCTGTCGGCTATGGGATGGGAGGCGAAGACATCTCTGCAAGAGGGCATCCGGCGGACCTATGAGTGGTATGCCGGCCAGCATTCATGATCAACCGGTTCCACCTCGTAGGTGGAACCGGTTGATAGGACGGAGATAAAATGAAGATCCTTATTACTGGCGGCGCGGGATACATCGGTTCGATCCTTACGCCTTCTTTACTTAACGAAGGGCATCAAGTTACGGTGCTGGACAACTTCATGTACGGCCAGACCTCACTTCTGGACTGCTGTCATGACAAGGGTTTGACGGTAATCAGGGGTGATACGCGCGACCGGCCGCTTGTCCGGCGACTGATCAATGGATCGGATATCCTCCTTCCCCTGGCCTGTCTGACAGGAGCGCCGTTGTGCGCCCGGGATCCCGTCGGGGCGCAGACCGTCATCGTCGATGCCCTGAAGATGATCATCGAGGAAAGCGGCCCCGGCCAGAGATTCATTTATCCCACGACGAACAGCGGATACGGGGTGGGGGAGAAGGGGAAATACTGCACGGAACAAACCCCGCTTAGGCCTATTTCGATTTACGGCAAGCTGAAGGTCGAAGCGGAGAAGATGCTCCTGGACTCGGGACGGGCCGTGACCCTGCGGCTGGCGACAGCCTTCGGAGTCTCCCCGCGCATGCGCCTGGATCTTCTTGTCAACGACTTCGCCTACCGCGCGGTGAACGACCGGTTCATCATCGTCTTTGAAGGCCATTTCAAGCGCAACTACATCCATGTCCGGGACGTGGCCAAGGCCTTTATCCATGCGATGAACAATTTCGACCGGATGAAAAACGAGCCGTACAATGTTGGTCTATCCGACGCCAACCTGAACAAACTGGAACTCTGCGAACGCATAAAGACCTATGTCCCCGAGTTTTATTATTCGGAATCGACCATCGGCGAAGACCCGGACAAGCGGGACTACGTCGTGTCTAACGAAAAGATCGAGGAGACCGGCTACCGGCCCGGGGTCTCCCTCGATGAGGGAATACAAGAACTCGTCAAGGGCTACCAGATCATCAAGAGAAACCAGTTCGCAAACATTTAGGCCTTTAATTCGGATGGAGCGGCCTTGACCCGGGAGCCGATTCATCCTATAATTTGCGTGCCTTATGAAACCACTGGACATCCTCTTTATCCATCCCAACGCGGCCAAGAAAATCTATCAGGATCTCAGCAAAGATTTTTCGGCCATTGAACCTCCGATCTGGGCGGGGATGCTGTGTAATCATTGTCTGAAAAAAGGATACAGCGCCGAGATCCTGGACTGCGAAGCCGGCCAGCTCGCCGACCGTGAATCCGCCGGGATCATCAAGGATTTCAATCCCCGTTTCGCCTGTTTCGTGATTTACGGCCAGCAGCCTTCCGCCAGCTCCCAAAATATGGAGGGGGCGGTATCTTTGGCCGACGAATTGAAGAAAATCAGTCCGGAGACGAACATCCTGTTCGTCGGCGGTCATGTGGCCGCCCTGCCCAGAGAGGTCCTGGAAAAACATCCCAGCGTCGATATGGTCTGCCAAAACGAAGGGGTGTATACGATATCCTCTTTACTGCAGACCGAAGGCAGGGAGGACCTCGGGCGGGTGCCGGGACTGGGATACCGGGACGGCGCGAACGTCGTTCTCAACAAACCCTCTCCCATTGTCCCCCGAGAACGACTGCCGGAAGACCTTCCGGGTGTGATCTGGGACAAACTCCCCGTGGACAAGTACCGGACCGCCCTATGGCATTCCCTGCCCAATAACGCCGTCCGGGAACCTTTCGCCGCTTTATACACGTCCCTTGGCTGTCCCATGCGCTGCAGTTTCTGCATGATCAATATCATCAACCGCCAGGAGAATGAATATGCCGACGGGAGCGCGGTCTTCCGTTACTGGGATCCGGAATTCATCATCCGCGATTTCGATTATTTCGCCCAAAAGGGCATAAAGAACATCAAGATCGCCGATGAGTTATTTGTCCTGAATCCAAACCATTTCATGAAGCTCTGCCAGCTGATCATAGAGAGAGGTTATGATTTCAACATCTGGTGTTATTCGCGCATCGACACCGTCAAGGAGCGTTATCTGGAGACCCTGAAAAAGGCGGGGGTGAATTTCCTGGCGCTAGGCATCGAAAGCGGCAACACCAAGGTCCGGAAGGATGTGACAAAAGGCCGGTTCGAAGATGTGGATATACGGGATATCGTGCAAAAGATCCGCGATCACGGCATCAACGTGGCCGCGAATTATATCTTCGGTCTGCCCGAGGACGATTACGCGAGCATGCAGCAGACCCTGGATCTGGCAATAGAGATGAACACCGAGATGGCCAATTTTTATTCCGCCATGGCCTATCCGGGCAGCCCGCTCTATGGCATCGCCAAAAAGGAAGGCTGGAAGCTCCCCGAGACCTATGCCGGATATTCCCAGCATTCCTATTATACGCAGCCGCTGCCGACGAAGCATCTCAGCGCCGAGCAGGTCCTGGCCTTCCGCGACGAGGCCTGGCTGAAATACCACACCTATCCGGACTTTATCCGGCTTTTGCGGGACAAGTTCGGTGACAGTGCCGCCGAGGAGACCTTGCGGTCCACGAAGATCAGACTGAAACGCAAGATCCTGGAAGGACAACCTGTCCCATGATCATCAGCCGCACGCCGTTCCGCGTTTCTTTTTTCGGTGGCGGGACCGATTATCCCCGCTGGTTCAGTGGCAACAAGGGCGCCGTCCTGGCCACCACCATCGACAAATACTGTTACATAACCGCCCGCTATCTGCCCCCTTTCTTCGAGCACAAGTCCCGCATCATCTATTCCAAGATGGAACATGTGAGGAAGATCGGCGAGATCGATCATCCCGCGGTCAGGGAAGTCCTCCGTTTCCTGAAGATCAGCGAAGGAGTGGAGATTCACCATGACGGGGATCTCCCCGCCCGGACCGGGCTGGGTTCCAGTTCGGCCTTCACCGTCGGCTTACTGAATGTCTTGTACGCCTTAAAGGGCATTATGCCCACTAAAGACCGCCTGGCCCAGGAGGCGATCCACGTCGAACAGGACATGTGCCGGGAGAACGTCGGCTGCCAGGACCAGTCCCTGGCCGCCTTCGGCGGGTTCAATTACATCGAGTTCGGCGGGCCGCAGCATCTGCGTCTTCGCAAAGTGACGATCCCTCCCGAACGTCTGCGCGCCCTGCAGGACAGGCTCCTGATGTTCTTTACGGGGTTTTCCAGAACGGCTTCGGAGATCGCCAAACACCAGATCAAGAATATCCCGCAAAAAAAGAGGGAACTTTCGACGATGTACCAGATGACCTCACAGGCCATGGACATTCTTAATACCGACAGGCTGTCCGATTTCGGAAAACTCCTTCATGAAAGCTGGAGGATCAAACGCACGCTCTCCGACAGGATCAGCACGAAGCATATCAATACGATTTACGATACCGCCTGCCGCGCCGGCGCCCTGGGCGGAAAACTTTTAGGCGCCGGCGGCGGGGGATTCATACTGCTCTTTGTCGAACCGGAAAGGCAGAAAAATGTCAGACAAAAACTGAAGAAGCTCCTCGAGATCCCTTTCCGGTTTGAGGACCTGGGTTCCCAGATCATTTTTTATCAGCCTCTCACCGGCAAGGTCCAGTATTGATCCCGGCCGTCTTTTCCGGCTGGTCAGATTTTGTCCGGACCCATGAATCATGAACATAAAAGCCCACCGGTTTTCCTTCTTCCAGACAGGTCTCCTCATTTTACTGACGGCGTTCCTGTTTCTTTATTTTTTCCGCCCAATCGAGACGGAAGACATCTGGTGGCATTTGAGTACGGCACGCTGGCTGTTTGAGAACGGACATTTCCCACGGCAGGATATTTTTCCTTTGTTCGGGCAGGGAGGCCCCTGGATCATGATCCAGTGGCTGGGGAGTGTGGTCTTCTACGGCGTGTATCAGATCGGGGATCTCCTGGCCCTGAAATGGTTCCGGCCGTTTTTGTTTTTTGCTGTATTCGGCACCTTCACGTTTTATGCCAGAAAAAGGATTCCTTTCTTCTGGCTGTGCGTCCTGATCTTCATCGCCTCTTTTGGCTTCAGTTCACGGGCCTGGCTTAGGCCCGATACCCTGAACCTCCTGTTTGTCCAGGCGTACCTGATCCTCTTTTTCCGTCAGATGCGTCAGCCCCGGACCAAAACGGTATTGTTCATCCCTTTGCTTTCGGTGATATGGAGCAATATGCATCTGGGGTGTTTCATTTTCGGGACGGCCATCATCGGCCTTTTCGGATTACATCACCTGGTGGAATTGATCAAACGCCGGTCCTGGAGGGAACCGGTGGCCCTCAAGCATCTGGGTCTTGTGGTCGCGGGGCATTTTGGCGCGTTATTTGTCAATCCCTACGGGCTGGAAGGCGGGCTGTATCCGTTCAAGGCCGTCTTTTCGCGGGATTTTATCGTCCGAAAAACACTTTTGGGAACGATCCAGGAACTGCAGCCTCCGGTTTTTTTGCTCTCGTTTGAAGGATGGTGGTTTTATCTTCTGGCGGGAACGGCCGTTTGGGTTCTCCTGAAAGATAAAAAGGACAATTTGCCGTGTGTGCTCTTGTTTCTCTGGGCGCTTATGATGTTCCTGTATGCCAAACGAGCCGCCGGTTTGTTTGTCCTTGCGGCCCTGTATGTCATTGTTGAAAAAAACCGAGGCCTGCCCGGCTTAATGAATGAATCGCGGAACCGGAAGACGCTTTTTCGAAGGGGCGTAAATTTAGTCTTCGCGCTTGTTCTCATCTTCAATATTTCGCGTTTACTGAATTTGACGGCATGTTTTTCTGATCGGTGCGTGAACGCGCAAAGTCTCCTGGTTTCGGCCTATCATCCCTCCGATATAATCCGTCGGCTGCAGAAAAAGGGGATAGAGGGCCGCGTGTTTTCTCCCGGCCATTACGGGAATGTTCTGTTGTGGTCAGCCTACCCGCGATTGCGTCCGCTGGTGGACACCCGCCAGGCCGATCCGGAGCGCTACCTTGATTATCTGGCCGTCTTGCGCGAACCCCAAAAGCATTGGCGCTCCGTCGAGGAAAAATACGGCCTGACGATCGCGCTCCTGGATGCGAATATGCCTCTCAACTTCAAAATTGCCGGTTATCTGGCGGCCGATCCCCGCTGGCGCCTGGTGGCAGTCGACGGCCCGGCGGCCCTGTTTTTGAAAGAAACACCGAAAACGTCTTGGTCTTATGATCTTGCGGCTTTCGAGGAACGCCTGGGAAAGATGTCAGTGGATATCCGGCGGATTAAATCAGAGCTCTCGGCGCATAAGGCTCCGGCGCGGCGGCCCTTCTTGTTTTCGCTGATTTTTCCTCCGCCGTATTATGTCGAGTCCCTTGAAGAAGGCGTGGTCCTGTTCACGATGGGCTTTGAGGCTGCGGGAATAGACCGTATGGTATCGGCCTTGAAGCAAACAGGTCACCCCAAAGCGGAACGTATTTTGAAGTTTGCCCTGCGGGAGTGGAGGCGTGAGCCGTTTCAAGACAAATGAGGAGTGGAACTCTGCGTAACTTTACGGGATTTCTCTGGCATTGGCAGGACATTTGGCGTACAATAATAACAATTCCGCAGGATAGAACCGGAGGTTAATATGGCCGGCAAGAAAATCTGCATTTTTGACGACAAGCCCGAGATAGCCGAGCTGATCAAAATGATTCTGGAGAGGCACGGGTATCAGACCGTGGTATTCCATGAGTCGGCCGATGCTATTGCCAAAATTGAAAAAGAGAAGCCTGACCTGATCCTTATCGATATCATGATGCCCGAAAAAGACGGTTACCAGGTCTGTGACGAGGTGCGTTGCAACGACGCGATCAAACATATCCCGGTGATCGTCGTCACGGGCACAGCCGTTGAGAAGGAAGTTATCAACCAGGCCTTTGAAACCTACGGGGCCCGGGACTATCTTGTCAAGCCGTTTGAGCCCGACGAACTGCTCGAAAAGATCCGCAAACATATGGGGCCCTGACCTTCCCCGCCCGCCGGCCATTTCTTTATTTCCCGCACCCGATGGCTTTCGTTTGTTCGCAAAGAATCCGTATGTGCGCGCGCCGCCATCAGGCGCAGCGGCTGACATGCCGCGGTTTTAAGGCCGTCTTTTCCTCAATCACCTGTTGCCAAAACGGTGAAACGCGGTATAGTATTTACGGTTGACATACTCTTGAATACTTCTCAAATGTCATCGGGACACGGCGTCTGGGGATCCCTTGTCCGATTTGTCTATGAATAAATCCCAAATGGATGTCCTGATCCTCTGCGGAGGGTTGGGGACGCGTTTGCGGCCGGTTATCGGCGAGAAACAGAAGGTCTTGACTTCTGTGGGTGGAAGGCCTTTCCTGTCCATCTTGATCGATTATTTCAGCAGGCAGGGGTTCCGCAGATTCGTTCTTTGCGCGGGGTATAAGGCCGGGGATGTGGACAAAGCCGTCCCGTTGACGGGGCCGGACAAGACCGTGCGGATCGTATCGGAACCTGAGCCCCTGGGAACCGGCGGCGCGCTGCGTTTTGCCGCACCTCACATTCAGAGCGAGGCCTTCCTGGTATTGAACGGGGACTCGTTCATCCGGCTTGATACGGATGGTTTTCTCGCGTTCCACGAAAAGAAGAAGGCCATGGCCAGTGTGGTACTTAAAAAGGCGCACCGGCGCGATGAGTTCGGCAGTGTTGTCCTGGATGAAACCTGCCGGATTGTTGAATTTCATGAGAAGAAGAAAGCCGGTGAATCCGGATTGATTAATGCGGGTGTTTATTGCTTCACGAAGGGCGTGATGGCATGTTTTCCGAAGGGAAAATGTCTTTCCCTGGAACGGGATGTGTTTCCCCAACTGGCGGGCGGGGCCTTTTTCGGTTACCGCTGCGGGGGGGAATTTCTGGATATCGGGACGCCCGAACGCCTGAAACAGGCTCAAGATATCTTTAATACGAACGAACAGCGTCATCAGAGTTAAGCCCCGTTTCGGGGTGTTTTTGAACAAGAAAGGACGGATGACATTGGCGAATAAGACTGAATATCGAGTCCCGTTTGGCACTGTTTCCATTACGGAGGAGGCCCAAAGACTCATCGAAGAGGTCCTGGAGACGAAGTGGGTCACAAGCGGGAGGCTGGTCGCCCAGTTCGAGAGGGCCTTTGCGGATTTGTTCGGTATGAAGAAAGGTGTGGCGCTCAGCAGCGGGACCGACGCCGATACCTTGGCGCTGGCTGTCCTCTACGATTATGGGGCCCGGCGGGGAGATGAAGTGATCGTCCCGGCCCTGTCCTTCGTGGCTACAGGCAACGCCGTTTTGAACGCGGGCTTTCGTCCGGTCTTTGTGGACGTCCAGAGGGAGACGCTGAATATCGATCCCCGGAAGATCGAAGCCGTCATCACACCCAAAACGCGCGCCATTATGCCCGTCCATCTTATGGGCAAACCCGCGGATATGGATCCGATCCTGGATATTGCCGGAAGACACAACCTCTTTGTGGTTGAAGACGCGGCCGAGGCCCACGGCGCCCGGTACAGGGACCGGCTTATCGGGACGATGGGAGACATGTCGGCCTTTAGTCTTTATGCCGCCCATATCGTGACCACGATTGAAGGGGGGATTGTTCTGACGAATGATCCGCGAAAGGCGGATATCCTGCGCTCACTGCGGAACCACGGCATGGAACACAAGTTTGTTTTCAAACGGGTGGGATTTTCCGCGAAGATGAACGAAATCGAGGCCGCGGTCGGCCTGGGAAACATCCGCATATTTGACCGGATCCTCGAGAAAAGACGTAAAAACATGTTGCGCCTGATCGACCGGTTCAGGCGGTTTGAACGCTATTTCTTTTCTATAAAGGAAGAGGCCCATGAGCGGCTGGGTCCTCATGCCTTTCCCATCACATTAAAGGAGGACGCCCCATTCAGCCGGGATGCATTTGTCCGTTATATCGGCGAGGCCGGGGTCGATTCCCGCAATCTTTTTTATTCCATGCCGACCCAGTGCCCGGGGTATGCCTTTTTAGGTCACCGGCTCGGGGAATTCCCGAACGCCGAATATTTCGGAGATCACGGACTGCATATCGGCGTTCATCAGGACCTGGACGAAGAGCATCTCGATTTTGCCGTCGACACGATCGACCGTTTTTTAAAAGAACGGGTTTAGCGCCTTGAGAATTGGGATCAACTGTCATTCGTTCTTAAACCGCCGTTTTGCCGGTATCGGCCGGTATGCCTACAATCTTGTCAAAGAACTGATCGCCATCGACCAGGCCAACGCCTACGTGCTTTACGCCAAAAAGGGCTGGTTTGATTTCCGCAAGAAGGCCCCGAAGTTTCCCGCAGGGAACTGTGAGACGCGCTTGGACCGCCGGTCATCGGGGCCCGCGCGATGCCTTGGTGATGTGGACGTCTTCCATGCGCCTTCGCCCGGTCCGGTGGATGTGCCCGGCGCCAAGGTCGTTGTGACGGTCCACGACCTTGTGTATTTGGCCTATCCCCGGGGCCATACGCCGGATGCCCTTAGAGCGACCGAGGACCAGTTGCAGGAGGCTTTTCGCCGGGCCGATAAGATCATTTGCGTCTCGCATTCCACGCGGCGCGATCTCCACCGTTATTTTAAAATTGCCGGGGATAAAACCGTCGTCATTCATCAGGGTGTAGACAAGGACATCTTCCGGCCCCTTAAGCCGGACGAGGAGGCTTCGTCTGACGCGTATCTCCAGGCGAGGGGCCTGGGGTGCCCATACCTTCTCTGGGTAGGTACGATAGAACCGCGAAAGAACCTTGAACACGCCATCCGCGCCTTTTCTCTCTGCCGACAGCGGGGTATTTTTCAGGGCAAGCTGGCCGTCGTCGGGAAAAAAGGGTGGGGGGGCGAGAATATCCCGGGCCTGATTCGCCAGTGCCGTCTTGAGGATGATGTGGTTTTCCTGGACTTTGTCTGCGACAAGACGTTGCGGTTATTGTACAATCGTTGCGAGGCGTTGGTTTTCCCGTCCTTTTACGAAGGATTCGGCTTTCCCATACTCGAGGCCTTTTGCTGCGGGGCCGCCGTGGTGACGTCGGATGTCTCCTCCTGCGCCGAAATAGCCGGTGATGCGGCCCTGAAGGTTCCGCCGGGTGACCCGACAGCCATCGCCGAGGCATTAGAAGGGATACTCCAGGATAGACTCTTGAGAGAGCGGCTTCGGGAACGCGCCTTGAAGCGGGCCGAAGCGTTTTCCTTCCGAAGGACAGCCGAAGAAACACTGGCGGTCTACAGGGCAGTTTGGGGAGAGACCTCATGAAGATAAGCGGTTTTACGATTGCCCGCAATGTCATGAAATATAATTATCCTTTCGTCGAATCCATCCGGTCGATCCTGCCGCTTTGCGATGAATTCGTGGTTAATTTGGGTGACAGTGATGACGGTACAAGGCAGCTCGTCGAATCGCTGAACGAACCGAAGGTCCGCGTTGTCCCGCACGTGTGGGATTTTTCCCGGGGGAAGGAAGTCCTCTGTGAACAGACTAACCTGGCGATGCGCGAATGCCGGGGCGACTGGGGATTCTATCTGCAGGCCGACGAGGTGGTGCATGAGGCCGACCTTGCACGGTTAAAGAGGGTGATGCAAAGAAACCTGGATGACCCGTCGGTGGATGCCCTCAGATTCTTTTGGTTTCATTTTTACGGAAGCTATTACCGTTACCGGATCGACAGCGGATGGTACCAGAAACAAGACCGCATCGTTCGACTGAACGGCGCGGTTGAATCCTACGGCGATGCCTACGCCTTCCGCCGCAAAGACGGCCGGCCCTTGAACCGAAGGAATACCGAGGCTTACATTTACCATTACGGCTGGGTTCAGCCGTCGGATGTCATGGGTGAAAGGAGGCTGAACGCCGAGAGGATAGGGTTTGTGTCTCTCGAGGAGAGTGAGCGTAATAAGGCGTATGATTACGGAGACCTCGACCGGTTTCCTGTGTATTTCGGGAGGCATCCTGCCGTTATGCAGTCGCGCGTCCGGGCCCATGACCTGAGTCAGGAGGATTGGCGGCGGATCCGGCAAAAATACTGGTGGCATCCCTGCTTTCTGGGTAGAATAAGATACAAGACCCCCAGGAGGATCAAGTCGAAAATAACGTAAGATTGAAGGAATCCATGAAGGATAACCTTTTCGCCGTGATTCTTGCCGGCGGTTCCGGGACGCGGTTCTGGCCGCTGAGCCGCCAGGCGAGACCCAAACAGCTCCTGAAGATCGCCGGAGAAACAAGCCTTCTGCATCAAACGGTGGGACGGATCCTTCCCTTGGTGAAACCGGACCATATCCTGGTCATGGCCAGCCGGGAGTTCGGACGGGAAATCAAAAAGGATCTGAGGTCTTTCAGGATTCCGCCGTCCAATATCATGCTTGAGCCTTCGGGGAAGAACACGGCGCCCTCGCTCGCCTGGTCGGCTTTCAGGATCCATTCCAAAGAACCCGACAGCACAATGATCGTGTTGCCGGCGGACCATTTGATTGAAAATAAACGCGCCTTTCACGGCTGTCTAAAGAAGGCCGTTAGTCTGGCCGCGTCCGATTATCTGGTTACCCTGGGGATTGTTCCCACTCGGGCCGAAACCGGTTACGGCTATTTGAAGGTCAAAGAGCGCAGGGAAGAAGGACGAAAGGTCCATGTCGTCGAGCGTTTTGTAGAAAAACCGGATGCCGGGCGGGCGAAGCGTTATTTCAAGAGCGGCCGTTATCTGTGGAACAGCGGGATGTTTGTCTGGAAGACCGGCGTGATTATGGAACAATACCGCAGGCACCAGCCGGCCATTCACCGGACTTTCCGCGGCGGGACGTCGTCCCGTTTCATTGAACCGCGTTGGCCGGCACTGCCTTTTATCTCGGTGGATTATGCCATCCTCGAACGGGCGGAAAGGATCGCCACCGTTCCGGCGGCCGGCGTCGGCTGGTCGGATTTGGGGAGCTGGGAGTCGCTTTATCAGGTCCGGGCCGGACGCAGGGGGAAGAATGTGTACCGGGGGGATATTGTCGCTCTGGACAACCGAAACACCTTGATCTGGGGCGGGGAGCGGCTGGTTGCGGCCGTTGGCCTGGAAGGACTCGTGATCGTGGATACCCCCGACGCGCTTTTAGTCTGCCGGAAAGATGCCTCCCAGAGAGTGCGAGAGATCGTGGGGGAACTGAAAAAGAAAAAGAGAAGGCCATGGCTTTAGGAGAGGTCCGATGGATGCCTTGAAGGAATGCAGGAAGATTTTGATCGCCAACATCTTCGGGGTCGGGGATGTCTTGTTCACCACGCCGCTGATCCGGAATATCAAAGAACAGCGTCCGGACGCGGTCATAGGCTATCTGGGCAACCGGCGCACCGAGGAGCTTCTCCGGTGTCATCCCCTGATCGATAAGATATTTGTCTACGAAAGGGACGAGTTCGAGATGACCCTGCGGCAGTCGAAATGGCTCTGGCTGAGGAAAGTGCGCGATCTTACAGGGAACATCCGTCGTGAAAACTATGATGCCGCCTTGAATCTGTCGTTGAATCCGAATTTGACATTTCTGATGTGGGCGGCCGGCATTAAAAGACGGATCGGGTTTGCGTACAAGAACCGCGGGGCTTTTTTGACGACAAGAATTCCGCTCAAAGGATATGAATCGAAGCATGTGGTCGAGTATTATCTGGACGCGTTGTCCCGGCTGGGGTGTGAACCCGGGCACAGACCCCTGGAGATGTTTGTCCCTTCGGACGATGTCCGTTGGGCCAGGGATTATCTGGAAGGCAGGGGCCTTTTCACCGGAGGGGGGGGTGTGGCCATCGTACCCGGCGGCGGAGCCAGCTGGGGGCGGGACGCCGGATATAAGCGATGGCCCGCCGAATGTTACGCCCAATTGACAGATAAAATAATTGAAAAATTCAAGCTGGCCGTTATACTGTTGGGAAGTCCGCGGGAGCGGGAGCTTTGTGAAAGGGTGGCCGGGCTGGCGTCCTATCCTGTTTGCGCGGAACTGGCCGGCAAGACGACGCTTATGCGGTTTGCCGCTCTTTTGAAGGAATGCCGGCTGGCGGTGGTCAATGACGGCGGCCCTCTGCATGTGGCGGTGGCCGCGGGCACAAAGACCGTGTCCTTGTTCGGACCGGTCGATGAAAAGGTCTATGGCCCTTATCCGCGGGACGGACACAGGGTGATCACGGGCGGTGTTGCCTGCCGGCCGTGTTACCGGCGTTTCCGCATGCCCGGATGCCAACATCATCTTTGTCTTCACACGATCGATCCCGATGATGTCCTTTTGGCCGTAGAGGAAATGCTTGAACAGGCATTAATCCATAACCAATGAAAGAAGGAGTTTTGATGGGCGTCCCATTCCTGGATTTTTCGGAGCAATACGCGTTGATCAAAGACGAGGTCGACAAGAACCTCAAGGCCTTGTTCGAGCGGGGGGATTATATACTCGGAAAGGATGCAAAGACCTTTGAAGAAGACTTCGCCCGCTATTGTGAGGTGTCTTGCGGTATCGGTGTCAATTCCGGGACCGACGCCCTTTACCTGGCCCTGGCCGCCATGGATATCACAGAAGGCGATGAAGTGATCCTCCCGAGTTTCACGTTTATCGCCACGGCCCTGTGCGTTTCTTATACTGGCGCCAGGCCGGTCTTTATCGACGTGGAAGACACGACGTATAACCTGGATCCGGATAAACTGGAGGATGTGATCACCGAACGGACCAAGGCGATTATCCCGGTTCACATTTACGGCCAGTCGGCCAATATGGACGAGATCCTGTCGGTTGCAAAAAAATTTGATATCCGGGTGGCGGAAGACGCCTGCCAGGCGCACGGGGCGAGATACAAAGGCCGGCGCGTGGGTTCCCTGGGAGATATCGGCTGTTTCAGTTTTTACCCCACAAAGAGCCTTGGGGCCTTCGGTGACGCGGGCATGATCGTTACCGACGATGAGGTCCTGGCCGAGAAGGCCCGGATGCTGCGCGATTACGGCCGAAAAGACCGCTATAACCACAAAGTGAAAGGTTACAATTCCCGGCTGGATACCGCCCAGGCGGTTATCCTTAACGCCAAACTGAAGTATCTGGACGAATGGAACAAACGGCGCGCCGATAATGCCGCCCATTATTGTTCATTGTTGAATGAAACGCCGGAGATCCGGACGCCTGTGGTGGGCGACGACAGGACCCATGTGTACCAGACGTTCGCTGTACGCATCCCCAACCGGGACCGCGCCGTGGAGAAACTGAGATCCGAAGGCATCGGGGCGCTTATCCATTATCCGATACCTCTTCATCTCCAGGAGGCCTATCAGGATATGGGTCATAAAGCGGGTGATTTTCCGGTTTCAGAAAGGCTTGCCCGAGAAGTCCTCTCCTTGCCGATGTATCCGCATATGGAAAAAACGCAGATCGAGTCGGTATGTTCTGCGTTAAAGAAGGCCATACAATAGCGGATATTCCGGGCATCAAAAAAATCACTTTCCAGATGCAAGCTGTTTTGCTTCAGGGTAAAATAGGAACGATTTACGCCGGGGTAAAGGCCCGGCCCACGCCCCTTGCTGAATAAAGAGAGCCAAAAGTTGTCATGACAAGAGTCCCGCTGACAATGGTTGTTTTAACCAAGAACGAAGAAAAGAACATCGAGGATTGCCTCAAAAGCGCCTGGGGGTGGGCCGATGAAATTATCGTTATCGACGATGAAAGCACGGACGCCACCATCGCCCTGGCCTCCCGCTGGGCCGACAAAATATTTCATAAAAAGATGACTAACGAAGGAGAGCAGCGCAACTGGGCCTATGCCCAGGCGAAGAATCCCTGGGTCCTGAGCCTGGACGCGGATGAGACCCTTTCCGATGAGCTCAAAGACGAGATTGCCGAAGTGTTGCCGGATACGGAATGGCACGCCTTTTCCATTCCCCTGAAGAATTATATCGGCAGTTATTGGGTGCGCCACGGCGGCTGGTATCCGGCGGGCAAACTGCGTTTGTTTATGAAAGACCGTTTCCGGTATGAAGAGGTCGGCGTCCATCCCCGGGTTTTTCTGGACGGGAAGACCGGGCACCTTACGAAGGATATCATCCATAAGGGCTATCCCGACTTTGAACATTTTCTGGCCAGCCTTAACCGGCAGACAACCCTCGAGGCCCGGAAATGGATTCAGACCGGACGCCGCATGTCCCTGGGGCGCGCCGTATGGCGGGCCGTCGACCGTTTCCCGCGTTCGTTTATCGGGAAGAGGGGGTACAAGGACGGATTCATCGGTTTCATGATAGCCTTTTTTTCCTCTCTTTACCAGGTCATGAGTTACGCCAAATATTGGCAGTTCAGGAATGACCCGATGTTTACGGAAGAGGAACGGAACCCGTGAAAGTTGTTTTTCTGGACCGGGACGGGGTGATCAACCGCTTTCCCGGGTACGGCCGATATGTCACGAAGGTGAAAGACTTCCATATCCTTCCCGGGGTGGTGGAAGCCATCCGGCGGTTGACCGAGGCCGGCTGTGCGATCTTTGTGGTTTCCAACCAGGCGGGCGTCGCCAAAGGCGTTTACTCGAAGGAGAAGCTCGAACGCATCAACCGAAACATGCTTGACGCTGTCAAGAAAGGCGGGGGACGTATCCGGCGAGTTTATTATTGCACCCATCGCTCGGACGACGGTTGCGAATGCAGGAAACCCGGGATCGGTTCGATCAACAGGGCGATCCGGACGATCAGGTCCCGTTCGCATAAGATCCAGGAAAAGTTTTTCGTCGGGGACACCCAATCGGATATCCTGGCCGGCCGAAAGGCGGGGTGCCGGACGATTTTTGTCCTTTCAGGCAAGGATTCCCGCCGGGATCTAAAACAATGGACGGTCAGACCGGATTACACGGCCAGGACCCTTCTGGAGGCAACCCGGGTCATTCTCGGCACCGCGGACCAGCGGCGCCGTTTTCGCACGTAACACATCTCTCCGCCGTAAGGATAAGATGAAGATCCTTGTCATTCATGCCACTGCCGGCGCAGGCCATATGAAGGCCGCCGAGGCCGTTTATGACGGCATCCGCGCCGATCCCTCTCACGATGCGGTTATGGTGGATGCGCTGGATTACACGAACGCATTCTTCAGGGCGTCGTACCGCAAGACGTACAGTTTCGTTGTATCCCACCTGGCCTGGTTATGGGGGTTCGCCTTCTGGCTTATGGACCGCCGCTTCGTGCAGCCGGCGGTGCGGCTGCTGCGCAGGGCCGTTAACGGGTTAAACGCGCGACGGCTGGCCGCTTATCTTGAGGCCGAGCACTTCGACGCCGTTATCGCCACGCATTTTCTGGCTAATGAGAGGGCCGGCCGCCTGAAGGCGGGAAAGAAGATATCGTCGAGGCTGGTCTGCGTCGTGACGGACTACGACGTGCACCGGATCTGGCTGGCGCCTTCGGTCGATTGTTACGCGGTGGCCACACCTTTCACGAAGGACAAACTGGTTTCGATGGGGGTCAATCCTGCGCGGATTTCCGTTACGGGTATCCCGGTGAACGGAAAATTCCTTGAACCCCTTGACCGCCTGAGCCTCTGCGCAAAGCTCGGACTGGAAGACCGTTTCACGGCTCTGGTGGCGACGGGGTCTTTCGGTTTTCCCTCGATTGAGCGCGTTATCGGGCACATTCGGGACCGGCAGGTGATCGTCATCTGCGGTCATAACCGGGCTCTCTTTGAAAATCTCCAGAAAAAAAATCAAAAAAATGTCAAGATCTTCGGGCTGGTCGATAACATGCACGAATTAATGACGGTAAGCGATGTGATGGTGACAAAGCCCGGCGGGCTTTCTATCGCCGAGGCCCTGGTCAAGGGGTTGGCCCTGATCTTTTTCAGTCCCATCCCCGGCCAGGAAACGAACAATATCCGCGTCCTCCAGGCCCAGGGTGTGGGGAAGAGCCGGCTTACCTTCAAGGAGATGGCCGAAGAGATCGAAAAGCTGGCCAAGGATTCTTCTTATCGCAGCCGGGTCAAAGAAAAGACGCGTACTCTCGGCCGGCCGGATGCCGCCGGGCGTATCCTGCGTTTGGTCACGTCATCATGAAACATAAGATCGCCCAGATTGTCGTTGATCTGCCCGTGGACGGGCCTTTCTCCTACCGCGTGCCCCCGGTTTTGCAGGATAAGGTCCGGCCCGGTCAGAGGGCCTGGATCCCCTTCGGGACCCGGCGAAGGGTGGGCTACATCGTGGGCCTGTCCGGACGGACGGGCCGAAGGAAACTCAAAACCATCGACGCACTGATCGACGAGGTCCCGCTGTTTGACGGAGGCTATCTTAAGTTCACAAAAGAATTCGGCGAATGTCACGCCTGCAGCTGGGGTGAGGCCATTGCCGCCTCTTTGCCGCCCCCTGTCCGGCGTGGCCAGCCCGTCGACGTCCTCGCCGTGTCGTCGTCCAAAAGCGTAAAAACCGGAAAGATCCCGCAGGCGCTTGTCCTTGACCGCAGCCGGCAAACCTACGGCAGCGCGCTGGAAGAGATCCTGAAAGAGGGCAATAAGGCCAAGAGGGGCGTTCTTGTCCTTGTTCCCGAAAGCAGTATGATCGCGAATGTCAAAGCTAGGATGCATGAGGCCGGATTGGACGGTGTTGCCGAAATGGTGAAGCAGGGCTCCGCGCGGCGCGCGAAGGCCCTGTGGACGGATATCCGCAACGGACATATTTCCGCCGTTGTGGGAACGCGCTCGGCGGTCTTCGCGCCGGTTCAGGACCTGGGACTGATCGTGATGATCGACGAAGAAAATTCCTCCTATAAACAGCAAAAGACGCCCTTTTATCATGCGCGCCGCGTTGCGCAGTTGCGGGCCGCTTATGAGGGCGCGCGGATTGTTTATTATTCTTTGGCCCCCAGCGCCGAACTCTGGGAGGGCGTGCGCCGCAAGACAATCAGCCTGACCGAAATCCCGCCGGACGATCCCTGCCGGATCCAGGTCATCGATATGTCCAATTACCGGCGCAGAAAAATACCGTTGTTATCCTTTCCGCTGAAAGAAGAACTGCGAAAGGCCCTGGAGCGGGGTTCCCGGGCGATACTCTTCATGAACCGCAAAGGATTCAGCACGGTGACGGTCTGCAGGTCCTGCGGTTATATACTCAAGTGCGAACGCTGTGATACCGCGCTGACGTATGTCTTCGGATCGAAAAAGATGGTGTGCCGCCATTGCAATTATGTCACGGCTCCGCCGGATTTGTGTCCGCAGTGCCGCAAGGCGTATATGCAGTACAAAGGCATGGGCGTGGAAAAACTGGGCAGTGAACTGGCCAAGGATTTCCCCCAGGCGAGGATCACGCACTACGACCGGACGGTCGTTCACATGCCCGCCGAGTTTGATATCCTGACGACAACCCAGGCGATACTGCGTCTGCAGGACATGCAGGTCGATATCCTGGGTGTCGTCCAGGCCGACGCCGAAATCAACCGCCTGGATTTCCGTTCGGCCCAGAAGGTCTTTTCCCTCTTTTGGCATTTGCGGCAGTTCACCGTTTCCAAGGTGCTCCTTCAGACGCTCATCCCGGACAACTACTGCATCCGCGCCATAGCCAGGGAAGACATGAAGATGTTCTATCGTGAAGAGTTGAAGTTCAGACGGGAATGCGCCCTGCCGCCTTTTGCGGAACTTATCGAGATCGTCGTGCGATCGGCCGGGAAGTCGCTGGCCGAGGAGCAAAGCCGCGCGCTTTACGACCTCCTGTGTGACGGCAAGATATTGAAGGAGGTCATGGAACCTCAGCCGGCTGCGGTGGCCAAGCTGCGGGGGAATTACCGTTATGCCATTTCGGTCAAAGCGAAAAATCTGAAAAAGGCCGTGCGGTTTATCCGCCATGCTGTCCATGACCTTAAAAAGAAAAGCGGTGTTATCATTACTGTGGACGTCGAGGCATAAGGCCTCACCGTAGAAAAGACCGAGCATGAAAATCATATTTTTCGGCAGTGACGATTTTGCCCTTGTGCATTTGCGCGCCCTGATCCGGTCGCGCCATACGATGGCGGGGTGTGTCACCCAGCCCGACCGGCCCAAAGGACGCCATCTCCATGTTATCCCTCCCGAACCGAAACAGGAGGCCCTGAAACGCGGGGTTCCCGTCTTTCAGCCCGCTCATCTGAAAGACGAGATTTTTATCCAGAACCTGCAGAGGGCGAGACCTGATCTGTTTGTCGTTGTTGCCTACGGCCGGTTTTTACCCCGCGTCGTCCGCGATATCCCCCGGTTATTGTGCATTAATGTGCACGCCTCGCTTCTTCCGAAATACCGGGGCGCGGCGCCGATGAACTGGGTTATCGTCAACGGCGAAAGCGTGACGGGTGT
Organism: uncultured Planctomycetales bacterium; assembly: GCA_964428315.1. GTDB lineage: Bacteria > Omnitrophota > Gorgyraeia > Zapsychrales > CAYRXT01 > CAYRXT01. The sequence continues at coordinate 24,019 of CAYRXT010000026.1, forward strand.
AACGGTCATGGAAGTCTCCTCCCGGATGGATTCAGGAGATATCCTGGCCCAGAGGGACATGTCGATAGGCGAAGAAGAGACGGCCCAAAGCCTGCGCGAAAAACTGGCGCCCTTGGGATCCGCGCTCCTCCTTGAGACGATAGACAAGATAGAGAATAATGATTACAGCCTCACCAGGCAGGACGAGAACAGGGCGACCTATGCGCCGAAACTGAATAAAGAAGACGGACGGATCGACTGGAAATGCGACGCGCGTTTTATCCATAATATGGTCCGGGGATTTAGGCCCTGGCCTTCGGCCTTCACCTGTTTTGGCGGCAAACGCCTCAAGCTAATGAAAACACGGGTCGTGAATGAAGCCGCCGCGTCCCATCCTCCCGGCACATGTCTTGCCGTCACGGAACAGGGGTTCAGCGTGGCGACGGGGCAGGGTGTCCTGGAGGTCATCGAGGTCCAGCCGGAGGCGGCAAAGCTGATGGCCGCAAAAAGTTTTTTGGCCGGACACCGCTTAACACCGGGTTATCGGTTCTCCTTCTCCCGTGAATAAAGGTGGACATGAGTCAGGATCCCGCGGCTTTCGGCCATGTCCGTGACTCCCCGTTTCCGCTAAACTGATTGAAAAAACACATGGGTCCGCCAAAAAACCACAATGCCTCAAAAGAGAAAACATGTTACTATCACCGGACTGGTCCAGGGCGTCTTCTTCCGTTCTTCGATGCGCGAAATGGCCAGAGAGCTTGGGATAAAAGGATGGGTGAAGAATGATCCTCAAGGCAGGGTTGAGGCCGTCGTTGAAGGCGATGAAGATGCTCTTGAAAAAATGATTGCCTGGTGCCATAAGGGGCCGGGCGCCGCCCGCGTAGAGAGCGTGGATGTCGAGGACGAGACTTGCCGGGACGGCTATGATTCCTTCCGTATCCTTCATTGAACAGGCCGGGGTCTCGCGGTTTGCGCGGAAGACAGGTTTTTTCCGGCCGCCGTACCGGGCCGGAGGTCTCAGAAAGGTGTTTGTTGACCTCTTCGGTGCGTTATGATACATTTCATTTCATGGACGCATCCGCCCTTATTGTTTGTCCTGTTTTCAACGAACAAGATACGTTGCGCAGGTTCCACGCGCGCCTGCGCAGGGCCTTCAGGGGGCCGGCGGCTTTTATTGAAGACGGGTCGTCCGACGCCAGCGGAAAGATTTTGACCGAGCTCAAAAGCAGCAAGGATATTGTGCTTTATCATCCCGTCCGGCGGGGTTACGGCGCGGCCATTAAGACGGGGTTCGCCTTCGCCCTGAGGGAAGGTTTTCAAAAGGTCGTTACCGTTGACGCCGATCTCCAGCACGATCCGGCGGACATTCCGGTTTTTCTCCGCGGACTGGACCACAGCCACGTTGTGCTGGGTTCGCGGTATTTAAAGGATAGCGAGCTGGCGGGCGTCCCCCGAAACCGCCGGGCCATCAACCGTTACATTGCTTCCGTCATCAGGGAGTCCTTCGGCCTCGTTGTTTCGGATCCTTTTTGCGGAATGAGAGGTTACCGGCGGGACGTCCTCAGGAAGATGCGCCTCGCAGAGGACAGCTACGGCATCGGACTTGAGATCATCCTCGAGGTCCTGCGGCGGGCGATCCCGTTCCGGGAAGAGCCTATCGAAACCGTCTATCACGCACAGGAACGCACGTTCCTCGACGGGCTGGATGATCCACGGAAGAGGCTGAAGTATTATCTCGACGTCATACAGAAGAAAGGTCCGGGAGTTCATGAAAAAAAAGAAATTCTTGTTTGTCAGTCCTCATCCCGATGATGCCGAATTAGGCGCCGGGGGGACCGTCATCAAATTGAAAAAAGAAGGCCACAGGGTCTGGATCGTCGACCTGACAGACGGGGAGCCCACGCCCTTCGGTTCGAAGGAAAAGAGAAGAAAGGAGGCCGAACGCGCCGGCCGTCTGCTGGGTATTGACCGGCGGGTCAACCTGGGCCTGGAAAACCGTTATCTTTTCGATGAACGCCGCGGGCGGCTGGCCCTGGCGGAGCAGATACGGATTTTTCAGCCCGACGCCGTTTTTTGTCCTTTTGCGGCGGACGCCCACCCCGACCACTGGGCCGCTTCCACGATGGCTCAGGGGGCGCGTTTCTACGCGAAGTATTCCAACCTCTCTCTCAAGGGCAAACCCTTTTATCCCCGGCGTCTGTTTTATTATTTCTGCGCCCACTTAAGGATCGTCCCGTGGTTCAGTTTTTTGGTCGACATCTCGGATTCTTTCACCGGTAAGATGAACGCCGTGCGCGCCTACCGCTCCCAGTTTACGGATAATGCGAAGAATCGTTTCGTTTTTGATTATATCAAGACGCAGAACCGGTTTTTCGGCCACCTCGCCAGAACGGAATATGCCGAACCGGTTTATTCTCAGGAGGCCGTGTCCGTTGCGGACTTCGGGGCGCTGACATGAAAAGGCCCCTCTTAAAACCGCCTTCCAACGACGGAGATATCCTCCTGATACCCGGCAGGGAAGAAGTGTCCGGACGGCTTTCCGGCGACAGGACACTGGCGGTCTGCCATCAGCCGTATTTTTTCCATCCGGGGGTGAGCCTCAAGTATTTCTTCCTGGAAGAAGCTCCCCTTGTCCAAAAGAAAATGCTTTTTCTGGACACGGATACGATCGATCTGTCCGCGACTTTCCATTCCAAGTGGGAATATCAGCGGCTTCATTTTCTTAAGGAACGGGAGGCCGTGCTTGCCGGCTACAGGACGCCGGATGAAAAAAACATGACCGCTTTCCTGGACGAACTGGCGAAGTCTGTCGAACGGTTCTTTCCGGACAAGGCGGGGATTTTTGACAACCTGCAGCGATTCCGGGATATCTTTCTGGCCCATGCCGGTCAGCCTTCTTTACGGGACGTCCTGGCCGGGACATTCCTGGAGTATTGCGGCATCGACCGCCCGTTCAGGTTCGTCTCCGATCTCACACGCGAAGACCCTTTTAAGGAATTTGTGGGGGAGATATACGCACGGCTGGACGAGTTCGTCTCCGAGTTTAACCGGGCGCTGGAGGATTACCAGAAGGAGTTCCGGTTCCGGTTTAAGAATTTCCCCTTTCCGCCTCTGGAAGAAGGGGAGCTGCCGTTCTGGCTGATCGACAACGGCGTGCGCAGGAAATTCCGGAAGGCCGACCTCCCGGAGCCGCGGATCGGGGAATCCGTCATCTTTCCCCGCGCCTCGACGCTGACACTTTTTCTTAGGCTGTATGAATGCGATGATTTCGTCCACGGCATCGGCGGAGGCAATTACGAGTGGGTCATCGACCGCATGATCGAGCGTTTTTTCAATAAATCTTCACAGCCCTATATTGTTCTCAGCGGGAGCTTTTACCTGCCGGGATGTGAGTCGCGCGAGATGCCGTATTTTCTTTTTTCCCCGGAGGATATCAGGCAGAAGGCGCGGACCCTCTGGAAAGGGGATCCCGGGAAAACAGAGTCCGGAGGAGGGACGCCATGAGGTCCACATATTTTCGCAAAGGGGTGTTTGTTCTTTTCTTCATCTCGGCGGTATCGTTCGCGACCTTGCCGGCCCGGGCGCAGAAAGGGCCGGGGGAAGGGTCCGCTGGAGTTGCCGAGAGCAGCAACTTGTTCGCCTTTGATCTTTACAGGCAGTTGAGTCAGTCAGAAGAAGGGAACATCTTTTTTTCTCCCTTCAGCATCACCTCGGCGCTGGGGATGGCCTATGCCGGGGCTGGCGGGGATACCCGAAGCCAGATGGCGCTGGTCCTGCATTTTCAGGGGGAGCCGGGCGGGGTCCATGCCGGGTTCAGTTCATTGCAGGAGTCGCTTTACGCGGTGCAATTATCCGGAGCGGTGGAGCTGAATACCGCGAACGCGCTCTGGGCGCAGAGCGGATACGATTTTAAGGACGGCTATCTGGACCTGACGACCAGGCATTACGCCTCAGCCGTTTTTCAGGTCGATTTCAGGCAGTCCGCCGATCCGGCGAGGTTAACCATCAATGACTGGGTGGAGGAGAAGACCAGGGGAAAGGTCGAAGATCTTCTGTCGCCGGGATCGGTGAACGAGATGACCCGCCTGGTGTTGACCAACGCGGTGTACTTTAAGGGGAACTGGAGGTTCCCCTTTGAGCCGGCGGTAACCGGGGACGCCTCTTTCCGGGTGGACGGGCAGACGGCCGTCACCGTGCCCATGATGCGGCAGACCAGGGAGTTCGGCTATTTTGAGGACCATGCCGTCCAGGTCCTGCGGATGCCTTATGTGGATCCTTCTTTGGCCATGGTCGTGGTCCTGCCGAAAGACAAGGACGGCATTGCCGATCTGGAAAAGGACCTGAATGTCGACCACCTGGACGAGTGGCTCGGCGGTTTAGACACAAAAAAAGTTCGGGTCTTTCTGCCGAGGTTTACTGTAGAAGACAAGTTCTTCCTGGCCGATACCCTGATGAAGATGGGGATGCGCGACGCCTTCCGTCCGGGCGACGCCGATTTCAGCGGCATGGCGGACACCCGGGAGTCGCTGTTTATATCCCAGGTCGTTCACAAGGCCTTTGTGGACGTGACGGAAAGGGGTACCGAGGCGGCGGCCGCCACCGCTGTGGCGGTAATGGGAGGACTCGCCGTTGCCCCGGAGGAACCGCCGGTCTTCCGCGCGGATCATCCGTTTGTCTTTTTCATCCTCCACCGTGATTCCCGGATCGTGCTTTTTATGGGGAAGGTGAAATATCCGCAGAAGAAATAACAATACGGGGATTTCAACGCGGGGATGACAACGCAAGGATTGGACATGTCCGAAATTGTTATTGCACAAGAGGCCCTGGACAGGCTGCGGCGAATTCATGCGTTGTCCGCCCGGATGAACTCGCCGGCCGGGGTGGCGCATGAGGAAAGGATCCTATCCTTCATTCGCAAACATGTTGACGAGATCGAACCGCTGTTGAAGCATGACAGGGCCCATGCCCTGGTTGAAACGGGAGATCTGGTGGTCTTATGCCTGGAGCTACTTTTGGAAAACGGGGCGGATATCGACGCCGTTCTTCGAAAGTGTTTTGTCCGGTTTGAAAGGAAACTGGAGGATCCGGCCGGATAATTGCACCTGCCGGCTGAGGCAAGGCAGATACCCGGAAAGCGAGTTTTGGTTTTTTTGCCTTGAGTCCGCAAAGTCTTCGCGATACAATACGTTCTGAAAACATCCGGGAACGCTGAACGGCAGGAGGGCGAGAGGAATTGTCCTTTTTATGCAACCGGAAAATGATAGTGACAAAAGTAACATGAAAGAAAAATGACAAAAAAATAGATTTTGT
>CAYRXT010000027.1:0-28783 GCA_964428315.1 uncultured Planctomycetales bacterium
AAAAGTGACTTACTTTTAAGCCCGATTCTGTCTCATTGAAAAAAAACTTGACACAAAGAGTTCCATCCTAAACAGATGACAGCAGAAATCATAGGTGCGGTCACCCGTGAGGGGGCAGGGGAGCGGGCTTCAGAGAGGCAGCTCAGACGGCGACCAACCCGCGCAGTTATTCCCGTAAAAGGCCCTCCTGCAGGAGGGCCTTTTACGGGAATGGGTTGTTTCGATAAGGCGAACCTATCGCCATGGCGATGGGTTCGCCTGTCTCGACGACTTGATTCGCGAAGCGAATCAGTCGGAGAGTCCAGGCATTTTCGTCCCGCCTCATAATCGTGCGGCAAAATTCTCTTCGACAATTTTGCCTCATTCGGCGGGGTTAATTCGCGCGCTAAGTTGCGCTCCTTACAGTCGCGCAACTTATGCGCTCATTAAAGTCCAGACGCCTGCCGGCAGGCGGGCTCAGGCAAGCCAAACTCACTTGATGCAGTGGGCACGAGTGCCTTACAAGCGTTGTCGGCTTGGCAGGCAGGCCTGCAGGGTTCGGTATTTTAGGCTATTTAAGCAAGCTTAATCAGCAGGAACATAATTGAAGAAAAAGCTTGATAACTTCAATTAGGTATTTTATAATTGAAGTCCGTTTCACTGGGTAGATTAAAAAGCTTAGGACAAGATATATGGATATGAATAACTTTAAAAGCGCTAGGGCTGGAAAAATAATAAGAACCGATAGAGATTATTCGGCATTCAGTCCTGAGCCTTTGCCTCCTGAAATTAAGTATTCAGCCGAGTTAATTAATTTATTAGCCGAAGCAAACCGTTATTTAGGGAATCTTAATGGCGTAGGAGCATTATTGCCAAATCCGAATTTGCTGATTGTCCCTTATGTGCGAAGAGAGGCTGTATTAAGCTCGAAGATCGAAGGCACGCAGACATCCCTTTCAGATTTGTTTTATTTTGAAGCAGCCCGGAAAGAAGAGCAAAAAGCCGAGGCCAAAAAAACAGATGTATTAGAAGTAATAAATTATGTTAAGGCTATGGATTATGGCCTCAAGAGATTAAAAGAATTGCCTATCTGCTTACGTCTTATGCGTGAGATTCACGGAATTCTTATGAAAAATGTAAGAGGTCAGCATCTTACTCCAGGTGAATTTCGCCGCAGCCAAAATTGGATTGGTCCGGCAGGATGCACTTTAAACGATGCGGATTTCGTTCCTCCTCCAGTCCACGAAATGCATGAAACTCTGGGAGAATTGGAGAAATTCTTACACAATAGAGACAACATCCCCGGGTTAATACAATGTGCTATGATACATTATCAGTTTGAAGTCATCCACCCTTTTCTTGATGGTAACGGCAGAATAGGCAGGTTGCTAATTACTCTATTTTTATGTGAGAGAGAGCTTCTTGTCTACCCCATGCTTTATCTAAGCGCTTTCTTTGAGAAATACCGCAGAGAATATTATGATAGGCTTCTATCTGTAAGCCAAAGAGGTGAATGGGAAAAATGGATAAATTTCTTTTTACGGGCTGTTGTCGTACAGTCTAAAGATGCCGTTATTAACTCAAAAGATATACTTGATTTGCTTGAAAACTATAGAGGTCGTATACACAAGAAACGAACGAGCGTATACGTCACTAGATTGCTAGATGAATTGTTTAAGAATCCTTATATCAGCATTCCACGGGCGGCGATAAAACTTAAGACCTCTTTTCATACCGCCAGAGCCGCTATCGAGAAGCTTAAAAAGGCAAATATTTTGGTGGAAATTACCGATAAACAGCGCGGCAAAGTTTATTGCGCAAAAGAATTGTTAAGTTTGTTAGAGAAATAACCAGGATTGGCAATCAGTTTCAGTATTTTTATAGAATATTTTTCAGGACTTATAGATGGAAATGAAGTCGACAATCTCAGCCAATTACCTTTAAATCTTGAAAGCTATTCAAGGCCAATGCTTGCACAGACTGAAATTGTGGCCTTGGTTAATACCGAGCAAAAAGACAGGTGGGAACAGCTTTCTTACATATTAGGCCAAGAGGATCTTTCGAGACTTCGGCAACATATCGTTGAACTCAGGAATGCTAAAAAAGACACCATATATGTGGTCTAGTTTTTCCCGAGCATTATAGTTGTTCATCAAGGATATAAAGCAGATTTTTCTGATTTCGTTGAGGTGTTTGAAGCAGTGGGAAATTCTATCGCTTGGATCAAAGAAGAGAATGCGTGGAGATATTTGACAAAGAAAGATTCTGAGAAAGGGAATCAGGAATGATGTCCGCCCTATCCGGCCGACTTGCTGAGAAACGACACCATTGATTCCCATTGATTCAGGGCAGGACCGTGAAAAAAAATGCTCATAACCGGGGATTTAAGGCCCTGTTAGCCGTCCAGTTCCTCGGGGCCTTTAACGACAACGCCTTTAAATTAGTCATCGCGTTTATCGCGGTGGACCAATTTGTCACCAAGACCGGCGGCAGTTTATTCCTGGCATTGGCCGGCATTCTTTTTTCCCTGCCTTACTTGTTGTTTTCCACCTATGCCGGGTTCCTGGCCGACCGTTTCAGCAAAAGGAAGATCATCGTCTTCACGAAGATTCTGGAAATTCTGATCATGGGGCTGGGAGCGTTCGCCCTCATAACCGGGAGCATGGCGTTTCTTCTCTTTGTCCTGTTCCTGATGGGGACCCGGAGCGCCTTCTTTAGTCCTTCCAAGTACGGTATCCTGCCCGAGATGCTTCCCAGGGAAGAGTTGTCCGAAGGCAACGGCATGATCCAGATGTGGACGTTCGCGGCGATTATCCTGGGACAGGCGGGCGGCGGGATATTGACTCAGGTCAGCCAGCGGCAGATTTATCAGGCGGCTTTCGCGTTTATCGGTGTTGCCATGATCGGAACATTGTGCAGTCTTTTTGTCACCAGGGTAAGGCCGTCCGGTTCACTGCGCCGGTTCCAGTGGAATCCCTTTCAGGAGGCCTGGCAGAATCTCCGCTGGATCCGCCCCAACCGCGGCATTTTTCTTTCCGTCCTGGGGTTGACGTATTTCGGGTTTCTCGGCGGGATCTTTCATCTGAACATGGTCCTCTACGCCCGTAAACTCATGGCCGTGGAACACTTTCCGTTAAGCGTTTTGCTGGTTGTCCTAGCGCTGGGTATCGGCGGAGGCAGTCTGCTGGCCGGAAAACTGTCTCAGAAGAAGATAGAATTCGGGTTAGTGCCGCTGGGGGCCATCGGGCTCAGTGCTTTTTCAATTCTTCTGGGATTCGTTTATGCTTCCTACGCGAAGGTGGCGGTGTGTTTGTTTATGTTGGGGCTTTCCGCCGGATTTTATATTGTCCCGCTCAACGCCTTTATCCAGGAGGCCAGCCCCGTGGACCGCAGGGGACAGGTGCTGGGGACGACCAACATCCTGACGTGCATCACCGGGCTTTTTGCCTCGGTCGCGCTTTTTGTCTTCCGGGACATCATTCAGCTCAATTCGGCCCAGATCTTTCTGGTGGTCGGGATATTGACGAGTGCCGGGTCGGTATACATCTGCCGTCTTCTGCCCGACGCGCCGGTCCGCCTTGTCGTCTGGGTGTTGACGCACTCCATTTACAGAATCCGGATCATTAACCGGGAAAACATCCCCTCCAGCGGAGGGGCACTGCTCGTCTCCAACCATGTCGCCATGGTCGACGCCTTGTTGATTCTTGTGTCCACGGACCGGCCGATACGGTTTATGGTCAGCCGGGGTCTTTATGAGTCAAGATTTTGGTCTCCGCTTCTTAAACTGTCCAAGGCCATTCCGATAAGCCGGTCCGATAAGCCCAAAGAAATCCTAGCATCAATGGAAGAGGCCAAAGAAGCCGTCAAGCAGGGTGAGCTGGTCTGTATTTTTGCCGAGGGCCGGCTGACACGCACGGGGAATCTCTTGAAGTTCAATAAAGGCATGGAAAGGATTATGCGGGAAGCGGACCGGCCCGTTATCCCGGTCCATTTGGACAGAATCTGGGGCAGCATCTTCAGCTACGAACGGGGGAAATATTATTTTAAACGTCCCAAAATCCTTCCGTATCCGGTGACGGTCTCTTTCGGACGTCCCATGCCGTCGTCGGCCACGGCCTTTGAAGTCAGGCGGCAGGTCATGGATCTGGGCTCAGAAGCCTTCCAATACCGTCTGGCCGACAGGATGACCCTCTCCGAGGCCTTTTACAAGGGCGCGAGAAGGCATCCCTTCCGGTTTTGCGTTGCCGATTCGTCCGGACGCAGACTCTCTTACGGCGCCGCCCTTGTGTCCGCTGTTGCTCTATCGAACCGGTTGAAAGAAAAAATTCAGGGCCGGGAAAACGTGGGGATCTTATTGCCCCCTTCGGTCCCTAGCGTACTGGCGAATATCGCCGTTTCTTTTCTGAAAAAAGTCCCGGTCAACATGAACTACACGGCCTCGAAAGAGTCCCTGGCCTCGGTCATCGAACAAACGCGGATGAAGAGGATCATCACTTCCCGGGCCTTCCTGGAAAAGGCCAAACTCGATATCTCCGGCGAGCCGGTCTTCCTTGAAGATATCAACGCCGCGATTACGGTTCCGGACAAGGTCCTGGCCTTTATCCAGGCCTTTATTGTCCCGATCTTTATGGCCAACCGCATCATCTTCAAAAAATCCCAGCAGAGAAGCCTCGAAGACTTGGCCACGATTATGTTCACCAGCGGCAGTACCGGGAACCCCAAAGGGGTCATGCTGACGCACTTCAACATCATCTCCGACCTGGAGGGGCTGTACCAGGTGTTTCATGTCGATGAGAGGGACGTCTTCATGGGCGTCCTGCCGTTCTTTCACTCTTTTGGGTTTACGGCAACACTGTGGCTGCCGTTGATCAGCGGGACGGGAGCGGTTTATCATTACAACCCGCTGGACGCAAAGATGGTCGGGAAGCTTGTCCGGAAATATCAGGCTTCGGTTTTAAAAGCGACGCCGACGTTTCTCAATGCGTACACGCGGCGTTGTGAGCCGGACCAGCTCAAGAGCCTGCGCATCGTCGTCGTCGGCGCCGAGAAACTGAAAGACACCATCGCCCGCGCCTTTCAGGAGAAATTCGGCATCGAACCCATGGAAGGATACGGGTGCACGGAGTTGTCGCCGATCGTGTCCATCAATCTTCCGGATTACACGGGGGCGGGAGGCCGGCAGAAAGCCCATAAGCCCGGCAGTATCGGCATGCCCCTGCCCGGCGTCGCCGTGAAGATCGTCGACCCGGACTCCATGCGGCCTTTGGGGGAAGGTGAGAGCGGCCTGCTTTTGGTCAAGGGGCCCAACGTGATGAAAGGCTACCTGAACCGTGAGGACCTGACGAAAGAGGTGATCCGGGACGGATGGTATATCACGGGGGACATCGCCCTGCTGGACGAGGACGGGTTCCTGGTGATCACCGACCGCTTGAGCCGTTTCAGCAAAATCGCGGGGGAGATGGTCCCGCACATCAAGATCGAGGAAGCTATCCATGCGATACTCAACGCGAGCGATCAGATGTGCGTCGTGACCTCTGTCGCGGATGAGAAAAGGGGCGAAAGGCTGGCCGTGGTCTGTCTGAAAGATGTCGATGTCCCGTCGCTGGTTGAAGAGCTGAAGAAAAGCGGACTGCCGAATTTATGGACCCCGGACGCGGAAAGATTTCATAAGGTTGCCGCGATCCCGCTTTTGGGTTCGGGGAAAGTGGACCTTGGCCGGGTTAAGCAGATAGCCAAAGACGTGTTTGAACAATAGGAGGAGCTCGTGCGTTCATTTTTCATAACGTTTTGTCAGTTGTTGTTTACGATATTTATGTACCTGATGGGTTCGGCGTTCTGGGGCGCCGCGCTGGTCCCGGGGCTGGCGTTGCTTGTTCAAATATGGTCCTCGACGGCGCATTGGGATTTCCTGCCGAGGCTGTTTGCCGTCGGAACGACGCTGGCCGTCGGTTATTTCCTCTTCGGCCTGACGCTTATCCTGCTGGTGGGCCTCTTCCGGACGGCGTTTCGCCTGCGCTTAAGGGAGGGATCCTACCCGATGTTTTCGAAAGAGGCCATGAAGTGGGCGTTTATCAGTTCGTTATATCTGATGATCCATTACACGTTTATCGATTTTATCCTGCTGACGCCGTTTTCGAACCTTCTGTTCCGGCTTTTGGGGGCCAAATTGGGAAAGAACGTTCAGTTCAATTCGAAGTTTGTCTTTGACGCCTCTCTTTTGGAAATCGGCGACAATTCTGTCATCGGAGGCGGGGCGGTCATCAACGGCCATATTGTGGAACGGGGAAAGCTGATTTTAAGGAAAGTGAAGATCGGGAAGAATGTCCTGATCGGCTCCCATGCCACGGTTATGCCCGGCTGCGAAATCGGGGACAAGGCCATTATCGGCGCCGGCGCGGTGCTTTTAAAGGATTCGAAAGTCGAGCCGCGGGACGTGTGGTTCGGGCTTCCGGCGGAATCCTTGCGGGAAAAGAAGAAAAAATCGGCTCAAGAAGCCGGCGGAGGGGAATCAGAATAACAGGGAATAACAGGGACAGGCCCCTTTTCCGTCTTTTTCCAGTCCCCCCTTGCGGGCTTAGCAATATTTTTGTCAAAAAATTCTCAGGAAAAGGGGCCTGTCCCTGTTATTTCTAATATTTGAATTTTTTCCCAGGAATGCCGGTTCTGTTGACAATTACCGGGAATCCTGGTATTATTTGTTCATGAAAATCCATATTCCCAACAGCGCATTCTTGGGGAACATAGACCCGTTTTTCAGGATATTTGACCCCCTCGACCCTTCTCTTCTGGAAATTACGGCCAATGAGAAATGGATATCCGTGCACCCAATTGTTTTGTCAATGATAGCGGCGTTGGGCGTTTCGAGGAAACCTGAAATACGGTGCGAAAAACTTGAAGCAAAGTCCCGGCACTATCTTGTGCGCATGGGGCTTTTTAAGATGCTTGATATCGAGCCGGAAATCACCTTAATTGAGCATGAACCGGCCGGCCGCTTTATTCCTTTGACACAAATTCGCACATCAAGCGATCTTACTCAGTTTATCACGGAGATGATCCCGTTGCTGCATCTTAAACAAGACCAGGCCCAAACAATCGGCTATGTTGTCAGCGAGTTGGTGCGCAACGTGATAGAACATGCCGATTCGGAAAACGGGGCTGTTTTATGCGCGCAATATTATAAAAAGAGCAATACCATCCGCATAGGAATCGCCGATACGGGCGTGGGGATCAAGAGCGCCATCAGCCAATCGTATTCTCCAAAGACCCATCTGGAGGCCGTCAAGCTGGCCCTTTGGCCGGGCATTACCGGTACGACGCGCAGGGAGGGGGGGAGCGAGCAGAATGCCGGCGCCGGTTTATTTTTTATAAAATCCATTGCATGGGTTAACCGGGATTTTTTTGTTATCTATAGCGGGGATACCATGTATAAATTGCTTAGAAGGCCGCCGACATCAAGGCTGCGCCTGAACGCCGATCCCTTTAAGGACAGGCATTCCGTTGATGAACAGCTTCCGTTTTGGCGGGGAACGATGGTCGGCATAGATATTAACCTTGAACAGACTGAGGAATTTTCCATTTTATTGGACGCCATACGCAAGGTATACACCGCCGCTGTCAGGGAACGAAGGAAGGCGCGATATAGGAGACCGAAATTCACATGAAAAGTATTCGTATTTTTGAAAAGGCCGGGGCCTTTGCAGAAAACAAGGATATCGCGAGAGATATCAGGGTTAAGGAGCTGATCCCGGCGCTGGGGCAGGGCGGGAGCATCAGGATCGATTTTAACGGCGTTGACGCCGCGACCCAGTCATTTGTCCATGCGCTTCTCAGCGATGTCCTAAGAAGGCATGGCGTTGACGTGCTCGACCGCGTGGAGTTTAAATCGTGTAACGTGAAAGTCCGGAAAATCATTGAGATCGTCGTGGAATATATGCAGGAGGGGATGGGGATCGAGAACGGCGATCATCGAGGAGAAGGTTGACGTCGTGCCGTTTGAGGAGATCCCGGGCGGGAAGAAGGGGTTATTTGTGACTATCTCTAATATTGCTATTTGAGATCGGAGGATTCAGTCATGAGCCGGACAAGACGCGTTATCTTAAGACTGATTGCCGTTTACTTTATCTGGGAGGCGCTCAGATTGATCGCCATGCCGTTGGTGATCTGGAGGGCGGCGGATCGGGTCCGCCCCTATGTTGTCCGGGGGGCCGTTGAGAACCTTTCAAAAATGCGGGAAGAATTAAAAACCTCTGACCGTCTGGCCCCCTCGGCCAGGAGCGGTCTCGAAAACGAAATGCGCGTTCTGGGTGATGATGTCGTCGCGTACGGCGAAGGTGTTTTCTTCCCATGGTGGATCTTTGTGCCGGCTGTTTTTATTTTCTATAACGGGTTTCTCTTCTTTCGTTCGGGCCGCTTGATCTGGCGGCTTAAGGAGGAAGGCCGGCGAAGCGCGCTGAAGGCCGTCATTGTATTGCCGTTTTCTCTGGCGCTCGTCACGGGGGTTTGTTTCATGAGCGCGAGCTACCCGGTCTCCGTCATCAACAAGTTCCTTTATTTCCGAAGCGCCATCGGCGGGACGGAAATCGGCCGGGTCTCTCTTGTCAATATCGCGGTATCGTCCGATATGGCCGCGCCGGTCCTCTTGGGCCTGACAGCGGGGCTCGTCATTCCCGTTCTCGTCGTAATTTATCTTGTGACGAGAAAATGGGAAACGGAATAACAGGGACAGCCGCCCTTTCCGTTTTTTTCCAGGCCTCCCTTGCGGGTTTAGCAATATTTTTATTTTCAGGGAAAGGGGCCTGTCCCTGATATTAAAAGAGAAAGGACACCGGACAATGAAACACGGGCTTAAGCGGCGCGCTTCCTGGTTTCTCATAGTGTTATTGTTATGCGCGCGGACGGCATGGGCGGACGGCGGGCTGGTGATCTATGACCCGGCCGAGAAGTTGTGGCGTCTGCAGACGATGAACGAGCAGCTGTGCGCGATCAATTATGAAGAAGGCCGGGAGAACATGCTCCTGTCCATATATATGAACGATCTGAAGGGCGAGAAGGCGTTATGGATCTTTCCCGTGCCGGCGTCGCCCGGCGGGATCCAGGTGGATATGTTCAGGAAGTTCCCCTCGTTTTGGGGAAGGGGCGTTGAAGAAGTGATGGAGGACGCGGTTGGAAAAAGCTTCGTCATGATGGGGGCGGTGGAGATGTTTCCGGCGGCCTTTATCATGCGGTACTATATGCCGCGCGTCTGCGGTTATGTGAAATCAGGAGATGACGCGTCCGGGGTGGAGATCCACCGGCACGTCGAGAAATTCGGGGTGACGGCCGATCTTGTCACCGCGCGCGATGCCGGGGGCCTTTACGCCTATGCCGGCGAGAAAGGGCTGGACCTGCCCGATGATCTCGAGGAGCGATTGGACGCCTACATCGGCGAGGACTATACCTTTTGCCTGACGTGGATATCGGACCTCGAGGCTTTTGCCGAAGAGACGCGGCAGGAAAGCGCCTGGCAGGACCCGTTTAATTCCCTGAGCGTTTTTCTATCTTTTCCCGCGGAAAGGATCTTTTTCCCCATGCGCCTGACAGGCGTTTACGGCGGGACGCCGATCCCCATGACAGTCTATGTGTTGGGGTTTGTCGCGCCCGAGGTTTATCCGGAGATCGCGAACGATGTGAGAACGCGGTATGAGATCGGAGACCGTTTATTTATGCCCGAAGAGCTTCGGCCGTTCCTGAACGGGCGGGAATCCGTTGAGGATGCTCATTATAGCGTCATAAAGATCAATACGGCGTCCCGGAACCTGACCGAGGATTTATGGATCGACCGGACAGCGCATCCCAAATACAATCTTGCCTTGTGGATCAGCCGTCACGTCTTGGTCTGGGGCGTCCTGCTGTTTTTATTGTTGTCATGTCTTTTGAGCATGCTGGCCGGGATCCTTGTTTTCCGGAAATACCGGCCTTCCCCCAAGGCCTTTTTCCTCTTCGGGGTCTGGCACGCGCTGACGATCACGGGTCTCGCGGTCCTTGCCCGCCACAAAAAGATAGACACTCTTTTCACGCATATCTCTCAAGGGACAGAACCGCGATGGACATTATTGAAGACCACGAAAGTCCTGGTCGTTGTGTCTTTGGGCCTGGTGGGGCTGGGGACCTTGGCGGTGTTATTGATGGAGCCGTCTATTGCCGGAAACAGCTGGGCCTCCCTTTTGGGCATGTTTTTGATCTGGCTGGCGGCGGTCTTTTCGGTCTTGTCGCCGTTTTTTTACATCTTCACCGGTCCGGGACCGATCCGCGATTATCTCTTGGTTTTTATGGGGCTGTATCTCGTCAGTTTGGTCGCCGTTCCGAACCTGTTTCTTTGGATTTACGGATTGTTTTAATAGCAGGGAGGAATAACAGGGAGAGGGAGAAGGGGACAGGACACTGTATAAGGGACAGGTTGAACGCGGGTTCAGCCGGGGTGTCCCCTTTGAGAGCCCTGTCCCCTTCTCGGGAGAACACATCAACATTCAATGCCCAATGACCGACTAAGAAGGAAAGGAGCGGGATCATGAAAAGGAAGATTGTGTGGGCGGGGTGGCTTATTCTGGCTGTCCTGGTTTTCGCCGGGGCCGCGGGCGCCGAGGGGATCAGGGAAGGGGAGTGGAAGATGACCGTCGTTTCGAAAATGGAAGGCATGGAAAAGGAGATGGCCGAGGCGAAAAGGCAGTTGGAGAGCCTGCCGCCCGAACAGAGGGCCATGATGGACCAGATGATGGGCAGGATGGACGTCTCTTTCGACGTCGGGGAGGAAGGCGTTACCACGACCGTGACGCAGTGCATCTCCCAAACCGACCCCGTGCCGGAGATCGAAGGCGCGAGGCCGGAATGCGATGTGACGCATTCGGTGGCCGGCGGCACGGTGAGTTTCGAAGCGGTTTGCCCCGAAGGGAGCTCGTCGGGGCAGTTGACCTACGAAGAAGACTCCATGACCGGCACCGTTACATCCCGGCAGGAGGCCGACGGCCGCGTCACCCGCGTCACGATGGATATCAGCGGCGAATATGTCGGGCCGTGCGGGGACTAGCGGCTGGGATTGGCGGCAAACGGGGATT
This sequence comes from uncultured Planctomycetales bacterium, assembly GCA_964428315.1. Lineage (GTDB taxonomy): Bacteria > Omnitrophota > Gorgyraeia > Zapsychrales > CAYRXT01 > CAYRXT01. The sequence goes on from CAYRXT010000027.1 coordinate 11,070, forward strand.
TGCGGCAAGCGGTAAGTGATAAGTGATAAAGACAGCGGACCATGCCGCCCAAAGGGGACGCGTTGAAATAGACATGACCCGTCACCGGCCGGCGCCTGGTCCTTTTTCCTGGTTCCTTCTCGCGACCCTTCTCTTTTTTCTTATTAAATAGTAAAAATTGATTGAAGGCCACACAGATGTGTGGTAAATTAAGTCATGTCAAAGAAGCCTGCATTAGCATATGATGAAATCGGCTATTGGTCAGAAATTAAGTTAGATCATTGCTGTCCAAATTAGCTGTCATTGCGAGGATTCCGCCGGAGGCGGAAGACGAAGCAATCTCTTCCCGGCGGTAAAGATTGCTTCGCTCCTAAGAAGAGAAAACCTTTAGTCGCTCGCAATGACTTCGGATTTTATGTCTTTAAGACGAGTTCTCCTCGACATTGCATTCCTAATTTGGACACGCATGAAGTTAGATATAATTAAGAAATACGCCCAAGCCTATTCAAAAATCCTCAGTAAGAAAAAATTATCCCACGTCTACATTGATGCCTTTTCCGGTTGCGGTCAACACGTTTCCAAAAAAACGGGTGATTCTATCCAGGGCAGCCCTGTTAACGCCCTTCAAATTGATCCGCCCTTCAAAGAGCTGTATTTCATCGATCTTAACGATCTTAAAATCAAAGCCTTGCAGGAAAAGTCAGGGCGGCAGAGTAATGTTCATCTCTATTGCGGTGATTGCAATGCTGTTTTATTAAATGATGTGCTCCCAAAGGTAAAATATGAGGATTACCGGCGCGGGTTATGCTTATTGGATCCTTACGGGTTACATCTTAATTGGGAGGTCATCCAAAAAGCAGGCGAGATGAAGTCCATCGAAATATTCCTTAATTTCCCTGTGGCCGATATCAACAGAAACGTCTTATGGAAGAATCCCGAAGGCGTATCGCCGGATGACGCGGCAAGGATGACCAGCTATTGGGGAGATGACAGCTGGAAAAATGTTTCATTCTCGGACGACCTTTTTGGCAACCTGTACAAGGATATCACGAATAAAGGAATTGCCGATGTATTTAAACAGCGTATCAAAGACAAAGCCGGTTTCGATTATGTTCCCGACCCGTTGCCGATGAAAAATTCTGCGGGTGCTGTCGTCTATTACCTCTTTTTTGCCTCGCAACAGCCTGTGGCCGCAAAAATTGTCAAAGAAATCTTTGAAAAGTATAGTAATCGATAGATGAATTTATTAATATACAACCATGGCTGATAGATCGACAATCGAATGGACAGATGCAACTTGGAACCCGGTGACGGGATGCGCAAAAGTTAGCCCGGGCTGCAAAAATTGCTATGCCGAGAAATTCGCCGAGCGATGGCGGGGAATTCCAGGACACCCTTATGAACAGGGATTTGACCTGAAGCTATGGCCGGAACGGGTGAAATTACCGATTCAATGGAAAGAGCGCAGGATGATTTTTGTCAACTCCATGTCGGACTTGTTTCATGAACAAGTACCGGATGATTTCATAAAACAGGTCTTTGAGAGACCATGTGCCTGGCCGACCATCACATATTTCAGGTTTTGACGAAGCGGTCGCAGCGTATGATGCAGTGGACAAAGGAATATGTCGTCAAAGGCAGGCTGCCTGAACATATTTGGATGGGCGTTTCAGTAGAAAATCAGGATTATGTTTGGAGGATTGAAGAACTGCAAAAGGTTCCGGCGAAGGTGCGGTTTCTATCCATCGAGCCGCTACTCGGACCTGTTCATTTCAGAGCAAAGGATTTACGCGGAATTCATTGGGTGATTGTCGGCGGTGAAAGCGGCCCTAAAGCCAGACCGATGGACCCGCAGTGGCCGCGGGATATTCGAGATCAATGCAGTAAATGTGATGTAGATTTCTTTTTTAAACAATGGGGGGCATTCAACGAAGAAGGTGAGCGTGTCGGCAAAAAAGAAGCCGGCCGTACACTTGACGGAAAAACATGGGACGCGATGCCGGCAACAGTTTGTTAGCGAGAGCGCGAGAAAGGACCATGCCGCCCAAAGGGGACGCGTTGAAATAGACATGACCCGTCACCGGCCGGCGCCCGGTCCTTTCTCCGGGTTCCTTCTCGCGACCCTTCTCTTTTTTCTTCTGATCCGTCGGCGCCTTCATGCTATGGGCGCAAGTCCGCAGGTCATCATTCAGCACATTCTCTTCCTCCAGCACATTCTTTTCCACAGATAAAACTCCTTTGTTTGCATAATGTTAACACCTCCCAGTCCCTGTCGGGCCATGGGTTTGACTATTCCCGGCCCTCTCATTTTTGGTTTGGCAGGTCACAGCCGCGGTGTTACAATATTGAACACTTAACAGAAATCCCAAAAGGCATGAACCATGACCCAAAAAGACGTCCTCACCGCGGACGAAGTCGCCGAATATCTCCGCATCCATCCCTATACAGTCAGACGATTAGCCCGGGCAGGAAAGCTCCCGGGATCACGCATCGGAGGCCAATGGCGGTTTGATAAAAAGGAGCTGGAGAAGTTAATCGTGAAATACACAAGCAAAAAGAAATGATCAAACTAGAGGAAATTCAAAAAGATTCAGTCATCAGTGGAATTGTCCCCGGCCGATCTGTCAAAGTTGTCTCTACAGAAAAAGTCGGCGAAGATTCTCTGACAATCTATTATCGGGAGGGTGATGGAAAGCTTGGCGAACGCATGCTGTTCCGCTCCGATGAGAAACATCTTGATATTGTCACAGTCGGCAGACCTTGGAGTTTTGACGCAAATCCTAAAGATTTCAAATTAGCCGCAGAAGCTTACCGCATACATTTAGCCCACCTTTTTGATCCCTTGATGGCAATACACAGTTCCTCCATAGATCCCTTGCCTCATCAGATTACAGCCGTTTATGAATCCATGTTGCCCAAGCAGCCGCTGCGGTTCCTTCTCGCGGATGATCCCGGCGCGGGAAAAACTATCATGGCTGGTTTATTCATTCGGGAATTGATGGTCCGGGGAGATGTTAAGAGATGTCTTATCGTCACTCCCGGCAGCCTTGTGGAACAGTGGCAAGACGAGTTGGGAGAAAAATTTGGACTGGATTTTGATATTCTTTCTCGAGAAATGGTCGAAACCAGCAGATCAGGGAACCCTTTTTCGGACAAGCATCAATTGATTTTACGCGTCGACCAGGTCGCCAGAGCGGAAGATCTATCCGAGAAATTAATTAACTCCGACGACTGGGATTTAATCGTTGTCGATGAAGCTCATAAAATGTCCGCGGCCTATTATGGCAATGAATTAAAGAAAACGAAGCGTTATGTGTTGGGCGAAAAGATAGGCCAAAAGGCGCGCCATTTTCTTCTAATGACGGCAACACCGCATAACGGCAAGGATGAAGATTTTCAAGCTTTTATGGCCTTGTTAGATTCAGACCGGTTTTATGGGAAGGTGCGCGACGGTGAACGAAAAGTCGAATATGCCGACATGTTCCGCAGGATGATTAAAGAGGAGCTTTTGAAATTCGATGGGACGCCTCTTTTTCCCGAAAGAAGAGCATATACGGTTAATTATGAACTCACAGCAATCGAGGCTGACCTTTATCATGCTGTTACAGCGTACGTGCGGGAAGAAATGAACAGGGCCGACCGGTTATTAGATTCGAATCGTAAAGGGAATGTCGGTTTTGCCTTAACAATTCTTCAGCGACGATTAGCCTCATCTCCCGAAGCGATTTATCAATCCTTGGTGCGCAGATGCGAAAAGCTTAAAAATAAGCTGGAGGATGCGAAAAGGGATCGCACGGGTGCTTCCGTTTTGGGAGAACTGGCCAGGGAAGCGGTGATTGGAGACGATTATGATGAAGAAAATTACACGGCAGAAGAACGTGAAGATCTCGAACAAGAGGTCTTGGAGCGGTCTACGGCTGCGCAGACAGTTGCGGAGCTCGAAGCGGAGATCGCGTCATTAAAAACACTTATAGAAAAAGCGCGATCTGTCCGCACGGCTAAGGAAGATAAAAAATGGAAAGAATTATCTACCATTATTCAAGAAAACCCCGAAATGAAGGAGATGGATGGTTCTTGTCGAAAACTCATCGTTTTTACGGAACATCGGGATACCCTCAACTATCTTAATGACAGGATTTCCAACTTATTGGGGAGACAGGATCATATCGAAATAATTCACGGCGGCATAAAGAGGGAAGAACGAAGAAAAGCCCAGGAGAGGTTTACGAATGAAAAAAATGCCCATGTTTTGTTGGCAACAGATGCCGCCGGTGAAGGCATTAACCTTCAGCGTGCCAACTTGATGATCAACTATGATCTGCCATGGAACCCGAACCGCCTTGAGCAGAGATTTGGCCGTATCCACCGTATAGGCCAGGATAAGGTCTGTCATCTGTGGAGTCTTGTGGCGCCTGAAACGAGAGAAGGGGAGGTCTATTTTAGGATTCTGAATAAGATTGAGAAAGAGAACGCGGCCTTGGGAGGGAAAGTTTTTAACGTCCTGGGTCAGGCTTTTGAAGGTTGTCCTTTAAAAGATTTGATGATTCAGGCTATTAGAGAAGGCGAGCGGCCTGAGGTAAAAGCGCGTCTATGCCAGAAGGTGGACCGCGCTTTAGATACAAATCACCTAAAAGAAATCATGAGCAGGAATGCCCTGGCCGCCGATCATATGGATACATCCAAGCTCTTCGATGTTAAGGCGGACATGGAAAAGGCGGAAGCGCTCAAACTTCAGCCCTTCTTTATCCGGGCCTTTTTTGAAGAAGCGTTCAACAAGTTGAAAGGGGAGCTAAGGAAGAGGGAACCGGGTCGATTCGAAATTAATTATGTCCCGCCATCCATACGTGACCGGGACAGAGTTATTGGAGTAGGAAATCCTGTTGTGAAAAGCTATGAAAGGATTTGTTTTGAGAAAGCGAGATTAAAAATGGAAGGTAAGCCGCCGGCACAATTGATTTGTCCCGGCCATCCCCTCATGGACGCCGTCATTGATCTCACTTTGGAGAATTTACGCGGCCTGCTAAAGCAAGGGACTGTTTTTATCGATCGCGCGGACGAAGTAACAGAGCCGCATCTTATGTTTATTATTGACCATGCGATCAGAGACGGCAAGACAGACGCTCGGGGAGAACAGCGCGTGATTTCCAGGCGGATGCAGTTCGTCCTTTTTGATAAGAACGGCAAAATCACTCAAGGAGGATACGCGCCCTATCTGGATTATGATCTTCCGTCACGGGAGGAATTGGACGCCATTCAGGATATCCTCCAGGGACAATGGCTGACCAGTAATCTTGAGCCTATGGCCGTCAACTATGCCGCTCAGTCGCTGGTACCGGAACACTTCAACGAAGTCAAATCCCGCAGGGAAAGACTGGTGGATGCCACCCTGGCGGCCGTGCATGAGCGCCTTACAAAAGAGATCAACTACTGGAGTCATCGTGCGGTCAAGCTTCAGGCCGAAGTCGAGGCGGGAAAACAGCCGCGCATGCAGCCGGAAAATGTCCGGCGGCGCGCGCAGGAGCTCGAAGCCCGGCTGGAAAAACGCACAAAAGATTTGGAAGCCCAGAAGCATATCATATCCAGCACTCCGCTTGTTGTAGGAGGAGCCCTGGTCGTCCCGCAGGGATTACTCAATGAGCGCCGAGGGGAAGAAGTCCCGCAATGGTGTAAAGACGCGAAGGAACGTGAAAGGATTGAAATGCTGGCCATGCAGGCCGTGATGGCGGAAGAAGCGAAACTCGGCTTTAAGCCGGAAGATGTATCTGAATGCAAGTATGGTTGGGATGTCCAGTCACGTACAGACAATGGGGACGTCCGGTTTATCGAGGTGAAAGGCCGTGTCAAAGGCGCAACGACAGTCACGATCACCAAAAACGAAATATTAGCCTGCCTGAATCAGCCGGAGAGGTTTATGCTGGCCATTGTACTTGTCGAGGGAGATAATGTGGAAGGTCCTTTTTATATCAGCAATCCTTTTGATCAGGAGCCGGATTTTGGAGTGACGAGTGTTAATTACAATTTATCCGAATTGCTTATCCGGGGAGAGGTGAGCCGTTGACGGCAAGATTGCGCGTTTTTGTCAGCTCTGTGCAAAAAGAACTCGAGGATGAACGGCTCATTGTCCAAAATCTGGTGAATACCGATCCCTTTTTGTCGGCGCACTGCATTCCGGTGCTTTATGAATATGAACCGGCCTCCCCGGATCAAGCATTGGCAGGCTGTCTGAAGGCCTTGGATAAATCACACGTCTATCTGCTTGTGGTTGCCTCACAGTACGGTGACTATGCCGGCGAGATTTCAACTACTCACGCAGAATACCGCCGGGCCAAGCAAAAGAAACTGCCCGTTCTTGCCTTCATCAAAGGCGAGAGAAATATAAAGCGTGAGCCGGGAACGGCGGAATTTCTCAAAGAAGTCGATGCCGACGGCTTTAAATACAAACGATTCGGCAATATCATTGAACTTCAAAAAGAAGTGCGCGCGGCACTGGTAAAGCTCCTTCGAGAACGGTTTGGTTTCACGCCCACCACAAATGAGAATGAAATAGCTCAGCAGACAATTGAGGCGACGTCTTCCTTTGAGTCCCAACCTTTGAAGCGGATTACCTGGAACGAACTTGATCACGAGGTGGCCCGGCGTATGATTGCCGCAGCCGAGAATAAGCCCCCTGACGAATTATCATCTGATGTGATTCTGGCCGGGGTCGCGCTGCGCGGGCTGGTGTGGAGTGAGCCGCACTCGGGGACACACTTTGCCACGGCTGCCGGTATTGTCTTGCTGGCGAAGGACCCTTCTGTGGTATTTCCCCATTGTCGAATTTTGGCGGATTCATACCGTAGCGGAAAACCGGATGGTGAGCCGCGAGACCATGAAGATATTCGCGGTCCCATGCCGCTGGTGATTGATCGCGCCGTTGCCTTTATTGACCGCAATACCCGGCATCCCATGAAAGTTGTTGGGCTCAATCGCGTACGGCTTGATGAATATCCAGCAGAGGCGCTGAGAGAGGCCCTGGTGAACGCTGTTGCCCACCGTCAGTATGAAGATGCCGGACGCAAAATAATGCTCGAAGTATTTCCGGATCGCGTTGTGGTTTCCAGCCCGGGCCGGCCTCCCGCGCCGATTACCCTGGCCAGTTTGCGCAGGCAAAAATATCGCCCCTGTTCGCGCAATCCGGTGTTAGCCCAATGCCTGTCCTTTTTTCACCGGATTGAGGAGCGCGGCAGCGGTTTTCGCCGGATGCGTGACCAGATGCTCGATCACGGTTTGGATCAGCCCTTGATTGGTGAGGATACTGGTTATTTTCAGGTTGTCTTTCCGGGGCCGGGAGAAAACCTTGACCGGATCCGGGTGCCTGAAACACGGCTGGTCGTAACGCCTGCGGTAGAAGCACAGCTGAATAGACGACAAAAAAAAATGCTTCAACTGCTGGTGAAAGGAGAAGAGCTGACTAGCCGTCGTTGTCAAAAGGCTTTTTCAGTCACTCGGGATACCTCGAATCGCGATTTTGATTTGTTGATCAAACTCGGGCTGGCGAAGAGAGTGGGGCGGGGACGGTCGACGAGATATGTCTTTGAAAGCACAACCGAATTGTCAGGTAATCGTCAGATAAAACCGCGTAATCGTCAGAAGACCGGATAATGACCGCCACTGTTGTGACGAATGGTCTTCGCGGCCTGCGTCTATGAAGATTGTAACCGTTGGAAAAACAGAAAGTAATAAAAAGTAAATCGCAGGCAAGAATAATATCATAAGTTTCTGAATATCAGTATCTTATGAATAAACCTGAATTGCTTCGAAATTACTTTTGATTGCGATGTTAAAGTAATTGGTTCTTTCCAAATTTGAGTGGGTAAAGCAGCAAAACCCGGGAGACTCCCCGGGAAAAAGTTTCCCTCCCCCTGGTGGGGAGGGTTAGGGAGGGGGGCATTCTTAGGTCTGTTAGCACTGAGTTCCGAGTACTAAGATCACCCCCACCTAACCCCGCCAACGGCGGGGGAATTCTACGGATATGGTTCTAGAGTGATTGTTATTTATTACCCACTCGATAATTCAAAGAGCCATTTATATGTGGTACAACAAGAATCTTCAAGTTGATGTTGTAGCGTCTCGTATCAAAGACGATGGTTTTTCCACAATTGCAGAGAAAATCATTAAATTTATGATCGTTAATCATTGTTCCATGCACCAGATTGGGTTTCAGGAAAAGCAGAGAATCGAGAATAAGTTTGGGATTCCTTCTAAGCGATTATTAACAGCGCCTGATAAGAGCTAAGGCATGTATAAAGGCCATTCTTTAAATGGATTATCCTAAGAAATTAATCGAAGTTGCCTTGCCATTGGATGATATCAACCGCGAAGCGGCGCGGGAGAAGTCTATCCGGCACGGACATCCTTCGACTCTGCATTTGTGGTGGGCGCGGCGGCCGTTGGCGGCGGCGCGAGCTGTGCTTTTTGCCCAGATGGTCAATGATCCCGGTGGAAAGCGGGGTTATGGTGCTTATAAAGGACAGACAAAAGAAGAGGCTCAGAAAGAACGGGAGCGACTGTTTGACATTATCCGTGAGCTTGTGAAGTGGGAGAACACGAATAACGAGGAATTACTGGAAAGGGCGCGCGCGGAAATCCGTAAATCATGGGAAGAGACATGCAAAATAACCGGGGATGATCCATCGAAACCCCCGGCATTTCATGATCCATTTGCCGGCGGTGGAGCCATTCCTTTAGAGGCCCAGCGGTTGGGATTGGAGGCTTATGCTTCAGATTTGAATCCTGTCGCTGTCTTGATCAACAAGGCCATGATCGAGATACCGCCTAAATTTGCAGGAAAACCTCCTGTCAATCCTGAAGCGCGTCAGAATAAAGAACTCTTTAATCGAACTTGGAAAGGAGCGCAGGGGCTGGCCGAAGATGTACGATATTACGGCAAATGGATGCGGGATGAAGCGGAGAAGCGCATCGGCCATCTTTATCCAAAAGTTGAAATCACCGCCGAAATGGTTAAAGATCGGCCAGATCTTAAAGGATATCTCGGAAAAAAATTGACGGTGATTGCATGGATTTGGGCACGGACGGTGAAGAGTCCTAATCCAGCGTATTCTCATGTGGATGTGCCGTTGGCCTCGACTTTTATGCTTTCGACCAAAGCCAGCAAAGAAGCCTATGTTGAACCGGTGATCGAAAATGATGAATATCGGTTTATTGTGAAAGCGGGTAAGCCTAAAGATGCAGAAACAATGAAACGGGGAACTAAATCTGGTAGTAGCGGAAGTAGTTTTCTTTGTTTGATGTCAGGTGTAGCAATGCCATTTGACTATTTGCGGACAGAGGCAAAAGCTGGTCGAATGGGGAGTCGATTGATGGCTATCGTTGCTGAGGGGACACGTGGAAGAATATATCTTTCGCCAACTTATGACATGGAGGCGATTGCTTTAAAGGCAACACCGCACGATGTTCCTATAACAAATCTTCCTGAAAAGGCATTGGGTTTTAGAATTCAAGAGTATGGAATGACGAGGTGGTGCGACCTTTTCACCCCCCGCCAGCTTGTGGCCCTGACGACATTTTCAGATTTGATTCAGGAAGCGCGCGAGCGGGTGAAGAAAGATGCGCTGACTAAGGGCTTGTTGGATGACGGCAAAAACCTTAACGATGGCGGGGCTGGGGCAACGGCCTATGCCGATGCAGTAGCGGTGTACTTGGCCTTTGCTATAGATCGAATGGCAATGACGGGTAACAGCCTTGTGCGATGGAATAATGTTGGAGAAAAAGCGCAACATTGTTTTGGGAGGCAGGCACTCCCAATGCTTTGGGATTTCGCCGAACCTAACTTTCTAGCAACTGCTACGGGTAGCGTGGATGCGGCAGTTTTTTATTCATATGACCCGCTTAAATGGATGCAGCCACCTAAATATGGATGGACTAGGCAAGAAAATGCAGCAACACAGTCAAGTACTTGCTCAAAGGTTGTCTCTACAGACCCGCCTTATTATGACAACATTGGTTATGCTGATTTATCTGATTTCTTTTACGTTTGGTTACGCCGTACGCTTAAGAGTGTTTTCCCAGATTTATTTGCCACACTCGCTGTACCGAAAACAGAGGAGTTGGTAGCTACGCCGTACCGGCACGGAAGCAAAGAGAAGGCGAAGGCTTTTTTTCTTAGCGGCATGACGGAGGCAATGCATCGATTGGCAGGCCAAGCGCACCAAGCTTTCCCAATTACAATTTATTACGCTTTTAAACAATCAGAGAGCGACAATGATATTGGCACCTCTAATACTGGTTGGGAAACTTTTCTTGATGCTGTCCTTCGTTCCGGCCTAGCTGTGAGTGGCACCTGGCCGATGCGTACAGAGATGAAGACAAGGCAGATTGCAATGGGTACCAACGCCCTTGCCTCCAGCATTGTCCTTGTTTGTCGAAAGCGAATAATTGAGGCCGCAACAATTTCGCGCAAAGATTTTCTGCGCGAGTTGAAAGACTCATTGCCTGAGGCGTTACAGGATATGATCGGTGGCACGCAAGCGTCGTCACCGATTGCACCCGTTGATTTAGCCCAGGCGGCAATCGGTCCCGGCATGGCTGTCTTTTCAAAATACAAAGCTGTCTTGGAAGCCGACGGTACGCCAATGTCGGTCCATAATGCACTCATCCTGATCAACAAGGCCATTGATGAATATTTTACCGAGGCTGAGGGAGAAATGGACGCGGATACACGGTTCTGCGTGGATTGGTTCCAACAGTACGGATTTAGAGAAGGCGTATTTGGCGAAGCGGATGTTTTGGCCCGAGCCAAAGGGACAAGCGTCGAGGGCGTCCAGGAGGCTGGTGTCATTCTGGCGAAGTCCGGCAAGGTAAGAATTTTTAAAGTGTCGGAATACCCGAACGATTGGAATCCTCAGTCGGATAAACGGGTCCCGATATGGGAAGCCTGTCATCATATGTGCCGTGCTCTTCAGGTCAGCGAAACGCGGGCGGGAGAGCTTTTAGCCAAGATACCGGAGAAAGCGGAAGCGATCCGGCAGTTGGCCTATCGTCTTTATACAGTGTGTGAACGAAAGAAATGGGCGGATCACGCCGCGCTTTACAACGGACTCATTGCAAGCTGGCGCGCCATCCTTGAACAAAGCCATAAGGTCGGCCATGCCGGGACGCAGCACGAGTTATTTTGAAAGGGGACAGCGATGAGCAGGGTTTCCATGCAGGAGTATGGGGCGTTTCTTAACGAGATCAAGGACCGCATCCGGCGGGCGCAGTACCAGGCCCTGAAGGCCGCCAACAAGGAACTTATCCGGCTGTATTGGGATCTTGGCAGGATGATTATTGAACGGCAGGAACGACATGGATGGGGAAAATCTGTCGTCGAAAATCTGGCTGAGGACCTGCAAAAGGAGTTTCCCGGCGTTCAAGGATACTCGAAAGATAACCTGTGGCGGATGCGCAAATTTTATCTCAGTTTCAAGGACAACGAAAAACTTGCACCACTGGTGCAAGAAATTGGCTGGTCTCACAATATTGTTATTATGGAGAGCTGCCGGGATGACCTGGAGCGCGAGTTTTACATCCGCATGACCCGCCGCATGGGCTGGAGCAAGAACGTCCTTATCCATCAGATCGAAAATCAGACGTACGAAAAGACGGTGTGCAGTCAGACGAATTTTGAGAAGGCGCTTCCCGCACCCCGCCGTCATCAGGCCAGGCTCGCGGTGAAGGACGAGTACACGTTCGATTTCCTTGAACTGGGGGAAGAGCACACCGAGATGGAACTGGAGCGGGCCATGATCGCCCGGATGAACCGGTTTCTTACTGAAATGGGCGGCGCCTTTGCTTTTCTGGGGAATCAGTACAGGATCGAGATTAACGGAAACGAATTCTTCCTCGACATCCTTTTGTATCACCGTAAATTGAAATGTCTCGTTGCCGTTGAGTTGAAAGCCGGGAAATTCCAGCCGGAGTTCGTGGGCAAGATGCAGTTTTACCTGGCTGCACTGGATGACAAGGTGCGCATACAAGGAGAGAACCCCTCGATCGGGATCATCCTGTGCAAGGACAAAAATCGGACGATCGTAGAATATGCCCTGCGGGAGACAAAGAAACCGATCGGTGTGGCCAAATATCAGATCGTGAAGCGGCTTCCCCGGGAATTGAAAGGGGAACTGCCGTCACCGAAAGACATCGAACAGTTGTTTAACGAAATCTGAAGGAGAGCATCATGGCACTCAAACCATGGCGTGAAGTTATCAGTCCCCATAAAGACGTCCTCGAAGGAAGTTTTCAGGAGGCCGAATTTGCGGCCGATTTAAGCAAAGTGGCCCGGGGAACCGCGACACAGGAATACCAGGACCCGGCACTCTTTTTTGAACGGACTTTCATTACTGAAGGCATGGCCTTGTTACTGGACAGCGTCATCAAGCGAATGGCCGGTAAAGGCGGCGATCCGGTTGTCCAGCTTAAAACGGCCTTCGGCGGCGGTAAAACCCACGCGATTCTCTCGGCCTATCATTTGGCCAAAGGGGAGAAGCCCGTATCCGAACTATCCGGGGTGAACACGATCATCGACAAAGCGGGTGTTACGGATTTACCGAAAGCAAGGGTCGCTGTTCTTGATGGCAACGCCCTGAGTCCTTCCCAACCACGGAAATACGGTTCTGTTACCGTGAATACATTGTGGGGCGAGCTGGCTTGGCAGATTGGCGGTGAGAAGGGTTACCAGCTTCTTGAGAAAGCCGACAAGGAGGGGACCTCTCCGGGGAAGGAAATATTAGCGGAGCTGTTCAGGACATATTCTCCTGTGGTTGCGCTGATGGATGAGACTGTCGCCTATGTCCGCCAATTTGAGGCGGGCAAGAGCTATGCCGGGGGGACATTCGAATCCAACCTTGCTTTTATCCAAGCCCTAACGGAAGCGGCAGGGCATGTGAAAACGGCCTGCGTTTTGGCTTCGCTTCCTGAATCTGATATGGAGGCGGGGGGAGAACGCGGCAAGCAGGCATTGAAATCTATTGAACATATATTTCACAGGATAGAAGCCATTTGGAAACCCGTGGCTACCGAGGAAGGATTTGAAATCGTCAGACGCAGACTATTTACTCCTGTCTCCGATGAGAACTCCTGTCATGAGGTTTGCCGGGCCTTTGCGGAAATGTATGCCGGAGCCAACGGATATCCTTCCGAAACCAAAGAATCGACGTATTTAAACCGCTTGAAAACGGCATATCCGATCCATCCCGAGGTCTTTGACCGGCTTTACGAAGACTGGGCAACCCTGGAAAATTTCCAGCGGACACGCGGCGTGCTTCGTCTGATGGCCATGATCGTGTACCGGTTGTGGAGCGATGGAAATAAAGACTTGATGATCCTGCCGGGATCATTTCCTCTTTATGACGTCCAGATCAGAAATGAATTAATCCGGTATCTCCCTCAGGGCTGGGAACCGGTGGTAGAACGCGATGTGGACGGCCCCAGGGCGGAACCGACCAAGATTGATGAACGTGATCCCTTATCGGGGAGCGTCCAGGCGGCCCGCAAAGTGGCCAGATCTGTGTTTTTAGGCAGTTCTCCAAGCACATCCGGCCAAAAAATCCGGGGAATAAATTCTGAACATATCCGCCTGGCTTGCTGTCAGCCGGGCCAACAAGTCGGCCGGTTCGACGACGCCGTCCGTCATCTGAACGATCAGCTTCATTATCTTTATTCGGGCAACGAGAATTACTGGTATGACACGCAAACAAACTTGCGCAGGGAAGCGGAGGATAGAATTGCGCGGTTTGACCTGGATGAACATCTCTTGCCGGAGGTTAAAAAACGGTTGGCATCGATATTTCGCGGGAACGGGATATTTGCGGGTATTCATATCTTCACACCCCATGAAGATATTATGGATGATACTCAACTGCGTTTAGTTGTTTTTCCTTTGCGTCAATCCCATAGTCCGAAGAAGGATTCCTTGGCGATCCGTGAGGCGCAGGAATATCTCTCGCAACGCGGCAGTCAGCCGAGACTAAACCAAAATCGTCTGGTTTTTCTTGTCGCCGATGAAGACACAAAAAACGCCGTCTACGATCAGACGAAAAGGTTCCTGGCGTGGCAGTCCATCCTTCAGGATAAAGACGCTTTGAATCTCGATCAGCACAGAATAAGGGAGGCAACACGCAACCAAAAGGAAGCGGATGACCGACTGCATGGGGCTTTGCGGGAAACCTATAAATGGGCACTTGCACCATACCAGGAGAAAAACGGCAAAGGGTTAGGTTCCATAAAATGGGAAGAACTGCGGATTTCGACAGGCGATACCAATCCTACTGAAGCCATAGCACGTAAGCTGAAAGATGATGAAGTGGTTATACCTCAATGGGCGGGTATTCATTTAGCCGGTGTGCTGAACGAATGGTATTTTAAAGAAAACTCGAATGAAGTTTCGGTGCGGACTTTGTGGAACGATTTCTGCCGATATACTTATTTGCCCCGTTTGGTGGATGAGAACGTTCTTCTCCACGCAATTTCAGACGGCATCCAGAGCCGGGACTTCTTCGCTTACGCTTCGGGCAAAGAGGAAGGCAGATATGTTGGCCTTAAGTTTGCGACATCGGCCATGGTTTTTATGGACGATTCCGGGGTTGTGGTCAAGAAGGAAGCCGCCTTAAAGCAAATTGAAGCCGAGCAGTTGGCTCAAAAGGGTGCTGACGAAACCGGTTCTGGTCAGCCATATCCGGTTCAGGGGGAAGACAGCCATACCCCGACACCAGTTCACAATGGGACAGGGCAGGCGGAAGGGGCTCTTGATCAAAAGAAAAAACGGTTCTATGGCAATATTGACCTGAAGCCGACCAACGCCATTTTGCAATTTGACCAGATCATCCGGGAGGTCATTCAGCACTTTTCATCCAAGGTCGGAACGGATGTGAAGATCAAGGTCGAAGTAGAGGCCACGTCAAACAAAGGTTTCGACGAAAATGTCCAGCGCACCGTCAGAGAAAACAGCCGGACACTCGGCTTCAACCAGGCGGAGTTTGAGGAAGAGTAATCACGAATTAAGTCCAATTTGGCGTAACTGTTTTATTTACAATTTTTGCACATCTTGTCATTGCGAGGCCGGCAGGCCGAAGCAATCACGTTTTTACGAGATTGCTTCGTCCCCCTGCGGGGGCTTCGTTCTCCTTGCAATGACAACCTTGGAAAATTGGGGAAACTCCACAGAGTAATAAGCAGCAATGATTCTTCATACAAAGAAAAGAAACCCTCCCAATTATTACGAAAAGGTTGAAAATATCGCTAAAAGACGATGGGGGCAGCTTGAAAGCGATCCCGGGTTAGCAGGGCCCTGGTGCCAGTTGTTTGCCCAAATCCAGAGCCGAGCTTTTGTCAAATGTTGTGGATCAGATTTAAGTATCCTTTCAAAATTTTATCCTCTGAGAGCCTCGTAGTGCGACGATCTTATCCGTCGTCATTATCATGTCCTGATTGTCAAGGGGCGTTTAAAAATGTGCCACCTTGGGTAGGGATGAGCGACAATTATAATTCCCTGAGAGACGACGCCGTTTAATCCATTTATCCGACTTCGCAGAATACCACGGCTTTTAGCCGCGGATGAATGCGGACTAAAAGCCGTGGGGCTTCGTCGGATTGCGCCTGAAGATTTACGAAGTCGGATAACCCCCGAGGCATGCGCAGAAATTTCGGAGACATGTTCAGGTGTTTATGCAAGGGGTAATTTGGAGAGGGACCCCGGGCGTGCCCGTGGGGCTCCATTTAATTCCTCTTAATTCCACTAATTCCTCTTAATTCCACTAGTGGCCGCACCTCCTTTTCCTTCTCGGTTTTTTCATGCGGAGATTTTTCATAACATATTGGAAAATAAATGGATAAAATAATAAAAAAATTATGTAAAATATAGTTTACATAATAATAATTTTGTTTTAATATATTTGATGATAATAAGTTATGAGAAAAAGAATTCGGGAGCGCCGGAGGTGGTTTTCGGGAAGACAAAGGACCGCGTCCGTTAGGGCGGGGGCTCCGCGGGGGTGTTTATGACGGCAAAAGATAAATTGGAAAACCTTTCCATAGAAACAATTCTCACTCCCTATAACCCGTGGTGGAAGCGCGGTGAAGCTCAAACCGAGGTTTTCAAAAGGCCCATTTTTCACAAGATTTTTAAGGACCTGATGAATCTTAAGCAGATTATATCCATTACGGGACCAAGAAGAGTCGGCAAAACAACACTTCTTAAGCAGATCATCAATACACTTATTGACAAAGAAGGGATAGATCCTTTCCGGATTATCTATTTTGACTTTGGTGACCCGCTTTTAGCGGAGCCGCATTTAAAGGAACATTTTTTCGACCGTTTGATCCAATGGGCGGATTTAAAGCATAAAGAGAAAGTTGTTTATTTCTTCTTGGACGAAATCCAAAAATTCGACCGCTGGGAACTGTATTTGAAGAAATATTTTGATTTAAGCTTCCCTGTCCGCTTTATCATTTCCGGTTCGGCTTCGTCGCCGATATTCCGTAAAAGCCGGGAAAGTTTATTGGGGCGCATCAAAGACAATCACCTATTGCCGTTTTCGTTTAAAGAGTTCGTGTATTTCCACAGCGCCGGCAATAAAGGGCTGTTGGATTTTGTCCAGCGGGCGGGAGAATTTGGACGCAAGATGCAGAGAGAGATGGCGGTCAACTGGGAAGAAATCGAGTCGGAATCAGGGCCGCTCGGCGTTTCCCGCGGGGCCTTTTCAGAATTAACTAAAAGGCTCGATGAATATTTTGTGGAAGGGGGGTTCCCCGAAGCCTGGCAGATCCGGGATTTTGTCGCCAAGCAGGAATATTTATTTGATAATCAGGTCAAGAAGGTCATCTTTGAGGATCTGGTCATCGCGACAGAATTCCGAAAGCCGGAAAATGTGAAAACCTTTTATATATCCCTGCTTGAGCAGCCTGGCCAGGAAATCAACATAGAAAAGACTTCCCAGAAGACCGGCATCAGCCGCCCCATGCTGGAAAAATACCTGCCCTATCTGGAAATGACGGATCTGGTCAAGACAGTGCCGCGTTTTTCCAAACGGCCGTTGAAATACCGCAGAGGCAGCGTGAAGTGTTATCTCGTCGATCTGGCCCTGCGAAACGCTGTTTTGAAACTTAACCATCGGTTATTGAAGGATGAGACCGTGATGGGGCTGTACGCGGAAAACCTCGTTTTCAATGCCCTGCGACAGTTCGAAGGCCAGATCGAATTGACGTTTTATAAAGATGCGAAACGGGAAATCGATTTTGTCGTGCATCTGGGAGGCAAAAGATATCTTCCGGTGGAAGTCAAATACAGCAGAAGGCCGGATGACCTGCCGTCCATGGAACGGTTCCTCAGGGAGTATAATCAATCCCTCGGGATTGTCGTGACGAAGGATCTTTATAGGCCTTCCGAGCCTTCGGGAAAGGTCTTGTTTATTCCGCTTTCGATATTCCTGCTGTTTTTTTAGCAAATTTCAAGTGTATCAATCTTCGCCGCGCTGCGACGCGTTTAAATAAACAGCGCCGATTCTCCCGGTCTTGCGTATTCACGCGCGCTTAGCTAGTAGTCCTTTGAGGATGAACTGCCGGCCGGCTTGCCGGGAGAGGACACCGTTTATTGGCGTTCTAAAGCTGTGAGATTTCTGTATCGTTAAGAAAAAGGAGGTTTGCCTATATGTGTTAATGGGCGTGATAAAATGTACCAGTTATGGGCGCGAAAAATGTACCAC
>CAYRXT010000028.1:0-27993 GCA_964428315.1 uncultured Planctomycetales bacterium
AATGAATCGCGCGCTCCGTCCCTCCGGGTAACATTTATTTATGAGTCATCTGGGGAGGACCGTATTTCACCTCTACGAGACACAAGCCCTGCGGCTTGGCTGTCGGTGGCGACGCTGAACGGTCTTTTTGCTTAAGAATTCTGCGGATCGAATCCGTTCGGAGATGGCCAAGGCCGATCTCCAGGAGGGCCCCCACGATATTGCGGACCATCTTATAAAGGAATCCGTCCGCCTCGATTTCAATGAAGATCATGTCTCCCCTCTTTTTGAAGTCTATGCGTTTAATTCTTCGGACGGAAGACCGCCTTTTTCCCTTTTTCAAAACGGCGGGGTCAGAGGCTTGAAAGGAACGGAAGTCCTTTTGACCGATAAGGTCCCGGGACCCTTGGCGCATGCGGGTGAGATTCAGTTTTTGGGGGACATGGAGGACGTATCTTCGGTAACAGGCATTGCGCTCGGCTCGGTTGATTATTGTGTAACGGTAAATTTTCGTGCGGGCATCATACTGGGCATGGAAGCCTGCTGGCGCCTCTTCGGCCTCAATGATGGCGATGTCGGGTGGCAGGTTGCCGTTTAAAGCGCGGACGATTTTTTCAACGGGCATTGCAGAAGAGCTGAGAAAGTGGGCGTTCTGACCCAACGCATGGACGCCGCTGTCGGTGCGGCCGGCACCGTAAAGGATGATCTTTCTCCCGAATATCTTTTGGAGGGCCTTTTCGATTTCGGCCTGGACCGTGCGGCGGGGGCTGGCCTGTCTTTGCCAGCCGTTAAAATCGGTGCCGTCGTATTCTATGAGAAGTTTGATGGTGCGCATGGCGCTTTGCTGAAGGAATGTCTGCGGCCGGCTAAAGAAGGTCCTGTTTGATCAGTTCCTCTGCGATCTGGACGGCGTTCAGGGCGGCGCCTTTACGGAGGTTGTCGGATACGACCCAGAGGTTCAGACCGTTTTCCACCGTCTCGTCCTCGCGGATACGGCCGACAAAGGTGTCGTCTTTGCCCTCCGCGTCCAGTGGCATGGGGTATTGGTTGTTAGCGATATCGTCAACTACCGTGACGCCGGGCGCACGGTTGAGCAGTTCGGTCGCCTTTGCGCGAGAAATTTTCTTTTCGGTCTGGATGTTGACGGATTCGCAGTGGGCACGGATGACCGGGACACGGACGCACGTCGCGGTCACCCTGATGGAATCATCTCCCATGATCTTCCTGGTCTCGTTGACCATTTTGATCTCTTCTTTCGTGTAGAGGTTGTCCAGGGGGACGTCGATATGGGGAATAAGGTTACGGAATATCTGGTATTGAAATTTCTTTATGCTGAGCGGTTGGTTGGCCGCGTGGGACTGCTCCTGCTCGCAGAGTTCGCCGATACAGGCTGATCCGGCACCGGACACGGACTGATAGGTGGAGACCACCACCCTCCTGATCTTCCCGAAATCATGTAAAGGCTTAAGCGCGACAACCATCTGGATCGTCGAACAATTGGGATTGGCTATGATTCCCTTATGCCATTTTACGTCCAAGGGATTCACTTCTGGAACAACCAGGGGCACCTCCGGCTCCATCCGGAAGGCGCTGGTGTTGTCAATGACGATGCATCCGCACTTAACGGCGATCGGTGCGAAGACCTTGCTCACGGCCGCACCCGGCGAGAAAAGTCCGACTTGAACTTTTTGAAATTTGTCCTTCGCGTTTTCCTGCGTCAGCTGCTCGTAAACGAGATCGCCCACCTGGATGTCGGCGTCAGCGGAGGTGGAAAACAGTCTCAGTTGATCGATGGGAAAATTCCTTTCCTTAAGGATCTTGAGCATTTCCTGCCCGACCGCGCCGCGGATTCCGACTATAGCCACTTGATATTTGTTCATTTTGCCGTTACCTTTTCGGTCACTGTTTAAAGATGTTGGACAACCAGATCGCCGACCTCGGAGGTGGAATACCCCATCTTGCCGGCTGCAAGATCCTTGAGCTTCGTTCTAACGACTGTCCGGGCTGCGTTTTCGATCTTGTCGGCCGCATCGATTTCTCCGATTTCCCTCACCAGCATGGCCAATGCGCAGACGGCCGCCAGGGGATTAATGATGTTTTGACCTGTATATTTCGGCGCGGACCCCCCTATGGGTTCGAACATCGAAATCCCCTGAGGATTAATGTTCCCTCCCGCCGCCAGTCCCATGCCCCCCTGGATCATGGCCCCGAGATCCGTGATGATGTCGCCGAACATGTTATCCGTAACGAGGACGTCGAACCATTCCGGATTTTTCACAAACCACATGGTCGTTGCGTCGACATGGGCGTAATCCGTTTTGATCTCAGGATACTCCTTCGCCACTTCATAGAACGTCCGTTCCCAGAGATCGAAGGCGTACGTCAGGACGTTCGTCTTCCCCACAAGGGTCAGCATCTTTTTACGTCCGAATTTCCGGGTGTATTCGAAGGCGTAGCGGATGCAGCGCTCCACCCCTTTTCGGGTATTGTAGGAGACCTGGGTGGCGACCTCGTGGGATGTCCCTTTGTCTTTGAATTCGCCCATTCCTTTATATAGGCCTTCAGAGTTTTCCCGCACTACCGTAAAATTGACGTCTTCAGGCTTTTTGTTTTTAACCGGGCAGAAACGCTCATCGTATAGCTGGACGGGTCTCAAATTGATGTACAGATCGAGGTCAAACCGCAGTTTAAGCAGGATCCCCTTTTCCAGGATACCGGGTTTGACATCCGGATGCCCGATAGCGCCAAGATAGATGGCGTCGAAACCTTTCAGTTCGCTAACCGCTGATTCGGGCAGCACTTCCTTCGTTTTAATATATCTTTCTCCGCCGAAATCGAAGTGCGCGGTCTGTGAACGAAAACCGCATTTATCGGCAACGGCCTCGAGGACCTTGAGGCCTTCACGAACAACTTCTGGGCCGGTCCCGTCGCCGGGAATCACGGCAATTGTGTATGTCTTCATTCTGGATCTCCTTGTCTAGGACCCTGCGATCAATTCAGGCGTAATCGGACAGGACAAAAGGTGTTACGGACGATACTTCTTGACAATCAGGCTGGCGTTATGGCCGCCGAACCCCAGGGAATTGCTCATGGCCGTTTCCACGGTCAAGCGCCGGGATGCATTGGGAACGCAATCCAGGTCACATTCAGGATCGGGGGTTTCATAATTAATCGTCGGAGGAACGATGTCATCCTGCACGGCCTTGACGCAGGCGATAATTTCGATGCCGCCGGCAGCCCCGAGGAGGTGGCCGGTCATTGACTTTGTTGAACTCACCGGGATAGATTTGACCCTCTCTTGAAAGACATTGTGAATGGCCAGGGACTCCACCTTGTCGTTGAGTTTCGTCGATGTCCCGTGGGCATTGATATAGGAGATATCCGACGGTTCGAGTCCCGCATCACGGATAGCCAGCTGCATGGCCCGGGTAGCCCCGCGACCGGTGGCATCGGGTGCTGTGACATGATATGCGTCGGACGTTCTGCCGTAACCGGCCAGTTCCGCCAGGATAGGCGCGCCACGGGATAGGGCATGTTCCAGTGCTTCCAGGACCACTATGCCCGCGCCTTCCGCCATAACAAAACCGTCTCTGTTAAGATCGAAGGGCCTCGAGGCCTTTTCGGGTTCATCATTGCGCAGGGACAAGGCCTTAAGAGCCGTGAAACCGCCCACGCCCAGTACTGTATTGGCGCTCTCGGTCCCGCCGGCGACCATGATGTCAGCGTCCTGGTACTGAATAAGCCGCATCGCGTCGCCGATGGCGTTGGTGCCCGTGGCGCAGGCCGTTGTGACGCACGTTGTCGGTCCCCGCGCCCCGAGTTCTATCGACACCTGGCCCGCCGCCTCATTGACGATCAGTTTGGGGATCAGAAAAGGGGATATCTTCCTGGGCCCCCGCCTGAGATAATGCTCGTATTCCTGTTCCATGGTGCGAAGGCTCCCGATGCCGGACCCGATGATAACGCCCATGCGTTCCGGCTCGATTCCGGATGGATCGAGTTCGGCCATCTTGATCGCTTCGCGCGTGGAGACGACGGCATATTGAACGAAACGCGAAAGATGACGGGCCTCTTTCGTGGAGAAGTGGTTCAGGGGGTCGTACTCTTTTACACTGCCGCAGATTTTACAGTCGAATCGGCTCGCATCGAAATGGTTGAGGGGGCCGATGCCGCTTTTCCCGGCTATCAGGGAGTCCCAAAACCGTGCGATGCCGTTTCCAACCGGAGAAAGAACCCCCATGCCGGTAATGACAACTCGTCTCGTTTTCATGTTTTCAGGTCTGGAAAGTTCCTCTACATAATAATTTGCCCCGACGTGCGATCGGGGCAAATGGGGTTGTCTTTGATTGAGGAGTCAAGCTAGTATTTATGCGTTTGCCGCTTTGCTTTCGATATACTTGATGGCGTCGCCGACTGTGGTCATTTTCTCTGCGTCTTCATCCGGAATTTCAATGTTAAATTCCTCTTCCAAAGCCATGATCAACTCGACCGTATCCAGAGAGTCCGCACCCAGGTCGTCAATGAATGAAGCCTGCGGCGTCACTTCTTCGGGTTTAACGCCGAGCTGTTCTGCGATGATGGATTTGATTTTTTCTTCTGATGCATTTGCCATGAAAAGGCCTCCTTTTTCTCAACAATTAAGTCACATGCCCATCCCACCATCGACGACGATGGTCTGCCCTGTTATGTAATCGGCATCTTTTGATGCGAGAAACAAACACACATTCGCCACGTCACCGGGGGTGCCCAGTTTTTGTAACGGTATTTGCTTAATTAGTTCGTCCCGGACCGTATCGCTGAGTTTGGCCGTCATGTCGGTCTGGATAAATCCGGGCGCTACGGCGTTGGCCGTAATGCCGCGCGAGGCCAATTCACGGGCAATGGATTTCGTAAAACCGATGATCCCGGCCTTACTTGCCGCATAATTGGCCTGCCCAACATTTCCGATGATTCCAATGATCGATGCAATGCTGATAATCTTGCCTCTTTTGGCTTTCAGCATTGCTTTTGAGATAACTTTTGTGCAGTTGAAGGTGCCCTTGAGATTGACATTAATGACGGCGTCCCAATCAGTTTCATTCATTCTGAGAAGCAAATTGTCCTTGGTTATGCCGGCATTGTTAATTAATATATCAATCCGCTTAAGTTTGTCAAGCACTTTATTGGCCAATTCCTGAACACTTGTGATATTTGTGACGTCGCAGGCAAAACTTTCGGCTTTGCCTCCCTCACGTTCGATTTCCTCAGCTGTTTTTTGGGCCATGTCCGCGTTGACGTCAGAAATGATGACGGTTGCGCCTTCCTTCGCGAAGGACCGGGCGATTTCCTTCCCGATGCCCCGGGCCGAGCCGGTGATAAGAGCCACTTCATCTTGAAACCGCATAGGTTTTTCTCCTCTCAAAAGGCGATTAAATCCGCAAACATGATAACAACTCGAAAGGTTTTTGCAAGGAAAAAAATAAAAAGGGGAAAGGCTGGGCTCCTCTCCCCTGTGTGCGGGTCTAACACTGGTTGTTAAGGAAGGACTTTTGAAAACCAGTGCATTCTGCAGTTCATACTATACAAAAATACGTGAAAAAAATCAATAAAAAAATCTTGTCATAAAAATTCAAGCTCAACGGGGATCAGCCCCTGGTCTGAGTCGGCTATAAGCTCAAAGGCAGCTTTGGTCAGGTCGATGATCCTTCCCTGGCGAATGAAACGCACATGTGGGCCCCGGTCATTAACGCGGACTATGACGGATTTTCCGTTGGCGAGGTTGGTGGCCTTGATTTCCCGGTCAAAGGCGACGCCCCACATCGCACATGTCATATTGCGGTCGTCGAAGATTTCGTTGTTGGCCGTGAATTTATTGATGCCCGGGTCATGGCGTGAATACCATGACGCTTGGCCGACCCTCGTGTACCGGATGGTCGGAGTCGCTTCGAGACGGTTGTCCTGCGGCCGCGGAATCATCCCGATGGCAAAGGCAAGTAAAGCTGTGACTGCGAATTTCTTCATTGTTTGACCTCGAAAATTTCAGACAGGATAACATATGATTAAAAATTGTGCAAGAAAAAAATTCAACGCGAAATGCTATATCTATTTTATTATTAATGGGTTGTAGAAACCCTCATCGGATTTTGCAATATGTCGGTGTATTGCGGAAACAAAAAACGGATTTTGGTATACAGGAAGGAGATGGGGAGATGGATGGAGCAGGGCGGTAAGGACCGCGGTCAATACATATCCTTAATAGAAGTCAGCATCTTCAAAGCCCGAATCCTCACTATCGCGCCTCTCTTCCATTATTATATCAGCCTGACGGCGCATCCCGGACATATCGCCTTCTCTGATCATGCGGTTGATATGCCGTTTGGCGAGCCATCGGATAAATTGGCGGGTCGCGGGAAGCAGGAGGCAGAAGCCCATGGCGTCGGTAATGAAGCCCGGTGTCAAAAGCACCAAACCCCCGATCAGGATAAACAGGCCGTCGATCATCTCATCCGTGGGCATGATCCCCCTGTTGAGATTGATTTGGATCTTCTGCAGAACCTGAAAGCCCTGATAGCGTGCAAGACCGGCGCCCAGAACCCCGGTCATGACGATAACCGCGAGGGTATTCATCGCCCCGATCATCTGTCCCACTTTGATCAGGACATAGAGCTCGACCGCCGGGACGACGGTCAGGAGCAGGATCAGATAAAATAACATAAGCGATTTCTCCGCATCATCGCACAAGGTCTTCTCTGTTGATAACCTCGCAGACCGCCGCCTGGACGAATTCCCGTTCAAAAAAGTCTTTGTGAACGACCTTATTGTTCCAGACAAGGATATCCAGATCGATCGGCCGCGGCCCGGAAGGATTCTCCGGGTCCCTCTGCCTACCCATCGTGTGTTCCAGATCCTTTATAAACTTGCGGAATGCCTCGAAATCCAAAACTGTTTCATAACGGCAGACGCCGTTGAGAAATGCCGGCTGGTCTTCAGGACCGATGGGATCCGTCCATAAAAAACGCGATTCAGCTATAAGCGTGTGTGCGCCGGCCAGGATTTCCTTCGCCCTGGGGATGTTCTTTTCAGCATTGATGTTCGAACCGAAAGCGACAATTACCGAATTCATGAAGGGACATCCTGCGAGGCGCTGACTTGGACTGAAACGGATCTGGCGTATCGCAGGGCGCCGGGTTTATCAACCCTGACCAAGGCCCTGACGACCAGCGGGTGCGCCATGACAAGTTCAAGGACGGCGTCGGCTAATTTTTCCATAAGAAAGAACTGCGAGTTCTCAACACACCGGATGATGTCCTTGGTCAAAGCCCTGTAATCCAGGGCCTTTTCGATGCTGTCGCTGGCCAGTGCGTGGGAGGCGTCATATCCCAGTTCCGCGTTAATCACGATGTCTTGACGGACCTCGCGCTCCCATTCATGGATCCCGATGATCGCGCGCAGGTGCAGATCGGTGATTCTGAGAATCGATAAGGGGTCTTTGTTCATGATCGGTTCAGATGTTCCCCCCCGTCAACAAAGACTGTTTGCCCCGTCACAAAATCGTTTTCAAGAAGGAAGCGGACAGCATGCGCGATATAAGCGGGGTTCCCTTTTCTTTTTAAAGGGATAGTCCTGGCCAGTTTCTTCAAATACGCCTGGCCCTTTGAGGCCGGTGGCAGTATGAGTCCAGGTGCCACGGCGTTCACCCGGATGCGGGGCGCAAACTCCGCGGCCTGGAGACGCGTTAAATCGGCCAAGGCCTTTTTGGACAGGAGGTAATCCGCATGGGAGGTTGTGTCCCGCATGATGTGTGTGTCCAGCAGGTTGATGATGCAGCCCCTTGAGCAGTGACGGGCGAAGTGTCCGCTGAGGATGTAGGGCGCGCGAAAATTGACGCCCATAGCCCTGTCCAGTTTATCCGGATTGGAGCGAGTAAGCGTTGAGGGGAAAAAGATCGAGGCATTGTTGACCAGAACCTGGAGGGCCGGAAAATACCGCATGACTGTGGGGATTATCCCTTCGGCCTCCTGCTGGTTCGCCAGATTATACTGGAATATCTGGCACCGCCGGCCTTTGGCCCGGAGCTGGGCCGCTGTCTTCTGTGCCAAGGCGCGGGAGCGGTGGTAATGCAGCGCGATGTCATAACCCATATCCGCAAGTGCCATGACAATGGATTTGCCGATGCGTTTTGTCCCCCCGGTCACCAAGGCCGCTTGTTTCACCCGCTTCTCTCTTTTCTTATTTGATAAGACTCAGGAATTCACCGCGGGTCGAAATTTCCCGTCTGAAAACACCCAGCATGCATGAGGTCTTCATCAGGGAATTCTGTTTTTCCACTCCCCGCATCATCATGCACAGATGCTGAGCCTCGATGACGACGGCCACGCCTTTGCTGTCTGTGTATTTCATCAGGGTCTCGGCAATCTGCTTTGTCAGATTTTCCTGTATTTGGAGGCGCCGGGCATAGACATCAACGATGCGGGCGATTTTTGACAGGCCTATGATCTTGCCGTTAGGGATATAGCCGACATGGCATTTTCCGAAAAACGGAAGCAGATGATGTTCGCAAAGGGAATACAGTTCAATGTCCTTGACAATGATCATCTCATCGTCGTCCGACTCGAAGACGGCCTTGTTGATGACCTTGTCAATATCTTCCCGGTAGCCCTTGGTCAGGTACTGGAAGGCCTTGGCCGCGCGGCTCGGCGTCGCCCGCAGTCCTTCACGTTCGGGGTCCTCGCCGATATTTTTGATTAAATTCAGAAAATATTTTTCCATAGTCCTCCCTCCGATATCAACAGGATGCCAAATCATAGCATAGATGCCCCTGGGATGTCAAACGGCGGATGAAAGCAAACCTGTTTACTTTCTGACAGTTGTGTTATAATACGCGCTGATTTGACAACCGCTTAACAGGAGAAAGACCCTCATGATGCCTCTCGCCGATTATCATATGCATACACCTCTGTGCGGTCATGCGGAGGGTGAACCGGAAGAATACGCCTTCCAGGCCTTGAAGGTCGGGTTGCAAGAAATCGGCTTTTCCGACCATGCCCCTATGGTGCACAAACCCATGCCCGGGGTAGCCATGGATTTTGATGAATTGCCTCTTTATCATAAGTTGATTGAAAGGACGGCCGGCGCATTTCAGGACAAATTACGTATAAAGATCGGCCTGGAAGCGGATTTCATCCCCGGCTGCGAGGACAAGACCAGAGCAATGATCGAGGCCTACCCCTATGATTATATCATCGGGTCGGTCCATTTTATCGGGGAATGGGGATTTGACCATCCCGATGAGCGGGACAAGTGGTCTGCCCGGGATGTCAACCAGGTCTACCGCGAATATTATCGCCTGCTGAGGGAATCCGCCATGACAGGATTGTTTGATATTATAGCCCACTCGGATCTGGTCAAGAAGTTCGGCCACCGGGCCAGCGAAGATATGACCGGGGAGGTCCAGGAAACGGCCCGCGTATTTAGGGAAGCCGGGGTCGCCGTGGAGATCAACACCTCGGGCCTGCGCAAACCCGTGGCCGAGATGTATCCCACCCTGGAAAACCTGAAGATTTTCGCCGGGGAAGGCATCCCGCTGACCTTCGGCTCGGATTCCCACAGGCCCGAGGAGGTCGGCCGTGACTTTGACAAGGCCCTCGTTCTCGCCAGGGAGGCCGGATACAAAGAATACGTGCTGTTCAAATCACGCGCTATTGAAAGGCGCGTCGCCTTATGATCGGGATCATCGGCATCGACCATGTGGCCTTCAACGTCAGGGACATCGGCAAATCGCTTGCATTCTACACGGAGGTCCTGGGTTTAAAGATCACCGAACGCGAGCCCTCCAAGCCGGGCGTGGAATATTTTCTGGATTGCGGCCCCTCCCTTCTGGGCATTATCCAGGCCAAAGACACGCAGACGGAGCACCCCTTTGCCGGAGAGGGTGTCGGCGCAAACCATTTTTCTTTCCGCATTCATGCGGATGATTTCGATGCCATGATTACCCATCTGGAAAATCAAGGTGTCAAAATCGAATTCGCTAAAAAGAGGGAGAAATCCTGGTCGCTTTATTTTAATGATACCGACGGGAACAAGCTGGAAGCGACAGCGTGGCCGCGTGAGGACGGGATGACTCCCGACCGGCTGGTGAAAAGGACCTGCAATCCCGCTACCAGGGGCTGGAAGGAATACTGATTAAGTCGCAGAAGCAGCGGCGTTTTTTGTCATGATGAATACCCGCCGCATTTATTTTGAATATAATTCTCCAGAATTTGAATAAAGTCTTCTTGAATGCTCTCCCCTTTCAGGATCGTGAACTGATGACCGTCGGCGTAAACCGGCGCGACGGGTTTTTCCGAAGCCCCGGGAAGACTGATCCCGATATCCGCATGACGGCTCTCGCCGGGTCCGTTGACAACACATCCCATCACCGCGATCTTGATCTTCTCAACGCCTGGATAGCGGACTTTCCACTCAGGCATCCTGGCTTGGATATGCCCTGAGATATCCCGGGCCAGAACCTGGAAGAAGTCGCTTGTGGTGCGTCCGCATCCCGGGCAGCTGGTCACGCTCGGCTGAAAATACCTTAAGCCCATGGATTGTAGGAGTGTCTTGCAGATTTCCACCTCGCGGCTGCGGTTGACACCCGGCTGGGGCGTCAGCGACACGCGGATGGTATCCCCGATGCCCTGTTGAAGCAGGATCGACAGGGCGGCGCATGAGGATACAGTGCCCTGAAGACCGCCGCCGGCCTCTGTCAGGCCGAGGTGGAGGACATAATCACATGCCCCGGCGAGACTGGAATACACCGTGATCATATCCTGGAGAACCGACATCTTCACGCTGAGCACGAGACGGTCTTTCGCGAGACCGATCTTTTCGGCCCGCCCGGCGCTGGCCAGGGCGCTCTGGAGCATGGCCTCGCAGGTCACCTCTTTATATGTTTTCGGAACGGGCTGTCGGGCGTTTTCGTCCATTAAACGGGTAAGGAGTTCCTGGTCCAGAGAGCCCCAGTTTACGCCGATGCGCACAGCTTTTCCGTTGTCCCTGGCGATCCTAACCATGGTGGCAAAATTTTCGTCGTGCCTCTCTCCCCTGCCGATGTTGCCCGGATTGATGCGGTATTTATCCAGCGAGCGGGCGCAGTCGGCATGCTTGCTTAGCAGGAGATGTCCGTTAAAGTGAAAGTCGCCGATGATCGCCGCGGTGAAACCCCGGTCGCGCAGCTGACGGATGATTTTCGGGGCCGCGCGGGCGGCCTCGTCATCGTTGATCGTCCATCGAACCATCTCCGAACCGGCTTCGATCAATTCCACGGTTTGGTTAAGCGTGGCCCGGACATCTGCCGTAGGCGTGTCAGTCATCGACTGTATGACGACAGGGTAATCGCTTCCCAGAAGCACATCTCTGATCCGCACGGTAGGGGTTGATCTTCGCTGAATGTATTCCATAATTACGTCAAAATTGAGCTTAATATTCCTTTTGTGCGCAGGCTTCCGCATGTTATAATTACACAAATTATAGATAAGATAAAGACGCAATGCAACCAATTTGAAAAATCATGCACATATATCTGGCGAAGACGCAGGGATTTTGCGCGGGCGTGGCAAGCGCCGTCGATATCGTGGAAAAGGCCCTCGAGAAATACGGCGCGCCCCTGTATGTCTATCATGAGATCGTGCACAACACGTATGTGGTAAACGGATTCCGCAGGCAGGGGGTCGTTTTTGTAGAGGATATTAAAGACGTCCCGGAAGGTCAGAGAGTGATTTTCAGCGCCCACGGTATCCCGCCCTCTGTCCTTGAAGAGGCCAAAAGGCGGAATCTGAAATACATAGATGCCACTTGTCCTCTGGTCACTAAAGTCCACAACGAGGCGGTAAAATTTTCCGTCCAGTCCAACGAGGTTATCCTCATCGGCCATAAAGGACATCAGGAATTAATCGGCACGTCGGGTTATGTTAAACCGGAATATCTTCATATCGTTGAAAGAGAAGAAGATATAGATAATCTGAATATCGATCCGGACAAGCCCGTGGCCTATCTGACACAGACGACCCTGTCTGTGGATGAGACCGCAGGCATGATCGAAAAAATCAGGAAGAGATTTCCCAAACTTGCGGCTCCCCCACGCTCGGATCTGTGTTACGCGACCACCAACCGCCAGAATGCGGTCAAGGAACTAGCCGAATTTTGCGACCTTATCATAATCTGCGGATCGGCGAACAGCTCCAACAGCAACCGCCTGCGGGAAACCGGAGAACGGCATTGTGCCCGGAGCATTATTATCGACCGTGTCGATGAACTGGATATCCACCTCTTGGAGGGGAAAAATAAAATCGGCATCAGTTCCGGCGCCTCCGTGCCTCGGGTCATCGTGGATGAATTGATTGAGCGGATAGCCGGCCATTTTCCTCAAACAAGCGTCCACACCTTTGATAATCCCGAAAAAAATATTGTGTTCGCTCTCCCGCCGATCTGATTCCCGAGGAAAAAAGAAAAGGGCTTTAATTGGTCACCTATTATGTTAAAATATAGCAAAATTTTACTATAGGAGAAGCATGAAATGGCTAAATTAATTATAGAAAATCAGGAATACGACATACCGGACGGCACCCCGATTGCGGAGATATGCGAACAGGCCGGGATCCCGTTCAGTTGCAATACTGGCGTCTGCGGCACGTGTCAAATCCAGATTGTTGAAGGCGCCGAGAACCTCACGGAACTCAATCAAGAAGAGCTTGATCTGGGTATGGACAAAAGCAATCGCCTGTCATGTCAATGTGTCATCAAAGGCGGAACAGTCAAAATCAGGTATTGAATCGAGAGACACCTTAATGGAAAAAACCGTTACTGTCCGATATTTCGCCCTCTTGAGAGAACAAGCGGGCCGTCCCCAGGAGACCCGGACAACTAGGGCCGGCAGTGCTCATCAATTGTATGAGGAATTGTCGGCGGAATATCCGTTCACGCTTTCACGTGAGAATATACGGGTCGCGGTCAATGACACTTTGTGTCATTGGGATCGGGATTTGTGCGACAAGGACCGGATTGTTTTCCTTCCCCCGGTGGCGGGCGGCTGATCAATATTCCCAAACGCATTATGTTTACTATTTCCCATCAATCTTTTGATACACGTGAACTAAAGGCATCTCTGAGTCATCCTGCGGCAGGCGCGATCGCTGTTTTCGAAGGCCGTGTCCGCGGCCGCAATGAAGGCAAAAAGGTGGTTTTCCTTGAATACGAGGCCTTTGACGGGATGTGTATGCGGGAAGCGGAGACGATCATATCTGAGGCCCGCAGACTATTCGGTGTACTGAAGGCCCGCTGTGTCCATCGCGTCGGGAAGCTGGCTGTGGATGAGACCGCGGTGTGGATCGGCGTGGCCTCGCCTCACCGGGAGGAATCCTTCAGGGCCTGCCGGTATATCATCGATCAGATTAAACTCCGGCTGCCCATATGGAAAAAGGAGACTTATGAAGACGGCATGAGCGGATGGATCAACTGCGCGTGTTCAAAGCGGACGGGAGACCGGGAAGACACGGCTCCGGAGAATTTTTACGCGCGCCAGGTCCGGCTATCAGAGATCGGCCGCGAGGGGCAAAGCAAACTTAGCGATTCCCGCATCCTGGTCGTCGGCGCCGGCGGCCTGGGCTGTGCCGCCCTGCAGTATTTGGCGGGGGCGGGTATCGGGCATATCGGAATAGCCGACGGAGACCTTCTGGAAGAGCACAATCTCCACCGCCAGATACTTTTTGATCATAGGGATATCGGGCAACCCAAGGCCCGTCTTGCCGTCCGGAGGCTGAAGGGTCTCAATCCGTATATCGGGTTCAAGTCTTATGAGGAGGCCATCACGACGCTCAACATCGAAACGATAACCGAAGATTACGATATCATCCTGGACTGCACGGACAATCTGACGGCTAAATTTCTTCTGCAGGATATATGTTATTGCAAACAAAAGGTGCTTGTCCAGGCCGGGGTCCATCGGCTGGAAGGGTTCATCACGGTCTTTGATCCGTACAAGAGCCGGTCGTGCCTGCGCTGTTTATGGAAATCGGCTCCCGCTGTCGGATGCATCGAAAACTGCGGGCAGACGGGGGTAATCGGTTTCGCGCCGGGATTTTTCGGTGTTTTACAGGCCGCTGAGACCGTCAAATATGTTTTAAACCTTCCGGGATGTCTGCGGGATGAAATCCTTTTGGTTGATCTTGGCGATTATCATTTATCACGCCTCGGCATGGGCAAGGATCCCTCTTGTCCTCTGTGCGGAGAACTCTCAACAAAAGCGAAGCTTCATCAGGAGGAGAAATCGTCCGGTCGTTGTGTCATTTCGTTGAGCGACATTTTTCCCGGTCAAATCGATGATTTCGAATGGATCGACTTGCGGGAATCCTCGGAGGTTGAAGAGACGCCTCTTTGCGGAATTCCGAATGTCCATATGCCATTCAGCCGGTTCAACTGGGATAAGAACGCGTTCTTGCCCGGGAAGAAATATCTTCTATTCTGTGCTCAAGGGATTCGAAGCGAATTCGCGGCCCGGAGACTGCGGGATAAGGGCTTGGCGAATGTGTTTTCGCTCAAAGAGGGGCCCCCAGCCATTAAAGCCTTAATGAAGCAAGGTCTTAAGGATGCCTGAACAGGACAACTCTTTTCTCAACTCACTCGCCGCGGACTGCTTTGTGAATGCCTCTTTATCCGAATACACGACGTTTCGTTTGGGAGGCCGTTGTCTGTGTCTGATCCATTGCCGGACATCCGGGCAGTTGACCGAGACGATAAGGCTGCTCAACGAGCACAATACCGGATTTATCCTGATCGGAAGCGGATCTAATCTGCTGGTGTCCGATGAGGGCGTGAACACATTCATTGTGCGTTATGAGACCCGACATCCAGACATATGTCAAGAGGGCCATGACGTTATGGTCTCCGGGGCCACTCGTCTTGACGATCTGGCTCGGTTTGCGGCCGTTCAAGGCCTTCAGGGCCTGAATTACACGACGGGGATCCCCGGTACCGTCGGGGGAGCGATCGTCGGCAACGCCGGGGCCTTCGGCTCACAGGTGGGAGACGTCCTGATGAAGGTCACCCTCATTGACGGACAGGGGGTGTGCCGTGAGGCCGGACCGGATGAATTGGGGTTCCGTTACCGGTCTTCCCTCCTGAAGGAAAGTAAAGAGATCGTCGTCTCGGCGAGATTCCGGCTTTTCCAGGGGGACAGCGCTCAGCTTTTTAAAGAGCGCGAACGGATCCTCGCTTTGCGAAGAGAGAAACACCCGGACATCCGCGCGACGCCATGCGCGGGGAGTTTTTTCAAGAACATTGAGCCGTCATCCAGCGCCGGTAAACGACAGGCCGCCGGCTGGTTCCTGGAAGAGGCCGGGGTGAAAACCCTTACCGTCGGCGGCGCCTACGTTTATCCCAAGCACGCCAATATCATCTGCCGTAAAGAAAATGGCACCGCGCAGGATGTGTACGCGCTTTCGGTGAAGATGGCGCGGGCCGTGAACGAGAAATTCGGTTTTGATCTTCAGCGTGAGGTGCGTTTGGTGGGCCGGTTTCACGGGCTGCCTTACGACAAGGAGATCGGCTTCGGGTAAAAGATATGCCTTCCTTTTCTATCAACCGCCGATTTGATACATCTCGATCTTATGCGTTTGGGGATGGCCTTTGAACTGGGAGGCGCGGGTTTCCGAATACTTATCCCTGCGCCAGAGCCAGATGTCACGGATGATTTTGCAGAGCTGCTCGTCATCTATTCCGTTTCGCAGAGGTTCGCGGAGGCTCTTGCCGGAGGACGCGAAAAGGCAGGTGTAAAGTTTTCCGTCGGTGGACAGCCTGGCCCGGGTGCATGTCCCGCAGAAGGGCTGTGTCACAGAGGATATAAACCCGATCTCCCCCTCCCCATCCATGAAGCGGTACCGCTGTGCCACCTCACCCGGATAAGCGGGTTTCAACGTCTCGAGGGGAAAGACCTTGTGGATGGCCTTGACGAGCAAGGCCGTGGGACAAACCTTTTCCAGCCTCCATTGGTTGCGGTTTCCCACATCCATAAATTCGATAAAACGGACGATATGGCCCGTGCCCTTAAAATGGCGGACAAGGTCAACGGCCGTGGAGTCATTGACGTCTTTCTGGATCACCGCGTTGATCTTGATGTTCTGGAAACCCGCGGCCTCAGCCGCGTGAAGGCCTTCCAGGATCTGACGGACAGAGGCCTTGTATCCGTTTATCTTGGCGAACGTCTTCTCGTCCAGGGTGTCAAGGCTGACCGTCAGTCGGTCGAGGCCAGCGTCCCTTAAAGACGCGGCCTGTCCCCCTAGGAAAATTCCGTTAGTTGTCAAGGCGATCTCTTGCAGGTCCGGGATGGCACGTAGGGCACGGATCAAACCGGGAAGATCCTTGCGCAGCAAAGGTTCTCCCCCTGTGATACGCACCTTGGTTACGCCGAGCCTGACGAATGCCCTCACCAAACGCCGGATTTCATCAAAGGAAAGCCATTCTTTTTTATCCAGAAAAGAGTAAGGCTCACCCAGCCCTTCGGGCGGCATGCAGTAGCTGCAGCGCAGGTTGCATCGGTCGATGACCGAAATGCGCAGATCTTTCAGCGGACGGTTAAACCGGTCGCCGGTCGTTATTTGGGCCGTCTGGTCCGACGGGTTTGTGGCGGTGCTTGTCGGCATTTGATTCATGTTTCCCCAGTATGCCCCCGCGGAGGGGGAGGCGGCGTTTCTCCTTCGTTTTCGGTCGTAACTGTTCCGGTTTTATCAAGTGCGCCCTTCATGGCATGCCAGGAGAGTGTCGCGCACTTAACTCTCGCGGGATACTGCCATATTCCCGAGAAGACGGCCAGTTTGCCAAGATGATGGCCGTTTGATTCAGGTTGAATCTTGCCCACGATCAGGTCATGGAATTCCGCGAACAGAAGCCTGGCTTCTTCAAACGTTTTGTCCTTAAGGGCCGAAGTCATCATCGAGGCCGAGGCCTTGGAGATGGCGCAACCCGACCCGTCAAAGGCGATGTCATCGATGATGCCGTTACGGACGCGCAGATAGACGCGGAAATGATCCCCGCATAAAGGATTATACCCCTCCGCCGAATGCGTGGGGTCGACGATGGCGCGGTAATTACGGGGTTTCCGGTTATGTTCAAGGATAACCTGTTGGTAAAGTTCGTTTCGGTCGGTCATGGCATGAATAACACAACGTGTGCTCAGGGCAAGGTCAAAGTTTCAGGGCCGGTCAGGAAAAAATGCTCTTGGCCTTCAGGACCGCCTCGCCGAGGACGTCGATTTCTTTTTTTGTGTTGTAAAAAGCCAGGGACGCGCGCGCCGTGGCCGGAATGTTGAATCGCTGCATCACGGGCATCGTGCAGTGGTGCCCCGTCCGGATAGCCACGCCTTCTTCATCGACAATGGTCCCCAGGTCATGCGCGTGGATACCGTCGACGACAAAAGAAAGGATGCTCGCCTTGTGAGCGGCCCGGCCGATGATATGTAAACCGGGTATGCCGGAAAGCACTTTCGTCCCGTAAGCCAGGAGCTCCTGCTCGTATTGCCCGATAGCGTCCTGCCCCAGCGCGCTGATGTAATCGATCGCGGCCCCCAGTCCGATGACTCCGGCAATGTTCGGCGTCCCGGCCTCAAATTTGTAAGGCAGGATGTTATAGGTCGTTTTCTCGAAGGTCACCGATGCGATCATGTCTCCCCCGCCCTGTGCGGGCGGCATGGCCTCAAGCCACTGCGGTTTACCGTAGAGGACGCCCACTCCAGTGGGGCCGTACATCTTATGGGCGGAAAAAGTGAAAAAGTCGCAGTCGAGGTCCTGGACATCCACCTTGGTGTGGTTGACAGTTTGCGCCCCGTCAATAAGGACGGGGATGTTGCGCCGGTGGGCTAGGCGGATGACCTCCTTGACCGGGTTGATGGTCCCCAGCGAATTGGAAATATAGACGAGGGAGACGAGTCTCGTTTTAGGGGTCAGCAGTTTCTCGAACTCTTCGAGGATTAGATCTCCCCTGTCGTCAATCGGGGCGACCCTCAAGCGGCAGCCCCTCTCCTCGCAGAGCATCTGCCAGGGAACGATATTGGAATGGTGTTCCATGTGCGAGATGACGATCTCATCGTTCTTTGAGATAAACGTGCGGCCGAATCCCTGGGCCACCATGTTAATGGCGTCGGTGACCCCGCGGGTGAATATGACCTGGCTTGTCCCGGGAGCGTTGATCAAATCTTTGACCTTTTGCCGGCTGTCCTCAAATTTCCTCGTCGCTTCTTCGCTCAGCTGGTGGACGCCCCGGTGGACGTTCGAACAGCTCTCAAGGTAATGCCTACGGACCGTTTCGATCACGCTGGCGGGCTTCAGCGACGTGGCCGCGTTATCGAGATAGACCAGGGGCTTGCCGTGCACCCGGCGGCGGAGGATGGGAAAATCCTTTCTGATCTCCCTGACGTCCCAAGTTTTGGTATTGGCCGAAAGCATGACGTGCTATAGTTTCGCGAAATATTGATCGATGAAATAATCCATTTTTTTCCGCATGGCGGGATCCTCAACGCGGTTCACAATGTCGTCCACGAATCCGCGTGAGAGCATCTTCACGGCGTCTCGTTCGGGGATGCCCCTTGTCCTGAGATAAAACACCTCGTCTTCGTTGAGATGCCCGATGGTGGCCCCGTGCGTGCATTTGACGTCGTCCGCGGCGATCTCCAGCTGGGGTTTGGTATCCACGACCGCGTTGCGGCTTAAAAGGAGATTCTTGTTCAGCTGATAAGAATTGGTCAGCTGGGCCTCTTTGCGGACGCGGATCTTTCCGTCGAAGACGCCGTGGGCCTTATCCGTGAGGATCCCCTTATAGAGCTGTGAACTTGTACAATGCGGCGGGATATGATGCACCGCGGTGTGGTTATCAGCGTGCTGATTTTCCCGCAGGGCGTAGAGCCCGTTGAGCGTGGCATGCGCCCCTTCCTCATTGAGTACGATCGAGAGGTTGTTTCGTGTCAGCTTCCCGCCGGTTGTCAGCGTGAAGCTTTCCAGACGGCTGTCCCTCTGCTGCCAGACATTGACATGCCCGATGTGATAGGCGCGGGGACTCTCGCATTGGACCGTGCCGTAGATCAGTTTCGCGTTTTCTTCGAGGAATACATCGCTTACCGCATTGATGAAATAACCGGTGCTAGAAAAGGAAACATGGCTCAGGAGGACCGGCGTCTCACTGGATCGGCCGGCGACGATCAGGCTTCGGGGAAAGGCGACGGTCGATTCCTCTTTTGTGCTTGTGACATGGATGACGTGAATGAGCTGTTTTGTAATGACATTGTCAGCGATGCGGATGAACGCCCCGTCATCGAGAAATACGCGGTTCAGGACGCTGAAGGCATCCGGGTTCTTTTCCTCGTAGACTGTCAGGAGTCTTTTGACGAGGGCGTCATCTCTTTGCAGCCCCTCACGGAGATTGCATAATGTAATACCATCGGGCAGTGACCGAAGATTGGAATGTTCCGGCGCGAATCGTCCGTTGACGAACACGATAGAGATCCCGTCGCCGGCCCGGTAATCTTCAAACGGACCGGTTTCGCGCAGAGTGTTTTCGACGGGAAAGCTGAAACGGGAATCCCGTATGGGCGTGATGCTGGTGTGCTTCCACTCTTCGTCCTTGGCCGCCGGGAAACCCGTTTGGAGAAAACGTTCCGAGGCCCGTTCACGGATGTCCCTGAGCCATTCCGGTCCCCTCCGGGCGAGTGACCGCCTGACCTTGTCCGCGTCATTCAAAAAATCAAAGTTCGCTTTTGCGCGTTTATCCACGTCCTCCCCCTATTTTAACTTCAGCCAGTCGTACCCCTTATCCTCCACCTCAAGGGCAAGTTCCTTGCCCGATGTGCGCACGATCTTACCGTCATGGAGTACGTGGACGATGTCCGGGACGACATAGTTCAGCAGACGCTGGTAATGCGTGATGAGGATGATCGCGTTGTCGCTGGAGCGCAGCTTGTTGACGCCGTCGGCGACGATGCGCATGGAGTCGATGTCCAGCCCCGAATCAGTCTCGTCGAGGATGGACAGGCGGGGGTTGAGCACCGCCATCTGGAGTATCTCGTTGCGTTTTTTCTCGCCGCCGGAAAAATCGACGTTAACCGACCGGTCAATGAATTTTTCGTCCATCTCCAGGAGCTTCATCTTTTCCTTGAGGTATTCATGAAAGTCAAGCGGGTCCATCTCTTCGGCGCCCTGGTGCTTGCAGATCTCATTAAAGGCCGCGCGCAAAAACACGGACATCGGCACGCCGGGAATCTCGACCGGGTACTGGAAGGCCATAAAGAGGCCCTCTCTGGCGCGTTCGTCGGGTTCAAGATCCATGAGGTTGATCTTTTTGAAGTTGACCTCGTATTCGACCGTACCCTTATCCACGTCATAATCCGGATGCCCGGCGAGGATCTTGGAGAGTGTGCTCTTCCCGGAGCCGTTCGGCCCCATGATCGCGTGGACCTCGCCGGGATTGGCCGAGAGATTAACGCCCCTGAGAATGGGGATGTTATTGATACTGGCATGAAGATCTTTGATTTCCAGCATAATGGAATCCTTTCGGGTTTATCCGACGCTTCCTTCAAGTTTCATTTCCAACAGCTTGACAGCCTCAACAGAAAATTCCAGCGGGAGCTCTTTGAAGACCTCCTTGCAGAAACCGTTAATGATCAAAGAGACCGCGCCTTCCATGTCAAGGCCGCGTGACTGCAGATAGAAGAGCTGTTCGTCGTTGATCCTGGAGGTGGAGGCCTCGTGCTCAAGCACGGCCGAATTGTTGCGCACCTCGATATAGGGGAACGTGTTCGCGTGGCACTGGTTGCCGACCAGCATGGAATCGCACTGTGAAAAATTGCGGGCGTTTTCTGCCCCGGGCAGGACCTTGACCAGGCCCCGGTAATTGTTGTTGGATTTGTCGCAGGAGATCCCTTTGGAGATGATGGTGCTTTTGGTGCCTCTGCCGATGTGGATCATCTTTGTCCCGGTGTCGGCCTGCATCCTGTTGTTTGTCAAGGCTACCGAATAGAATTCCCCCGTCGAATGGTCTCCCTGGAGGATAATGCTGGGATATTTCCAGGTGATCGCCGCGCCCGCCTCGACCTGGGTCCAGGAGATTTTTGAATTGTCGCCGGCGCATTTGCCCCGTTTGGTGACGAAATTAAAGATGCCCCCGCGTCCTTCCTTGTCTCCGGCGTACCAGTTCTGGACGGTGGAATATTTGATCTCGGCGTTTTTCATGGCGATGAGCTCCACCACCGCCGCGTGGAGCTGGTTTTCCGAGCGCATGGGCGCCGTACAGCCTTCCAGATAACTCACGAAACTCTCGTCCTCCGCGATGATCAGG
This sequence comes from uncultured Planctomycetales bacterium, assembly GCA_964428315.1. Taxonomy (GTDB): domain Bacteria; phylum Omnitrophota; class Gorgyraeia; order Zapsychrales; family CAYRXT01; genus CAYRXT01. Next base: position 21,310 of record CAYRXT010000028.1, read on the forward strand.
GTGCGTTCGAACTGGCCCGTATCGGCGGCGTTGATCCTGAAATACGTGGAGAGGTCCATGGGGCACTTGACGCCCTTGGGAATGTAACAGAAAGAGCCGTCGCTGAACACCGCGGAGTTGAGGGCGGCAAAAAAATTGTCTGAATACGGCACCACCGAGCCCAGGTATTGTTCGATAAGCCCGGGATGCTCCTGGATCGCTTCGGAGATGGAGCAGAAAATGATCCCCAGCTCTTTGAGTTTGTCCTGGTGCGTCGTTCCCACCGACACGCTGTCGAAAACAGCATCAACGGCAACGCCGGCCAGTCGTTTCTGTTCGCTCAAAGGTATCCCCAGGCGATCGAAGGTCTTGAGAAGTTCCGGATCCACTTCGTCCAGGCTTTTTTTAAAAGGATGGTTTTTCGGGGCAGAATAATAGGTCAGGGCGTTATAGTTTATAGGTTCATAATGAAAGTGGCCCCAGTGCGGTTCCTTCATCTTCTGCCAGTGACGGTATGACTTCAATCGCCAGTCGAGCATGAACCCGGGTTCTTTTTTGCGCCCGGAGAGAAGCCTGATAATGTCCTCGTTCAGTCCTTTGGGAAATTTTTCAGTTTCAATCTTCGTGTAGAAACCGTATTTATATTCCCGGGCGCTTAATGCGTTGTCCTGCAGCGTTTTGTCCATGATGTTTCCTTGTGCGTTTTCTCTGTCCTTGTTGGTGCAGCTGATTAATTGACCGTCTGGATGGTTTTCCTGTGGCCGTTTGATTCGCGCACCATATGCTCATTTGGATGCCGGCACTCGACAAGCTCGCGGATGGAGATCGTTTTGAAGAAATCCCCCATTTTTTCGCTTAAGTGCAGGATCGGAGAAATGATGTTACAGCATTCGGTAATCTCACAGCCCGGCGAAGAATGTTTCAGGCAATTCGCGACCTCCAGGCGGCCGAGGATCATCTCGGACAGTTCATAAAAGGAAAGCTTGGACAGGTCGCGGATAATCTGATAACCGCCGTGCGCGCCGTGTTCCGCCCTGAGGATGCCGTTCTGGGCCATAATCTGCAAGACGCGGGAAGTGGGATCAAAAGGGGTTCCGTACGTGTCGCAGATTTCTTTCGCGGACGTGAGTTTTCCCGGATACGATGACATCATGTTTTTCAGCGAGATAAGGGCGTATTCCATTTTTCTGTTGATCTTGAACATAAGATAACCTCGCTTGTTATGGTATCAAAAGGACTTCAATATCTATCAGAATTATAAACTTTAATTCTTCTTTGTCAAGAAAATACTTCAAAATCAGACTTAATTTAAGATTTTAATTTTCAATATGTTACATAAAATTGCTGTATGATTTAGCGGTGAATTAAGGGAAGTTTTGAATTAATTCTTGAAGAAGTGATCGAGAGATTTTGCCTCAATCCCGCTGGAAAAGTGAATCAATACGGGGCATCCATGGGGAGTACTTCTATAGACGGGTTGAATTCCTCTTTCAAAATACTTTCGATGGCTTTGAGCGTCCCCGCGGTAGCGCTGGGACATGAACCGCAAGCGCCCTGATAATTCACGATCAGACGGTTCCCGTCAAGGGAAACAAGCTGCAGATCCCCTCCGTCGCTTTGGAGATAAGGGCGGACGGTGCGGTCGAGGATCCCGTCAATTTGGGCGAGCTCCCCGGAAAGGGCGGGCTTCTCTTTCTCCGGGGCCGACTCGAAATCCGGATTATGGGCCTCGATATTCTCCCGGATGACCGAGCGGACCGTCTCTTCGATCACATCCCAGTCCCCCGCCCCGTCCTGGCTGACGGTGATGACATTCTGGAAAAAATGCAGGTCCGTGACATGTTCGATACCGAACAATTTTGCCGCGAGCGCGTTGCCGCCGCATTCCCCGGCGTTTCTGTAATTGACTTTGCCCCGGCTTTTCACCTGCCTGTTGACAATAAACTTCAAGGCATTGGGATTGGGGGTGCTTTGAACGATGATCTGCAATTCGGTCATGGCATTTCTCCGATGCTTATCGTTGTAATCAAGGGAATTGTAGCAGAAGAAGCTTTGTTGTCAAGAAATACTACCAAATTTAACTTATATGATTATGACGCTTTTACGGTTCAGACTTTTCATAGGTTTTACGGTAGCAGGCGCCGAGGAGATATTCCATCTCCAGGACCTGGATATGCCGGAGCTTGGCGTAATGAGCGCAAGAGTCAGAGGCGCGTTCGACATGGTCCGTGAATTTTTCCGGGTTCCAATCTTCCTGATCCAGGACCTCGGCATGGAAGGTTCGCACCTCCTCAGCAAGCGCCTTGAACACCGGGAGCTTCCCTGGCGCCCGGAACCAGTATTTTGCGTTGCTGAAATCGCCTTCCCTTCTGTGCATAAGGCCCTGCCAGTAAGGTCCCCAGGGCGAGGTGATCGTTTGAGACATCTTAAGGGAGCCTGCCAGGTCGTCGTTCAGAAGCAGAAGACCGCAGACGACGCCTTGGGCCGCCGGGAGATTTTTGACGCGGGAGGAGAAGAGATCTTTTAAAGGGATTTGCGTCAGAGACCCGGAGATGGCCGGATCCCAGATCCGGGACGGCCCGACAAGAGGCACGTCCTCACGGGTGGCCAGCTTCATCATCATCGGGCCGATGATCTTTTCTTTGGGATGGATGACGTGTTTCATGCGCCTGTAAGTATAAAACGGTCTACCGTGTATTCGGCGAAGGGAAAAGAGCACGTGAAGGCCGGCGAGACGGCGTTTAAGACATGGATGCTCTTCCCGTCGCCTTCAATGACGAAATCCTGAACCAGTTTCAGGTCGCGTTTGTCCAGAAGCTGCGCGCGTATACCCGGATTGGTGTACCCGCCGAAACCTTCCGGGTCGATGGACTGGACCATTTCCGATGCCAGGTGGATAAAATGTTTCCGGTTGTATTTCCTCATCTCGTCAAATGCCAGGCCCCGGAACCCGAATGAATCCGAAAAGAACAGTCGCGAAAGAAAAGCCAATGTCTCACTTGTCTCCCCTGGTCTGAACCCCTTCCAACCCTGATAATTTTCCCGCCAGAACGCCGGGGTGGCGGTCGGCCCGATCTTGATCGTGCCGTCGACCGTTTTGGTGAAATGGACGCCGAGGAAAGGGTTTTTCAGGTTCGGCACCGGATAGATGTTCATGCGCACGTCCGTCGTGTTCTTCGTGTATTTCAGATAGAGGCCCTTGAACGGGATGAGGACGTAGTTCCGGCCGAATCCGAAATCCCGGGCGATCTTGTCCGCGTACAGCCCCGCGCAGTTGATGAGCTTTTCCGCGCAGAAGTTCCCGCCGGTCGTCTTTATGGATGACCCATGGCGTCCGAGATATCGAGTGCGGAATCGGAATTCGACCCCCGCACGCGACAAATCCGATTTTATGGCCAGACAGATTTCCGCCGGATCGACCGTGGCCGTGTCCGGAGAATGCAGGGCCTTGCGAAACGTCCTGACGTTTGATTCCAGTTCGCGGGCGCGCCCTTCGTCGATGAGGCGGACATTGGATCCGTTGCGCTTTCCGCGGCGCTCCAGTTCATAGAGCTGGAACAGCTCGGTCTCGTCCCGGGCGACGACGAGTTTCCCGCATTCGTTGATCCTCAGCCCTTTGTCCGCGCAGTAGGCCCGCAGGCGGCGGTTGCCTTGGACGGTAAACCTGGCCTTGAGGCTGTCCGCGGTGTAGTAGAACCCGGTATGCAGGACACCGCTGTTCCGTCCCGAGGCGTGGCGGGCGGCGTCCCCTTCCTTGTCGATGACCAGGATCCGCGCGCCGGGTTGTTTTTTGCGAAGCGTGTGGGCGATCGTGAGGCCGACGATGCCGCTTCCGATAATGATATAGTCGTAGGAGTCCTTCATAATCTATTCGTGTTTGGGGTGGTAAGCCGCGATGACATTCGGATCACATTCCAGTACCGGCCCCCCGATGAGCTTGATGCAGGCCGGCACGGCCGGGAAGACGGTCTCGAGGCATTCCTGCATGGCCTTGGGATTTCCCGGGAGGTTAATGATGAGCGCCCCTCCCCGCACGCCGGCGGTCTGCCGGGAAAGGATGGTCGTCGGGACCTCGTCAAAGGAGTTTTTCCTCATGCATTCCCCGAATCCGGGAAGGACTTTTTCGCAGACGCGCAGGGTGGCCTCGGGGGTGAGGTCCCTTTTCGTCGGGCCGGTCCCGCCGGTCGTGATGATAAGACAGCAGCCTTCCTCGTCCGCCATGCGGCGGAGCTCCTTTTCGATCAGGTCGGCCTCATCGGGAACGACGGCGCACACCCTTTCCCATCGCGTGACGAGATAGAGTTTGAGGCAGTCGAGCACGGCCGGCCCGGACCTGTCCTCGTATTGTCCCCGGCTGGCCCGGTCGGAAACAGTCAGGACACCGATTTTTACGGGATCATTCATAAAATTGTTCGGTGACAAATCTCGAGCCGCCAATCAATGAACAATGAATATTCGAAGTGATCGTCGGCGCGGCCGCGGCGGATCGGAGATTTGAGATCCATTGTTAAGCGTCAGCCGAAATATGTTTCACCCTTCGCCCAGTTTTCGCCGGGGACTTCATCGATGACCAGATACGTGTGCTCGGGCGGCTTGTCCGCGACTTTTTGAAGGGTCTCGGAGAACTGTTTGGCGATCTCCCGCTTCTGCTCCTTGGTCAATTTGCCGACGAGCTTGAGGTTGATGTAGGGCATGGTTGACTCCTTGGATTAATCGTCTACATGTAATATGGTCGCGGGTCACCAGGACGTTAAGTCGCAAGGTCGCCGGATTACGTTATCAACGGGGGACTTTGTGACGTGTGACCTTGTGACATGTGACGTGTGACCTTGTGTCTTGGTGGCCTTTATGATTTTCTCAGCAAGAAAATCCCCACGTGCGCAAACAGGTTTGGCAGAAACGTGACCTCGGTGTTCCGGTTGATGGCGCGGCGCGTTTCAATAGTGATCTCCCTTTCCCGGCAGAAGACCTCGAAATCCCGGACGCTCAGGAACCTTAAGTTCGGGGTGTTGTACCACTGGTCGGGCAGTTCTTTGGTGACCGGCACGCGCCCGCCGAAAAAGACCTGGAAGCGGGCATTGATGTGGCAGAAGTTGGGGATGCCGACGATGACCTTTTTGCCCACCCTCAGGGATTCCATGATCACCTTTTCGGGGTGCAGGACCTGCTGGAGGCTTTCATAGAGGATGACGTAATCAAAACGTCTGTCGGAGAAATCAACCAGCCCCGTGTCGATGTCGCCGTGGGAGACCGTCAGCCCCTTCTCCACGCAGTGGTAGATGGCGTCTTCGCTGATCTCGATCCCCGTGCCGTGCGCGTTGCGCCTCTTTTTCAAGAGCTGAAGCAGGGTGCCGTCCCCGCATCCGAGGTCAAGCACCCTGGCCCCGTCCTGCACGAGGTCGATGATGATTCGATAATCTAGCCGGTTGACGTTATCCATCCCGCACCTTCTTCTGGACGCGGTCGAGGAAATGCGGGATCAGCCGCGACTGCTGTTCGATCTCGACCAGGAACGCGTCGTGGCCGTAATGCGAATCGATGAGGCAGAACGAAACGTCCACGTCGCAGTTTTTCAGGGTCTTGACCATGTCCTGCGTCTGGTAAGGCGGGTACAGCCAGTCGGAGGTGAAGGCCAGTACGAGAAATTCCGCCTTGATCTTCTTGAGGATCGAGCGGAGATCCCCTTCCTGGGTGATGTCGAAATAATCCAGGGCCTTGGAAATGTAAAGGTAGGAATTGGCGTCAAAGTGATGAGTGAACTTATTGCCCTGATACCGCAGATAGCTTTCGACCTGGAAATCCTGGCTGAACAAGTCGTAGCCCACCTTCTCTTTATTCACGAGTTCCCGCCCGAATTTGGCCTCCATGGACTTGTCGCTCATGAAGGTGATGTGGCCTATCATGCGCGAGAGCGCCAGCCCGCGGCTGGGGAACGTCTTTCCGTAATATTCGCCGTTACGCCAGTCCGGATCAGACATGATCGCCTGGCGGGCGACCTCGTGCAGGGCGATCTGCTGGGCGGTCTGCCGCATGTTGGCCGCGATGAGCACCGAGGAGGCGATGCTGTCCGGGTAAAGGGTGGCCCATTTCAGGGCCTCAAGACCGCCGAGCGACCCGCCGATGGCCGATAAAAGCCTTTTGATCCCCAGGTGGTCGACCACGAGTTTCTGGGCCTTGACCATGTCGCCGATGGTGACCATGGGGAAGTTCAGGCCGTAGGGTCTGCCGTTCTTCGGGTCCACGGAGGCCGGTCCGCTGGTGCCTTTGCAGCTCCCCAAAATGTTGATGCAGATGACGAAGTATTTTCCGGTATCGATGGCCTTGCCCGGTCCGATCATCCCGTCCCACCATCCGGGTTTCTTGTCGCCTTCATGCCATCCGGCGGCATGGGCGTCGCCGGAAAGCGCGTGGAACACAAGGATCGCGTTGGATTTGTCTTCGTTAAGGGTGCCGTAGGTCTCGTAGGCCTGGGTGACGGGGCCGAGTTTCAGTCCACAGTCGAGGGCGAGCTCATCGGGAGGCTCGCAGCAGGTGAGATGCCGGGTTTTGACAAAGCCGACGCTGTTCTTATCCATAATATTCCTTTGTGTTTTAATATGATGAAAAATCTTAACATAGGGAGTTCAGGATGTCAATCGGACTTCGCGAAAGGTCTGTGTCAAGTTCTTGTGGGTAGTTTTATTCTGGAGTCGAAAAAGTGTCTAC
>CAYRXT010000029.1:0-27973 GCA_964428315.1 uncultured Planctomycetales bacterium
TTTGCCCGACTCAATAAACTGTATTTACCCATTTAGGATTCAAAGGAACGATTTTATTTTGCCTCTCTTGCGGAATGTTGAGCCGGTCTTGCCTCTTTTCCGTTTCGAGGGCCGGCCTTGGAAGCCGCGACCCCGCGCGTGACCGCTCTGCTCAATCCGGACTGCGGAAAACTTCGGGTGCCGCGAGCGCGGCAGGGACTTCCGCATCAGCCTTTCGATTTTGTCGATATCCCGGCTCTGCGCCGGAGTGGCCAGCGTGACCGCGCGGCCCTCTTTTCCCGCGCGGCCGGTGCGCCCGATGCGGTGCACGTAATTTTCCGCGTCGTCCGGAAGGTCATAATTCACGACGAGCTCGATACGGCTGACGTCGATGCCCCGTGCCGCGATATCCGTGGCCACCAGGACGCGGTATCGCCCGCGCTTGAACCCTTCCATGGCCTGGGTGCGCTGACCCATCGAACGGTCGGAGTGGATTTCCGCGACCTTTTCGCCCATGGCGCGGATGTCGCGGGTGACGCGCGAGGCCTTGCGCTTGGTCCGCGCAAAGACAAGCACCGTGCCTCGGTACTGCTTCAGGAGCATCCGGAGGACGTCCTTCTTGACCTCTTCCTTCACGACGAAAAGTTCCTGTGAGACTTCTTTGGCCGCCGTGCCGGAAGGCGCGATCTCGATGTGGATCGGCAGTTCCATGTGGCCGGACGCGAGTTTCAGGATGCCCGGCGGCATGGTGGCCGAAAAGAGCATCGTCTGCTTTTTGCCGGTCAGGCAGCGCAGGACGCTTGTGACCTGCGGCTCAAATCCCATGTCCAGCATGCGGTCGGCCTCGTCCAGGATGAGCACGTGCACGCGGCTCAGGTCGATCGAACCGCGGTAGATGTGGTCGTTCATCCGGCCGGGCGTGGCGATGATGACGTCGGGGTTGTGCCGTATCCCGGCGAACTGCGTGTGGATCTTCACGCCGCCGATCAGGACCAGGCCCCTCTTCTTAAAGGCGCGCAAGAGCGGCCCGAGCGCGTCGGAGACCTGGACGGCCAGCTCGCGCGTGGGCACGAGCACAAGGGCCTGGCCGCCTTCGGAGACGAGGCGCTGGAGGACCGGTATGCCGTAAGCCAGGGTCTTGCCGGTCCCGGTCTGCGCGATGCCCACGATGTCCCTGCCTTCCAGGCCGGCGGGGATCGCCTGCGCCTGGATCGGGGTGGGTTTGACAAGTTTGAGCCGGTCCAGAACCTTCAATATATCCGGCGCGATCCCGAGATGATAGAACCCGGCGGCTGTTTCGTTTTTACTCATGATTGTTCTCTTCCTTTCTTTGGTTGCATATCGTTTAAGCTGGCCGAAAATAAAGCGGTAGATGAGGCCAAAAATAACAGAACGCGCATAAATGAGAGAAGCTTATTAATGCAAAAACCGGCTCCAGGTCTCTTCATCACTGATAATAATTGGAATCCCCCGGTCTCTGTATTCTACGGCCTTTTCGATTTTACGTCCCCATGAAGTATGAATCCAATCACGGCTTCCGGCGCTTCCAATTATCAGATAACGAGTCTGTTCTGTTATGCGGTTTTCACACAATCCTTGACGTTCAGCAATAGCAGATTCACAGTGTTTTCTGGTCCCAAAGTAAAATTTACCGGTTAAGACGAAAATTTTGCCTTTGAAAACCATTTTTTCAATCATGGGTTCCATAGGCAATGTCGTCGCGAGGTTTTCTGAGAATTTAGGGTTCTTTTCCGTGCCCGCTGTTTTATCGAATAACTCTTTTAATTCCGTTCGTTCATCTTCATCAATTTTTTCGTCTTCCAGCACCTTGTCCAGTCTTTGCTTGATAACAGAGATCGGCCATACCGAGATTAGCTCAGAATTGGCAGATATCCAATTGCTTAAACAATGGATTTCTGAGTCGTCAACGCGTCCATCCATGAGAATGCCTTTAATCAATCCCAGCATTTCATGAATGCCTCGGTTAATGCGTTTTTTGCGATTAAAAGCCGGATTTAACGGCTGTCCGTTTTGGTTTAAGTTCATTTTTTTCTTTCTTTTCATCCGCTGAGGTTTTATTATTTTTTCTCAACTTATCAACCTCAAACCGCAGGCAGGAGGATGTTTTTTGCACCCTGAGATTATGCGGAAGATGAACGGCGCTGTCACGAGGCATGCGGTCTATGAGCTTTTCGACTTCCAATAGATGTCCGAAGGTCAGTTTTTTCAGGTGGCCCTGGATGCCGGCGATGGTTCTTCGGATAACAATGCGGCGGAGGCTCGGATGCAGACCTTCCAGTTTTTTGAGGTTGACGGATACCGCCCCGCCGGGGTTCCTGCGCACCATCCCTTGAGCCGATGAAACGGCCAGGTCCTCCAGGAGCGCGTAGTCCGTCCCGGCGACCTCGGCGAGCCCGGCGAGGACGTCGCGGACGCGTGGGTTGTACTTCTTTTCCAGGAGCGGCAGGAGTTCGCGGCGGACGGCGTTGCGCAGAAACCGCGTGTCGCGGTTCGTGGGGTCCTGCCGGAAGGCCAGTTTGTTTTCTTCAAGATAGGCCAGGATTTCTTCTCTGGAACATTCGATCAGAGGCCGGATGAAGACCGTGCCGTTGAGGGTCCTGCGGGCCAAGATGCCCCGCAGGCCCGTCAGGCCGCTGCCGCGCAAGAGCCGCATGAGGACGGTCTCCGCCTGGTCGTCCCTGTTGTGCCCCAGCGCCACGGCCGTGATTTTGTGCCTGCGGGCAAGCCGGCAGAAGAACTCCAGCCTGGCCTCCCTGGCCTTGTCTTCGAGCGAGCTTTTCTTCGGGTGCCGTCTTGCGTCGCCTCGGGCAGTGTCGAGCGGGATGTTCAGGCTGGCGGCCAGCCGGGCCACGAACCGCTCGTCGGTATCAGCGGATTTCCGGAGACGGTGGTTGAAGTGGGCCATGCGGACGGAAAATCCCGTCTCCATCCGCAGATGATGGAGGCAGTGAACCAGGGCCACGGAGTCCGGCCCCCCGGACACGGCGGCCAGGATCCTCTTGCCCGGAGCGGCAAGATGATAACGCCGGATTGTTCGGGAGACTTGTGCGGGCAGTTCGGACATGGATGACATCAGAACCGGTCGAACCATTTGGGACCGTAATAGGCCACAAATCCCAGGATGACGATCAGGACGGCGATGACGGCTAGGACCTCGGGGACAAAGTACTTCATTGGCCCCTGAGCCCCCTCTTCTCCTCGCGGGCCTCCCCGTAGGCGGACCGCAGGCGTTCGCTGTATTTCCGGTTCAAAGGGTCGAGGCTCAGATCGGCGTACCCCTGGCGGAGGATCTCTTCGTTGGCCATGGTCCCGTCGGGCAGAAAGACATAGGCCAGGGTGGTGAAGTCCTCGCCGATCTTCTTGGTATCCTGTTCCAGGCGCACCTCCCGGCCTTCGAGAAGGTCCCGGGCGAACTCGAGGGCGCGCTCGTTGACGGTTTTGGTCGGGTCCTCCGTCCGGATGATGATGCCGTATTCGTTGACGTCGGGTTTTTCGGGTTTGGGCGGCTTGGGCGCCTTGAGCCCGATCAGGCGGACCTTTTCGTCGTTTTCAAGTTCGATCATGCCGGTGGAAATGACGCGCGTTACAACACCTGTCCGTGTTTGCGCGAGGCTCCGGAATAACGGCTCCTCGGCGCGGGCCGCCTGCCAGGACAGCAGTCCCGCGCAGCCGGAAAGACACAGGACAAAGAAAAGGCGCTTGACGATCATAGAATTATGCTTTTTTGCAGATTTTAGCGTCCAGGCTGTGCTTGCCCGGTCCGATGAATATAAGACTGAAAAAGATGATGCCGTTTTCGATGGCGTGCGAGGCGACCGACAGTCCGTCGCCGGTGGCCAGGTGCATGTTCGCGGCCACGGCCATGACGCAGAACATGAAGAAGGCCGCCACCCGGGCCGCCAGGCCGAGGATCAGGATGACCCCGCCCCCGCATTCCGCAAGGCCGGCCAGGAGGCCGAAGACCCTGGGCGCGAAATCGATGCCGAGATGCGATGTGGCCATCCCGACCTTTTCCCAGACCTCGGGCCCGCCGAGGATTTTGGGAAGTCCGTGGCAGATAAACATACTGCCCAGGCCGATGCGCAGGACCAGCAGGCCGGCATCGCGGTATTTGTCAAGAGATTGAAGGCACATGGTTCCCCCCTTTCTGTCGAGAAGGATTTTAACACATGGCCCGGAATAAGGGAATGTTTTATTTGAGTGGAGTTGATCCAGCTTGCCAAAGTTGCCATTGCGAGGAGAAATCAATCTCTCATAAAAGAGATTGCCCCGCCGCCCCTTCGGGGACCCGCAATGACCTGAAAAGACGACGGGTGACCCGGTGACCTTGTGTCTTGGTGACCTGGTGACCTTGTAACCTTGCAACTTGCCTCAGTCGTCTCTTGAGTTCGCTCCAGGGGAAACGGGTGCCGGGGCACTCGGTGGCGGCGCCCGGGACCTGGCCGTGCCCCATGATGCGTTTTACCGGGACGCGGTAATATCCGCGGAGCTTGTTGAGCAGAAAAACGAGGGAGTCCATCTGCCTGGAGGACACGCGTTCCCGGCTGAAATTCCCGACGAGGCAGACGCCGATGGCCTTGGTATTCATGTCGGAGGCCTTGCAGTGGGCGCCGTCCTGCTGTTTGACCCACCGCGGGGTGGCCTCGATCTGTCCCTCCCCTTTGCCCATGGTGCCGTTGTCGATGACGAAGTGGTAGCCCACGCCGCGGTCCCATCCCCTTTTCAGATGGGCCTTGTTGAAGTGCAGGGAATTTCCCTCGTCGGTCGCGCTGTGGTGGATAATGATGTAGCGCCATTTGTCCGAAGGAAAAAGGGGGACGACGTGCTGCATGGGCGCGGCCCCGGGAACGGTGACGCGGTCGCCCGTCCGGAGTTCCTGGGAACGGCTCAAACGGTTGGCCCGCATGATGTCTTCGGTCGTGACGTCGTACATCTTGGCCAGCCTCCAGACGGTCTCGCCGGGAGCGACGGTATGCCGGATAGTCCCGCGGTGGACGCTTTCCCTCCGGTCGCTGACGGGCGGCCGGTGCGGGGCGCGCGCGCAGGACGCAAACAGCAGGGCCAGGGCGACAATGGCCGTCCCCTTCAGGACATGACGCGATTTCAGGTGCATGGTTTCAGTATAGTCAACGAGGTTTTTCTCTTCAAGAAAAAGTGAATCAAAATCGGAAAAGGCGGTTTATGTGATAAAATGAATATTAAACGTAATTGCGTAAGACATAGGGCTTCGGGCACGGTGATATTGCGTATGATTGGTAAAAAACATATATGGAAGGACGCGGCCGCCGTATTGTTCTTTCTCCTGCTCGCGGTCGTCTACGCCTTTCCCTTTATTAAGTACGCGCCGCTGTGGGGACGGGGCGACTGGGACCAGATGTTCTTTTTTTCCGGCGTGCCCCAGGTGACGGCCGGGGCCTTCCGCCAGTTCCCTTTCTGGAACCCCTATTATCTCGGCGGGGCAAGCCTGATCGGCAATCCCCAGACGCGGTTTATCTCGCCTTCATTCGTGTTCACTTCCCTTTTCGGCGTGGCGGCCGGCCTGCGCCTTCAGGTGGTGTTCGATCTGTTCCTCGGCATGACCGGCATGTATGTCCTGTGCCGGCATCAGAGGCTTTCGGGGCTCTCCGCCCTTCTGCCGCCGGTTATCTTCCTGATGTCCTCCCCCTTCGCGCTCCATGCCGCCGAGGGACACATGTTTTTTGTGACGGTCGTCTATCTCCCGTGGTTCGTCCTTTTTTTCCTGCGGGCCCTGGATGACGGCGCCGGCGCGCGCCGGTTTTCCGTCTTTGCTTCTCTCGCCTTTTCGCTGATGTTTTACGAAGGGGGATACTTTATCTTTGTCTTCAGCGGGCTGTATCTTTTTGTTTTCGCCCTTCTGCGCGCCGCCGGGGGGAGGTCCTGGAGGCCTCTGAAGACGGCGGTCTTCATTTATATCGTGAGCTTCCTCTTGTGCGCGCCGAAACTCCTGCCGGCCCTTGAACTTCTCGGCCAGGCGCCGCGGCCGACCCCGCTGTATTCGTTTGTCCCGGGACACATGCTGTATCCGATATTTTTGCATCCGTCGCAGTCGATCCAGAATCCCTACCTGCCCCTTCCCGTCATCGGCTGGTGGGAGTTCGGGTCGTACATCGGGCCGATCCCCTTTGTCCTTTTCCTGTCGTCCCTCCTGCTTTGGAAAAAACACTGGCCGCTGATTGTGACGGGAATCCTTTTCTTTCTCATCGGCCTGGGGAACATCCCCGGCCTGTCACTGTGGGCGCTTCTGCACAAGCTTCCCGTCTTCAGCAGTCTGCGGATACCCTCGCGGGCCTTCATCTTTTTTATCTTCAGCTTTGCCCTGACGGCCGGTCATGTCACGCGTTGTCTTCAGGACCGTTTGTCCGTAAGGCGATGGCTGAGGCGCGCCTTGCTCGCCGTGCTGTGTCTGGCGGCGGCGCTCGACCTTTACGCGGTGAACGCGCCGGTGTTTTATGAGGCCTTCCGGCCGGTGGTGGTGGAGGAGAGTTTTGACCGGGGGGCTCCTTTTCGCCAGGTCTATATCCCGTGGAAGATCCAGAAGCGGCTCGGAGGGTGGAGCCTCATGTTCCCGGCGGTCCTGGACAACAAAGGGGTCGTGAACGGTTATGACCCCCTCCCGATCGAAGCCCATGTCCTGCCCGTCGGCCATCCTGATTATAAAGGGGAGTATTATTTGGCCGGGAATCAAGGACGGATTGAAGAGACCTCCTGGACCCCCAACCGGCTGGTCTACCGGTGCGAGCTGGAGGGACCCGATATCCTGGTCGTCAATCAGAACTTCGATCCCAACTGGCGCAGCGACACCGGCCGCATTGTGAGACACCAGGGTCTTCTCGCCGTTGCCCTGCCGGCGGGGCGTTATCACGTCACGTTGACCTACCGCCCGCTTTCCTTTTTCTTAGGATGCGCGGTCCTCCTCATTGGCGCTGCCGTCTGTATATTGTTTTGGCATAAAGGAACCCGACAGAGGGTCAAGAACGGATCTTCGCTTAAGACGTGCGGCCGATAGGCCTTCGGCGCGGGTCAAGAGCGTTGCGGGGATGGCGTTTTTAAAGGGCGCCGTAAAGGTGGGCTTTGAGAGATCAAAACCTGAGGTATTTGCGGCACAGGCCGGTGATGAAGATGGGGATGACGAACAGCCCGCCGAAAGATTCGATGATAACGAAAATTTTGTTGACGCCCACCGGAACGAAGTCGCCGTATCCGACGGTGGTGAAGGTGATGACGCTGAAATAGACCGCCTGCCAGAGATTGGGCCGGATCATCCGGCCCCCGACCACAAGCCCCCCCTGAGTGTAGAGAGCGGCGCAAAAGAGGATCAGCAGGACGCCGAAAAGCACCGCCCGGTGCGGTCTTTCGCCGTGCCCCCACAGGAGGGACGAGAGGCTGAGCGTCATCCAGGAGAGGCATTGCCTTACGCGGTCCCCGGGTTCGATGCCGGCCGTCCGCGCGGCGGGCCGTTGCGCGGACCGCGTGAAGAGGCAGTTTTTAAGAAAACGCCGGTAACTTTCCTTGGATTTAAAATAACATTCGGAGAAATTCAGGAATTCATGGTCGCGTTCGTAGCAGATCGCGGCCTGTTTGTAAAGGAGAGCGGTGTACTCCCAGTCGCCGCTGATCTCGGCCTCGCGCGCGGCCTGTTTGTAAAGGCTGGCCGCGTGGCTGAAGGTGTCGCCGCCGGTCTTCATGGTCACGCAGCTTGCCGCCGAGGCAAAGCATAAACGCGCCTGGTCGTGTTGTCCTTTGTCGCTGTAACGCAGGGCCGCGTTGTAAAAGAGTTCCGAGGCCTCCTGGTAGGCGTGTTCGGCCAGGAGACCCTGGGCCCTGGCCTCCATCTCGTTAAGGTCCGCCGTCATCTCTAAAAATCCTTTAGCGCCGATTCCTGGGAATCATAGATCCCGATCATCTTGTGGATCTTGGTCACCTCGAAGATGCCGCGGATCTTGCGGTTGACGCCGTAGATGCGCAGTTTCCCGCCCGACTGTTTCAGCTTCTGGTCGGCCTCGATGATGACCGCGAGACCCGAGCTGTCGATGAAGGTGAGACTGGCGAAGTCCGCGATCACCTTGCGCTGCCCTTCGTCAATGAGCCGCTTGAAGGTTTCACGCAGCTGGGCGCAGTTCTGAACGTTCACCTCACCGTCGAGCAGTATGACGGCTGAGTCGTCGACTTTTCTTGTGCGTATTTCCACTTTTCCTCTCCTCTCTTTCTTTAAGCGTATTGTCATGCGGATCGTCCGGCCTTCGTCGAGGAAACGCACGTCGTGCATAAGGTGGCGGATGAGAAAGACGCCTCGTCCGCAGAGCTTGCTGATGTTTTCCGGCCGGGTCGGGTCGGGCAGCCGCCGCGCGTTGAAGCCGGCGCCCTGGTCCGTAACTTCGATGACGACGCTGCGGGCGTCGACGTTCATGACGACCCGTACCTCTTTGGAAGGGTCCATCTTGTTGCCGTGTTTCGCGGCGTTGACCACGGCCTCCTGCAGGGAAAGGCGGATTTTGAATATCGCGTCCTCGTCAAGGGGAAGATAGTACAGCTTTTCGACCTGGCTGGAAATGAAATCAGGTATGATGTCGAGACGGGAGGCGGTTGTGTCTTCAAAGCGCATGGAGGTTCATTCCTTGTCTTTCTGGACCGTTACTATTCTAAGGATTGAGGCCCGGCTTGGCAACGATTTTCACAACTATGACCGTGATGTCGTCATGCTGTCTCTCCCGGGGTTCGAAACGCCGGATGTCCGTCTCGATGGCGGACAGGATGTCCCGGGCCGGGGCCCTGCGGTTCTTTTCGACGGCGGCGGCCAGGCGTTTGGCCTCGTACATCCGGCCTTCGGGGTCCGCGGCCTCGGTGACCCCGTCGGTGTAAAGCACGAAGACATCCCCTTCCTGGAAGTCAGCCCGGTGGCCGGAATAGTCCCCCTCGAGCAGGCCCAGCGGAAAACCATCTTCGACCTCCAGAAAACGGGATTGTCCGTCTTTGGGCAGATACAGGATGGGCAGGTGGCCCCCGCTGGCAAAACTGATCGTTCCGTCCCCGGTGTCCAGGACGGCATAACCCATCGTCACGAAGAGACCCGAGGACGATTCCCGGATGATCTTTTGGTTGAGGTTGAGGAGCGTGCGCGACGGCTCAACGTCGGGCATGGCGTAAAATTTGAAGGCGCCGGTGACCATCGCCATAAAGAGGCTGGCCGGTATGCCCTTGCCCGTCACGTCGCCGATCATCACACCCAGGCGGTTCTTGTCGAATTCCAGAAAGTCGTAGAGATCGCCGCCGACCTGTTTGGCGGTGAACATGGCCGCGGCCGTCTCCAGTCCGGCGGTGCGGGGCAGGCTTTTCGGGAGGAAACTCTCCTGGATCTGTTTGGCTATCTTGAGCTCGTTTTCCATGACGAGACGGCTGCGCCATTCCGAGATGTATTTGCACAGGATGCAGTAGAGGTAGACCGAAAGCATCGCCGTCAGCGGATAGACCAGGTCGATCCACGTCCCGAGAAGGAAGACGACGTAACCCGCCGCGGCCAGCCAGACGGCGGCTCCCAAAAGGATCAGGAAGCCCTTTAGAGGTTTGGCGCGGCAGGCGGCGATCGAAATGAAATAGACCAGTGCCAGGACAATCAACAGGTTCAGCCATCGCGGCGCGCGTGAAAGAAAATTCCTGGTCAAAACGGCGTTGATGACGTTGGCGTGGATGCCGACCGCCGGGTAAAGGGCCTCAAAAGGATTGGGGTGCAGATCGGAGGTCCCCGTGGCGGTCAGTCCGACCAGGCAGATCTTGTCCTTAAAAAGCCCCAGATCGATATGCGGTTCCTCTCCGGAAAGACCCGCGAAGTGGGACTGGAGGACGTCCACGTAAGAGTAGTGGCGGAAGAAAGAACCCCATTTGCCGGGATAGTTGATGAGCATGTGGGAGCGTTCATCTAGGGGGATCCGGACATGGTCGCCGAAGCGGATATGCCGGCCCGGTTTGAAACGGATATCCCCCTCGCCGATTCCGAGTATATCGCGGCCGACGAGAAACGACAGGTAAGGGATCAGCTTGTCCTCGTGGCGGATGAGAAGCGGGACACGGCGGAATTTTCCGTCGATGTCGGGGATCACGTTGATATGGCCGGTACCCCTGGCCGCGAGGCTCAGCGGGAGGATATTGCGAGACCGGAAGCCCTCGGCCCGCGGGAGGCGCCCCGCCGGACTTGAGGCCAGGTCAAGCACGAAGGGAAGATAGACATTGCCGGCGCGCGTCATGGCCTCCTGAAAGGCGTCGTCCCCTTTTTTTTCTTCCGGGAAAAAGATGTCGAAGATGACGGCTTTGGCGCCGTTCTCGGCGAGGGCGTCAATCAGGACGGCGTGGTAATCCCGTGCCAGGGGAAACGCGCCCAGCCTTTCGATGGTGTCGTCCCCTATCTCGATGAGAGCGATCCTTCCATCCGTCTCGATGCCGGGCCGCAGGCGGAAACGCCAGTCCAGGGTGTCGAGCTCGAAATGGTCCAAAAGGCGGACGAAAGAGCCGGCTAAAATCAGCGGGATGAGCAGAAACTTCAGATAGAAACAGAAGGGGTTTTTCGGAAGCTTGAAGGCCATCAATAATCGCTCCAGAGGTGCCTGTCGACGTACTGGGCGAGGATCTCCTGCATCTTGCTCGGAGGCTGGACCGGGAAATACTGGTCGATGACGGCGTGGACGATTTCGTGGGCCAGGACGCCGTCGCTGGCGTAATCCACGGCGATATGCAGGGAATCCGTCGATTTCTTGTAAAAGGCCACCTTGTTATGTTCCAGGACCTCCCGGTGGAGGTAAATGTCCAGGTGAAGACTATTCGGCCACATGTCCAGGATGCTCTGGACCCGGTTGACGACGCGGTCGATGCGGTTCGAGGCCAGGGCGCGGTCGTTCATGAACTCCATCCGCTGGCCGCCGAGTTTCCAGATGAACTCATCCAGGTCCTTGTCCCGGGCATAATGGACGGTGGTGTATTTCGTGGTAAAGGTTTTGTCGAACTGGGCCTGCGCCGGTGAGACGATGACCAGACAGACAGACAGGGCCGCGAACGAAGCGAAGACGTTTTTCATGCTCTTACGGTTGTTCCGGAGGCAGTTGAAAATGTTCCAGTTCATCCCTGATGATGCCCATTTGGGCTTTCAGCCGGTCTTCGGCCTCAGGCGGGCGGTCCCGGTCCAGGAGGTCCCGCGCCTCATTGGCGGCCTTCTTGATCCTGGTCAGCCGCTGGCCCAGGGCCGAGGCCATGCGGTTGAGCGAGTCCAGGACATCGGTCAGTTGATCGTTTTCTCTCAGGCGTATGACGCTGGCCAGGTCCCCCTCCTCTATTTGTTTCATCGCGGCCTCGAAGCGGTACATCGGTCCGGCGATCTTGTGGGAAAGCAGGGTGAAGACGACCAGGCCGGTGAGGCCTAGGCCGATAACGATAATGAGGGTGAGCAGGACCATGGGGATAATGAAGAAGCTCTGGGTGCGTTCGATGCGCAGGATCGAGTTGTAATAGCCGGTCGTCAGGGTGTCCTGCGAGATGAACATGAACAGGCCGATGATGAGAGCGGATTCCAGGATGAGCAGGATGATGAATTTCGCGGCGAAGTTCATCTGGAACCTTTTTTTGATCAGGTAATTTTTCCGTCTTTGCATGGGTTCACCTTTGTTTAAGATAAGCGTTGTGTTTAATCAAGGTCCCGGGTGATCCGGACCTCGGCCTTTTGCCGCTCATTCTCCAGCCATGCCTCGAAGAGGAAACGCTCCCTGCGGGAGAGGATCTGCTGGCGGATCGCTTCGCGCATGTCATCGAGCGGACGCATGTCAACGGGTTCTTTGCCCAGCACCTCAACGAGATAAAAGGCTGACGGGCCTTTCACTTTTTTGACGGTGCCGGCCGGCCAGCCGAAGGCCTCGACCAGGACCGGCGAATTCAGGTCCTCGTATCCGACCGGGCCGATGGTCTCCCATCCGGAAGGGTTGACGGGCTCATCGCCCTTCAGTTTCGCGAGCCGGCCGTCGATCAGGGATTCGTCGGGACTGCGCAGGACGCGGAAGGTGACGCGTTCTTTCAGCCTGTCGTAAAAATCAACGATCTCCCGCTCCGTGACGGTCATCTCTTGGCGCAGTTCCCGGGTCTTGTAATCGTAGAAATAGCGGACCAGGGTCTGTTCCCAGAACACCTTGATCGTGTCGAGGAAGCGGTCCTTGCGCGCCAGGCCTTCGTCCATGGCCTCCTGGGTGATGAGCTTTTTGTCGATGAGGACCTCCAGCAGGCTGCGTTTGATCTCCGGCGTGACCTCGAGAACGGGGTTTTGCCGGAGCTTGAGCTCGATGACCCGCTGAAGCTCCGATGCGAAGACAGGCTCACCGTTGACGTAGGCGATGACCTCGTCGTTGCCTTTTTGAACGCCCGGGGAACAACCGGCGGCGTGACAGAGAACCAGTAAAAGGAAAAGACACTTACAGATCGGGATTGTCGCGTTCATGGGCGCATGACCTCTCGGGTTGGGAGTTGGTATGTGTTTGTATTATACAAAAATAAGGCGGGAAGATAAGAAAAGATTTCATAAAAAAGAGTGCGCCCGGCCCCGCCTCCAGGCGGGGCCGGGCGCACAAAAACCCTCATTCATTGCGTCTTACGGGGTCTCGTAGGTCCCGGTTCCCGCGCCGGAAAACTCGCCGTCGTCGCCGAAGGTCCCCCCGGCCACACCGGTGAAGGCATTGACAAGGCCGGAATCCGTGGTCCCGGTGACATCGGCCTGCCAGTTCCCTCCTGTCCACGAGGTCCCGTTCAGCGTGGCTGTAACATCCCCGATGTCGGAACCCGAGGCGCTGTCGATCAGGTTGCCGGTGGCGTTCACCGTCCAGTCATTCCCGGTCTGGCCGCCGTAGGTGCCGTCGAGAGACGCGGCCCAGATGCCATCCGCCCCGCCTATGGTCGGGTCCATGGAATAGAAATTGATCGTCATGTCCGTCAGGGACAGGGCCCCGCCTGCGCTGAAAGTGCCCGCTCCCGAGAGAATGGACGAATAGACCTCCGTGACGGGGACGTTGGTGGTATTGGCCAGGTCAAGGATTTCGTCAGTCAGATTGGTGAGGTCCAGGATATCATCCACCTCCACCCATTCCCCGGCGCTGGCGGCATCCCAGGTTTTGTCCTCGCCGACGTCAACGTAGATCTCGTCGAGCTCTCCGGTCATGGTCCGGCCGGACAGGGTGCCGTCACGGCGGAGCTGGATCCAGATGCCGTCCAGCACTCCGGCGAGATCAGTGCCGGCCCATCGGGTCCCGGTTATTCCGCCGAGCCAGGACCCACCCGCATGAACGGTATCGCTAGCATCGGGCGTTGTCATACCCGTCATGTCGAAGATCTGCCAGTCGTTATCGGTCGGGGAAGTATAGAAGCCCTGACAATTAATAAGGAAGAGCCCGCGGTCTTCACCGGGGATATTGAGGAACCGTCCGGTCATGACCTCTTCCACGATATCACCTCCGCCGGGGATGTTGAATTGTCCCCCGTCCGGTTTCCCCAGGAAATTGTCCACGAGAAGGCTGTCGTCGTATTCGCGCACGCCGATGCTGAGCATGTCCCAGGTCTTATCCTCGCCGTAGGCGCCGACACCTTCCCCGAAAAATGTGCCCTGGTCAGCCGGAGAGAGCCAGTAACCATCCGATATAACCGAAGTGAACCGGCCGTCCTGCCAGGCGCCTCCGGAAACCTTGCCCGCGGTGTAACCGATGAGGTCCTCGTTGTCGGGGTCCTCCAGCCGGGCGCTTAAGTCAGCTTCCCAGTTCCCTGCCGGGACCTCGCTGTAGGTCCCCCCGGCCGAAGAACGCCACAGCCCCCATTCCTGGCCGTCGATCTCGGCCGAATCCGATTCGAACACGCCTTGCAGGAGGTCTCCGGTGATCGTCCCTTTGGTATCTCCGCCGTCCAAGAGGGCCTCACTTCCGTCATAAAGCTGGTCCGGAGCGTAGATTGTCGGATAGTCCAGAAAGGCCGCCACGTTTCCGCCGGCCTCGAACATGCCGATGCCGGGATAAAAATTCCCCGTCAGGTCATTGGCAGAGAGATAACCCGTCCGGAAACCGCCGCCGGCCACCGGGCGAATGTAGAAGGCGCCGAACAAACCCGAAAGGGCATCATCGACGTTCGTGCCGCCGATGCTCCCCAGGAAACGCCCGCCGCCGTACCCAAGGTCTCGGATGGAACCTGTGATATTTTCCGTATCCTCACCTTCGGCCCAGAGAGGATGTCCCGAAGGATTATCGTATTCGCCCATCAGGGTCAACGCAACCGGACCCTGCCAGGGGTCTCCTGTGCCGCCCAGAATGGCCGCGAGGCTCCCCTCTCTTATGAACTCACCATGGTCCAGGGTGTGGTCGAAATATCCGGGCATTCCGGTAAAGCTTGAGCCGAAAAACAAGGGGTCTTCCGGCGGCCCGTCGATAAATCCTATCGATTGCCACTGGCCGCCACCGTAGGCGCCGATGAAATGGCCTTCGTCATCGAGGTTCAGGTCCCCGATATGAAAGGGATTGATACCCTCATACACAATGTATCCTCCGGAAATGGTTCCGGAGAGTTGTCCGTCAGACCATGTGACCCCGTTGTAATGCCAAATATCATAAGAATCCCGTTCACCTTCATGGAAACTTTGTCCCGTAACGCCGTGCCAGTCATTGCCGGGATCGACTGAATAGGTGCCGCCGGCGCTCACCCGGATAATCCCCCAGTCCTGGTCCGCGATGGCCGACTCTCCTATAATCTCGGCCTGGCCGGTCAGGACACTATTGCTGAAGGGAGCGACAACGGGTTCTGTGTACTGGTCGAGCGCTGGACTTCCGTCATAAAGTTCCTCCGGCGTCACTTCCGTCTCCAAATCATAATAATGGTAGGCGTTCAGGGTGCCGTCTCCTTCAAACATGGCGATCCCGGGATAAGAGAAACCGGCCAGGTCCGTGGATTTCGTCAGACCTGCGCGGTAACCCGTTGAGGATGAAGCATCCGGCCGGATATACAGCGTGTAGAGAAGGCCGAGGAATTCGCCGTTGAGGTGGACTCCTCCCATCGAACCCAGAAACGCCCCGCCGTCGGCGGTGCGTCCCCGGAAGTTAAACTGGTCGGCCGGGCCCCACAAAGAATAGTTCTGCGTATTGTCAAATTCTCCGATGACCGTAATATCCGGCTGGATGTCGTTGAAGGAATCCGGACTGCCCAGGATCGCGGAAAGGCTTCCTCCGTTAAAATGGACGATGTTCTGCTGGGGATCATAGGAACCGAAATTCCCATCCATTTCCGCGCCGAAACCAAGCGGGACTTCGTCGTACACCCCCGCGCTGACGTCATGCCAGTTCGTCGCGTCTTCGTAGGTGCCGATCATTTCTCCCGAGAAAGTCCCCATGGTGAAATCTGAAAAGGGAATCTCCCAGGCATGTCTATACTGGATATGCCGGCCCTGCGCGGTCCCGGACATTTCGTTGTTCTGCCAGGGGCCGCCGGCCATGTTTCCCAGCCAGTAGGAATCGATATCTCCCAGATCCTCATCGACTCCGTTGCCTCCGATAACGGCCGTCCAGTTCTCCAGCGGCGGTGCGTCGTAATTCCCGTTGCTGTGACTCCACCACAGGCCCCAGTCTTGTTCTGCGATATGGGCCGAATGCATCTGGACGTCCCCCGAAAAATGCTCGCTGCTGACAGCCCCAGAATCGTTGTCATTCCAATGTTCTATGACGTTTTCTCCGTTGTCAAGGTCCTCCGGGGCAAATGTCGTGGGTTGGTCCAGGTAAGACATGACAGTACCCGTCTGCTCGATCGTGCCGGTTTCGGGAAAGACGTTTCCGGCAAGGTCGGTGGACTCGATATATCCGGCGCGGTAACCCGTTAAGGATGAGGCATCGGGCCGGATATAAAAGGAATAGAGCAGGCTCCTGGCGTTCTCAAAGGCCTTTGTGCCGGCCAAAATCCCCAGCAGGCGGCCGCCGTCTTCCGTTTCGCCTGTCACGTTATCATCGATATATGTCCAGAAATCATGATTGCCCTGGTCGGTGTATTCACTGGACAGGTTGACATTGACGGGCGTTTCGCCCCAGAGGGACTCTTCTCCCCCGAAATTACCGGTCAGGCTCGTGCCTTCGCCGAAGAGCAGGTCGAAATCACCGCTGAACAGATATTCCGGTTGGGGTTCAGGTTCGGGCTCAGGTTCCGGTTCGGGCTTGGGCTCCGGTTCGGGCTCAGGTTCCGGTTCGGGCTCGGGCTCCGGTTCGGGCTCGGGTTCAGGTTCGGGCTCGGGTTCGGGTTCAGGTTCGGGCTCCGGCTCCGGTTCATTAATATCATCCGAAGGATCGGTGTCACCGGTCGTTGTCGTGGATTCGGTGATAACAGGGTCATCAATGAATTCATCTGCCGGGTCATCGGGTTCGTCGGTACCGGCTGTGTCAGTGCCGCCTTCGATATCACCCCCCTCGTCTCCTCCTTCATCACCGGTTTCGTCCTCGATGACGTTGTCTGTGTCCGAATAATAAAAATAGGTTCCGGTCGCGCCGTCGGGTTCCGAATACCCCTCGATGCCGCTTCCCGGATCCCATCCTTCGGTGAGTTCCATGCGGTCTTCCTGTGTGGTGTAAACCGGGTCGGACACGTTGCCCTGGTCGTCCGCGAAGGCGTTTTCTCCGACGTCGATGTCCACTGTTTCCCCGGAAATAAGGCTGGTGATGAAACCGCCGCCGCCTTCGAAAAAGCTGCGGGTGACCGTGTCCATGACCACCATGTAGAGGATGGTCCCCCGCGCGCCGCTGATGGCGGTCGGCGTCTTGATCTTGAAGCTTGAGCCTTCCCTAAGGTTCTCTATGCGCGCCCGGACCTGGCCCTTGGACATCTCGAAGGAATTCTCGTAGCGGTCGGTCGCCGGGTCAGTGATAAGCTTGACGACCAGAAGGTCCGAATTGTTCTTGAGGTTGACGGCGTTGCCGTTGTCGAACTTGACGGCGATCATGCCGTCGTCGCCGGTCTGGATGCGGTCGCCGGCCCCGACGATCTCGTTGACCCGGGCCGTGTGCGGCGTATTTTCGCCTTTTTTGGTTATGCGCACATCGCCCGATACCTTCGTCACCGTCCCCATGAGCAGGGTCATGTCCTTCCGGTATTTTTCCGGAGGCGGGTTGGTGTCCATGGCGTGCAGTTTCTTTTCCAGCTCGAAATACTCCCGCGGGCCGCGCGGGGCCTCCTCCTGCGGCACCAGGACGCTCGTACCCGGCGTCACCAGGACAGGGGCCTCGGGCAGGGCGAGGTTCATGACCTGCATCTGTCCCTCCACCACGAACATGCCGCTGTTGCCCGCCGTGTAAAAGGCGAAGATATCCGATCCCTTCACGCTTCCCCGGGCGTTGGGGGTAACGATCTTAAAGTCTTCCGCCCCTTTTTCGATAATCGAACGGATCTTGCCGCGATAGAGCTTGATCTCGGCGCTTTCCCGTTTGTTGTTTTCATCCAGCGAATAATCCTGGATGGCGATGCGGGAGTCCTCAGCCAGCCGTACCTGTGAGGCATCGGTGAAGGTGATCTCCGCCTTGGAATTGGATTTCGTGCGGATGATGTCGCCTTCGAACACCGGCTCGTTTTCCCTTAACGGGGCCGTCAGATCGGCATTCGGCCTAAGGACATCCACCCGGCCGTCCACGTAGGTCACTTGGCCCACCTCTCCGGCGTAGGAGGTGGTGGTGATAAACGCCGCGCAGATAACAGTCACACATATTCTTGCTGCCTGGCTTTTTCTCATTCGTCTCATCGCTTTCTTCCCGCCTTTTCTTTTAACACAGGTTTTTAAATGTTTTTCCCTTTTTAAGAGAATAGGATATAAATTCCGTTTGTCTGATGTCGAAATAATGTTGTCTAAATCTTAAATTGCATGCCTATGCTGTAAATATTCCGGTCGTAGTCATAAACGCTGATGTTCGAATCATCCGTGATATGGGTATATTGAACCTGTAATTCCGAATCCTCGAATATCTTGTAGGCCAGAAGCGACGTCAGCGAGTAGACGTTATCCCTGCGCTTGATGTTGTAGACCGTGTGCGAATTGGCGAACCGCTGAAAGAAGGTTCCTGCGGTGAAGGTGAAGTTCAATTTTTCATTCAGGGGGACCAGCGTTGTGGCGTTGATCCGGTTGCCGGTGTATTCCCAGTTTTTGCCCTGGGTCCATTCCTGGTTCAGGGTGTAGCGCAGGTTGAAAAAGCCTTTGCGTTTGGCGAAGAACCAGTACCAACCCGCCGAGCCGCTGAGCTCGTTACCGTCGCGGTCTTCGTGCGTGGTGCTGGGCGTCCAGAGATAGTTGTTGTTTGTGTACTTCAGCTGGGCCTGCCCCATCTGGGAGCGTCCGTGCATAAAGTTGCAGACCCCGCTCACCGAGGCGCTGGACAGATAGGACCGGTCGTCCACGATCGAATGGGTGTAGGTGAACGGCAGGGCCAAAAGTTTGTTTTCGCTAACGAAATTGGGCTGAAGGACAACAGTGTTGGACAGCGTGTCGTAAAACCCCAAGTCATGCTGTTTGGCAAAGGAAAGGATATGCTGGGCCTTGAGGCTGTGTTCCTCGTCGAAACGGTGATTGTATTCGAGATTGGAAACGTAGACCTCGCGGGCATCCCTTGTTTCGGCTATGTTGGCCGCGACCGCCTCATCGGAGGGTTTCAGGACGACGTTGTCGTCCTGCTGGTAGAAGATGCCCAGCGAATACCTCCAGGGCCGCATGGCCTTGGCGCGGCGTGAGATCGCGTCGATATATTCGTTGGCGTAGAGGGCCATGTTGGATGAGGGGTCAAGGGTCACCACGTTCTTGAAGATATCATGCGCCGAATCATATTCCCTCTCTTTGAGATGCGCGATGCCGATCTGGTAGTCGGCCGACTGGGTCATCATCTTATCGCGCTCCTTGGCCTCCTCAAATGACCTTATGGCCTCCTCGTTCTTGTCTTCATTTAAAAGGACCAGACCTCTGAGAAAGGCGACCTGGGCCGGCCGGATCCCTTCTCGTCGCGCCTCTTTAATCCATTTGTGGGCCTCTTCGAGTTCGTTGACCTGATAGAGACAGTCGATCAGCTCAATAAGGGCGCCGATGATCTTGGGTGAACCCGTGACGGCGGCGCGCAGGTGAGGTATCGCTTCTTCGTGTTTTTCCAGCTGCTTGTAATTGATACCGAGATAATAAGCGGCGAGCGTTGAGTCCGGGGCTTCCGCCCTGGCTTTTTTCAGGAGGGGCAGGGCCTCCTCGAAATTCTCGTGTTTATAGGCACCTATGCCCTGTTCCAGGGACTCAGAGAGCGGTTCGGCCTGCTGATCATCAGCGGCCGCAGGGGAGGAAACCAGCGGGCCGGTGATTAAAAACAATAAGAAAACGCCTGAACATAACGCTGGAAAATACCGAGTCTCGATTTTCAATTCAACCTCCTCTTGGGTGTTAAAGAAAATGCCTAATTAAATTCTTTCTGGACGAAAAATCTTTTAATTCTCACAATTTATGAATATGATATTTTTTATAACATAAACAAAAATTTATGTCAAGAAATCTTCAATGCCCCGAAAATGAGTGCTGTGACGCAAAATCAGGGGCCGCTTCTGTGTAAGTGGAAAAATTTGTGGAGTAAAAGAACCGGGCGGCATCTGTGAAACAGATGCCGCCCGGTTTTCCCCAATATATTTTATAAGTAAACTAGCGAGGGAGAGATTCGAACTCTCGACGCCACGGGTATGAGCCGTGTGCTCTAACCAACTGAGCTACCTCGCCAAAGGCTGGGTAATCCTTATGAACAAGTGCACCCTAGTCTACGTGAAAGGGGATCCCGCTTCAAGTCCTTTGTGATCAGGCCGAGAATATATAATAGAGAAGGGCCAGCATGATGACGAACGAGGCCAGATAAAAATCGTTGAAATAGAAAAAATCGCGAATTTTTTCTCCGGGGTTGTAATCAAACTGGATGTTCTCAACGGGGATCTCTTCGCTATCCTTCAAGGCCATCACTTCTTTGTGCTTGAGGCGCACGAACTGGCCCGCGATACGGTAGGCGGGCAGGGCGCCCGAAGCCACGAAATCCATGATCTTCTTTTCCGTGACGCCCAGCGCGATGGCGGCTTCGCGAACAGATATATATTGGTCAGCCATGAATAATCCGGGTTAGGAGACCTTTTCCGAGGCGGCCCATTCGTCGATCTTGGTGCGCTCGAATTTCCAAGAGTTCCCGGATTTGGTGGCCGGGATCTTGCCCGCGTTGGCCAGATCGACAATGGCGTCCGGTTCGAGCTCGAGGTACTTCGCCAGATCGTTGACGTCCAGATCATCGTCCACCATCTGGCAGCGGCCCTGGAACAACGCGCCTTCCACGATGTTCAGCTTCGGCGTTGAAATGTTGCCGTTAAGAACGGCGCTCGGCATGAGGACGAGCATCTTCTTGGCGATGATGTCCCCTTTCACCCGGCCGGCGATGATGATGTTCTCGCCGGTGATATGGGCGTCTACCGCGGCGGCCTCGCCGATCGTCAGCGTGCCGACCACGTCCAGGGTTCCGTTAAACTGCCCGTTGATCTTGAGATTGACCGGGTCTTTGAAGCTCAACGTCCCCTGCATCATCGCGTTGATCTCGACGGCCTTCTGTTCCGCCCCCCGGGTATCCCTTCTTTCTCTCAGTGCCATAAAAAGCCTCCTGTTCATGAAATCAATTGACGAAACTATTGAGATAAAGCGGACATCTTAACAATCGGATTGCCGATGAAAAGGATGCCCCCAGTACCGATGAATCCATACAAACGTGATGATCCGGAAATGTCATCATATATATAGCAAAGACAGAAGCTGAAGTCAATATAATAGGCGCCAAAAACTATGAGAGAAACCCGTTTGCCTCAGGAATGCCGGCCTTTGCCCCCGAATCTTTTTTGGAAGAACGGATATCCGGCCGCGGCGATCATGGCGGCGTTGTCCGTGCACAAAGCCATGGGCGGGACAAAGAGCCTGATGCCCCTGGCACGCGTTTCCAGGAGCAGCCTCTCGCGCAACATTGAATTCGCGGCCACCCCTCCGCCGACGAGAAGAGTCCGGGTCTTCACGGCCTCGCAGAGCCTGATACACTTGCGGGTCAAGACGGAGACGACGCTGTCCTGGAAGGCGTAGGCAAGATCGTGGATAGTGACCGATCGCCTGTCCCATTTGTCCCGGGCGTAATACAGGACGGCTGTCTTGATGCCCGAGAAACTGAAATCCCGGGAGCCCTTAAGGTCCGCGCACGGGAAGCGGACTTTGCCCGGCCGGCCCTTCTTCGCCAGCCGGTCGATGACTGGCCCGCCCGGATAACCCAGGTCCAGGATCCGCGCGACCTTATCAAACGCCTCGCCGGCGGCATCATCCCGTGTCTGTCCGACCAGCCGGAAATTCAACGGGTCCTTAACATAAAAAAGGCTCGTATGGCCGCCTGAAACGACCAGTCCCGCCGCGGGAAGCTTGGGCCGATTGCGGGGTTGACTCGTGTCTTTTCCGGTATCTTTCAGGAAATTGGCATGAAGATGCGCCTTGATATGGTCGACTTCGATAAGAGGTCTGCGCAGGGCATAGGCCAGGCTGCGTGCGAAACACGTGCCCACGAGCAGTGAGCCGATCAACCCCGGCGAGCGCGTCACGGCGACGGCCCGGATGTCCTTAAGGTCCATGCCGGCTTTACTCAGGGCCTCTTTGACGACAAGCGTGATAAGCTCCATCTGACGGCGGGAGGCAATTTCCGGTATGATCCCGCCGTATTTCTTGTGTTCCTTCAGACTGGACGCTACCACGTTTGAGAGTATGTCCCGGCCGTTTTTTACGACCGCGGCCGCGGTTTCGTCACAGGATGTCTCAATGCCGAGGATATGCATTTTCAACCATTCCGCTTAGCGTTCATCCCTTAGTCGGGGGACAGGCCTCCCTCCTTGGTTTTCGTTCATTCCGACAAATTCTTTCACCGTTATAAATAGAAAGCCTTCTTGTGTCAAACGGTCAGATTGCTCTTTGAGGACCTGCAGGGTCAGGGCGCGGGCGTGCCCTATACCGAGGGCCGTCCCATTTTTTTGGGCCTCCCGCGCGAGAAGCTTAAACTGTCTTTCGATATAGGCCTTTTCGTTAGTGTTATCTAGGAAGACATCGCGTTCCCCGAAAGGCAGGCCGATCTGGCCGGCAACCCTCCGGCAAACCGTGTTTTTGCTTGCCCGGCTGTCGATAAAAAACAGCCCCTTCTTTTTCATTAATCCGAAAAGACGGCGCATCAGGACGGGGTCTTCGGTGGCCCTGGAACCCATGTGATTATTGATGCCGGCGACATGAGGGATGCCGGACACGGCCTTGCTGAAGATATGTTCGATTTCGACGGGAGACATGCGGGTGGTGATGATATAATCCTCCGGGTAATGATCGTTGACGGTGTGGGGCTCGAGGGGCAGGTGAAGCAAGACCTCTTTACCTGCAAGACCGGCGCATTGGGCGACCCGCCGGCTGTAGGCGAGATCCGGCAGGATCGATACGGCCACCGGCACGTCGATGTCCGACAAGAAAGAACAGTAGAGGTCGTTGTATCCCCAGTCGTCGATGACGATCGCAATTCCGCCTTTGAAGAACCTTTCGGCCACGGGCGGAGGCCTCCGCGCTGTCTGGTGTGCCTCACGGAATTTCAGTGCGGCCGAGATGACAACCGCGGTCGCGATAATCCAGAAAGCGACTTCGAACAATGAAGGGCGGCCGCCGGGAATTCTCATTCTATCAGCTGGCTGTACACCTTGATGCCCTGGAGCACGCTGAGGGCGGTCTGCACTTGATTGTCGTTCAGGAGTTCTTTGCGGGTCTCTTCCTTTTTGCTCAAGGTCTCCGTCTCATCGTCTTCTTCCTGTTCCCGCTTCTCCACATCCTCGAAAATGCGTTCGACCTCTTCCAGACGGGTCTCTTGATCTTCCGCGGTCTCTTCGGGTTCGATGAGCTCGACCTCGATGTCCGGCGTGATCCCCGTCCCGTGGATCGAACTGCCCGAGGGGGTGAAGTATTTGCTGGTCGTCAGGCGCAGGCCGGAACCGTCCGGCATCGGGATGACCGACTGGACCGATCCTTTGCCGAAGGATGTCTGGCCGACGATGACGGCCCGTTTGTTGTCCTTCAGGGCGCCGGCCAGGATTTCGCTTCCCGAGGCGCTGCCTTCGTTAATCAGGACGACAAGCGGCCACTCGGCAAACGCCGGGCTGGGATTGCTCGATTCGGTGACGGAATTTTGCGAAGGATGGCGGCCGCGGGTCGAGACGATGACCTTGCCCGCGGGCAGGAATTCCTCGGAAATCTTGATGGCCGAGAAAAGAAGCCCGCCGGGGTTGTT
Organism: uncultured Planctomycetales bacterium; assembly: GCA_964428315.1. Lineage (GTDB taxonomy): Bacteria > Omnitrophota > Gorgyraeia > Zapsychrales > CAYRXT01 > CAYRXT01. The sequence goes on from CAYRXT010000029.1 coordinate 23,376, forward strand.
GCGCAGATCCAAGATGAGGCTGTCCGCTCCCTCCTCTTTGAGTTCCATCAGCTCTTTGTGCATGTCCTTGTGCGAGTCCTCCCGGAATTCCGCCAGGCGGATATAGGCGATGTTGTCTTTCAGGAGCATGGGGTCTTTCACGTCGTGGATGAATATGATCTCCCGTGTGATGGTGAAGTCCAGGAGCTTGAATTCCTTTTCCCGGAGAATCGTGATAGAGACGTCTGTACCCGGCTTCCCGCGCAGTTTCTTAACGGCGTCGTTCAGGGTCATGTCTTTGGTCAGTTCGTCTTCGATCTTGACGATGCGGTCACTCGCCTTGAGACCGGCCTCCCATGCTGGGGTGCCCTCAATCGGCGTTATGATGGTCAGAAGTCCGTCGCGGATGGATATCTCGATTCCCAGCCCCCCGAACTTGCCCTGGGTCTCGGTTTTCAGATCCTTGAAATCCTCGGGATTCAGAAACTGGCTGTGAGGGTCCAGGGAGGCCAGCATGCCCTTGAGGGCGCCGTAAATAAGATCTTTGGGGTCGGGTTTTTCCGCGTATTCCGCCTGGACGGTCGTCAACGCGTAACTGAATATCTCTATCTGGGAGTAAAGTTCATCGCGCGTTTCCCTGTCGATCTGCGAGAAGGCCACCGAGGCGATAAGCAGAAAGACAGCGACAGGAGCCGCCCAAAGCGATATTCTTTTTATCCACATATGTCTATCCTCCTTGAAATAATATGTTGAAAAAGATAAAATATCGGCTGCCAGAACGGCCGGCCGCGGATTAAGGGATGTTGAGTCTTCTGCGGATGATCTCTCCGACCATTTTCGGGTTGGCCTTGCCCCCCGTCTTCTTCATGGCCTGGCCGATGAGGAATCCGACGGGTTTGAGATCGCCGCTTTCGATTTTTTTGACAGCATCGGTGTTGTCCTTCAAGATTTCATCAACGATCGACTGGAGAGAGCCCTCATCGGACAACTGGATGAGGCCTTTTTCCCGGATAACGGTTTCGGCCGGCCGGCCCGAGTCGATCATAGCCGTCAGGGCCTCTTTGCCGCCCAGATTGCTGATTGTCCCGTTTTCCACTTGTGCTATGAGGGCAACGAATTCCCGCGGTGCAAGGCGGATGGCGTTGATACGCGCCTTGCGCGCGTTGAGTTCTTTCAACAAGGCGCCGTTGATCCAGTTGCAGATCTTTTGCGCATCTTTGTACAGTGTAACACATTCTTCGAAAAAATCAGCGAGGAATTGATCCTGAATAAGGATGAGGGCGTCGTATTCGCGCAGGCCGTATTGTGTTATGAGACGAACGAGTTTTGGTGAAGGCAGTTCCGGGATGGAGGACTGCAGGGCGTTGATCTGCGCGTCTTCCGCCATAAAGGGGACGAGGTCGGGTTCGGGGAAATAGCGGTAATCGTGGGCCTCCTCCTTGCTGCGCATGGAGGTTGTGGTCTGTTTTTGGTCGTTCCAGAGGCGCGTCTCCTGGACGATACTTTCCCCGGCGCTTAAAAGTTTGCGCTGGCGGGTTTCTTCATAAGCGAGGGCGGACCTGACGGCGCGGAAAGAGTTCAGGTTTTTGATCTCGGTTTTCGTCCCCAGGGTCTTTGTCCCATTAGGGCGGACGGAGATATTGGCGTCACAGCGCAGGCTTCCCTTTTCCATATCGCAGTCGGAAACGTTCAGGTACTGCAGCGTCAGTTTCAGGAGCGTAAGGTAGGCATAGGCCTCGTCCGGCGAATTGAGGTCGGGTTCGGATACGATTTCCATCAAGGGCGTTCCAGTACGGTTGTAGTCCACAAGGGAACAGTCCCGGACAGGATCGTGGACGAGTTTGCCCGCGTCCTCTTCAAGATGGGCGCGCTTGACGCCTATTCTCTTGGTCGATTCGCGCGTCCTGATGACCAGATGGCCGTTTGATCCGATAGGCAGGTCGAACTGTGATATCTGGTATCCTTTCGGCAGGTCAGGATAGTAATAATTCTTCCGGTCGAATTTGATCAAAGGGTTGATGCGGCAGTTCAGGGCCAGGGCCACTTTTATGGCGTGGTCCAGGGCCTGCCGGTTGACGACGGGCAGTGAACCCGGCAGACCCAGGCAGACCGGACACGTCAGCGTGTTCGGTTCAGCACCGAAAAGGTTGGCGCAGCCGCAGAAGATTTTGGTGTGCGTGTTGAATTGGAGGTGGACCTCAAGGCCGATGACAGTATCCCATTCCGTCATAGGGCCGCCCTCCTCTTGTGCCACGGCGCAGCCTGTTCGTAGGCGTAGGCCGCGTGCATCAGCGTGCTTTCATCAAAGGGCTTGGCCATGACCTGCAGACCGATGGGGAGGCCGCTTTTGGAAAAGCCGCACGGAACCGAGATCGATGGTATGCCGGCCAGATTGGCCGGGATCGTGAAGACGTCCGACAGGTACATGGCCAGCGGGTCGTCCATCTTTTCTCCGACGCGAAAGGCCACCGTCGGGGTTGTCGGCGTTACAATGGCGTCGACCACCCGGAAGGCCCGGTCAAAATCGTTTTTGATCAGGGTGCGCACTTTCTGCGCCCGGAGGTAATACGCGTCGTAGTAACCGGATGACAAGGCGTATGTGCCCAGCATCACCCGGCGTTTGACTTCCTGCCCGAAACCCATGCCCCGGGTCTCCTCATACATGTCTATGAGCGGTGTGCGCCGCCTTGAGGAAGCGGCGCGCCGCATTCCGTACTGGACGCCGTCAAAGCGCGCGAGATTGGAACTGGCTTCCGCCGTGGCGACGATGTAATACGTCGCGACGGCGTATTCGGTGTGAGGCAGGCTGATATCGACAATCTCAGCGCCTTTTTGTTTCAGGGTGTTCAGCGCTTCGCGCGCGGCCCCTTCGACTTCCTTGTCCAGCCCTTCCACGAAATATTCCTTTGGCACACCGACTTTCAGGCCTTTCGCGTCGGTTTTAAGGGCTCCGACGTAATCCGGCACCGGCAGATCGGCGGAGGTCGAATCCATCGGGTCATACCCGGCAATGATATTCAATAAAACTGCGGCATCCTCCACGTCTTTGGTTATGGGGCCGATCTGATCCAGGCTGGACGCGAAGGCGATAAGCCCGTAGCGCGAAACACGTCCGTACGTGGGCTTCAATCCGACGACGCCGCAGAGGGCCGCGGGCTGGCGGATGGAGCCGCCTGTGTCCGAACCGAGCGCCCAGACGGCTTCCTGGGCGGCGACGGCGGCCGCCGATCCGCCGCTGGATCCTCCCACGACGCAATCGGTGTTCCAGGGGTTGCGGCTGGGACCAAAGCAGGAATTCTCGGTCGAAGAGCCGAATGCGAATTCGTCCATATTGGTGTGCCCGACGATCAAGGCGCCAAAGTCATTCAGTTTCTCTATGACGGTGGCGTTATAGGGAGGCCGGAAACTCTCGAGCACATGCGAACAGCATGTCGTTTCAAAATCTTTAATGCAGATATTGTCCTTGACCGCGATGGGGATCCGGTGTCCGTCCTTTTCAGGATGCGCCGGGATCTCAACCGACGGAAAGAGCTTGCAGTAGGCCCGGATATTTTTGTCCCGCTCTTGAATGATTTCGCGGACTGAACGATAGACTTCGGCGGGCGTGGTCTGCTTGTCCCGGATGAGATCCCTTATTTCGTGGGCTGTCAGTTCATGAAGGTTCATTCGATCACCTTCGGGACCTTGAAGGCTCCGTCAAGACTGTCGACGGCCATGTGCATGATGTCTTCCCTGGCCAGTGAAGGGCGAACGGCGTCTTCGCGGAAGACGTTTTTCAAGGGAAGGACGTGGCTTGTCGGTTTAATCCCCTCGACATCGAGCTCCTTGAGTTTTTCGATGTATTCCAGGATCCTTTCCAGATCGCGGGACAGCCTCTCAACCTCTTCATCCTGGAGATGGATCCGGGCCAGGTGGGCTATATAATGGACTTCCTCTTTCGAAGGCATGGCACAACCTTTTATTACAATTTAATAAGGATGTATAATACCATTATCCGGATAGACTGACAAGACTCTTGCCTCTTGCCCGCAAGACCGGGACGCCTCAGCCCGCCGTTTATTTCAGGAGCCGCGCCTTGAGCTCTTCCGGGATCGGGGTCGGTTTGAAATCCCGGTCCAAGCAGACCAGCGTGACCTCCGCCTCGCAGACAAGAGTGCCTGTCGTTTTCTGCCGGATTGTCTGGGTGAAGACAAGCTTGACGGCCGTGGCCTTCTGGAGGGAGGCGTCACAGATAAGGATGTCCCCGTATCTCGCAGGGCTCCGGTAGACGACAGAACAGCGGCTCACGGCGTATAATAAACCGCGGTCGCGGAAAAGCGTCACGCTCAGCCCGCGGTCCTCGAGGAATTCCGTCCGGGCTTCTTCCAGATATTTAAGATAATGGCCGTAGTACACGATGCCCCCGGCGTCCGTGTCGTGAAAGAAAATACGTTTTTCCATGAGGAATCCCAGGTTTTATATGTTTGGATTGTCAGATTCTTTTATCATCATACATTACGCATGTCAAGCCGGGACGGGATTAATGCAGTATTGTTCACTATGGTGATAAAAATGGAAAAACTGCTGTTAGGAACTTTTCAAAAGTGGACACCTGACGACTTAAAAGTGGACAGGTAAAA
>CAYRXT010000030.1:0-26864 GCA_964428315.1 uncultured Planctomycetales bacterium
CTTTGTAGCTGTTACAGTTAAACAAACATTGAATAAATATTTTTGACAATACGGCAATGAAAAGAAGGAGAGGATGAATGGCTTATCAACCCATTGAAAAACTTTTACCACGATCCAACAGCAACATCTACAAGCTGATCCTTCTTGCCGGCAGAAGGGCGACGGAGCTGGCCGACGGGAGGCCTAGGCTGATTGAGACGCCGAGCACGCCCAAGGCCACGACGATTGCCCTGGATGAGATTATGGAGGGCAAGGTGTGGGTGAAAGGCTGTGAGCCGGAGGAAGTCAAAAAGGAAAAGGCGGGTGAGAACAAAGAAGGCCAGGAAAAGGAAGCCGGCGTTGCCGAAAAATAGACATGTTGTGATCGGGGTTACAGGGAGCATTGCGGCCTATAAGGCCTGTGATGTGGTCCGGCGCCTCCAGGACAAGGGATATGAGGTCACGGCGGTGATGACCCGGGAGGCCGGGGCCTTTATTACTCCCTTGACATTATCCGCGCTTACCGGGCGGCCGGTCTGCCAGCGGTTGTTCGATGAGGCCGACCACGGCATGAGCCATATCCGGATCGCTCAATCAGCGGATGTGTTCCTTGTGGCCCCGGCTACGGCTAACATTTTGGCCAAGATAGCCAGCGGGCTGGCCGACGATCCCGTGAGCTGCATGGCCTTGTCGACGAGGGCCAGACTGATATGCGCTCCGGCCATGAACGATGTCATGCTGGCCAACCCGGTTACGCGCGAGAATATCGACAAATTGAAGAAACGGGGCGTTGAGATTATCGAACCCGTGTCCGGAAAGCTGGCCTGCGGCACGGTCGGAGAGGGCCATTTAGCGGACGTGGAGACAATCGTCAGCCGAGTTCAGCGTTCTTTGAAACTGAGCAGATAAAGACCTTTCGGCGCGGTAGCCAAGTGGTAAGGCAGTGGTCTGCAAAACCATTATTCAGCGGTTCGATTCCGCTCCGCGCCTCATTTAGGGGTAAGGAGTAAGGCAAAAGGGATAAGAGAACAGCACCGAAAAGGACAGCTTAAGCTAATGATAAGGCATGTTTCAGAAGATGCAATATCCGCTGTTTATCCTAAAAAAGAGTTAGCCTTTTATCCGGCTTCGCAGAATACCGCGGCTTTTATCCGTGGATCAATGCGGACTAAAAGCCGTGGCGCTTCGTCGGATTGCGCCTGAAGATTTACGAAGTCGGATAACCCCGAAGCATACGCAGAAAATTTCGGAGAAATGTTCAAGTGTTTATGCAAGGGGTAATTTGGAGAGGGACCACGGGTATGCCCGAGGGGATCTGGGACATGTTTCTTACCCCTTATCCCTTATCCCTTACAGCTAAAGAGGGCAAGTGGTGGAATGGCATACACGCAGGACTTAAAATCCTGTGGCTGAAAGGCCGTGTGGGTTCGACTCCCACCTTGCCCAGACTTGGGGATAAGGGATAGGGGTTTAAGGAAAAAGGCAAACGAAATTGTTGATACGATTTGGAAAAAGAGCAGAAAGGCAATAGAAGACAGAATGCGTTTCCGGTTTTTAGGTTCCATCGAAGGGACATGTCTTTTCTTCTTAACCCGGATGCCTTATCCCTCATGACTTGACAGGGCCCATGGCTCAGTTGGTTAGAACGTATCCCCGCCTTTTCCTCGAATTTCAATGAAAAGGAAGGCGGGGCACCGATGACAAAAAATTTAAATAAAGGGCGGTTAGCTCAGTTGGTTAGAGCGTTTGCTTGACATGCAAGAGGCCACAGGTTCGAGTCCTGTACCGCCCACCAAATCAATTATGAGAAAAATTGTGGTTTGACATGGAAGAGGCCGGAGGTTCGAGCCCTCTTGGGCACATGTTTTTATAAGGCAGAACCGGATAAGTGGCGTTTATGTGCAGGAGCCACAGGGGCTCCCGCCTTTTCCTCAAGATGTTTATGATGGAAGGCGGTGCCCGGTTTGCCCCGGCCGGGTGATGAGCGAGGACTTCAACGAGAACAATGGAATACAAAACCGATTTAGACAAACTGAGACACAGCTGTTCGCACGTGATGGCCCAGGCGGTCAAAGAGCTTTGGCCGCAGACACGGATCGCCATCGGCCCGGCCATCGAGAACGGTTTTTATTATGATTTCGACCGCGCCCGACCCTTCACGCCCGACGACCTCAAGCTGATTGAGAAAAGGATGCGGGAGATCATCAGCCGCCGTCCGCCTTTCACGCAAAGCTATATGCCCCGGGACGACGCTGTCAAAATGTTCAGGGAGATGGACGAGCCTTACAAAGTGGATCTCATCGAGAACCTTCCCGACGAGAAAGTCTCCATTTATAAGACCGGGGACGAATGGCTGGACCTGTGCAAGGGGCCGCATATCGAGAACGCCGGTCAGATCAGGGCCTACAAACTCCTTTCCGTCGCCGGGGCCTACTGGCGGGGCGACGAAAATAACGCCATGCTCCAGCGCATTTACGGCACGGCCTTTTTCAGCCAGGATGAACTGAAGAAACACCTCGCGCTTTTGGAAGAGGCCAAAAAGAGGGACCACCGCAAGCTCGGAGTCCAGTTGGAACTCTTCAACATCTATCACGAGACCGCGGGCGCGGGACTGGTCTTTTACCACCCTAACGGGGCCACGCTGCGCAGGATCATCGAGGGATATCTTCAGGATGAGCATGTGCGCCGCGGGTACGAACCGGTCATGACGCCCCACATCCTTAAAGGGAAGCTCTGGGAGGTCTCGGGGCATTCCGGATACTACCGGGAGAACATGTATTATTTTAACGTTGACGACGAGGAATACGCCGTCAAACCGATGAACTGCCCGGCGCACATCCTGATTTACAAGTCCAAGGTTCGCTCCTACCGGGATCTGCCGATACGGTTTTTTGAGCTCGGGACGGTCTACCGGCAGGAAAAGGCTGGCGTGCTTCACGGCCTTTTGCGGGTGAGGGGCTTTACCCAGGACGACGCGCATATCTTTTGCCGGCAGGACCAGATCCGGCCGGAGGTGAGCGGGGTCATCGATTTTGTCTTTCAGGTGATGAAGGATTTCGGCTTCCGCGAAATGGACATCGAACTCAGCACCAGGCCCGCCGATTTTATCGGTTCCGTTGAAAACTGGGATTTGGCCGCGGCGGCCCTCAAGGCGTCACTTGAGGAGAACAAAATCGCGTACGCCGTCAACGAAGGGGACGGGGCCTTTTACGGGCCGAAGATCGACATCAAGCTGAAAGACGCCCTCGGCCGGGCGTGGCAGTGCGCGACGATACAGTGCGATTTCGCCCTGCCGGAACGTTTCGGCATGGGCTATGTCGATGAGACCGGCGAAGATAAGATGCCGATCATGATTCACCGGGCCATCCTTGGCAGTCTGGAACGGTTTATCGGAACCCTGATCGAACATTACGCCGGCTCCTTTCCATTGTGGCTCGCGCCCGTGCAGGCCGCGGTTATCCCCATTAAGCCGGAACACGCCGGATACGCGGAAAAGATAAAAACAGACTTACAGAACGAGGGTATGCGGATTATAATTGATGACAGAAACGAGACGTTGAACAAACGCATCCGCGAGGCGGCCGTCAAAAAGGTGCCGTACACCCTTATCCTCGGCGACAGGGAAATCGAGACAGGGAAGATCAGCGTTAGGCGGCGCGCGGAAGGCGACTTGGGAAAGATGGACCTGAAGGCCTTCCTAGAGCGGCTCCGCCGGGAGATCGAACAAAAACACTAAAAGAGCGGCGCCAAACGTCTGCCGCCGACAGGCAGACCCGCGAGGCGGGACCGCTCGTTTTTTAAGGAGGTGGTTTCTATCCAGAAATACATCCGTATCAATCATCGCATCCGTTCGCCGGAAGTGCGGGTGATCGGCCCCGAACAGGAACAGCTGGGGGTTGTGGTCCTCAAGCGCGCCCAGGAACTGGCCCAGGAGCACGGGCTTGATCTCGTCGAGGTTGCCCCTGAAGCCCGTCCGCCGGTCTGCCGAATCATGGATTTCAGCAAATACAAATACGACCAGGAAAAGAAAGAGCGCCGGATCAAGAAGTCCCAGAAGATTTCGCATCTTAGACAGATCCGCGTCAAGCCGCATATCGAGGCGCACGATTATCAGGTCAAGTTGAAGAAGGTCCTGTTTTTCCTGGAGAAGCATGATAAAGTCAAGGTCAACGTCTTCTTCCGCGGCCGGGAGATGGCCTTTAAAGACCACGGCCGAAAGCTTTTGGAGCGGTTTGTCGAAGACACCAAAGATTACGGACAGGTTGAAAAGGACGTATCCATGACGGGCCGGATTATGTCCGCGGTCTTTTCGCCGAAATCAAGGAAGTCCTGATCCGAAGACAAGGCCTGTCCCTTCAGGCGGGTCAGAAAGAGATGGGAACGGGTGCCGTCATGCCCCGCCTGCTCCGGACGGGAAGATGAGATTTAACGACGGGTGAACCCCGGCGAATAATCCCGGGCCGAAATCGCTCGAGTTTTTGGATTTTGCCGGGATGAGACAGAAAGGAAGCCAAATGCCGAAATTGAAGACGAACAAGTCTGCGGCGAAGCGCGTCCGCCTGACTAAATCAGGCAAAATGAAAAAACGGGCGGCAGGCCGCAGTCATATCCTGGGCAAGAAAACAAGCAAACGCAAACGAAGATTGAGAAAAAGCAGCTATATTTCCAAGTCGGACGAAAAACGTATGAGGAGGTTGTTGCCTTATGGCAAGAGTTAGAACCGCAGTGGCGTCCAGGAGGCGCAAGAAGCGCGTCCTTAAAGACGCCAAGGGCCAGTTCGGCCAGCGCAGCAAACGATATCAGCAGGCCAAGAGATCCCTGGTCAAGGCGCTCTCGTATGCCTATCGGGATCGCCGTGTCAAGAAGAGGGAGATCCGGCAGTTGTGGACCGTGCGCATCAACGCGGCCTGCCGGGAGACGGGCATTTCTTACAGCCGCTTTATTAAAGGGCTGAAAGAGGCGGGCGTTGTGCTCGACCGGAAGATGCTGGCGGAACTGGCCGTTCATTCACCGGGGGCCTTTAAGGAACTCGTGGCGCTGGCCCGGCAGGGGGCCGAGGCCCAGGCCTCGAAACAAGCAGACGAAAAATAAAAGACGGTGCCGCCCCCGTTTTACGAAGACGGGCCGCCGCTTTTGGATCGGACATGAGAATCGTTATAGTCGGGGCCGGTGTCATCGGCGCGAATCTGGCCAAAGAACTCTCGGAAGAAAATCACGAAGTCTATGTGGTTGAAAACAAAGAGGATGTGGCGAGAAAAGCCGATGAAAGGCTGGACGTCAAGCTTGTTGTCGGGGAGGGATCGGATCCGCGGGTGTTGAGGGAGGCCGGTATCGAGGATGCCGATCTTGTCATCGCCGTGACCACGTCCGATGAGACCAACCTGGTCGTGTGTTCCCTTGCCGCGGCTTACCGGACAAGAAAAAAGATAGCCCGTGTCCGCAACGCGGCCCTCAACCGCGTTGTCCACGAGATGGGCCTGGCGCATTTTTATATCGACGAGATCACCAACCCCGAAGAAGTGGCGGCCAAGGCGATTGTCAAGGCCGTCCAGGCCCCCGGCTCGCGGGACGTCGCCGATTTTGCCAGCGGAAAAATCCTTTTACGCTCTTTCAGTGTCCGCGAAGACTCTCCCCTGTGCGGACTGCGCATCGAGGAATTCCGGCAGGAAGACTTCCCCTGGCCCTTTCTGATCATCGCCATCAACCGTAACGAGACCACCCTAATTCCCAAAGGAGACGCCGTCCTTCAGGGGCAGGACAAGGTCTATGTGCTCCTGCCTGCCGCGTCTCTGGGTGAATTCCTCGCCTTTTTTGACGTCAATATCCGCAAACCGAAAAAGGTGGTCATCTACGGAGGCACCAATATGGGCGAGACTGTGGCCAGAGATCTTTCTACCGAGATCCCCGACATCCTTCTCCTGGAAGAAGACCCGGACCGAGCGCACGAGATCGCCGGACGCCTGGACAGGGTCCGGGTCATCAACGGGTCGCCTTCCGAGACGGAGATCCTGACGGAATGCGGCATCGAGGCGGCCGACGCCTTTGTGGCGGCCTCCACAAGCGATCATTCCAATCTGATCAGCGCCGTCCTGGCGAAGAAGATGGGGGCCAAGGCGACCGTTATCACCACCCAGCAGCCGGATTACATGGCGATTATTGAGGCCCTGGACATAGATTCGGTCATCAATCCGCGGTTTCTGGCCGTCGATCAGATCCTCAGGGTGGTGCGCGGAAGGAGCGTAAGCTCCGTCGCCACGCTGGTGGAGTGCAACGCCGAGGTCCTGGAGCTGATTCCCGATGCCCATTCCCCCGTGACCCACGCGCCCTTAAAAGACCTCAGATTCCCGCCGGAAACCATCGTCGGTGCCGTCCTGCGCAATTCCGAACCTTTTCTGGCAGACGGCAATACCCACATCCGTGCCGGCGAGAAGGTTATTGTCTTTTGCCGGGAGCGGAATGTCGGCAAGGTCCAGAAATTGTTTACCCACAAAAATCTCATCTGAGGTAAGGTTCCGGCGTGCACAAATTCCTTGTTGCCAATATCGTCCTGCGGTTTCTGAGCGTCCTTTCCGTTATTATGCTGGTTCCCCTGGGGTGGGCCCTTTACGACGACGCGCACAGCCTGGAGGTCCGGGCCTTCGTTTGGACGATCTTTCTGGGGCTGGTCCTGTCTTTCGCCGGACAAAAGATCCTTAGGCCCCGGCCGCAGCAGTTCGAAACCCTCAACGCCAAGGACGGGCTCGCTATCGTCGGGTTGTCCTGGATCGGACTGTCGCTTTTCGGCGCCCTGCCGTTGTATTTCAGCGGCGCCGTGCCGACGTTCATCGACGCATTTTTTGAAACCACAAGCGGATTCACGACCACTGGCGCCACGGTGATTACCGGGATCGAGGCCCTGCCCCGCGGCGTCCTGTTCTGGAGGAGCCTGACGCACTGGCTGGGGGGCATGGGTATCATAGTCCTTTATCTGGCACTGCTTCCGGCCATAGGCCAGACCAGCTTCCAGCTGTATAAAGCGGAGGCTCCGGGACCCACGGCCGAGCGCCTTCAGCCGCGCATCAAGGAAACAGCCAAAGTATTATGGGGCGTCTATTTTCTTTTTTCTCTCATTGAAACCATCCTCTTGAAGTTAGGGGGAATGAATCTCTTCGACGCCCTGTGTCATACTTTCGGCACGATGGCGACCGGGGGGTTTTCCACCAAAAGCCAGAGCATCGCGGCGTTTAACCCCTTCATCCAGTGGGTCATTATCGTCTTTATGCTGATCGCGGGCACGAACTTCATGCTCCATTTCCGGGCTTTGAGAGGGGATGTCAGGGCCTACTGGAAGAGCGAGGAGTTCATTTATTACATGCTCCTGGTCGTCTTTCTTGTCCCGGTTTTTACCCTTATCCTTGAACAGGGGGCTTTAACCCCGGTTCCCATCCGCGAGGCCGCCTTCCAGGTCGTCTCGATCTTGACGACCACGGGTTTTACCACGGCGGATTTTGATGCCTGGCCGCAGGTCCTGCGCATGACGCTTTTCCTGCTGATGTTCATCGGCGGCTGCGCGGGGTCGACGGGCGGGAGCATGAAGGTGGTGAGGGCGTTCCTCGCGGTCAAGATCGCGTTTCGTTCGCTCGTCCAGGTGCTTTTCCCCAACGCCGTCCTGCCGGTCAGATTTAACAGGATTCCTCTGGCAAGCCGGGTGGTGATGGGGATCCTTTCGTACGCGGTTATCTTCATTTCTCTGTTTTTTGCCGGTTCTCTTATTTTGACGTTCACGGAAGGGTGCGATTTGATTACGGCCTTTTCCGCGGCCATCGCCTCTCTGGGGAATATCGGCCCCGGCCTGGGCGAGGTGGGGGCGGCGAAGAATTACGCTTGGCTTTCACCGGCGAGCAAGCTGGTGTTGACGTTTCTTATGCTGGCCGGCCGGCTCGAGCTGTATTCCATCCTGATCCTGTTTTCGCCGACGGCATGGAAAAAATGAGCGGGGGGAATTTTTGAGCTTAAGAGGGTTCGGTGTTATAATGAGACAACCTTTTCTCATCCAGCGGACGGGATCGTATGAGTCAGTGGGAATTCGAACATATACGTGAACAGGCCCGCCGGGAGATCCTTGAAGCGGAGGATCCCCGGTCCCTGGAAGACGTGCGGATCAAATATCTGGGGCGCAAGGGCCTCCTTGCGCGGATCTACGCCTCATTTTCCTCCCTGCCGCCGGAAGAGAAACCCGTGGTGGGCAAGGAGGCCAACACGCTCAAGTCCCTGATCAGCCGGCTTCTCAAGGAGAGACAGGATGCCCTAGCGCACGAGGAGAGACAGAAAGAGATCGGACAAAACAGGGTGGACGTCACCCTGCCCGGTGTCGGCCGCCGGCTCGGCCACACGCATTTGATCACCCGGACGATAGAGGACATCTGCGCGATCTTCACCCGGCTGGGATTCACGGTCAAAGAGGGGCCCGAAGTCGAGACCGAATTCAACAATTTCACTGCCCTGAACATCCCTGTCGATCACCCTTCCCGCGACGCCTTCGACACTTTTTATCTGGACAGGGAGGACCCTTGTTTTCCTGGACGACACTTTCTCCTGCGAAGCCACACCTCGCCCGTCCAGATCCGCGTTATGCAGGAACACAAGCCGCCTGTGGCGGTCGTTGTCCCCGGCAGGGTCTACCGGCCCGACGCCGTGGACGCCAGCCATTCGTTCATGTTTCACCAGATCGAAGGACTCCTCGTCGATACGGACGTGACCTTTGCCGACCTTAAGGGCCTACTCTATCATTTTTGCAAACGCTATTTTTCGGAAAATGTCCGGATGCGGTTCAGGCCGCACTTTTTCCCCTTTACCGAGCCCTCTGCCGAAGTGGACATCTCCGCCGAGGCCATATTCGGGTCCGGGGCAGGAAGCCGGAGCCGCAAAAAGTGGCTGGAGATCATGGGCTGCGGCATGGTCCATCCCAATGTCTTTAAGGCGGTCGGGTGCCCGGATGGAAAATACAAGGGGCTGGCCTTCGGCATGGGGGTCGAACGTATCGCCATGCTCAAGCACGGCATCACCGACATCCGGGTCTTTTTCGAAAACGACAACAGGTTTTTGGAACAATTCTAAGAACAGCAAGCCTTGTACGATAAAGACTCCTTAAGTATTGTATAGCGAATCTGCCTGTTTTATACTGGAATCAATACGCCGCGCGCAGACAGCGCGCGCCGGAAAGAGATATCAGCGAAACGGAAACAGCCCATGGAGCCTCCCCGTGCTTTTCGGCGCGGGAGCGGCCGGGCGGGCCTTCCGAAAGGAGAAGCCCTATGAAAAAGATAATGTGCGTGTTTGTGCTGTGTTTTTTCGCAGTGGCCGGGGTGTGCCGGGGAGAGGGGATTACTCTCACGACGTATTACCCGGCGCCGCTGGGCATTTACGACCGGGTGCATCTGTATCCGCATGATCCTACCCCGCCCAATGACATTGTCTGCGACACGGACAGGGAGGGCTTGATGTACTACGACGCCCTCGAGCACGCCCTGAAGGTGTGCAAGGACGACGGGTTCGGGACCATCGCCTGGCGGGATGTCGGGGGGATGTGGGAAAGGGACGAGACGAACGGCTATATTTATCCCGCTGATCTACTGGATTATGTCGGGATCGGGACTCAGACGCCGCAAGTCATGCTTGACATCCGGGGGGCTTTGAATGTGGGAGAGGATGCGCAGGGCCACGACGTGAATTTATTCGGGGGGCAGTCAAAAGGCAGGCTTTTCTGGGACGCGAGCAAAATGGCCTTGAGGGCCGGGATAGCCACCGGGACGCAGTGGGACGACGGGAACGTGGGGAATTACTCCTTTGCAGCGGGATATAACAATATTGCGAGCACTGAAGCGACAATCGCCTTGGGATATCGAACGACAGCAACCGGAAGACATTCGGTGGCCATTGGCTGTTCCAATTACGCTACCGGATCCCATAATTATGTTTTTGGTGAAAACACAAGAGTGTCTGGATTTCGGGGTTATGCCTTTGGCGAAAATGTGGACAACGCGGGCGACTATTCGTTGACAACGGGAAGGAACATGCAGTTATCGTCTTCGGCGGACAGGACCTTTGTGTGGGGGTATTCCGATTCACCAGTTGTGATCGATACGGCGGACGCGTTTATTGTCTATTCCGGCAATGTCGGCATCGGGACGGTGAACCCGGATGAAAAACTGGTTCTTGCCGGTGAAGATGCCGATATCGATTTGATTGTTAGTTCTGAGACTGCTATGTCGGAATGTGCTAGCATGCATTTTCGCAAATGTGCCGGTACGGTTGATTCCCCGCTGATTCCTCCAGCGGACTCTTCTGTTGCCAATATTGAGGGTGAAATATACGACGGGAACGCTTACAGGAAAATCGGGAGGGTTTTGATCTCGTCGGATGGTGACGCTGGACCAGGGGATGTCCCGGGAAGGATTACTTTTTGGACAACAGAAGACGGGACATATTCTCTAGAGGAACGCATGCGTATTGACAATAAAGGGTATGTCGGCATCGGGACGGTGTCGCCTGAAGAGAAGCTGGTTGTGGCCTCGGATATTGACGCGGATATGAATATTTCGACGGCGGCCACGGCCCAGAGTTCAACCATACATCTCAGGCGTTCCTACGGCACGCATGAGTCGCCGTCGGTGCCCAGCGGGGCGGACAGGATCATCGGAAAGCTGGAAGGGGAGGCCTATGACGGGGCGTCGTTCAGGGATGCGGCCGCTATAATGTTTCATATAGACGGGGATGCCGGTGTGGGAGATATGCCGGGGAGGATAGGCTTCTATACGACGGAGGACGGGACAGGGAGCAAGGTCGAGAGGATGCGGCTGAACAACCTGGGATATCTGGGCATCGGGACGTCAGCCCCTCAGACTAAACTGCATGTCAATGGAGAGATAAGAGTTGAATCGGCATTCCCGATGGTCGAACTGATTGACACGGATGATTATGATTGGCGGATGGTTTCCGATGACGGGAATTATTTCCGTATCCAAAAAAATTACGGGACAGGCTGGATGAACAAGCTCGCTATTCATCCGCTCGGCCTGCTTGGCGTTAAGGTCGATAATCCTACTTACGCACTCACTTTACCCAATGAATCATCGGAGCGCGGCCGTGGGCTGGCGAATGCCTGGAGAACTTATTCGGACGGCCGTTTTAAAGTTGAACGAAAGCCGATTAAAGACGCTTTGACTGTTCTTTGTAAACTTAATCCTGTGAAATTTAAATGGTTAAAAACGGATTATGATCAGAAAGGCCATATCTATTCGCATAACGAATCTTATGGTAATGACGAGATAGGCCTGATCGCACAGGAGGTGTATCCTTTGATACCAGAAGTTGTCGATAAACCGGAAGATGAGAAAAAAGAGCAGTGGAGTTTGGATTATGCCAGGATTGTTCCTGTATTGGTGGCGGGAATAAAGGAATTGGGAAAAAAGGTTGACGCCTTGGAGGAGGAGCTTGCTGTGTTGAGCCGGAGGCTTGAGACTTTTGAAGGAAGATGAGATGAGACGCGCAGATCAATGGGGTCGTTCATGAGGGGGACAAAGAGGGATTTGTTGCATAAAGCAAACGGGAAGGCGTCATTTTTTTCGTGGAAACGCCCCGAGGGTCTGGCACACGCGTTGTGGTGCGGCTTGGCCGGGCGGGCCTTCCGAAAGGAGAAGCCCTATGAAAAAGATAATGTGCGTGTTTGTGCTGTGTTTTTTCGCAGTGGCCGGGGTGTGCCGGGGAGAGGGGATTACTCTCACGACGTATTACCCGGCGCCGCTGGGCATTTACGACCGGGTGCATCTGTATCCGCATGATCCTACCCCGCCCAATGACATTGTCTGCGACACGGACAGGGAGGGCTTGATGTACTACGACGCCCTCGAGCACGCCCTGAAGGTGTGCAAGGACGACGGGTTCGGGACCATCGCCTGGCGGGATGTCGGGGGGATGTGGGAAAGGGACGAGACGAACGGCTATATTTATCCCGCTGATCTACTGGATTATGTCGGGATCGGGACTCAGACGCCGCAAGTCATGCTTGACATCCGGGGGGCTTTGAATGTGGGAGAGGATGCGCAGGGCCACGACGTGAATTTATTCGGGGGGCAGTCAAAAGGCAGGCTTTTCTGGGACGCGAGCAAAATGGCCTTGAGGGCCGGGATAGCCACCGGGACGCAGTGGGACGACGGGAACGTGGGGAATTACTCCTTTGCAGCGGGATATAACAATATTGCGAGCACTGAAGCGACAATCGCCTTGGGATATCGAACGACAGCAACCGGAAGACATTCGGTGGCCATTGGCTGTTCCAATTACGCTACCGGATCCCATAATTATGTTTTTGGTGAAAACACAAGAGTGTCTGGATTTCGGGGTTATGCCTTTGGCGAAAATGTGGACAACGCGGGCGACTATTCGTTGACAACGGGAAGGAACATGCAGTTATCGTCTTCGGCGGACAGGACCTTTGTGTGGGGGTATTCCGATTCACCAGTTGTGATCGATACGGCGGACGCGTTTATTGTCTATTCCGGCAATGTCGGCATCGGGACGGTGAACCCGGATGAAAAACTGGTTCTTGCCGGTGAAGATGCCGATATCGATTTGATTGTTAGTTCTGAGACTGCTATGTCGGAATGTGCTAGCATGCATTTTCGCAAATGTGCCGGTACGGTTGATTCCCCGCTGATTCCTCCAGCGGACTCTTCTGTTGCCAATATTGAGGGTGAAATATACGACGGGAACGCTTACAGGAAAATCGGGAGGGTTTTGATCTCGTCGGATGGTGACGCTGGACCAGGGGATGTCCCGGGAAGGATTACTTTTTGGACAACAGAAGACGGGACATATTCTCTAGAGGAACGCATGCGTATTGACAATAAAGGGTATGTCGGCATCGGGACGGTGTCGCCTGAAGAGAAGCTGGTTGTGGCCTCGGATATTGACGCGGATATGAATATTTCGACGGCGGCCACGGCCCAGAGTTCAACCATACATCTCAGGCGTTCCTACGGCACGCATGAGTCGCCGTCGGTGCCCAGCGGGGCGGACAGGATCATCGGAAAGCTGGAAGGGGAGGCCTATGACGGGGCGTCGTTCAGGGATGCGGCCGCTATAATGTTTCATATAGACGGGGATGCCGGTGTGGGAGATATGCCGGGGAGGATAGGCTTCTATACGACGGAGGACGGGACAGGGAGCAAGGTCGAGAGGATGCGGCTGAACAACCTGGGATATCTGGGCATCGGGACGATGAGCCCGATCCGGCCCCTCCATGTGAAGGGTGATGCCATCCTCGTGGAGGACGCCAGCCCGTCGCTTACCTTAATGGCAACCTCTTCGGGAGATGATGACTGGAACATTGCGGCATGGAATGACATGCTGATCTTCGAAGTCGTGGACATAGGGGCGGGGACCGAGGTCCATAAAATGGTGGTCACCAGTGCCGGCAGGGTCGGCATCGGTACGTCAAGCCCGAATTATACCCTTCATGTCGTGGGTAACTGCGGCGGTGCCGATTCATGCAATTCGGATTTGGCCGAGATATTCCCGAAAAAAGAAGGAGAGACACTGGAGCCGGGCGACGTGGTCGTGCTGAGCGGAAAGGACAGGCATAACCTGCACAAGTCCGCCAAGCCTTACGATGCCTCCGCGGCCGGGGTCTACTCGACGGATCCGGGCATCCTGATCCGGGGCGAGGACGGGGTGGCGTTCAGCGTGGACCCGCAGGATGAATCCGTCGAGTTCGGCGGGACGCAGATGCCGCTGGCCCTGGCGGGCCAGGCGCCGGTCAAGGTGACCGGCGAGAACGGGCCCATCAAAAAAGGGGACCTCTTGACGACGAGCTCCACGCCGGGTCACGCGATGCGATGCGACATGTCCACATCCGAGAACAAACTGCGGTGCGTGGGCGCGGTGATCGGAAAGGCCATGGAGTCTTTCGACGGCGAAGAGGGACGGATACTCATGCTCGTCTCGCCGCAGTGATGTCTTCCTGCCGGGCGAATCGCGGTGATGCCGGTTTTATGCCTTGCGCCTGTCGAGCCGGTTGACAATCTTTTTTCCGGGTTTTACAATAGCTCATATTTCAAGGTCTTTTTCCCAATCGGAACAAACCAATAGACAATGAAGATATCGTATAACTGGCTACAGAAATATGTCTTGCTGAAAGACAGGCCGGAGGGTGTCGCCGGGAAGCTCACCTCGGCCGGCATGGAGGTCGAGGCCATGGAACGCGTCGGCGGCGATACGGTCATGGAGATGGAGGTCACGCCCAACCGGCCAGACTGCCTGAGCATGATCGGGGTGGCCCGGGAAATCTGCGCCCTCACGAACAAGCCCTTGAAAGCGCCGGGTGTCCGGTCACTGAACATGCCGGGAAAGAAATGCCCGGTCACCGTCGAGGACAGGAAGGCGTGCCCGCGCTATATCGGGACGCTGATCGAAGGCGTGGACGTCAGGCCGGCCCCGGCGGAGACCAGGAATCTCCTGCAGGGCGTCGGCGTCCGCTCGATCAACAACGTCGTGGACATCACCAATTTTTGCCTGATGGAGTCCGGCCAGCCCCTGCACGCGTTTGATTACGACAGGCTGGCCGGCGGCCGCGTTATCGTGCGCCGGGCCCGGGAGGGCGAGAAGATCGTGACCATAGACGGGGAGGAGAGGAAGCTCGACCCTTCCGTCCTGGTCATCGCCGACGCCGAAAAGCCCGTGGCCGTCGCCGGTATCATGGGGGGGCTTGAGACCGAGGTGTCCGGCAAGACAAGAATCATCCTTCTTGAGAGTGCCTGCTTCGACCCGGTTTTGATCCGTCAGGCGGCGCGAAGGCTCGGGGTGGCCAGCGATTCCTCATACCGTTTCGAGCGCGGGATCGATATCGCCGGCGTGCAGACGGCCGCGCGCCGCGCCGCCTCTCTTATTCTCCGGGAGGCCGGAGGCAGGCTCGCGGCGTACGCCGATGTCTTTCCGGCGAGAAAGAAGAGGAGCTCGCCGTCCGTCAGGGTGTCATGCCGTGAGATGGAGCGGCTGCTGGGGGCGCGGATACCCTTTTCCCGCTGTAAAACTATTCTCACGCGGCTGGGCTTTAGCGTGTTGCCGTCCGGGAAACAGGGCTTTCGCGCAGGCGTCCCGTCTTTCCGCGGTGATATACGTTCAGCCGAAGATATTATCGAGGAGATCGCCCGGATCTACGGCTACGGACGGATCGCCCCCTCTTTGCCTGAAATCAGATATACGGACATCCGCGAAGATGCCGAACGGCCGCTCAGGGCCGCCCTCCGCGCGGCACTTTCCTCGCAGGGCCTGAATGAGATGATCACCTATGCCATGACCAGCCGGGAGGCCCTGGCCAAATGCCGTCTGGAGAGCCTGCCGGCCGTTGCCGTAAAAAATCCCCTGACCGTTGAGCAGGAGTTGATGAGACCTTCGCTTCTCCCGGGAGCTCTTTCTGTCTTGGCGGCGAATATGAACAAGGGCCAGAAGGACATCCGACTTTACGAGATCGGCAAGGTCTATCCACCTGGAGGAGAACGGGAGACGCTTTCGCTGCTTATGACGGGAAGAAGATATGAAGACTGGAGGATGGAGAACAAAGAGCCTGTCGATTTTCTCGATCTCAAAGGCGTGGTGGAGAACGTGTTCGCGCGCCTGCGCGTCGGGGACGCGGTTTTCCGTCCGCGCGTATGTCCCTATCTCGAGGAAGGCCAGGCCGCCGGGATCTTGATCGACGGGGAGCTCGCCGGCGAGGCCGGGAAGCTGAGCCGCGAGGTCCTTGCCTCCTGGGACATCAAACAAACGGACGTGTTTTTTGCCAGTCTCGACTTGACGAAGATATACCCGCGCGCCGAACCCCCGCGCGCGTACCTCGCCTTGTCAAGCTATCCGGGTGTCGGGCGTGATATCAGCCTGGCCCTGCCCGACGCAACGCCTTACGCCCGTGTCCGGCAGGTTGTCCGCGGCCTCGGAGGCCCCCTTCTTCAATCCGTTGAGCTTGTTGAGGAATACCGCGGAGAGAAAATTCCCGCGGGGATGAGGGGGCTGACGGTCTCGCTGACCTATCAGTCGCGGGAACGGACCCTGCGCGAAGAAGAGATCGAGGAAATCCACGCCGGGGTCTGTCAAGGCCTGGTCGATGAGCTGAAGGCCGTCAGGCGCTGACAGGAAAGCCCGTTGCATGGGGCGCCGCTCTTGACTATAATGCAACAGGATTCTTTTCCCTGCCGTGTTCGTCAAGGGTCAAGTTAATGTGAACCAACACATAACACAGGGAGCCATCCTTTCCGAGCGCCCGCGGGCGGCCGGAAGAGGCACCCATGTAGGAGACCAAGGTTCTCCATGCTTGACCCTGACGGCACAGGCGGGGACTTTCAAAGCGCCCTGGACGCAATTGTGTTCGGGGCATATTTTTTCAAGGTTCTCCAAACAAAGAACCGGACGATTATGAAAAAAAGTAAATCCACATCCGAATTTTCCGGAAATCTTTTTGAAGAGACGGGGCCGGAAGAAGATCTGCGGGACGCGCCTTTGAGCGCGCGCATGCGGCCGCGGAACCTGGAGGAGATCGTCGGTCAGGAGCACATACTGGCCGAGGGCAAGCTTTTGCGCCGGGCCGTAAAGGCCGACAGGCTGATCTCCCTGATCCTCTACGGTCCGCCCGGGACGGGAAAGACGACCCTAGCACGGTGTGTCAGCCGCGTCACCAGGGCCCATTTCGAGAGCATCAACGCGGTGGCCTCCAATGTCGAGGAGATGCGTTCGATCCTGGCAGGGGCCCGTCACCGTTACCGGACGGCCTCGCGCAAGACGATCCTTTTCATCGATGAGATCCACCGTTTCAACAAGGCCCAGCAGGATGTCCTGATGCCGGATCTGGAGGCGGGCCACGTGATCCTCATCGGCGCGACGATCTTTAACCCCTTTTTTTCGCTGATCGGACCGCTTTTGTCGCGATCCATGATCTTCGAGCTCAAGCCTCTCTCCAAAGAGGCTGTTCTTGCCATTCTCCGCCGGGCCCTGGGGGACAGGGAGCGGGGTCTGGGAGGGATGGCCGTCGAGGCCGAAGACGAGGGACTGCGGTTCCTGGCCGAGGTCTCCGAGGGCGACGCCCGCAGGGCCCTTAACGCCCTGGAGATTGGCTGTCTGACTACCAAGCCCGACACTAAGGGCGTCATTCATTTCAGCATTTCCGTTGCCGAGGAATCCATCCAGAAAAAACAGGTCCGCTACGACAAGAAGGGTGACGCGCATTACGACACGGCCTCCGCGTTCATCAAGTCCATGCGCGGGTCCGACCCGGATGCGGCCCTTTACTGGCTGGCCAAGATGCTCTACGCGGGTGAGGACCACCGGTTTATCGCCCGGAGGATCTGCATCTGCGCCGCAGAGGACGTGGGTAACGCCGATCCCCAGGCGCTGGTGGTGGCCAACGCGGCCTTGCAGATCTGTGAATTTGTCGGCCTGCCCGAGGCCAGGATTCCTCTGGCCCAGGCCGCGGTTTATATCGCCTGCGCGCCGAAATCGAATGCCGCTTATATGGGGCTTGAAGAAGCGGCGAAAGATGTTGCGCAAAAAAGGGTTAAGGAAGTTCCCGAACATCTGAAAGACGCGTCGTATCCGGGGGCCAAAAAACTCGGCCGCGGCGAAAATTACAAATACGCCCACAACTTCAAGGACCATTATGTTGATCAGGAATACATGCCCGAGGCCGGAAGATACTATCGTCCGGCCGATCTGGGTTTTGAGCGCCGGATCAGGGAGTGGTTGGCTCATTTGAGGAAACAAAAGTCTTTTTGAGTTGTCCCCCCTGAAAAAAAGTGTTAGAATATGAAAAATTCATGAAGATTCCGGAACATACATCCATCCTGACAGTGTTGAACAAACACAAACAAAACACCAGGGATCGCATCAGACAACTATTAAGAACACAGGGGGAGGAAGAAAGACTCCGTAAAAGCCGCATCATCCAGGAGAAGTTGTTCGCAACCGAAGAGTTTCAACGCGCGCGCGTAGTCTTGTTTTACGCATCGTTTGACGGAGAAGTCGAAACTTTTGAAATGATGGAGCAGTCTCAGGGACAAGGGAAGAAAGTCGCCCTTCCGGTCATCGAACTCCAATCTCGAAAAATCATGCCTGTTATTGTGGAAGATCTTCATAAAGACCTGATTGTCGGAACCTACAACATCAAGGAACCCGCGCGGAATTGCCGCCGGTTCATTGATCAGAGCGAAATTGATCTTGTGGTCGTTCCCGGCCTGGCCTTCGACCGGCACAACCGCCGGCTGGGCCGCGGGGGAGGCTACTATGACCGGTTGCTGAGAGATCTTTCACCCGAGACACCCGCCATCGGACTGGCCTTTGACTTCCAGATTCTTGACGACCTGCCCCATGACCGCGATGCCGACATGGCCGTGAGCCGTGTTATCGCGAACTGAAGCTTTCGCTTCTCCCGCGTTCAATCCATTCACAGTTTTTTTGTGGAGACGGCGCTGACGCCGTTTATATAGAAAGGGAGTGTTCGCGATGATGACTGAATCCGCAATTCTTTTGAAGAGCCTGGGCCTCTCCATCGGGGCCATTATCCTCGTTTTATCCGGCTATATGCTGAGCCGGTTTTTTGCCGACAAGCGCCTGGTGGCCTCCCAGCGGAAGGCCAAGGCCATGGTGGAAGAGGCCAAGAAGCAGGCCGAGGAAAGAAAAAGGGAGTCTGAACTGGCGGCCAAGGACCTGCTGATCAAGGTCCGTCAGGATTTTGAACGAGAGACAAAAGACCGGAGGGAGGAACTGGCCGCGGCCGAAAAGCGGATCCTGCAGAAAGAGGAGAACCTTGAACGCCGGGTCGACCTGCTGGAGAAGAAGGAAAAGGACATCAATGAGAGGCTCGAGGTCCTCAAACAGGACGAGGTCAAGATCAGCCGTTCCCGGGATGAGCTTGACCGGCTTATTATCGAAGAGAAACAGCGTTTGCAGAAGATCGCCTCCCTGAACCAGGAAGAGGCCAAAGAGCTCCTCCTGTCGCGGCTGGAAGAAGAGCTCATCCAGGAAAAGGCGAGCCGCCTGCGGAAGATGGAAGACGACCTGAAGGAGACTGGAGAGAAAAAGGCGAGGGAGATCATTACTACCGCGATCCAGCGCTGCGCCAGCGACCACACTGCCGAGACCACGATCAGCGTGGTCAGCCTGCCGAGCGACGAGATGAAAGGCCGCATCATCGGACGGGAAGGGCGCAACATCCGCGCGCTGGAAATGGCAACGGGCGTGGACATCATCATAGACGACACGCCGGAGGCGGTCACGATTTCCGGTTTCGACATGATGCGCCGGGAAATCGCCCGCATCGCCCTGGAGAACCTGATCGCGGACGGCCGCATCCATCCAGGCCGCATCGAGGAGGTCGTCGCCAAGGCCAAAAAAGAGATGGAGCAGAAGATCAAAGAGCAGGGCGAGTCCGCCGCCTTCGACCTGGGTATCCACGGCATCCATCCGGAACTGCTGAAACTGGTAGGTCGCCTGAAATACCGTACCAGCTACGGGCAGAACGGCCTTCAGCACTCCAAGGAGGTCTCCTCCCTGATGGGGCTGATCGCTGGCCAGCTGGGCATGGACGTCAAGATCGCCAAGCGGGCGGGACTCCTGCACGACATCGGCAAGGTCGTCGGCGAGGAGCATGAGGGAACCCACGCCATCGTCGGCGCCAACCTGGCGAGGAAATACGGCGAAGTCCCCGATGTCGTCAAGGCCGTCGAGAGCCATCATGAAGAGGTCGAGATGAGCTCGATCTACGGCGTCCTAGTATGCGCGGCGGACGCCATCAGCGCCGCGCGGCCGGGCGCGCGGGCCGAGACCCTGGAGACCTACATCAAGCGCCTGGAGGCCCTGGAAGGCATCGCCAATAATTTTAAAGGTGTGGACAAATGTTACGCGCTTCAGGCCGGACGCGAGATCCGCATCATCGTGAGTCCCGATAAGGTCAACGATGATTCAGCTCTTGTCCTGGCGCGCGACATCCGCAAGAAGATCGAGGACAATATGGATTATCCGGGACAGATCAAGGTGGTGGTCATCCGCGAGACCCGGGCGGTGGAGTATGCGAAGTAGCGCCGTGCGCCGGGGCTTGATTTTAAATTGTAAATTCTATCATGCGAGTCCAGGTTAGGGATACCATGTCGGGGAGAACTAGTCCTAGAGACATAAAAACCGAAGTCATTGCGAGCGACTAAAAGTTTTCTTTTCTTAGGGAGCGAAGCAATCTCTACCGCCGTGAAGAGATTGCTTCGTCTTCCGCCGGAGGCGGAATCCTCGCAATGACGGCTAATTTGGACAGCAATGAAAATCGATACACTAATTTCTGCATTCTAAACGCTGAACACCGCATTTACTATGAACATCCTGTTTATCGGAGACATCGTCGGAGAACCGGGCCGCAAGGCCGTGGCCGCGCTTCTGCCCGGTTTAAGAGAGAAGTGGAATCTGGACTGCGTGATCGCCAACGGCGAGAACGCCGCCGGGGGGCTCGGCCTGACGCCGCGTCTTGCGAAAGAGATCTTCCGCGGCGGCTGTGACGCCATCACCCTGGGGGACCATGTCTGGGACCGCCCGGAGATCATGGACTACCTTGACGAGGAGCCCCGCATCGTGCGCCCGCTGAACTTTCCGGATGGCGCGCCGGGGCGCGGCTGGTGCGTTGTCGAGACGTCCGGTGGAGAAAAAATCGGGATAATTAATCTTTTAGGCCGTGTGTTTATGCGATATAATGTCAGATGTCCTTTTCTGGGACTTCAGAGCGCGGCGGACAGCCTGAAGGAACGCGGCGTCCGGGTGATCTTTGCCGACATGCACGCGGAGGCCACCAGCGAAAAGATCGCACTGGGGTGGTTTGCCGACGGAAAGGTCAGCGCGGTGGTGGGCACGCACACCCACGTGCAGACGTCCGACGAGAGGGTGCTCCCGGCCGGGACGGCGTATATCACGGACGCGGGCATGACCGGACCGCATGACTCGGTGATCGGACAGAATAAAGACAAGATTATCCGTAGGTTTTTGACAAGCATGCCTCTGCGTTTCGAGACGGCGCGGGAGGATGTCCGCCTGAACGGCGTCAGGATCACGGTCGACGGGCAGACGGGGAAGGCGTCAGGCATAAGCCGTGTCCGGGAAAACATGGGCTGAGGGCCGGCGGGGAGTGATGGCGCGCGGCGCCTGCGGGCACAACGGTTTTCTTTCAGCGTAAGGAGGGATCGCAATGAGTTGGGACGGTTTGGAAAGAAGGACTTTTCCCCGGGCGAACTATCCGTGTTTGGTCACGATCCGTCATAAAGAGAACAAGCCCGAGGCCTTGTTGACCCATACGGAGAACATCGGGATCGGCGGTGTCTGCGTCATCCTGAAGAGGTCCTTCCGGCTGTTTACCCCCGTAGAGCTTGAGCTGGACCTTCTGGATACGACGACGCACATCAAATGCGCCGGGAAAATCGTCTGGTGCGTCCAGCGCAAGGACAGCGAAAAGAAAAAGCCTTCCTTTTACGACACGGGGATCGAATTCGGGGATATCAGCGTCAACGACAAAAAACGCGTCCAGCTGATCGTCGAGAGACTGATCCAGATGGGGGAGGAGACCCCCTTCAGCTGAGCGTGAATCTCCCACTCCAACTTCTCCGCTCATGATCAAGGTTCGTTTCGCCCCCAGCCCGACGGGTTACCTGCATATCGGCGGGGCGCGCACGGCGCTGTTTAACTGGCTCTACGCGCGCGCCCAGGGCGGGCATTTTATCCTGCGGGTCGAGGACACCGACCGGGCGCGTTCGAAAAAGGAATACGTCGACGAGATCCTGGACAGCCTCATGTGGCTCGGCCTCTCCTGGGACGCCCTGTATTACCAGAGCCGGCGCCTTGACATCTACCGCCGGTACGCCGAGCGGCTCCTCGACGAAGGTCGGGCGTACAGAGACGGCGAGGCGGTCGTCCTGAAGATGCCCGAAGGGGAGGTCGTCCTCTACGACCTGATCCGGGGAGAGATCCGTTTCGACACGCAGACCATCAAGGACCAGGTCCTCATGAAGTCCGACGGGACGCCGACCTACAGCTTCGCCTGCGTCGTCGACGACGCCCTGATGGAGATCACGCATGTCATCCGCGGCGAGGACCATATTTCCAACACCCCCAAACAGATCGTCATCTACCGGGCCCTGGGCCTGAAGCCGCCAAAGTACGCGCACCTCCCGCTGATCATGGGTGAGGACGGGGGGCGCCTTTCCAAGAGGACCGGCGCCGTGGCGGTGAGCGAGTACCGGAAGATGGGCTTCATCCCCGAAGGGATCGACAACTACCTGATGCTCCTGGGGTGGTCTCCGCCGGGGGAGGAGGTCCTTGGCCTCGACGAGGCGGTGAAAAGATTTTCGATCAAGAAGGTGAACAAGACCGCCGCGGTCTTTTCCATGGAGAAACTGCGCTGGGTTAACGGCCAGCAGATCCGCCGCGGGGACTCCGGGGCGCTGGCGGAGGCACTGCTCCCTTTTTTGCGCGGACGCGGCTATATTAGCGAGGATTTTGATAGAAAACGCCTGGAAAGTATTGTACAATTGTTTCAAACACGGATGTCGACACTGCTGGATTTCTGCGAGAGGGCAGACTATTTTTTTCTGGAGCGGCCGGTTATCGACGGGGCTTTAAGAAAAGAATATCTGAGCGGGGAAAAAAGGGAGCCGTTCCGCCGGCTGGCGGGGGCCCTGTCCGGACTGGACGGCTTCAGCGAGGCCGCGTGTGAACAGGCCTTCCGCCGCGTAGTCGGGGAGATGGGCATGAAACCGGCGGAACTGGTCCATCCGGTGCGCGTGGCCCTCAGCGGAAAGACGGTGGGGCCGGGTCTGTTTGAGACGATGGCCCTGCTGGGGCGGGACAGGACGGTGAGGCGTCTGCAGGACGCAATGCACGAATCGGACGAAGGGAGCCCGAACACGTGAGAAAGCTATCTGTATTTTTGGTCATCCTTATGCTGTGCGCGCTCGGCGGATGCGAGACGGCCAAGGGGTTCAAAAAGGACATGTCCAACACCTGGGAGAACCTTAAAGGGGCCGACGACTGGGTCAAAGAGAACCTCTGGTAAAGAGGAGTTCCGACGGAGCGGCACGGATGAAGCCCGTCTCTTGCGCGCGTGAACCATTGTGGTAAAATGCAGGGCCCGCCTTTCTCGAGACGGGCCTGTTGTTTAAATGAGCGCGTGGTTTATGGAGGCAAAGCCGACATAAACCACAGGCGCGAATTTATCCCGAAGCCTGTGCTGAACATTTCGCTGAAATGTTCAGTACGATGAGGCGAGGGATCAAGGCAGAGGCCCTGATGGGCTGTTCTGGATTTAATTGAGATTTAATCGAGCGCGTGGTTTATGGAGGCAAAGCCGACATAAACCACAGGCGCGAATTTATCCCGAAGCCTGTGCTGAACATTTCGCTGAAATGTTCAGTACGATGAGGCGAGGGATCAAGGCAGAGGCCCTGATGGGCTGTTCTGGATTTAATTGAGATTTAATCGAGCGCGTGGTTTATGGAGGCAAAGTCTTTGCCCTGACCCCCGCCCCGCTGACACGTGGTTCGGGACACGGGCAAACTCTTCTAAAATGAAATTATGGTAGTTTGCCCTGTGGTGTAATCGGTAGCACGAGTGACTCTGGATCACTTAGTTCTGGTTCGAGTCCAGACGGGGCAGTACTTCGACTCGGCCTTCGGCCTCGCTCAGTACAAGCCGAGGAGAAGTATCCTGAGCGACTGAGCGAAGCGAGGGAGTCGAAGGACAATATTTGTGGTGAGTGAACAACGTAAATCAAACCAGTGGTGTGTATATGTCCTCAAATGTAAAAATGGGGATTTATATACCGGTATTACTAACAATCTGCATCGACGGTTTAAAGAACACGTATCGGGCAAGGGCGGTCATTTCACAAAGTCATTTACAGCAGAAGAGATTTTATTTTCGGAAGACCACACAGATAAATCATCAGCCCTAAAGCGTGAAGCGCAAATCAAAGGATGGACACGGAAAAAGAAAGTGGCGCTGATTGAAGGGAATCTAGAACTGTTGAAAAAGCTATGATCAACCTTGACCCTTCGACCACGCTCAGGCGAACAAAGGTGAAGGAGGTGCTAATTATGAATAAACTAAAGAAAGCACATGACCGCGTATTTGGTAAATTCCGAGAACATACTATAAATATTAACCCTTGCATTGGAGAAACTTTCTACAGTTGTACTAATGTTAGGTTAGATGAGAATTAATCTATCGCCGAGGATGAATGGTGGAGATTTGTCTATATTGGAACTGACAAAAAAGTAATCAAAATCAAAGCACTCTACGATTTCTTAAAACATGATAAAAAAGAATTTTCGCATTCGGACATTTTAGAATTACCATTAAATGATAATAAACAAGCTCTTTTTGAGCCGCGATTTACGATCGAGATTCGTAGGACTTTTTTGATAACTATAATAGATGAATTTGGCCATATAGAGATTGCAATAAAAGAAAAAAGCGTCTAAATGTCGGTTGTCATTTAGGTTGTCGTTTTGGTTGCCGATTAGTTGATGATTGGGTTGATGATTTTAATCTAACTGGTCGCCCAAATAGATAAAGCCGCCTTTATAATGGCGAACAGTTATTTTCACAACTAGGTGAAGTACTTGAGGTTGCCTGTCCCGAGCGTAGTCGAGGGATGAGGTTCGTCCGGCCGAAGGGAGTCCCAAACGTGACCCCGCCAAAGGCGGGGGAACATTTGGGAGAGTCCAGGCATTTTCGCCCCGCCTCATAACCGTGCGGCAAAATTCTCTTCGACAATTTTGCCGCATTCGGCGGGGTTAATTCGCACGGCGATTTATGTTCACTCGCGTTGCTCGTTCCATAAATCGGGTGCTCATTAAAGTCCAGACGCCTGCCTGCCTGCCGGCAGGCAGGGGACAGCCACGTACTCTGCTCGAAATTCTTGAACAGAGAATTTAACGCCCCGGCGTTGTGTTTTGCTAAGCAAAAAAGCCGGGGCTTTTCATATCCAACGAACTATCAAATAGTTAGGCGGCATTGTCCTTCACAGCGCCCGTTGGGCGCGCCTCTCTGTTTCCCAAACGGCCCATTCCTTCTCCAAAATCAGCCCCAAACGTCTCGCCCCGACCTCTCGAGATCTCATATTTGCAGGATATTTAACATGGGCCATTTAATAGGATGACACTAAAGAAATGGTTGACAATTCGCGGATTTCGGAATATAATTGTTTACAAAAGTAAACAAATGTTTACTTGGAGAAACATATATGCGCCTCAACAATCCACTGGATAAAATATTAAATAGCGAAGTCAAGGTTCGCGCCTTGCGTATTTTCTGCCGGACGGGCGGGGAATTTCACGGAAGGCAGATAGCGAAAATGACCAGTGTGACGCCAAAAACCGCGCATGAAGTCTTGCAGAGCTTCCTGCGGGAAGGGCTTCTTTTGATGCGGGCGGCCGGTAAAACCCATTTTTTCCGTTTGAATGAAAATCTCGTCATAGTGAATGATGTTCTCAGGGGCCTTTTTGTCGCGGAAGAAGCGCTGAAAGAAAAATTAACAAAACATATAGTGGGCTCCATAGCGCGCTCTTCTCTGAAGAATTCTGTCTTGAGCATTGCTGTTTTTGGGAGTATTCATGAAAAAAGAGAACAGCCGGGCAGTGACGCGGATTTATTGGTCGTTGTGAAGACTGCGCAAGATAAAAAGAGGGTGGAAGAGCTGATTTTTCAAATGGATGAACGCGTCTCAGCCAAGTGGGGGATCCCTGTCGCGCCTTATATCAATACTGTGTCGGAATTCCGTGCCAAAGCAAAGAAAAAGACCGGGGCAGTTCCCAACATCCTTAAATCGTACCAGCTTGTTTATGGCGCCCGATTGGAGAAACTGTTGAGATGATGAAGCAATTCAAAACGAAATCGGTCGATTCAGGCGATTACGTCATTTATTGGAACAAGGCTGAAGAATTTTATGAAACTATGCAGCACGCTTATAAAAGCCGCATGTGGACGGCGGTGGGATTAAATGCCGTCCACTGCGCGGTATCCTTGTGTGACGCGTTGCTGGTAAAATCACAGGGCATTCGGTCGACAGGCGAAGGCCATCTGCAGGTCGTCGAATTGCTGTCCCGCGCGCCTATTCCAGGCGTTCAGAAACGGGCGGCAGCCGTCCGGCGGATTGTTGCCAAGAAAAATGTGGTCGCTTATGAGAACAGGGAATTCCGCGCATCTGACGCTACGGATATCTTCAAGCAGATTGAACGGTTCCATCTCTGGGCATTTGAGGCGTTGAACAAGAAATAAGAAGCATCGAATCAAATGGAGGGCTTTTTATGAAAAAAAATATTGGGTCAACGTGATTTTCCCGGAGAATGAACAAAGGATGTGTTGTTGCCAATTTGAAAGCGGTTTACAAAGAAGTGTTTTGACTAAAAAAGAGGAAGATTTTACACACCTTTTAAATGTTTGTTGGATTGATAGCGAAAAAAAGAGTCAAGGGAATAAAAAAGAACCTAAAGTCGTTTTCTTGAGTGAATCATTGCTGTCCAAATTAGCTGTCATTGCGAGGATTCCGCCGGAGGCGGAAGACGAAGCAATCTCTTCCCGGCGGTAAAGATTGCTTCGCTCCTAAGAAGAGAAAACCTTTAGTCGCTCGCAATGACTTCGGATTTTATGTCTTTAAGACGAGTTCTCCTCGACATTGCATTCCTAATTTGGACACGCATGTGAGTGAATATCAAAAGAATCACGCCTCAGATTTTTATATCAGAAGGAAGGACATCATTTCCATTTGGCCAGTTCCAATGACCGTTCGTGTAAGATTTAATGAGGTAGTTTGAGGGAAAAATCTCGGGAAAAGCTTG
>CAYRXT010000031.1:0-26406 GCA_964428315.1 uncultured Planctomycetales bacterium
TTTACGACTTACATTTTATCCCACTTCTGTCTTTATATCAAAAAAACAGGTCACAGGTATTACCCCAAAAAGGTCAGAAGATCGAAAATATACAGGCAACCGGGGTCCTGCTTTTTCCATTTTCCTGCAGGAAACCCATTCGCGCCAGAAAATAGAAAACCGATCGAACCCAAAAACCGGGTTGATGAAATAAAGGGCTTGTGATAAGATAAATTCCCTTTGGGTCATATTATCTATATAGAGTATATAAATAAAGGAGGTTCTCATGGCGGTGATCCAGCTGTCTGACAATAATTTTGAACAGGAGGCCCTGCGGTCCGACCTGCCGGTGCTGGTGGACTTTTGGGCGGAATGGTGCGGGCCGTGCAGGATGATCGGGCCCGTTGTGGAGGAGGTCGCCCGGGAATTCGACGGCCGCCTGAAGGTGGCCAAGGTCAACGTGGACGAGTCCCAGTCCCTGGCCATGAAATACAACGTCATGTCCATCCCGACCCTGCTTTTCATCAAGAACGGCGAAGTCGTGGACCAGGTGATCGGCGCGGTCTCCAAGGACAGCCTTGTCGCCAAGATCAACGAAAATATCTAACCTGGAACAACACCATGTTACTGACATTCTGCCGTTCAAAGATCGCGTACGCCCGGGTGACGGAATCCGAGCTCTATTATGAGGGCAGTATCACCATCGATGAGGACATCCTGAAGGCCGCGGACATGACCCCCGGAGAAAAGGTGGAGGTGCTCAACATCAACAACGGCACCCGTATCGAAACCTACTGTATCGCCGGAGAGCCCGGGTCCGGGCAGGTCTGCCTCAACGGCCCCGCGGCGCGGCTGGGCTACAAGGGCGACCCGCTCATCGTTCTCAGCTACTGTCTCGCCGAACCCCGGGAAATCAAGACCCTGAAGACCCGTATCGTCCGTTTGGACGAGAACAACAGAATAAAGAATCAGACATAGAATGGACGCGAAAGAACTGACTGTGC
Organism: uncultured Planctomycetales bacterium; assembly: GCA_964428315.1. GTDB lineage: Bacteria > Omnitrophota > Gorgyraeia > Zapsychrales > CAYRXT01 > CAYRXT01. Next base: position 984 of record CAYRXT010000031.1, read on the forward strand.
GTATCTACGGCGACCCCTGCCTGCGCGAGAAGTGCGCTCCGGTCGAACATGTCGGACCGGCCGAAAGGATGCTGGTGGAGTCCATGCTTAAGACCATGTACGCCCATCAGGGCGTGGGCCTGGCCGCGCCCCAGGTGGGTGTCAGCGAGCAGATATTCGTCACGGACAGCGGGGAGGGCCCCATGGCCTTCATCAATCCGAAGATAACGAAAAAAGAGGGGGCCCAGGTCATGGAAGAAGGCTGTCTGAGCATACCCGGCGTCCAGGTCAATGTCAAACGCGCCAGGCACATTACGGTGAAATACATCGACGAAAACGGCAGGGCGCGCGAACGGCTGTTCTCGGATCTGCCGGCCCGGGTCATCCTGCATGAAACCGACCACCTTCATGGGAAACTCATCGTCGATTACGCCGGCCTAGCCGCCAGGGTCAAGCTGAAAAAGCCCCTGCGGGAACTGGAAGAGCTGAGCAGGCGGGTCCACGCGGGCTGAACCCTTTTAACACACAAATTAGACAGCGATGACAATCGGAACAGCGTTACCTCCCTGGTTCAGACAGAAACTTCCCGACATGAACAGGATCGCCGCGATGCTGGCGTCCTTCCGGGAGGCCGGTCTGCACACGGTCTGCGAGAGCGCCCGCTGTCCCAACATGGGGCAGTGCTGGGGACGGGGGGTCGCGACCTTCATGATCCTGGGTGATGTCTGCACCCGGGCCTGCCGGTTTTGCGCGGTGAAGGCCGGCCGGTCGGTCGGCGTCGACGAGGCGGAGCCCGCCAAGATCGCCGGCGCCGTCCGGGCCATGCGTTTGAAATACGCGGTCATTACCTCCGTGGCCCGCGACGACCTCCCCGATGAGGGCGCGGGCCATTTCGCCCGTACCATCCGCGCGGTGCGCGGCGCGGTCCCCGGCATCAGGATCGAAGTCCTCGTTCCGGATTTCTCGGCGAGGGAGGATTGTCTGCGCGCCGTGGCCGATGCCGGTCCGGACGTCTTCGCCCACAACGTGGAGACCGTGGAACGCCTGACGCCGGCCGTGCGGCCGCAGGCGGATTACCGCCGCTCGCTCGAGGTGTTCAGGGTGTACCGGCGTTTCGATCCCGGGGCCTTTCTCAAGTCCAGTATCATGGTCGGGCTGGGGGAGACCGGGGAGGAGATCCTCACGGTGATGCAGGACCTGCGCGGGGCGGGCTGCGAGATCCTGACCGTCGGACAGTACCTGCGGCCGACCCGGCATAAACGCAACGTGCCCGTCGACCGTTTTGTGCCGCCGGAGCAGTTTGAGGCCTACCGCGAAAAGGGCCTGGCCATGGGTTTCCGGCATGTCATGAGCGGCCCGCTGGTGCGCAGTTCGTACATCGCCGAGGAGGGCTATAAAGACTGTCTTGCCGCCTCGGGGGGGAGGGGCAAGGCGATGACAGGGGCAGGGACATCATAAGATGAAGAACGTCTTTTCGTTTTTCCTGCGTTTCGGCCTGAGCGCGATCCTGCTGGGATATCTCTTCGGCAAGCTCGACAAGGCCAAGATGCTCGAGGTCCTGAGGGGTGCGGATGTCCGCTTTCTTCTGGCGGCCCTGGCCGCTTTTTTTGCCGTCAATCTATTTCTTCTTTTGCGGTGGTACGTCCTGATCAGGGCGATCGGCCTTAAGGTCCCGGTCAAAAGCGTGGTCAACTGTTTTTTTATCGGGCTCTTTTTTAATTTATTCCTGCCCTCCTCGACGGGAGGGGACCTCGTCAAGACCGTAGGGCTTTTCCGGGAAACCCAGGAGAAGGCCAAGGTCGTGGCCACCGTCATCCTGGACAGGCTGGGAGGGTTTGTCGTCATCGTCCTGATCGCCCTGGCCGCTTTTCTCTGGGGGTACGATCTGATACGGGACCCGTCGCTGCTCATTTCCATATTGGTCCTCGGGACGGTTTCCCTCGCGATCGTCGTGGTGCTTTTCAACGAGACGCTGTATGAGTTTTGCTGCCGCGTCTTCAACAGGTTCCCCCACGTCAAAGCGAAATTCATGCAGCTGCATTACGCCGTGGTCCTGCTTAAGCAGAAATACCGCGATATCGCCCTGGTCCTGGTGATCTCGACCGTCTCCCAGATGACCTTCGCGCTGGTCAATTACCTGGTGGCGCGGGGACTGCACCAGGATGTCCCGCCGATCTATTTCATTATTTTCGTGCCCTTGATCTGTGTCGTGTCTTCGCTTCCCTCGATCGGCGGCCTGGGCGTTCGCGACGCGGGGACGGCGTACCTTTTCGCCAAGGTCGGGATGAGCACGGCGACGGCCGTGAGCCTCAGCCTTATCAACTTTTTGTTAATGATCATTGTCGGTCTGATCGGCGGTGTGATCTATGTCGCGGCACTATCTTCTGGACGGGTACAACCTTATCAAGCAGGACCGGGCGTTAGCCCCCAGGAGCCTTAGGGAGGGCAGGGAAGGCCTTGTCCGCTTGCTTGAGATCCGGCGCCCGCAGGGCAGTCTTAACAACGCCGTGACGGTGGTCTTCGACGGTAAAGAAGGCGTGACGGGGGGCGTGGAGAGCGGGACGGTCAAGGTCCTCTTTTCACGCGGGCAGAGCGCGGACGATCTGATCAAGGATATTGTCACGCGGAGCCGGCGCAGGAAGGGCCTCGTCGTCGTGACGGACGACCGGCCGCTAGGATATTTCGTGCGGGCGCTGGGGGCGCAGGTGGTCCCGGTGCGGGCGTTCCTGAAGGAAGGCCGCGGCGGGCCCGGAGGTGAAAAAGGGCCGGGGAAGGGCCGGTCCGCTCCGCCCGGGGAGAAACGCGTTTCGTATGTGAACGAACAGCGGATCACCTCGGAGTTGAAGAAGATCTGGCTGAAAGAGAAATAGCGGCCGGCAGGTCAGGACAGGGAGGACGGCGTTAAGCGAAAGTCCGGCCTTCCGGCGGTCAAAGGGGAAGATGGGATATCTCGTTCAATATATTATCGGGTTCCTCGCCGGCATCGGCAGCGCGCTTTTTTTCCTGGGGCAGGTCTTCGGGAACATCCTGAGGGGCCGTATCAGGTTCAACGAGGTCCTGAAACAGATCTACGAACAGGGCATCCAGTCGATCGTCATCGTTGCCCTGACCTCCTTCGCCACCGGCGTGGTCCTCGCCCTTCAGGGATTTTTTCTCCTTGAGCGGTTCGGGGCGAAGGAATTCGTCTCGCATCTGGTGGCCCTGTCGCTGGTGAGGGAGCTCAGCCCGGTCTTCACCTCGTTGATCTTCTCGGGAAAGGCCGGGGCGCGCATGGCGGCGGAGCTGGGCACGATGAACGTCAACGACCAGATCCTGGCGACGCGCACGCTGGGCGTCGACCCGGTGGAATTCCTCATCGTCCCGCGCGTGCTGGCGGCCCTTTTTGTCCTCCCGATCCTGGTGGTCTTTTCCGAGATCATCGGGATCGCCGGGGGGTATGTTATCGCCGTCATGGAGGCCAATATCCCCGGGTCCTTTTATATTAACATGACGCTGGATTCGGTCGGGTACGTGGACTTCTTCAGCGGTTTTATCAAGACGTTCTTTTTCGCGGTGATCATCGCCTGGGTATGCTGTTATCAGGGTTTCCGCACGCGGGGCGGTTCCATGGGCGTCGGGAAATACACCACCAAGGCGGTGGCGCTGTCCTATATTTTGATCGTGGTTTCCAATACGTTCTTGACGAAGGTGATTTTGACTTTTTGGAATTAATGCCGGAGGCTTCACGGACAAAAGGGGTAAGCCGATGAAATGGACAAACAGGACAAGGCGGGGGGCGGGCATCCTGGTCCTCTGCGCTCTGCTGGCCGGCTGTGCGGCGACGGCGAAAAGAAAGGACAGGCCGAAGGAATTCCCGGTCCCCGAGGAGGAGGCGCGGTGGATCCGCGAGGGGGACCCCATCCTGTATCAGGGCAAACGTTGGCATCCTCTGGATATGACGGAGAATCTCCTGGATTCCGAAGTCTACTACCTTGGGGATTACCGGGGGGTGCCGTTCTTCGTCGAGCAAGTGGACGTCAAACCGTACAACCGGATATACACCAAGTTCGGGAAGAATCAGTTCCGGGTTTTCGAGCCGGGGGACTATGATTAAGGTTGAGCACCTGTGTAAAAGCTTCGGGGACCAGGCCGTCCTGGACGACGTCAGCTTTGAGGTGGATGAGGGGGAGATCTTCGTCATCCTCGGCGAGAGCGGCGAGGGAAAGAGCGTTCTTTTACAGCACCTGATCGGTCTTCTGCGTCCCGATGAAGGGCGTGTCGCAATCGGGGGCCGGGACATCGGCCGCCTGCCGGAGAGGGAGCTTCTTAAGATCCGCAAGGACATCGGGTACCTGTTCCAGCAGGGGGCGCTGTTCGATTCCATGACCGTCTCGGAAAATCTCGCCTTCCCGCTGGAAGAGCACGCGGATTTGGACGATGCGGGGATCAAAGAGAAGGTGTCCTCGGTCCTGGCCATGGTCGGGCTGAAGGACGTGGAGCGGAAATATCCCGTGGAACTCAGCGGCGGGATGCGCAAGCGCGCGGCCCTGGCGCGGGCCATCATCCTGGATTCGCGCATCCTGTTCTGTGACGAGCCCACTTCGGGCCTGGACCCGATCCGCAGCCGGGACATCTCGGACCTGATCCGGGACATCGCCCGCAAGCTGCACTGCACCACGGTCGTGACCTCGCACGATATCGCGAACACGTTCCGTATCGCCGACAGGATCATCCTTCTGCACGGCGGCAGGATTGCCGCGGAGGGGACGGGGGATGACCTGCGGGCCTCGCGGGACCCTTATATCCGGGATTTCCTCGGGCAGGCCGCATCGGGCGGCAAATGAACACGGCCGTCCCCGACGGTCGGGACGTGTAAGGGACGGCAAAGAAGACCGTTGTGTCTGACAGAACAAAACAAGGATTCCTTATGGAAAAACGGGATTTCGTCAAACAGCTGTATGCCGGCTTGTTCTTCATCATCGGTATCGGGCTCATCATGGTGGTCGTCCTGGCCATCGGCATCGAAAAGGGGCTCATCCAGCCGAAATTCGCAATGAGGGCCGTCTTCAGCGAGGTCGGCGGGTTGAAGGTGGGCGCGCCCATCCGGCTTTCCGGGGTCAACGTGGGGACGGTGAAGGAGATCGACTTTCTGGAAGAGCCCGTCGCCGGCCGCAGCGTCATTGTGACGATGCATATCTTTACCCGGTACCGTTCCCAGGTCGTCAAGGCGACGAAGTTTTCGATCAAGACCGAAGGGATCCTGGGCTCGAAATTGATCGAGATCAGCGCGGACGAGACACAGCCGGCCCTGGGCGTCGACGAGGTGATCGTCGGCGAGGCCCCCCTGGACGTCCAGGACCTGGCCGAGTCGTTCGGGGACGCGGCCGTCTCGCTCGAAGAGACGTCCCGGACCATCGAGTCCCTGATCAAGGAGATGAAGTACAGCTCCAAGACATTCAAGAGACTGCTGGACCGGATCGAACAGCGGATCATCGAAGGCAATCTTTTCAAGGTGTTTTAGCCTGCGGAAAAAAACAGGTCCTTGGGCAGTTTGCGTTCCAGCGCCCAAGCGACAAGATACAAGTGACAGGTCTTGGAAAGATCAATGACAAATGACAAAATCCAAATCAATGCCAAATGGGCAATGTCCAATACGGTAAGTGTTTATTGGAAATTTGACATTGGGAATTGATTTGACATTCGACATTAGACATTGATTTGACATTGGGGATTTGACATTTGGAATTGGGAATTCTCTTTTCCCCCGGCCCCTCCCGCGAGGTGAGGGGAAAACTGATTTCACACATTTGTTATTTCAAGGAAGCAAAAAAACAAAAGAAGGAAGATAAGGATGAACGCCCTCACCGTTGCCGGAATCACGATACCTTTATGGATCTACCTGCCCCTCGTCTACCTGTTGTGGGTGACGGCCTTCCTTATGCTCAAGAAGGTGCTGTTCCGGGCCATCGGGCGCATGGTCTCCCGCACCGAGTCCCGGCTGGACGACCTTCTGATCCATTCGCTGAATCTCCCCCTGACACTGCTGATATTCAGCAGCGGCGGGGCCCTCGTCGAGAGCCTTTATCCGGTCGCCGCCGAGGAAGAGATCACGCGCTATTTCTTCTTGTTTTTCAAGGCCGCGACGATCGTGGCGGTCGTCCTTTTCTGCGACAAATTCATTATCGGCCTGATCCGGCATTATTCCGCGAAGGTCGAGATCCTGAGGGCGTCGGGCGGGGTAGTGCACGGCCTGGTCCGTTTCGCTGTCCTGGCCCTCGGCGTCCTGATACTCATGGACAGTTTCGGGATATCCGTCACCCCGGTCATCGCGTCTCTGGGGATCGGGTCCCTGGCCGTCGCCCTGGCCCTTCAGCCTACCTTGGAGAACTTTTTTTCCGGCGTGCAGATCATGATCGACAAACCCATTAAGGTCGGGCAGTTCGTCAAGCTGGATTCCGGGGAGGAGGGCTACATCCACCGCATCGGCTGGCGCTCCACCTGGGTGAGGATGCTGCCCAACAACGTGGTCGTCCTGCCCAACAAGGTGTTGGTGAACTCGAAGGTCACCAATTACTATTATCCCGACAAGGACCTCGCGGTCCTGGTGCAGGTGGGGGTGCATTATGAATCGGACCTCGAGCACGTCGAGCGGGTGACGATCGAGGTGGGCCGGGAGGTCATGACCGGGGTCGCCGGCGGGGTGAAGGAGTTCACGCCCTTCATCCGGTACCACACCTTTGACGATTTCAGCATCAACTTCACCGTCATATTAAGGGCCAGGGAATTCGTCGACAACTATCTCATCAAGCACGAGTTCATCAAGCGCCTGCACAAGCGGTACGCGCGGGAGGGCATCGTGATCCCGTACCCCATCCGGGCGGTCAATTATGAACAGGAAAAGGCCTTCGTAAAAAAGGGGGCGGAGGATTAACACGGGGGGAATGCCTTATGTTCGTTTTCGGTAACTTTGTCATAGCCCTGGCCAGGGTCGCGGAGATCGTCCTGACGGTCATGTACTGGCTGATCCTGATCCGCGCCTTGATCAGCTGGGTCAATCCGGATCCCTACAATCCCATTGTCCAGTTCCTTTACCGGACGACCGAGCCGGTGCTGGAACCCGTCCGGCGGTTCATACCGCTCCTGGGCGGGGTCGATATCTCTCCGCTGGTCGCCTTTCTGGGCATCATCTTCCTGAAATTCTTTCTGGTGGGGACACTGCTGGAGGTCGGTTACCGTTTGCGTTAACACAAAAGACAAGGAGCGCGCTATGTTTGACAAGATGAAGCAGTTGATGGAGATGAAGAAACAGGCCGAACAGATGAAACGCGACCTAGAGGGCCTGGTTATCGAACACACGCAGGTGGAGGGCGTCACCGTCACCGTCGACGGGGCCCAGAACCTGAAGTCCCTCAGGCTGGACGAACAGCTCTGGAGGTCATGGGACAAGAGCCAGGCGGAAGAGAAACTGCTGAAGGCGGTCAACGGGGCGATCCGCCAGTCGCAGACGGCCGCCGCCAGGAAGATGAAAGAATCGGCGGGGATGAACTTCCCCGGTTTTTAAACACAAAGGAGGTCTTTATGCCGTACGACAAGTCGCTCGACCAGGAACTCTTCAAGGAGGTCAAGGAGTTCGAGGACACCCGCATTTCGGTCGGGGTGTACAGTTACAACAACGGGGAGAAGAAACTCCAGCTGACGCGTGAAAACAGGATGGCCACCGGCGACTGGCGGTTCACTAAACTGGGCCGGATGAGCAAGGACGAGGTCCAGTCGGTCGTCCCGGTCATCAACAAGGCGGCCGAAGGCATGTGATCCCGCCGGCAAACGGAGGACGCGCGTGATCACGCCGGCAAGCGGAGGACGCGCGTGATCACGCCGGCGGTCGATTTGAAGACATGAACGTGAAAAGGAGTTGTTTTATGGGAGAGGTTTATCTGACGAAAGAGGGACTGCGGAAATTGAGCGAGGAACTGGAGCGGTTGAAGACGACCGAGCGCAGAAAGATCGCCAAGGCCATCGGGGCCGCCCGGCTCCAGGGCGATCTTTCCGAAAATGCCGAATACGACGCCGCGAAGGACGCCCAGGCGCATAACGAGGCGCGCATCGCCGAGCTCGAGGCCAAGCTGGCCCAGGTCAGGATCATCGAGAACGAGGACATCCCTGCCGGCCAGGCCTTTATCGGTTCCACGGTGACGCTCAGGGACCTGGAGACCGGGGAAGAGGTCGTCTACCAGCTGGTCTCCGCGGAAGAGGCGGACTACGAAGCGGGCAAGATATCCATCGTCTCACCGGTGGGCAAGGGCATCCTGGGTAAGAAGGCGGAGGAGACCGTCAGCATCCAGGTCCCGGCCGGCGAGCTGAACTACAAGGTCCTGAAGATCGAGCGGTGAAGCGGGTGTTGTGGATAAAAAAGGGGCCGGGCTGCCTGAAAAATATTGACAACAGGCAGCCCGGCCCCTTCTTTATCCCTTATTCCTTCCCGTCCGGGCGAAAAAGCGAAACGAAACACCAGAACACCGCGAGCGGCAGGACCGTAAAATAGACGCGGTGCACCGTCGACCGCAGCCACCAGGTGATCTCGAAATAGGTGTTGAGGCAGTAGTAGAAGACGGCGCAGGCCAGGTAAAGGAACAGGAACGCGGCGAATATCCACCGGCCTTTGCGCAAGGCGCGGGGTCCCGCGATGAGAAGCCCTCCCGCCGTCAATATCCAGAGGCCTCCCCATTGAGCGCTCTTCAGGGCGAAGAGAAGAAAGGCCAGGGTGACCTTCAGACGGGAAAGGCCCGTCGGATGTTCCGCGGAAACAAGACCGTTGATGAAGGTCAGGTTTTCCGGCGCGAAAAAGACCTGGAAGATGAGCGTCGGCAGGCCGGTCAAAAAAAGCCCCGCCGCGAACGGCAGGAGCGATCGTCTTTGACGCGGAGCGGCGAACACGAGAAGACAGAGGAAGAGGCCGCACGCGAGGAGCGCCGCCAGCGCGCCCTCGTTTTTGGAAAAACTCAAAAGGCCGGCGCACAGACCGCTTAAGAAAAACCATCCTCGCCCGCCGTCACGCCGCCCCTGGAGGAAACAGGCGAAGGCCGCCAGCAGATAGTAGGCGACCGCGATATCGCTGTACTGGCTTGTCGCGAACGTCACAAAAAAAGGCGCGCTGACCATGAGGAGGGCGGCCAGGACCGCCGGCAGTGTCTTTATGCGCTCCCTCAGCGCCCCCGCCAGAAGTCCGGCCGTCATCGCCGAAAAGATCACGCTTACCCAAAGAGGGACCTGGGGGCCCGCGTTCCGGCCGAAGCTCCATCCCCAGACGATGATCAGAGGCAGGAGGATGGGGTAATGGGGGCTTGAACGCCAGAGCGCGGGATCAAACATCGCCTGCCACGAAGATTCTTCAAGAAAAAGGAACCGCGCCTTGAAATTCCAGACCGACCAGGCGTCCCACCCGCCGTAAGGCTGGACTTGTGTGTACAGAAGAAAGAAGAGCGCGGCCAGGACAATCAGCGAAAGGGTCAGGGCCTCCCGGAGAATAGCCGGCCGTTCTAAGTCCGGCCGGCGGAAGCCGAAAAGAGCCTTCAGGGTGCCGTTTCGCCTGAGGCTGAGACAAAACAGCCCTGCCAGGAGCACGAGATTGGCCGCTATGACCGCCGGGGCGTGCCAGGCCGGGCGGAACACGAAATGGAAGAACGCGAGACAGCCGCTTAGGCCCAAACCCAGCCCCGCCGCCAGGGAGACAAACAGGGCCGGGTTCACGCGGCCCTCTCCCGGCAGGGCCGCCCGCAGGAGGAAGAACCCGATGAAGAAAGAGATGGCCAAAGGCGGCAGGAAGCTCAGGATGTCCACGCGCTCATTCGCTCCTTGTTTCCGGTGACGCCCCGGGGTTCAGGGCGAGGATAATCCCGAAGTTGTTTTTCATCAGGGGCAGGGCCCCGGTCTCGGCGATCCTGGCCATGGCCCTGTCCTGCGAGGTGAAATCGAACAGGATGTAGCGGTGGGAGGCGTCGTTGAGGTCCAGGATCACGGGCGCCAGCACGTACTGCGCCTGGGAAAACTGCATGGCATGGAATTTCTCGTCAAGGTCCTTGTCGGTGAGATACCCGACATACCGCTGGCCGCGCAGGACCTCCTCCAGGCGGGAAAACTTGAGGCCGGGGAAATAATAGGGAAGCCCGGCCCTGCGCCGGGCCGTGTCGCGGATTTCCCGGACCACGGTGGCCGCGTTCCATGCGCCGAGGAGAAAGGCGCCGGCGAGAAACAGGGACCGCAGAAGGCCCAATGCCCGGAAATAATTCGAAACGGATAGTCTGGTCAGTGTCTTGTCCATGAGGGAACCCGCTTTCGAAAATCATTTTACCCGCGCGGCCGGCCGGATGCAATCCTAATCCGGGATTAATTCCCAGCGTGACGGAAAAGCAGGAGTTTCCCCGAATTTTGAGTCCGATTGGGCGTAACTGTTTTATTACCATTTGTTACACATCTTGTCATTGCGAGGCCGGCAGGCCGAAGCAATCATGTTTTTACGAGATTGCTTCGTCCCCTGCGGGGGCTTCGTCCCCTGCGGGGGCTTCGTCCCCTGCGGGGGCTTCGTCCTCCTCGCAATGACAACCTTGGAAAATTGGGGAAACTCCACCGGAAAAGAAATTGACAAACACGGCGGCAGAACCTACAGTAAGACCGTCGTGACCACAAGCCGGGTCCGGGCTTGAAAAGGAGGCGGACCGCTCTTTACCCGCCATGCGAAAGACGAAAGACACCACGGAGTCACAGGGGCTGGATCTCAATCCCGTTTTCGCCAGGGCCCTCGCGCTCATGGAGGACGGCTCACGGAACCTGTTCATCACGGGGAAGGCCGGCACGGGCAAATCCACGCTCCTTCAGTATTTCCGCGGCCGCGCGGCCGGGAACGTCGTCGTGCTGGCGCCGACCGGCGTGGCCGCGGTCAACATCAAAGGCCAGACCATCCATTCGTTTTTCGGGTTCAGGCCCGACGTCACCCCCGGGGGCGTGCGCGGGATCCGCGTGCGCAAGTCCAAAAAGTCCCTGTACCGGAACCTGGAGACCGTCGTGATCGACGAGATATCCATGGTCCGGGCCGACCTCATGGACTGTGTGGACCTTTTCCTGAGGCTCCACGGCCCGGAACACGGCCGCGCCTTCGGCGGCGTCCAGATGATCCTTATCGGAGACCTTTATCAGCTGCCTCCCGTTGTGACCTCAGCCGAGAAATCTGTTTTCGGCCGGCGGGACGGCGGGGCGGAAAAGAACGCCTACCGCAGCCCCTATTTCTTCGACGCGCGGGTTTTCGGGGATTTCGCGTACGAGATGATCGAGCTGGAAAAGATCTACCGTCAGAAGGACGGCGCGTTCATCGGCCTGCTGAACGCCGTGCGCAACAACTCGGTAAACGACGCGCATCTGGATATCCTGAACCGCCGGTGCCGCCCGGATTTTCGTCCGCGGGAGGGGGAGTTCTACATCCATTTGACGACCACCAACGCCATGGCCGACGGCATCAACAACGAACGCCTCTCCGCCATCAGGGAGAAGGCGCGCCGCTTTCAGGGCGAGATATCCGGGGATTTCGACCCGAAGGGCCTGCCGACCAGGGCCGTCCTGGAATTGAAGACGGGCGCCCAGGTGATGCTGCTGAACAACGACCCCGGCGGGCGGTGGATCAACGGGACCATCGGCAGGGTGCGCGGCATCGGGGGCGCCGGGAAAGGGGCGGATGTCGTCAGTGTGCGGCTGGCCGGCGGGGAGACCGTTGAGGTGACGCCCTTCACCTGGGAGATGTTCCGGTTTTTTTACGACCCGGCGGCGGACCGGCTGGATTCGGAAACCGTCGGCTCGTTCACCCAGTATCCCCTGCGCCTGGCCTGGGCGGTGACGATCCACAAAAGCCAGGGGAAGACGTTCCCGAAGGTCATCGTCGATATCGGCCGCGGGACGTTCTCCCACGGACAGGTCTACGTCGCCCTGAGCCGGGCGGTGAGCCTCGGGGGCCTGGTCCTGAAGAGGCCGGTTCTCAAGAAGCACATCTGGATGGACCGCCGGATCACGGAGTTCATGACGGGGTTTCAGTACCGGCGGGCGGAGGAACGATGCCCTCTGGATGAGCGCAGGCGCGTTCTCGAAGAGGCCGCGGGGCGGAAGAAGGCCGTCGACATTGTCTACCTCAAGGCCGACGACCAGAAGACCCGCCGCCGGATACGTCCGCGCCTCGTCGGCGAGATGGAATACCTGGGAAAGACCTACCTCGGGGTGGAGGCCTACTGTTGCGAGCGGCGCGCCCGGCGGATCTTCCGGGTGGACAGGATCCTGGAGATCAAAGCGGCGGGAGAATAAGAATTTGAAAAATGCCGCGTGTTATGTGAAAGCATCGCTGCCCGAATTAGCCGTCATTGCGAGCCCCCGCATTTCTCGAGGAGATTGATAACATGAAAAAAGGTTACTTCCTTAAAAAGGGCTTACATTCGTTATAAAATGCATCCCAGGTAGCCCAATAAAGGGTGTCCCAAAAAAGCAGGAAGACGGGCATGCCCAATATCACGACGATGGTGCCCGGAGACATTTTGAAAAGGCCAGGAAGGCTGCCGTCGAAAAAAATACCGCTTTATCCGCGCTTGTCCGCGGTTATCCCGCGCGCCTGGCGCGGGGAGAAGAGGACAACAAGAGGGCAGTTGTCGCCGACTGGCGTTCCCTGTTCAACTGGAACGACGTTGTTGTCGGCAGGACGTTTGGGAAGCGGGAGGATCTGAGGCGGCCCCGCGCGATAAATACTGTTGACAGCGTCCGGGCGCGGTCGTATATTAAACCTATCTTGTCATGTAAAGGAACAGAATGGACCCGTCCTGAGTTGGAGGGGGAACCTGGACGATAAACAAGGAAAACCTCCGCCCGGCAGTAAACTGCCCGGCGGAGGTTTTTTGGTTTCCGCCCCCCGCGCGGGGGCGGCCCCCAGTCATTTTAAACCGCAGACCGTTTCCCGACCGGAGAAGAATTGGGCAGAAAAGCGGCCGTCGACAATATTCCTCGTTACGCCGAGCTGCTTGACAAAGTCCGGAAGACTTTGATCGAGGGGCAGAAACGCCTCGAGCGCGAGCGCGTGCGGACCTGCTGGGAGACGGGCCGGGTCATCCGCGGCCACATCCTGAACTACGGGCGCGCCGGACGCGGGGAGGAGACTGTCCTTCGCCTGGCCAAGGACATGGGGGTCAGCGCCACGGTCCTGCACCGCTGCGTCAAGTTCGCCGGGAAATATCCCGACTGGAGAAAAGTGGCCGCCCGGCCACTTTTCTCCTGGTCCCACTACCGCCAGCTGATCGCCGTGGCCGACGACAAGAAACGCCTGCGCCTGGAGACCGCCGCGGCGCGCGGGCGCTGGTCGGCGGAGGAACTCGCCGGCAGGCTGAAGAAGGACAACCGCCCCGCGCGCGGGCCGGAACCTTCCGTCAAACAGCAGACCCTTTCTGAAAACAAACCGCTCGCGCCCCTGCGCGGCGAGCTTCACACCTACCGGCTGGTCGCGCGTCCCGCGCTTGCCCCGGACGCCGGGGACGGCCTTCTGGTCGACCTTGGCTTCGGCGTTTACCGCGAGCCCGGCGGCCTCCTGCCGGCGCGGTCCGTGAAGGACGGGATCGTCGAGACGCGGCCCGGCGGGGAGGCCCGCGTCTTGATCAAATCAAAGCGGACCGCCGGGGACCTCTATACCTATTGGGCCTTCGTCGAAAAGGTCATCGACGGCGACACGCTCAAGGCACGGCTGGACCTGGGTTTCGGGGTCTGGACGCGTCAGGTCCTTCGCCTGAGGGGCCTGGACTGCCCCGAGCTGGGCACGGCCGCCGGAGACGAGGCGGGCAGGTTCGTCCGTTCGCGCCTGAAAAAGGCCGCGCGGATCGTCGTGCGCAGTTCCCGTTCCGACAAATACGACCGTTACCTGGCGGACATCTTTATCCCGGAAGACCCGGACGCCCCGGACCCGGCACAGGACGTTTATCTCAACAACCTGCTCATCGAAACCGGCCGCGCGGTCAGGGCGGGGTGAGCGAATGAAGAAAAGTGAACCTGAAAAAAATGAATATCATTCCGGATCACGCATTCAAAAAGTTACTGCAGGGACCGGAAGTGGCCCAAAAAACCATCGATTTCGTGTGCGCGAGGTGGTGTAAGTCTATAAGAGTAATCATGGGATAAAAAGACAACACAAAAAACGCGGTAAGGGGGGGCGTATGTCAAAAATTTATGAAGTCCGGATGGAAATAGCCGGACCGGCGGCAATGTTCACGAGGCCGGATACGGGGGGTGTAAATATTGGGAGAAGAGAACGATGAGAAAACGGTCGTTTTATGCTCATAGTTCTAATAAGTCCGGGAGTTCATGGGAGCCGTTGCGAGAGCATGTGCGATGCGTCGCTCAAAGGGCCAGGGAGAATGCAGTGGTATTTGACGCTCAACAGGAAGCTGAGATTGCTGGATTGTGGCATGATCTCGGTAAATATTCTGAACTTTTCATAAAGCGGCTAAGTGGCAAAGAAAGCGGATTAGATCATTGGAGTGCAGGGGCGCTGGCAGCCCTGGCCTGTTTTAAAGATAAGGCTGTCGCTGCGGGACTAGCTATTCAGGGGCATCATATTGGATTACAGGAAGGTTCTGCCCCGGGGATTAAAGAGTCGCTCGACATTTTCCGACTGTCTTCTCCGGATACACATCCATTTGGATTGAGGCTTACAGAAACAGATTATAAGGAGCTCATTGAACGATTTCTAAGCGATGGATACACAATGCCTTCTCCTCCGGAACATTCACTATATGATTTTAACGATCCGATGTATTGTTCTGCCATGCTTGACGCACGGATGATTTTTTCTGCTTTGGTGGATGCGGATTATCTGGAGACGGAAGCTTATTTTGAAGGAAAATCCGACGGAACAAAAGTTTATCGTCCGGAAGGTCCGTTATTGCGGGCGAAAGAGGCTTTTAAAATTATTACCGAGAGACTTGACGAGCTTGACCGAACTTCCTCGGCATCCCATCAAGTTCGTCAAATGCGCAAGAATTTACGTAAGTCCTGCCTGAATAAAGCAGATTCTTCTCACGGGATATTTACTCTTACGGCTCCGACGGGTGCAGGAAAAACACTGGCAATGTTGGCTTTAGCTTTGAAGAGAGCAATAATTAATCCCGACATCCGCCGCATTATTATGGTCGTCCCATTTCTGAGCATTATTGAGCAGACGGCAAAGGTTTATCGCAATCTGTTTGAACCGCATTTTGGTCCGTATTACGTCCTGGAACATCACAGCTTGGCCGGTTCAAAGGCAGGAAAAGAGCAGAAGTTTAAGAATAAAGAAGAAGAAAGCCGCCGGATAGCTTGTCTGTTAGCCGAGAACTGGGATGCTCCGCTTATTGTCACAACCAGTGTGCAATTTTTTGAATCTCTTTTCGCTAACTCTCCGGGCCAGTGCCGCAAACTGCATCGAATTGCCAACAGTATCATCTTGTTCGATGAAGTGCAGACGTTTCCGCCCCGTATAGCTGTGCCATCGCTTGCAGCGCTTTCGCGGTTGCGCGAGCGTTACGGCTGTTCCGTTGTGTTTTCAACCGCTACTCAACCCGCATTTGATCATTTACACAACCAGGTAAAAAAATTTACAGCATTAGGCTGGCAGCCAAGGGCGATTAT
Organism: uncultured Planctomycetales bacterium; assembly: GCA_964428315.1. Lineage (GTDB taxonomy): Bacteria > Omnitrophota > Gorgyraeia > Zapsychrales > CAYRXT01 > CAYRXT01. The sequence continues at coordinate 16,617 of CAYRXT010000031.1, forward strand.
CGAAGAGCCTCTAAGTTTGTTTGCTCACGCGCGTCGTGTCCGAATCGACTGGCGAATTAATGAAAACCGTTCATGGCAATCTGTTGCTGATGAGCTGGCTGGCGATGAAAATTTCCGTTCATTGTGCGTTGTGAATCTCAAACGCCATGCCCAAAAACTAGTTGAACTTTTGCGTGAACGGTGTAAAGAAGACGGACTATTTCATCTTTCCACAAATATGTGTCCGGTCCATCGGGAAAAGGTTTTGGCTGCAGTCCGCAATAGACTTGATGAGAAAAGCCCTTGTCGACTGATAGCAACACAGTGTATTGAAGCTGGTGCCGATGTCGATTTTCCTGTTGTTTTTCGTGCCTTTGGTCCTTTGGATTCAATTGCCCAGGCTGCCGGGCGTTGTAATAGAGAGGGCAAATTGAATGACCAGGGACGCATGATAATTTTCCTTCCGGAAAAAGAACATAATAAGGAATATCTCTATCCGCCGGGCGGATACAAGGAGGCCGTGGAAACCACTAAAACATTGTTTGAACAAAAAAGAAATGAGGCTTTAGAGAAGGGGAGTTCTATCGAACAGAAGTTCGACATCTATAATCAAGGATTGTTTAATCAGTATTATCGAATGCTTTATGATTTGACGGGCGCGGCCGCTATTAATTCTGGCCTTGAAGATGCGCTTAAACGGCGTTCGTTTGTGGATGTAGCCCGGTATTACAAATTAATTGCAGATGGAGCAATCAATATTCTTGTGCCATATGAGGCTGAAAAAAAGCGGTTTTACTCTTTGAAAGACGGATGGTTGACGCGGCAGTGGATTCGTGAAGCAAGGCCGATTACTGTCAGTCTTTATCGTCCCAAGAGAGGGGCGGTTGTCTGGAACTACCTTAAGCCCGTGCCATTGATTAATAGTGAGCCATCCGAAGGTTGGTTTGTTTATCTCAATGAGAAGGACTATGATCCCATGTTCGGTATTAAACCGCCGGATGAGGTTAGGGCGTGGATGGTATGATATAGGAATAAAAATGGGGGGCATTTAAGCCCCCATTTTAATAAAAATCCAAACTATGTTTCAATCCACTTCTCAAAATATTGAGAAGACTGGAAAAATTATATATGAAAATAATGCGAATGTCAATAAATAACCATACTATAAACTTGACAATTTTGCCGCTTACTGTATAATTCACTTAAAGAGATGAAATCACTTTTTTATACAAGGCTCTGCTATGATAAACAAGTTTAATAATTACGCTTTTATCGATTCACAGAATTTAAATTTGGGAATTAAACAACAAGGCTGGACGCTAGATTTTAAAAAGTTCCGTGTTTATCTTTTAGAGAAATACGGGATTACAAAGGCCTTCTTATTTATCGGATATATTGCCACGAATCAAAGTCTATACACGGCCCTACAGTCATTTGGCTATATCCTCGTTTTTAAACCAACCCTGCAGGGCGAAAAGGGGAAGATTAAGGGAAATGTCGATGCGGAATTGGTACTGCATGCCATGAAGGAGATGTCACATTATGACAAAGCATTAATCGTATCTGGCGACGGGGATTTTGCTTGTTTGGTGGAACATTTGAAGAGGATGGGAAAGCTTCTTAACTTGATGGTACCTGACAGAAATCAATATTCATCGCTTTTGAGGAGATTTAATGCAGATATCGTTTTTATGAATAACTTGCGCAAAAAGCTGGAGTTTCCATCGACATAAAAAAAGAGAGGCATTGCCGCGGGACGGAACCCTTTGGATAGCCTCTCATCGTGATACGATGTAAGTATACTATGCAATTTGCGTATCAGTCAAGTGGAATCGAAAGGATAGAATGGTTATGAAATATTCTCCTCAGTCTCAAATTCTTGAAGTATGGGGCGAGTTGGCGTGTTTTTCCCGCCCCGAGTTGAAGGTGGAGCGTTTTAGTTATCCCATTATCACACCGAGCGCGGCACGGGGGATTTTCGACGCAATTTACTGCAAGCCGAACAGGAATCCGGCCGAGGCGCAGTTTCGCTGGCAGATAACAAAGGTCGAGATGTTTGCTCAGATTGCCTATATTGCCTTGCGGCGTAATGAGGTGAAGGAGAAAGTGAACGTCAATGAAGTTGGGAAGTGGATGAGCGGCTCGGGACACCCCGCGAGAATTTATGCCGATGGCGACCGTAATTTACTCGGAACGGATGAAAGGGGACGTACCCAGCGCCAAACCATGGCGCTTAAAGATGTTCGGTATCGTCTGACCGCCGAAATACGCCCTTTCTCCGGTCATGAAGGCAAACAGCAGGCATTGGAAGCACAGTTCCGTCGCCGCGCGTCATACGGCAAATGTTTTCATCAACCGTGCATGGGATGCCGTGAATTCCCGGCTTATTTTGAACTTAAAGAGGTTGATCAGAGATTGTCCGATCCGTTGGATTACACCCAGGATATTGGTTTTATGCTTTACGATGTCTTTGATTTGCGTCGACCGGGATTGCCGCTGATGGAAGGCGATAGGCCGTTTATTTCTCTGTTTCACGCAAAGGTTGAAAAAGGCGTGCTCAACGTTCCCGATTTCGACAGCCCTGAAGTTCTGAAACCCGAACGGGAGGCCGCCCATGCTTAATTTATTGATTGATTACGCGAATACACACGGATTGACCGTTGAGCCTGGTTTTAAACCGAAGACTGTCCGCTGGGTCATCGTTGTTGATGGAAATGGACGCTTTCTGAACATCCAGGAATTGGGCGATTCTGATGACAAGAAAAATCGCGGACAGACCTTTGCCGTTTGCCCTGATCTTTCCCAGCCGGAAATGAAGGCTGGCGGTGCAGGCTGCAGGCATTTCTTGGTGGACAATCTTGAAGTTGCAGTATTGTTGGGTAAGAAGGGCGATGTGCGAACTGATGACAGTATAGATGAAGATGCTCGTAAAAAGGCTGAAGCTAAACACATTTATTTTGTTTCCTTATTACATAAAGCTTCAGCCGTCCTTAAAGAACTTGACGGTATTGCGACGTTGCTGGAATCATCGGCAGGGTTAACAGAAATTCAAAAGGCCTTTTCGGAGAAACCATTTAAACCAACGGACAGAGTAACCTTTGCTGTAACCGATCGCATGCCGATGTTTTTGGTGGAAGATGATGCGTGGCATCAATGGTGGCGGGATTTTCGTCAGGGGCTATTGACAAAGAAATCGGCAAAGAAAAAATCACCGGATCGGGTAAACAAGAATCAGCCTTCCGCAAGAGATTCCATGCGTTGCTTCGGCAGTGGGAAGCTTGTCGAGCCTGTTTTAACGCATCCCAAGATTGAGGGGTTATCCGACGTCGGCGGTTTGTCCATGGGAGACGTTTTGGCGGGATTCAAGCAGGAATCTTTTTGTTCGTATTGCTTAAACCAGTCGAAGAATGCGGCTGTTGCCGAAGACATGGCCGCGGCTTATCGCGGGGCATTGAATAATTTGATCAAGCATCATGGCCGCCGTTTGACCGGCGCCAAAGTCGTTTATTGGTATGCGGGCAAGGAAGCAGTGCCTGATAAATTTGATCCATTGAGCTTCTTGGCTAACGCTGAAAAGGAGGATGAAGTTGAAAGAGATGCCCAGTTTAAAGGCGGTTCATTTTTAGATATGATTCGAACAGGTAAACGTGTAGATTTGCTTAATTATAGTTATTATTCATTGACTTTGTCAGGAGCTTCCGGTCGGGTCATGATTCGTGATTGGATTGAAGGACAATTCGGTGAGTTGGCTGAAAATATTGATGTATGGTTCGATCACTTGGCCATTGTCAGGAGAGATGGAAACGGGCTGGCCTCGCGTCCCAGATTTCTTGCCGTGCTTGGCGGGCTTGTGCGGGATTTAAAGGATGTACCACCACCACTCGAAGCAAAACTATGGCGTGTGGCTGTACGTAAAGAACAGATCCCCGCGTTCGTCATGACCCAATCATTGGCCCGTGTTAAAGTGGATATTATTCAGGATGAGCCCATGAGATATGCGCGCATGGGTTTGTTGAAAGCTTATCATATAAGGAAAGGAGATCAAGACATGCAGCCTTATCTTAACGAGGAACATCGGAGTCCGGCGTATCACTGCGGACGGTTAATGGCCGTTTATGCCGATTTGCAACGGGCCGCTCTCGTTGATGTCGGAGCTGGTGTTGTGCAACGGTATTACGCTGCCGCCAGCGCCACACCTGCCTTAATTCTCGGTCGGCTCAGCCGGGGGAGTCAATTTCACCTGAACAAACTGGAAGGTGGTCTTGCTCGTTGGTACGAACAGCGTCTCGCATCAATCTGGGCGTGTTTTGAAAAAGATCCACCCTCAATGCTGACTCTTGAGGAGCAAAGCCTTTTTGCTCTTGGTTATTATCAACAAATTGCCGCCCCCAAAAAGTCCAATAAGCATCAATCTGAAAATATTGACGAAACGAAAGGAGAATAACAATGGACGAACCTATTGCCAACCGTTACGAGTTTTTATTTCTTTTTGACTGTCAGAATGGCAATCCCAACGGCGATCCTGATGCGGGCAATGCGCCGCGGATCGATCCGCAGGACATGCATGGGCTTGTTTCGGATGTGGCCGTGAAACGGCGCATCCGCAATTATGTCCAGATTGCTCGCGGGAACGAGTCGCCTTATTCAATTTTTGTCGAACATGCCACGAATCTCAACAGGCCCATTGCCAAAGCACATGAGGAAACCGGCGGCCTGTCCGACGGAAAGAAAGGTGCCGTTAAAGATAAGGTTGAAGCAGCCAAACAGTGGGTGTGCAATAATTATTACGATGTGCGTGCTTTTGGCGCGGTTATGAGTACCGGCGCCAATGCCGGTCAAGTGCGAGGCCCCGTTCAAGTCGCCTTTTCTCGTTCCGTTGACCCGATCCTTCCGCTGGATGCCTCGATCACACGTATGGCCGTTGCCAAAGATGTTAAGGGGGAATCAAGCGCGGCCATCAAAAAATGGGAAGATGAACAGCCTGAAAACGAACTTCGCACCATGGGACGCAAGTCGTTGATTCCTTACGGACTGTACGTTGGCAAGGGATTTATTAGCGCTAACTTGGCCGATCCGGCACATGGGGGGACGGGATTTTCTGAGAATGACTTGAAGTTGCTTTTCGAGGCAATCTTGAATATGTACGAACATGACCGTTCCAGCAGCAAGGGATTGATGACCGTGCATCCCGAACACACGTTTGTTTTCAAGCACGTTGGAACCGATAAGGACAAAGATCAGCGGGTGCGTCAGGCCAAACTCGGCTGTGCCCCGGCCCATAAACTCTTTGATTTGGTGGAAAGCAAGATTTCTCATGTCAAAGACTCCAGGTCGATCAAGGATTATGGTAAGCTCCCAACCCCGGAAGATATACGATCGGAATTACCCGCAGGTGTTGAGGTCCATCGAATGGATCAATTGGGTTGATTGCAAAGAAAAATTTACCATATTTTCAAAATTTACCAATCTACCGTCTCCAACCCCATCTTCCATTCCCCCTGTCCCTCTTGGCGGTGGACGCAAATCCCTGCGCCAAAGGCAGGCCGGGCCCCGGCGGTCTTGACGGCGGGCGGGAGGCGGCATAATTTAACTGTTCATATATTTGAACGAACGTTTATCATTATAAACATATAAATTATTTTCTGAACAGCGGGAGGTCCAGATGAGAGGCGGGGACATCATTTTCGAAGGCAGCGCGCTGCGGGAGGACGCGGATTACTACGGCCGTTGGACAAAAGAAGACAGCAAGAAACTATTGCGCGCGGCGGGCGATTTTCTCCGGCAAGCCGATAACATTATTTCGGAAAAGAGATAACCGCAGGAGAGACATATGACAAGTACGCCTTCTGTCTACACAATCAAAATAAGCCTTGCCCACGTCTCCCCGTTCGTCTGGCGGCGGGTGGAGATCCCGGCGGATATCACCCTGTACAGGCTGGCCGCCGTTATTATCTGCGCGATGGGCTGGCACGGCGGGCATCTGCATCAATTCCTGATGGGAGAGAAATATTACGGCATTCCCGATGACGAATTCCCGTCCGATTTCGAGACGCATGATGAGAGGGAAACGCTGTTAAAGGATTTAGTGGAAGCCGGGACAAGACGGTTGGTTTTCGCATACGACTTCGGCGACGGCTGGGAACATGCCGTCGAGCTTGAAAAAACTTCGTCGCCGCAAAAAGGCGCCAAATATCCGCGGTGCACCGCCGGCGCGCGCGCCTGTCCACCGGAGGACTGCGGCGGGCCGCCCGGATATGAAGATTTGCTGGAGGCCGTCCGTGACCCGAACCATGCCGAGCATGAAGAAATGCGCGAATGGATCGGCGGTGACTTCGACCCGGAGGCGTTCGATCCGGAAGGCCTGGACGATCTGGCCGGTGCCGCGAGGGATATGGAAGAACAGTGGGACGAACATTTTTGAGGAAAATGAACGGAGGCAGTATCCAGTTGTCAGGGAATCCTTGACAGCTTGTTGAGAAAAGGAACCCGAATGTATTCCGAGGACGAACTTTTACCTTTGTCGGCCATACAGCATTTTATGTTCTGCGAACGGCAGTGCGCGTTGATCCATATCGAACAGGTCTGGGCGGAGAATCTATTCACGGCGCAGGGACGTGTGATGCATGAGAAGGCGCACAGTGAGTCCGCCGAACGCAGGAAGGGTGTGAGGGCCGAGTTTGGCATGCCCATAAGGTCTCTGAAGCTCGGGCTTTCAGGAAAAGCGGACGTGGTGGAGTTTTCTCGTCTTGAAAGCGGGCCATGGAGGCCCTTCCCGGTAGAGTACAAACGCGGCCGCACTAAGCCGGACAACCGCGATAATGTCCAGCTGTGCGCCCAGGCCCTGTGCCTGGAAGAGATGGCGGGGGCCGCTGTTCCCCGCGGCGCCATTTATTACGGCAGGGAGCGCCGGCGGACGGAAGTTGTCTTTGATGATTTATTAAGGAAAGAGACGGCCGATGCGGCTTTTCGCCTGCACCGCCTGGTTGGCGCCGGTATTACGCCGCCGCCCGTTTACGAGAAAAAATGCGACACGTGTTCGCTGTTTTCCTTGTGTATGCCCAAATCGCTGGGCCGCCCCCAATCCGTAAAAAACTATTTTAAAAAAATGACCGCGCAGTCATGAAAAAACATCTCAACACGCTCTTCGTGACCACCCAGGGCGCTTATCTTCACAAGGAAGGGGAGACCGTTGTCGTCAAAGTGGACGGTGAGATTAAAATGACACTGCCGGTGCATACGATCGGCGGCATCGTGTGCTTCGGGCAGGTACTGTGTTCGCCGCCGCTAATGGGATTCTGTGCGCAGAACAGTGTGGCGGTGAGCTTTTTGAGCGTGACGGGACGTTTTCTAGCCAGGGTGCAGGGATTCACTTCGGGGAACGTGCTTCTGCGCCGCGAGCAGTACCGCCGTGCGGATGATCAGGCCGCCTCGGCGGAAATCGCCAGGGCGGTGTTGACGGCCAAATTCGCCAACGGGCGGGCTGTTCTGCGAAGGGCGCTCCGGGATCACGCAGGGAAGATTGAAGACGGGGAAATCAAGAAGGCCGTCGGACGCATTTCCTGGTCGGTCAAGGAACTTGAGCGCGGTTTGAACCTGGATGCCCTGCGGGGACTGGAAGGGGATACGGCGCGCACGTATTTCAACGTCTTTGACCATCTGATCCTTTCGCAAAAGAGGGATTTTTATTTCCGCCAGCGAAGCCGCCGCCCGCCTCTGGATAACGTCAACTGCCTGTTATCGTTTCTGTACACGTTGCTTCTGCATGATGTGCGGGCCGCGCTGGAATCCGTGGGGCTGGACTCGGCGGTGGGATTCTTGCACCGTGACCGGCCGGGGCGTCCCGGTCTGGCCCTCGACGTGATGGAAGAATTCCGCCATGCCGTCGCCGACCGGCTGGCCCTGTCTCTGATCAATTTGGGACAGGTTAAGAAAACGGGTTTTAAAAAAAGCGAGGCCGGGGCGGTCTTGATGGACGACGAAACACGAAAAACCGTTATTATCTCCTATCAGGCCCGCAAACAGGAGGAGATCACGCACCCTTTTATAAACGAAAAGATCGCATTGGGTCTGGTCTTTTTTGTCCAGGCTTTACTGCTGGCCCGGTTTATGCGCGGTGATCTGGACGGTTATCCCGCGTTTATATGGAAATAGCGGTTATGGAAATAGCGGTTAGGGAAGGCGGGGCACATGTTTGTTCTTGTAACCTATGACGTGAACGTGAGCGATGAGGGCGGCGCGCGCCGTCTTCGCAGGGTGGCGCGGACCTGCAAAGACTGGGGGCAGAGGGTGCAGTTCTCGGTATTTGAATGCATCGTCGATCCCGCCCAGTGGACGGTTTTAAAAAACCGTTTGATTTCGGAGATGGATGAAAAAAAAGACAGCATGCGGTTTTATTTTTTAGGGGCGAACTGGCGGCGCCGGGTTGAGCACGTCGGTGCGCAGAAGGCCGTTGACCAGGAGGGGCCTTTAATTGTGTAAGAGGCCGCGCGAAGCACTCAGAGACATGTTTTATGTGAAGGGTTCGCAAGAGACAGAACCTTTTGAAGATAAAAACGTAATAAGAATCGGCATGCATGAATGTGCCAGAAAGCTGCTTGTGAGCACCGGGGTTCGTGGAAAACCTTTTGCAAGAAACAGCAGTTGAGTGGTTTATGAGCAGTATGTCGCCCCCCGCGCGGGGGCGTGGATTGAAACACCGTATAGGTTTGCTTATGTCAAGTCCTTTTATGTCGCCCCCCGCGCGGGGGCGTGGATTGAAACATAGAAATCAATCGGGGATAGCTCCCTAATCTGTCGCCCCCCGCGCGGGGGCGTGGATTGAAACCTACATTGGTCACATATCCAGAACCATTGTCAAAGTCGCCCCCCGCGCGGGGGCGTGGATTGAAACTGGACCAGGGATCCAGCTGAACAGAGAAATTCAGTCGCCCCCCGCGCGGGGGCGTGGATTGAAACTCGATACGACTTCGATTGCCCCCAGGACGCCGTTGGTCGCCCCCCGCGCGGGGGCGTGGATTGAAACCGATTTAACCGGTAACGACGGGATGGACGAGGGGTCGCCCCCCGCGCGGGGGCGTGGATTGAAACCCGAAAGAACACCGCTCGCCGAAAGAACACTCCTGTCGCCCCCCGCGCGGGGGCGTGGATTGAAACTAATCGCCCGAAGGGCATTGTTTAATGCCGTAATCGGTCGCCCCCCGCGCGGGGGCGTGGATTGAAACCTTGTCGCGTCATTATGTCCATTTTTAGTTATGTCGCCCCCCGCGCGGGGGCGTGGATTGAAACGATTCGATGAAGGAGAGCATGGCTGAAGTCGCGGGTCGCCCCCCGCGCGGGGGCGTGGATTGAAACTTGACAAAAGTCAACAGGCGCACCAACGAAGTCAAGTCGCCCCCCGCGCGGGGGCGTGGATTGAAACACAGACATCAGCCGGAAATTGCTTTTGCAGTCATGTCGCCCCCCGCGCGGGGGCGTGGATTGAAACAGAAAATCATCGTCCACGATTCCGGGGACATCAGTCGCCCCCCGCGCGGGGGCGTGGATTGAAACTGAGTTTCCCGTCGAACGTTGGTTCGGCTTTGAGTCGCCCCCCGCGCGGGGGCGTGGATTGAAACAAGAGCTGTCCGATACCAGAAGCCGATCCGGGTAACGTCGCCCCCCGCGCGGGGGCGTGGATTGAAACGATGATGATGTAACGAAGAGGATATCATGAGCAGGTCGCCCCCCGCGCGGGGGCGTGGATTGAAACCCCGGAGGGCGCGTTTTCGCTGGCCAATTTCCGGGTCGCCCCCCGCGCGGGGGCGTGGATTGA